>NC_015275.1:2545000-3145000 GCF_000178835.2 Cellulosilyticum lentocellum DSM 5427
TCCAAATCATATTCAGAAATAATGCACCCTTTGCTTAAGATCTCTTCATATATTCTTTGATTACAAGCTGGATAACATATATTTAATCCATTCCCTAATACAGCAATGGTCATACCACTCTTTAAAGCACCATAATGAGCTGCTGCATCAACTCCCATAGCCATACCACTTATAACCGTTATACCCCCTCCTGCAAGCTCCTGTGCTAATTGAACCGTTACACTGTAACCATACTCTGAACAATTACGAGATCCTACTATTCCAATAGTAGGTGTATTCAACAGCTGATCATTACCTTTTATATAGAGCAACATAGGTGAATCTGGGATATACCTTAAATATTCCGGATATCCTTCATCCAAATAATCTACTAATTTCACTTGATTGCTTTCATAACGCTTTATTCGCTCTTCTAATACATCTGTAAATAAAGGAGACTTTTTAATACGCTGAACAATTTCTCCTTGCCATCCTTTACACATGTATTCCTCCTGAGACGCCTTATAAATAGACTCAAAAGACTGAAAACATGCCACTAATTCCTTCTTAATCACTTCTGGTAATCCTATTTCATGAAACCAGATACTATATATTTTACTCATAAAATCACCACTTTGTCCATTATTAAATTTTCGAATAATTAAGTTTATTATTTTAATTTTTTGTCTATACTCCAATAAATCTCTTTGATTAAAGAAAGGATACCCTAATGTTCTGTAAATTAAACAGTTACTCATTAAATGGTATAGATGCCTTACCGATAGAAGTAGAAATTGACCTACATGATGGTCTTCCAGGATTTGATATTGTTGGTCTCCCTGACTCCGCAGTCAAAGAAGCCAAGGAACGAGTTAAAAGTGCTATAAAAAATAGTGGCTATAAATTTCCTATCTGTCATATCACCGTTAATTTAGCACCAGCTGACATCAAAAAAGAAGGAAGCTTGTATGACCTTCCTATTGCCTTAGGCTTATTATGTTGTTTAGGAGAATTCTCACCAACAAACTTAGAACACAAATATTTTATAGGTGAACTTGCTTTAGATGGTACACTACGTAGTGTTAGAGGATTATTACCCTTATTATGTGAAGTAAATCAATCTGATGAATGTATTATTCCTATAGGAAATGAACCTGAAGGAAGTTTAGTTCCTAGCACCGTTATTAAACTAGCTAGACATCTAAATGAAGTGGTTGACTCTGTAAAAGGCAACCTTCATTTACCTTTATGTAGCAAACAATCTTCTCATTTACCAGAGTTAACTCACTCTATAGATTTTGCTGATGTCAGAGGTCAAGAAGCAGCCAAAAGAGGTCTTATGATTGCTGCAGCTGGTTATCATAATACTCTTTTAATTGGCGCTCCTGGTTCTGGCAAAACTATGCTTGCCAAAAGACTTCCTACTATTCTTCCTCCTTTAACAGAAAAGGAATGTATAGAAGTCACAAAGATTTATAGCGTTGCACATCTCCTAGCAGACTGTGAAATTATAAAGAATCGTCCTTTTCGTTCTCCCCATCATACCATTTCTCCATTAGGTTTAACGGGTGGAGGTGCTCATCCCAAACCAGGTGAAATGAGCCTTGCTCATTTAGGTATTCTTTTTCTAGATGAACTCTTAGAATTTAATAGGCACACATTAGATTTGCTACGCCAACCTATAGAAGAACATCGCATCGTTCTTTCTCGTGCCCAGTTGACCCTTACCTACCCTGCTAACTTTCTATTCCTTGCTTCAACGAACCCTTGTCCTTGTGGTTACTATCCAGATACACAAAAATGTAGTTGTAGCTTATCTAGTATAAAAAAATACTTATCTAAATTATCAGGTCCTCTTATTGACCGTATTGACATTCATTTAGAAACCCATGTGCCTTCTATTAGCGAATTTAAAGACACTCTACCTCTTTCCTCAAAAGAAATGGTCAAAAAAGTAATGTTAGCCCATAAACAACAAACTATTCGTTACCAAGACTATCCTTTTGATTATAATAGTCAAATTCCTCCTTCACTGATTAAGCGTTTTTGTTCACTTACATCCGAGGGAGAAACTTTGTTAAATCAGTGGTTCTCTCAAACTAAAGCCAGTATCCGTGCTTATGATAAAATTTTGCGTCTATCACGTACCCTTGCTGATTTAGAAGAAGCAACTCAAATTACCTCAACTCATATTGCTGAAGCACTTCAATATCGCTTACTAGACCGACACTTTTGGGCATAAAAAAAGAGTTATTAAACCTATAATAACCCTTTATCGTTTTAACTTTTTTATATTTTCTAATTCTGTAATAAATTCATCAATACAAACAAATTGTTTATAAACAGATGCAAATCGAATATAAGATACCTCATCTAGATTTTTTAAAGCTTGCATTGTCATTTCACCGATTTCAGTAGAAGAGACTTCTTTTTTTTCACCATTACAAATCTGATTTTCAATGGTATCTACTAAATCCTCAATTTGCTCAATAGAGATATTTCTTTTATTACAAGAACGAAGTATTCCTTTAAACAACTTATCTCTTTCAAATACTTCTCTACTCTTATCACGCTTAATCACAACTAGAGGAATGGATTCTATTTTTTCATATGTAGTAAAACGCTTGTTGCAGCTTTCACACTGTCTCCTTCTTCTAATAGAATCATTTTCATTAACAGGTCTAGAGTTTAATACCTTAGAGGTACTATACCCACAATATGGACACTTCATGATGTTGACTCCCCCTTTTATATATATGACAAGATTATCACAATATGAAAATAAAAGTCAATACTCACTTACTTTTAAACAATCTTCACCTATCTCTTTTACTTTCTCTAAAGAATAGCATATTCTGGATGCTTGCTAACCCCCCTATTATCTTTCCTTATTTAGGTACAATTAATTTATTAATTGTACCTTTTTCCTATCTCATTTGATGTCACATAGATAACTCAGCCTTAGATTAGATTTTTATGTTTCATATCTACTATACGTAGTCTCACTAATCCCCTTCCCTTAAATATATTTCTTCATATGTTTAAGGGCCGTTTTTTCTAATCTAGAAACCTGTGCTTGAGAAATACCAATTTCATTAGCTACCTCCATTTGTGTTTTACCCGCGAAAAATCTCAGCATCAAAATTTGTTTTTCTCTATCATTAATACGTTTCATTGCTTCTTTTAATGCAATATTCTCTAACCATACGTCATCTTGATTTTTATCATCGCTTACTTGATCCATAATATAAAGTGTATCACTTTCATCATGATAAACTGGTTCAAAAAGGGAAATAGGATCTTGAATAGCATCTAATGCAAATACAATATCTTCTTTTTTTATACCTAATTCATCTGCAATTTCTTGAACTGTAGGCTCCTTAGCGTTTTTTCGTGTTAATTGTTCCTTTGTTTGAAGGGCTTTATAAGCTGTATCTCTTAGAGAACGACTTACTCTAATGGCATTATTATCTCTTAAGTAACGTCTAATCTCCCCAATAATCATAGGTACTGCATAAGTAGAAAACCTTACATTTTGCGTAACATCAAAATTATCAATAGCCTTAATAAGGCCTATACACCCTACTTGAAATAAATCATCTACATGTTCACCACGATTATTAAATCGTTGAATAACACTTAGTACAAGTCTTAAATTGCCCCTAATATATTCTTCCCTCGCTTTATTATCTCCTTGTTCAATAAGCTTAAAAAGTGTTTCTTTTTGCTCGTTTGTCAAAATGGGTAACTTAGCTGTATTAACTCCGCATATTTCTACTTTATTTATAGCCATATCTATTGCCTCCTAGGAATACTATTTAAGCATAGGTAAAGTCAATAAATATGTTCTCCATTAACGTTAGAAATATACTCTCTTTTAACTCATTCTATTAATTTCCTTTTTTAATCTTAATATAATTTTCTTTTCTAGTCTTGAAATATAAGATTGAGATATTCCCAATAGATCAGCCACTTCTTTTTGTGTCTTTTCTTTTCCTTGAGGCGTAAATCCAAATCTTAATTCAACAATCTCCCTTTCACGATCCGTTAACTTAAGTAGTGCTTGTTTAAGTAACTTTTTATCAACTTCTTCTTCAATATTCCGATAAATAATATCAGGTTCTGTTCCTAATATATCAGAAAGGAGTAACTCATTCCCATCCCAATCTACATTTAAAGGTTCATCGATTGATACTTCTGTTTTAAGCTTATTGGTACGCCTTAAAAACATTAAAATCTCATTTTCAATACATCTAGAAGCATAAGTTGCCAACTTAATTTTTTTGCAAGGCTTAAAGGTATTAATGGACTTAATAAGACCAATTGTTCCTATTGAAATTAAATCCTCCATATAAATACCTGTATTTTCAAACTTTCTGGCAATGTACACAACTAGGCGCAAATTTCGCTCAATTAAAGTTGTTTTTATCGCTTTAATCTCTTCTTCTTGCTCTGCAAATTCTATTAGCTTTTGAATAAGAATTTCTTCTTCATCTCGCGATAAAGGAGGTGGTAACACCTCACTTCCACCAATATAATGAACTGCTTTTTTCCTTTTTAGCAAAAAGCTATACCACAGCTCCCTCCATTTCTTCTTAACCTTTTTTAATATACTATTAATATACCTAGTCATTATCCAACCTCCCCTATAATATATTCTGGATGTAATAGTGCTTTATAACTATGATCATTGAAAAGAGGCATTTGTGCTATGCCAATAATGCATTTATTAAAATGCCTTTGTGTAGACATTTTTTCAAGAATCATTTCATCAATTTCTACGCCTAAAATCATACCGGATTCACACCCTATACTATTAAACGGAATAAGATGTTTGATTATATCATCATCAAGTTGCTCTAACTCTACTAAATGATCTGAAAACCTTTCGAAAAACTTCTGCTCTTCTTCTGTGAAAAGCCCTTTAACCATATCATATTCAACTACGATAACCGGTTGATGCGTAATTGGTGTGTATAAACAGTTTCCTGTATCTAGTAATGCCCTTAACATAACTTTCTTATCTTTTTGAATGAATTGAAGTTGATATTCAAAAGTAGGTAAAATAAAACGCCTTCTTATATAATAAAAAGATGTATAAAAAGTGAAACCCATTATTACGCCTATACCTATAAGCATGAATATATTGAGTTCACTAATAGCTCTACTATCATAGCCCAACATATACCATAAACTAAAAGTAGTTCCTCCTAACAATGCAGCTACTAACATTGATAATGAATAATATTTAAGTAATTGTCTGATATGAATAGGTCTAAAAATATAAAGAATAGGAAAAACAGGAATAAAAAATGAATAAATGCTATAAGGTACATACTGCAAAAACGGGACTACAATTAACATACAGTACAAAACAGCTGCTAATAGGCCTCCTACTATCATCCTTTTTACCTTAACAGGCTGATTAATAAGCATGGACACAATCCAGAATATAATTGTATCCATAATAAAATTAATACAAAATAAAACATCCATGTAAACAACATACATATGTACACCTCATCTACAGCTTTTTCCTTAGACATTCTCATTTTAAAGGATAAGGCTTACAAATTTTGTAAAAACTCTAGAGTGAATAAAAAAAAAGATACGACAATATCGTATCTTTTTTGAATGTTTTTATCGATTTCTTCTTAAGAATTGAGGAATTTCCACTTGAATATCTTTAATCGGTGTAAACTTTGTTTCCTCAACATGAGCTGTAGTTGCTTTTTGCGTTTGTACTGGCGTTTCTTCTTTTGTTGCTTGAACTGGTTTGAATGTATTAAGACTTACATCATGATTTTGAAAGTCTGTAGCAATAACTGTAATTATAATTTCTTCACCAAGATTTTCATTAATAGATGTACCAAAAATAATTTCAGCATCTGGATCAACAGCTTCTCTAATAAGCCCCATACCTACATTAGCTTCCATCAGTCCTAAAGACTCACCACCACACATATTAACAAGTACACAACGTGCACCATCAATGCTTGTATCTAGTAAAGGACTACTAATTGCATATTTAACAGCTTCTTCTGCACGATTTTCGCCTGTTGCGCGTCCAATACCCATATGGGCTACACCTTTATTATTCATAATTGTACGTACGTCTGCAAAATCAAGGTTAATAATACCTGGGTTTGAAATTAAATCTGTAATCCCCTGTACACCTTGTTGTAATACATCGTCGGCCTTACTAAATGCGTCCACCATCGTTGTCTTCTTATCAATAACTTGTAAAATTTTATCATTTGGGATAACAACTAAAGTATCTACATTTTGCTTAAGCTCTGCAATACCTTTCTCTGCATTAATCATTCTTTTGCGACCTTCAAAACTAAATGGCTTAGTCACTACACCAACTGTTAAAATACCTTCTTCTTTTGCAATACTCGCAATAACTGGTGCTGCACCTGTACCTGTACCACCACCCATTCCGGCTGTGATAAATAGCATATCTGCGCCTTTAATAGCTGTTAGTATCTCCTCACGACTTTCCTCTGCTGATTTTGTACCAATTTCTGGATTAGCGCCTGCTCCAAGTCCACGTGTCATTTTTTCACCAATCTGAATTTTGGCTGGTGCACCTGATCTAGCCAGTGCTTGATGATCTGTATTAACAGTAATAAATTCAACACCTTCAAGACCTTTTTCAATCATTCTATCTACAGCGTTATTACCGCCACCACCTACACCAATAACTTTTATTTGAGCACCTTGTAATTCATTTTCCCATATTTCGAGCAAAGTAGTCTCCCCCTTTATCTGAAGTATCTTTATTTATTTTTAGCCTTATCTTTTCTATGTAATGGGATTTAAAAAAGCTTCACCTCTTTTTGCAAAAGTGCTTAAATCTAAAATACCCATATTATACTCTGCATGAACCTTGATAAGTACTTCGATTTTTTTGTCAAAATCACTTATATCACCCATTATAACATTTAACTTATCAACATACAAGTGAATTTCTTCTAGGTTGTATACATCAATTTTACTCACTTCTTTTATATACTGATGCTTTTCTAGATAACGTATAACTTCTGTTGCACAAAGCCACTCTTCATTATTCTGGATAGGTAGTACTTCTCCTATTTTGAAACTTTCAAACTTTAATCCCTGAATAATCGGAAGTTCATGATACATTTTAGGACTTTGCTCAATAACCTGTGCATTTTCATTTAAACAAATATAATTTCCCGAAAACTCAACATATGCAAATGGTGACTTTTCTACAACATCTATCTCCAATTTACCAGGAAAAATATAATTAAGTTTTACCTCTTTTATATATGGCAATTCTAAGAGCTGCTTCTTTGCTTCATTAAAAGATAAATCAAAAAAATGCTTTTTTTGAACACCTGCTGTTTGTATAATATCTTCAGCTGTATAGAAATGATTGTTCTTAACTTGTATCTCATTAATATAAAAAATAGGCATCATAAAAAATAGGAGCAATATTAGCCCTATTATGATGCCTATATACAGTTTTCTTTTCTTCTTTTGTTGTTCCTTTTTCAACTGTAACTACTCCTTCTCTTGTATCTGTGCACCTAGAGAGCTTAAATCAGTTACTATATTTTGATAGCCTCTTTTGATATAGTGGATTTGATTTACAATGCTATAACCTTCTGCAGCTAGGCCCGCTAAAACAAGCGCCGCCCCTCCTCTTAAATCAGTAGCATTAACCTTTGCTCCCATCAAATGTGTAGGCATAATATAAGCCTCATTGTCTTCCACATGAATTTTAGCACCCATCTTCATTAATTCATAAGCTGGTTTAAAACGTGCTTCAAATAAATTTTCTTTAATTCTACTTGGCGACTCACAAGTACAAAGGAGTGCCATCATTTGCGATTGCATATCTGTCGGATAACCTGGATAAGGCTCAGTGATTAATTCTATACCCTTTAAATGAGTAGGTGCCATTAAACTTACTTCATTACTGCTCGCCTTAATATGGCACCCTACTTCCTCTAACTTTTTAATAATTGTATCTAAATGTTCAATGCGTATGTCTTTTAGGGTAATATTCCCTCTGGTGATTGCTGCCGCCACCAAATACGTACCTGCTATGATACGATCTGGAATAACACGGTAGTTAACACCACCTAATTTTTTTACTCCTTGAATCTTAATCATTTCTGTCCCAGCTCCAGTAATATTGGCACCACAAGCCACAAGAAAATCTTGTAAATCAACAATTTCTGGTTCTTTAGCTGCATTATAAATCGTCGTATTGCCTTGTGCAAGCGTAGCAGCTAACATAATATTTTCTGTAGCTCCTACACTTGGTAAAGCAAGAGAAATCTCAGCGCCGTGAAGGTTTGAACTTTTACAAATAATTGTATCTTGCTGCTCTGTAATATGAACTCCCATTTGCTTTAATGCACTAAGATGTAAATCAATAGGTCTTGCACCTAACTGACAACCACCTGGTTGACTAATACGGGCTTCCCCGCATCTTCCTATTAGGGCTCCTAGTAAAATAATGGACGAACGCATTTTTTTGACTAATTCTTCACTAATGTCACAGTTCTGCAAAGTACTTGTATGAATCATCAAGTTCTCTTGTTCCCATTCTACTTTACAACCTAATTGCTTCAATATTTCTATCATAATCTCCACATCTAATATCCTAGGACAATGTTGAAGATAAGTTATATTCCCACTTAGTAAAGTCGCTGCAATAATAGGAAGAACTGCATTTTTACTGCCATCTATACACAGTTCACCTTCTAGACGCTTACCTCCATGAATAACATACTTACTCATTTAAGAGCACCTCCTGAAATAGGTAAGCTTCTATAAAACCATATTATTCCAAGAAGTAGAAATATGTGACTTATTACTTTTGCAGCTTTTCAATATCGGCACTTCTAGAAATATTAAGTAGAAGTCCCAATGTTGCTAAAAGTACTACTAAAGCCGTCCCTCCATAACTTACAAGTGGTAACTGCATACCTGTAGTAGGCAATGTATTCGTATTAACAGCTACATTAATAATTGCTTGAATCCCAATCATACTAGTAATCCCAATTGCCATTAAAGAACCAGAAAAATCTGGTGCCCGCATGGCTATAGCCATTCCTCGTATAACAATAACAGCATAACCTAACATTAAGAGAAGTGCCCCCACTAACCCTAATTCTTCACAAATAACAGCAAAAATAATATCATTATAGGGTTCCGGTAAAAAGCCTAACTTTTGTACACCTGAACCTAGGCCTACTCCAAATAACCCCCCGGATCCTACTGCTAATAATGCTTGTATCGGTTGATACCCATCTTCCGTAGGATCTGTCCAAGGATCTTCCCATACTCTAATTCTATCCAAACGATAGCCTGGTAAGATTTTATTGATAATAGGGAAATTAGGATCTTCACCTTTTGGTGTTACAGAGGCCAAGTAACGCACACCAAAAATCAGCCCCACACCTAATGCTATCAATAATAAATAGTATCTCACCTTGCCTGTACAAGAAAACATAATGACTGCTCCAATACCACCAATAACGAGTCCAGAGCTTAGATTTGTTCCTAATACAACTACTACACCTGTTGGAATAAGTACAAGTAACCAGCCCTTTAATATGTTAATGGGCCGATTCATATCCTTCTTATTTCTAATAATAAAGGAAGTCAGCATAAGGACAACTGCTAATTTAACAAACTCAGATGGTTGGATTTGTATACCTCCTATTTGAATCCAACGTTTTGCACCATTAGCTTCAATACCAATCACCTTTACACTAGCTGCCAAGAGAATACTTCCCCAGTAAAAAAGGCGTACTAAATTACGATTTGTACAGATATGATAATCAAATTTAAAGCTAATCCATAACATCGCTATGATCCCTACAGCCCCTAATCCAAGCTGCTTAATAGCTAATTTAGTAGGTGCCCACCCTTTGCCTGTACAATAATTGAAGCTCGCACTATACACCATTACAACACCAAAAGCTACAATGATTAAAATAATAGCCATTAACACAAAATCTGGTGTACTTTGTTCTTGCCTTTTTCTTCTTTTAGTAAGGTTAGTTGACCTAATTGTTTCCATCATCTCACCCTTCCAATTGCATTACAGTTTCTTTAAAGAGCTCTCCTCTTTTTTCATAGCTTTCAAACATATCCCAACTTGCACATGCTGGCGATAGGAGGATACATTCATTTGCCTTACTCTCATTATAAGCTGCTTTGATAGCGTCCTCCAAAGTTTCGAAAGTAGCTACCTGTGTAAAGCCTTCTTCTAGACATTCCTTTACAATTTGCTGTTTTGTTTCACCAATAATATAAACTTTCTCTACTAAACCGTTAAAGTGTTTAATCCAGTCTTTAAAACTTGTTTGTTTGTCCATTCCCCCAGCAATTAAACGAATAGGTTTGTTTAAGCTACTTAAACCTACTAGACCTGCAATAGCTGCATCTGTGTTTGTTGCTTTAGAATCATTAAAGAAATCTACACCCCTCTTTGTCAATACATATTCTGTACGGTGCTCTACACCTTTAAATGTTGTTAATACTTCTCTAATTAAATTTCCAGGTACACCAAAGGCGGCAGCCATAGCTATAGCTGCTAAAGCATTTTCTACATTATGAGTGCCCTTAATATGCAAGTCTTCTATTTTGCAAATTGCATGAGCCGTTCCATGAACATTTTCATATAAAGTGTCAGCTTGTACATACGCACCACAATCAGGTATTTCTTGAAGAGAAAAACTCATACACCTTGCTTTTACCTGTTTTTTTGCTTCTTCATAATAGTGATCTTTAGTGTTTAAAAGACTATATCCTTCCTCTGGTTGATTTTTAAAAATATTATATTTACAAGCACAATAATTTTCCATTGTATGATGTCTATTTAAATGATCAGGTGTAATGTTAAGTAATGCGCTGATAAATGGATGGAAGGTATCAGCTGTTTCTAGTTGAAAACTACTTACTTCTGCTACCACAATGCCATTTTCAGGTATTTGGAGCACTTCTTCACTAAAAGCCCTTCCTATGTTTCCCACCACATAAGTAGACGGATTGTATTTCTTCATAATTTCTCCTACTAAAGTGGTTGTCGTTGTTTTACCATTTGTTCCTGTAATAGCAATAATGGGAGCCTTGCAGTACCATGAAGCAAATTCAAATTCTCCTGTAATCTTTTTTCCTAGCTGTTTAGCTAGCTGAACGACTTCAATCTCCGGAGAAATCCCTGGGCTCATCACCACAAGGTCAAATGCTTTAACATCAGGCATTTCTCCTAATGTATACATTATTCCTTGTGATTTAAGCTCATTAATGGTTTGTTTAGCTTCTTCTTGCCATGCTTCATAAGGTTTACCATCATAAATACAAACCGTCGCACCTTTTTGATGTGCTAACTTAGCAGCACCAATACCACTTCTGGCATTACCCACTACTAAAACATTTTTTCCCATGATTTCCACGTTACTTTCCTCCCTATAAGGCAATAAGCCCAATTAAACACATAATGGCAGTAATAACCGAAAAAACTGTTACAACCTTTGTCTCTGGCCATCCTCCTAATTCAAAATGATGGTGAATAGGTGCCATTCTAAATAAACGTTTTTTTGTTTTTTTGAAATATGCCACTTGTAAAATAACCGAAATATTTTCTACTACATAAATAAATCCTACTATTAAAATAAACAACGGCATTTTCATAACAAAAGCGGTAGCAACCACAAAACCACCTAATGCAAGAGATCCTGTATCCCCCATAAATACTTTGGCAGGATAGCTATTGAATAATAAAAAGCCCAGTAAACTTCCTACTGCCGCTGCTGCAATAGGTACGACATTACTTTGAATTCCCCATGCAATAGCTGCAAAATAAGTAGCAACTAAAACAGTTACTCCTGAAGCTAAGCCATCTAAACCATCTGTTAAATTAACTGCATTAACTAGCCCCAGTACACCTACTACTAAAAATGGCCAATATAAAACACCCATATCCCACTCACTTCCGCCTGTGAATGGTAGAATAATGCTAGTACCTAACCCCACATAATTCGCTAGTAAATACGCAAAAATACAAGTTACAATCAATTGTCCTATAATTTTTTGCATAGCTGTTAAACCTAAAGAACGCTTTTTTACAACCTTAATATAGTCATCTATAAATCCAATAATACCAAAACCTAAAGTTACAAATAAAATAGTTTGAACCTCTTTATTATTAACAATAAATAATAAGCTTGTTAAAACAAGGCTAGCCAATATGATAATACCCCCCATTGTTGGGGTCCCTGACTTTTTAAGGTGAGAATTAGGTCCATCGGTTCTTACATTTTGCCCAAATTTTAATTTTTGTAATAATGGTATTACAAAGGGGCTCATTACAATATTTAAAAAGAATGCAATTAAAACCGCATATAATGCTTCATTTTTCATCTCACTTCACCTTTCTTACTGCTTCTAGCATTTCTTCAAAATGCATCCCTCTAGATGCCTTAAATAAAACGGTATCTTCTGCTTGAAGTTCCCTTTGCATTACTTCAATAAACGCTTCTTTCGTTGGATAATAAAATGTTGGTGCACCTTCTTGTTCTTTGGCACCCTTAAAAATATATTCTGCTAGAGTCCCTACTGCATAAACTCTATCAATCCCTATTTCAGCAGCAAATGCTCCTACCTTTTTATGAAGTTCTGGGGCAAATTCCCCCATTTCAAACATATCACCTAACACTGCTATTTTTCTTCCCTTTGTATCATAATCTCTAAGTACCTTAAGGGCCGCCTCCATAGAGTCAGGACTAGCATTGTAAGTATCATCAATAACTGTTATTTGATTATCATAAGTTTCAAGATGCATACGCATTTTTGCTGGTGCATAGCTTTCTAATCCCTTTTGAATTTCAGCCTTACTTAAACCTAAATATTGGGCGACAGCAATAGCAGCCAGTGTATTATATACCATATGTTCTCCTAATGCCTTAATACGTATGTTGCACTTATACTGCGGTGTTGTCACTATTGCAGTAGTATATTCTCCTTCATTGGCAATAGCCTCTGCATAATAATCATTACTTGTATTTAAACCGTAAGTCACCTTATTAAAAGGTAATTCACCCACTGTACTTAAAAGGTCATTATCACCATTAAGTACTAATAAGCCCCCTGGCATCAAACCATCTAATATTTCAAGCTTTGCTTTTAAGATACCTTCTCTACTTCCAAGATTCTCAATATGTGAGGTTCCCACATTAGTAATAACTGCCACTTCTGGTGCTGCTGCTAAACTTAATCGATGAATTTCGTCAAAATGATTCATGCCCATTTCGATAACCGCAGCTTCATGTGATGCATCCATTTTAAATAAGGTAAGTGGCAAACCTATTTCATTATTGAAATTACCATCCGTCTTATGCACATGCCACTTGCCACTTAAAACAGCTGCAACCATCTCTTTTGTACTTGTTTTTCCTACACTACCTGTAATTCCTACAACTGGTACTGTAAATTGATTTCTATAATAATGTCCTAGATCTAGTAACGCTTGTCTCGTATCCTCTACCTTAATAGTCCATAAACGGGGGTCAATCACTTTATCCTCCATAGTTAAGGTGGCAATTACTCCTTTTTCGTATACACTTTTAATAAACTCATGTCCATCAAAGCGATCACCTTTCAGGGGTACAAATAAACCATTTGTTACCTGACTTCTTGAGTCTGTTGTAATCACCTCAATAGGTTGTTTTATTAAACCTTCTTGAATACATTTGCCTCCTACAGCTGATATAATGTCTTGTATATCTAATTTCATTCTATTTCCCCCTGTAGATACGCATTAACAATTTCACTATCATCAAAGTGGATAATTCTATCTTTTAAAATTTGATAATTTTCATGACCTTTGCCTGCAATCAGTACAACATCTTCAGCTTTTGCTTCACTTAATGCCATTTCAATAGCAGCCTTACGATCTTCAACTTTAACATAATTATCTGTTATTGCCTTAACACCTACTTCTACTTCGTCTAAGATTAGAAGCGGATCTTCAGTTCTTGGGTTATCAGAGGTAATAAAAACATGATCGGAATAAGTAGCAGCAATTTTTCCCATAATTGGCCTCTTTGTTTTATCACGATCTCCCCCACAGCCAAATACTGTGATAATATGACCTTGTGCAAATTCTTTTATAGTTGATAAAACATTTTCTAAGCCATCGGGTGTATGCGCATAATCAACTAATACACTATAACCTTTGATAGATTTAAAAGCTTGCACCCTGCCAGGAACACCTTTTGCTATTTTTAACGTTGCAAGAATATGTGTCATTGGAATTTCTAATGCACGGGCTGCTGCAATAACTGCTAATGTATTATAAACAGTAAATTTACCTGGAATAGGCACATCAACCTTAAAGGTTCCCTGGTCACACACTAAAGTATATTCTACACCTGCAGCAGTTATTATTACATTTGTTGCTTTGTAATCTGCATCCTTGTCAATGGCATACGTTACAAGATTACATGTAGCACCTTTAATAATTTCGTTTATATAATCACTATCTTTATTAACAATACCTGTTTCACACATAGTAAAAAGCTTTGCTTTAGCTGCAGCATAATTTTCCATCGTTTGATGAAAATCTAAATGATCTTGAGTAAGATTCGTAAATATACCCACTTTAAAATCAGAACCTGCTACACGACTTAATGCTAAAGCATGTGAAGAAACTTCCATTAAAGTTGTGTCTACTTGACTTTCTACCATCTTTTTAAATAAAGCTTGTAAATCTAAAGATTCAGGTGTTGTACGCTCAGCTTTTAAAATTTGACTTCCTATACGATTTTCAATCGTTCCAATAATTCCTATTTTTTTATGATAAGCTTCTAAAATCTGTCCTAATAAAAAAGTAATACTTGTTTTACCATTAGTTCCTGTTACACCTACAAGTTCAAATTGCTTTGATGGATGTCCATAGGCATTATTCGCTACTAATGCCATAGCTAGCCTTGTATCCTCCACCTTAATGATTGTAACATCTTCTTTTATCTCTACATCTTTTTGTACTAAAATAGCTTTTGCACCATTTGCAATGGCCGCCTCAATAAATTGATGGCCATCGGTTTTAAATCCCTCTATAGCAATAAATAATCCCGCATTTGTCTTGATACGTGAATCATAAATCATATGGTCAACTTCCTGATGTTCGTTACCTTTTACACATACATAATTTAGTCCCGTTAATAGTTTACTTAGTTCCATGGTAACCCTCCTTATTCATTTCCTAGTTATTATAGCACGACTCATTCAGATAAAAAAGTCATCTAGTCTGTATAAAGAATAATTTTCGTCGTTTTGTTAATGACCTCTCCTTCTAAAGGAAATTGATTAACAATTTGACTTCCTTCTCCTTCAATTCGAATCGCAACTCCTTGCTTTTCCGCTAGGCTTTTTGCTTCTGTAACTTTTATTCCCACAAAAGAAGGTACCATTACTTTCTGAACTTCATCCAACTTCTGTTCTGTCTCTGAATAAGTTGGTTCAACCCCTAAATAAGGAAGCGCATTAGATAAAACTTCTTTCATAACAGGTCCTGCAATAGTTCCACCATAATAAGTACCTTGGGGCTCATCAATAATCACCAGTGTCATTACCACTGGATTTTCAGCTGGCGCAAAAGCCAGAAAAGAGGCTGTATATTTTCCCGAACCACGGGGTAATTTTTGTGAAGTAGCAGTTTTTCCCCCTATACGATAACCAGGAATATACGCTTTCTTACCTCCTCCTTCAGAAACAACGCTCTCTAGGATCTTTTTTAGGCGCTCACTTGTTTCACTCGAGATAATTTGTTCACCTTTAGCATATTCAAAGGTTGTCAATACTTCCCCCCTATCATTAACAATCTCTTTACCAAAATGTGGCGTTACTTTATAACCACCATTAACAGCTGCTGCACCTGCAGATAAAAGTTGCATAGGTGTAATTTGAAAAGATTGCCCAAAAGACATGGTTGCTAATTCTACAGGTCCAATATTACTTTTATTATGTAAGATTCCTACTGCTTCCCCAGGCAAATCGATGTTTGTCTTGGATTTGAAGCCAAATTTTATCATATAGTCGTAAAATTTACTAGCACCAACACGTTCTGCCACCTCCATAAAAACTGGATTGCATGAATTTTGAACCCCCTGCACAAAATTCTCGGCGCCGTGAGAACGTGGACTGCGCCAACATTTGATGGTTCTTCCAGCTACTACTTTACTTCCTGAACAGTTAAATTGACTATTCTCGCTTACCACATTCTCTTCAAGTCCCATGGCTGAAGTAAAAATTTTAAAGGTAGATCCTGGTTCATAGGTATCATTAATGGTGAAGTTTCTCCACATTTGATTTAAGAATTCTTGCTTTTCTTTTGATGAGTATAAATCCCAATTATTCGCTATACCTTCATTGTTAATGGTAAAAGGTGCATTAAGGTCAAAGTCTGGTTTTGTAGCTAATGCATAAATTTCTCCATTTTGGGGATTCAACATAATAATAGCCCCTCTTTTAGCTCCTTTCATCTCCACAGCTTTTTCTATAGCTTGTTCAGCATACTCTTGCAAAGTTAAATCTAGGGTTGTTACAAGGTGATTGCCATTTTCCGGATTAATCCTTACCTCAACTTCTTCCTCTCTTCTCTCACCTTTACCATTGGTTTCCATTAAGATTTTTCCTGGAATACCCTTCAGATAACTATCATACTTGACCTCTAACCCAATAATGCCTTGATTATCTTTTCCTACAAACCCTAATGTCTGCGAAGCTAATGTATGGTAAGGATAATAGCGTTTTGAATCTTCATCTACTTTCACACCTGATAAATTCAGGCTACGAATTTCATCTGCCAAACTTTTTTCTACCTTTGTAGCAATACGCATGAAAGCTACTCGCTTTGTCACCTTCTTATAAACTTCATCGTAGTCCATATTCAAATGCTCAGATAATACTTTTGCAACACGTTCTGGTTCCGTAATTTGTGCATGTACTACACCAATAGTAGCAACTGAAGCACTTTTTGCAAGTACATTTAAATTCCGGTCATAAATATTTCCTCTAGTGGGAGTAATGGCTCTATTTCTCGTTTGCTGTTCATCTGCTAGTTCTTGAAGTTTTTTTCCTTCTATAACTTGTACATAAGCTAAGCGCACACCCATTCCTAAAAGACCTAATGTAAAGCAAAGCATTATAATCAGCATTCTTCTCTTTAAAGCAAGAGAAACATCATTTTGCATAGAAAAACTCCTCCTTTAAAAGTTGTCTTACCTAAAGTGTATTTTAAAGGAGGAGGCATTATGCCATTATTCAGTTGTTTTTACGATAATCTTATTATTTTTTTCTATTTTTGTACCAGCTTTTGGCATTTGACTCGATATACTTCCTGAGATAGCACCTTCAATTACAAATTTACCTTCTACTAATGTCTGTGCTTCTTCTATTGTTTTTCCTATCAAATCTGGAACCTCTTCTATTTGATCCATTTGGTTAGTTTTTAAATAAAGTTTTACACTTCCACCTTTATTCCATAAAGCCTGAGCCTTTGGTGCTTGATCTATAACCTCACTACCTACACCAACAAACTCATAGTCTAACTCATTTTGCTTAAGAATCTCTACCGCTTCATAAATATTTTTATTAGAAACATCAGGTACTACACTTACTGTACTTGCTGCATTCTCAGCGCTAACATTCAACTCAATATCTAAATAAGGTAAAATATTTTCCATCATTTCTTTAAAAGCAGCTGAAGGAGCACCTGTTTTATCAGGTAAACCATCAAAAACAACTAATCCTACAACTTCAGGTTTACTGATAGGTGCAGCTCCAATAAAGGAAACAACATATTCATCTTCTGGACGCTCTAACTTGCCGTCAACATTCACCCGCTTTTCACCAGTTCCTGTTTTCCCACCAATATCATACCCTGAAATAGCCGCTGCTGTACCAGTTCCATCCTCTACTACCTTTTTCAAATAGCTCGTCACAAGAGTAGAAATCTCAGAAGAAATAACCGGACGACGTACTGCTTTTTTCTGATTAAGAAGTTCTTCACCGTCTTCATTTATAATATTAGAAACTACATAGGGTTCCATAAGATACCCACCATTAACGACTGCTGAAAAAGCTGTAATAAGTTGCAACGGCGTAACTGTCAGGTTTTGCCCCATTGAATAAGTTGCTTTATCCACAACATTTAATTTCTTGCCTAGTAAGCCAACTTCTTCTCCAGCTAACTCAATACCTGTCTCCTCGCCAAAACCAAAGCGCTTAATATACTCTAAGAAAACATCATTATCCATACCGCTAGTAAGCTCCATCATTCCCACATTACAAGAGTTGGCTATTACCTCTTCCAAAGTTTGTACACCATGTCCACCAGTTTTCCAACAACTAATTCTTGTATCTGCTACAACCTTATATCCTGGACAATTGTAGGTTTCATCCCCTTTAATAACACCTTCTTCTAATGCCATTGCCATAATAATGGGTTTCATAGTAGAACCGGGTTCATACATATATTGCATGGTATGATTTTTCCACGCCTCTAAAAGCTTTTCTGTTTGTTTATCTAAAGACAACCCTTTCCAAGTACTGGCTCCTAATTGTTCACTTAAATCATTATATGTATTCGGATTATAACTAGGATAGGAATACATACTATAAACCTCACCTGTATTAGGATTCATTATGATTGCAGATGCATTAATGGGATTATACTGCTCAATATATTTTTCCATAGTTGTAGTTACATATTGTTGAATCACTTCATCCAAAGTTAAGGTAATCGTACTTCCCGCTTCTGCATCTTGTAATTGTCTTGTGATAATTTTAGAACCTTCCATCTGTGAAAATTCTCTACCTGGCTTACCTGCCAAATAGGATTCATACTGTTGTTCTATACCGTATTTTCCTTCTTCATTTTTATTAAAATAGCCTAATACTTGTGCAGCCAACTCACCTGCTGGATACTTTCTTACATAAGTTCTATCTAATGCTACTCCTCCCAAACCTTTAAGAGGCTCTGCTTTTTCAGTAGATATTCTTTTAGCTAGAATATAATATTTTGAATTAGATCTTTCATTAACGATGTTTCTTATTTCATCGACTGTTTTGTCTACCTGTTTAGCTAATGTAGCATATAATTTTTCTTGTTGTTCTTCTTTAAGCGTTAGAATATCTTTAGGGCTTAAAATAACATTATACGCCAAAACACTTGTAGCCAATGTCTTATGATTTCGATCTACAATATCACCACGCTGAGCTGCTATAATAGATTCACTTCTGGTCATATTACTTAAAGCACCCTTGGTATATTCTTCCCCTTTAAAGATTTTAATACTTGTTACTTGCCAACCTAGAAATAAAAAAACACCAAAGAAGCATATATTCAAAATAACAATACGCCTGTTCAGGTGTTTTCTAGTCACTAGGTTATGCTTTTTCTTTGCTCTTGTCCGTTTTTTCATCTTTTTACCTACTTCTTTACTTCTCGTATGAGGTATAACTCTCTTCTGATAACTCAATATAAACGATTTGATGTGGTAAAGGCTCTCTCATACCAAGTTCATTTGCTGCACGTTCACGTATATAATCTAAGTTAAGCTTTTCTGATATCGTCGCTTGTGTTTCACTAATAGCACTTTTTACTGCTATCATATTATTTTTTAATTCAATCAGTTGACCTTGTTTGGCGCGAAGCGAAGCATAACTATTAATATAAAGAAAGGCACTTGTAAATAAAACAACACCACAAAAAGAAAGTTGCATACCAAAAGCAATATCTAATTTTTTCTTTTGAGCTTTTCTTGGACGTTTTAATGGCTCAGTACTTGGTACAGGACTAATAATCGGCTGTTCATAAGCCCGTGCTGTACTATCATACTGGTAATTATACCCCTTCTTAAACTCCTTTGCCATACTTCACCCCTCCAATTATAACTTCTCTATAATTCTTAATTTAGCACTTCGAGAACGTGGATTAATTTCTATCTCCTCATCTGAAGGTAAAATTGGTTTTCTTGTTATTACCTTTACAAGTGGTTTTTTCCCACATACACATATTGGAATATGTGGTGCACAAGTACAAGGGTTTTCCAAATTTCTAAAAGCATGCTTTACAATTCTGTCTTCTAAGGAGTGAAAAGTAATAATGCAAAGTCTTCCTCCACTATTGAGCTTATCCACTATCGCTTTAATAGTAGGTTCAATAATTTCTAGCTCTCTATTGACTGCAATACGTATAGCTTGAAAAGTACGCTTAGCAGGATGTGGCCCATCCTTCCTTGCCCCTTGAGGAATTGCCTTTTTAATCACTTCTACTAATTCATAGGTTGTTTCAATAGGCTTTTGTTTTCTTTCTTCTACAATGAATTGAGCAATTCTTTTAGCCCATTTTTCTTCTCCATATTCTTTAATAATACGAAACAGCTCTTCTTCTGCCATATCATTAACAACTTCGTATGCTGTATAAGCCCCATCTTGATCCATGCGCATATCAAGTGGTGCATCATGCATATAAGAAAAGCCTCTAGAAGGTTCATCCAATTGATGTGAAGAAACACCTAAATCAATAAGCATTCCATCTACTCCTTCTATTCCTAATACTTCTAACACCTCTGCTACTTTTTCAAAATTGCTATTAACAATTGAAACTTTAGGCTTTACATCCTTTAGCCTTTCGGTAGAAACTGCTAAAGCATTTTTATCTTGGTCAATTCCAATAAAATGCCCTTCTTCTGTTAAATAGTTACATACTACTCTGGCATGTCCAGCCCCACCTAATGTACCATCTACATACGTCCCATTAGGCTTAATGGCCAAACCTTCAATACATTCATTTAATAATACAGATACATGTTCAAATTTCATTTTATCACCTTTATATTCCTAACTCTTCCATTTGCTCAGCTAGTAATTCTACATCCAAACTTTCATTATTATAAGCTTCCCATTTACTATTACTCCATACTTCAATTCGATTACTCATTCCAATAAATACTATGTCTTTTTCAATCTCAGAATATACTCTTAAATGAGTTGGAATCAAAATTCTGCCTTGCTTATCCGTCGTACACTCCACTGCCCCCGATAAAAAGAAACGAACAAACTTTCTTGCATTTAAATTAGTAAGTGGTAACCCTTTTAGCTTTTGCTCAAAAAGCATCCATTCAGAAAGGGGATAAATAAATAAGCATCCATCAAGTCCTTTCGTTAGGATAAAACATTCTCCTAGCTTTTCCCTATATTTAGAAGGAACGATAACTCTGCCTTTTTCATCAAGACTATGCTTATATTCACCTATAAACATTCACCACTCCCCCCCACTTCTCACCACTTACACCCATTTTCTTATATTTTAGGCTGTTTTCATGAAAATTTCAAGTCAAATCTTAATAAATCATTAACTTTTTATTAAATAGCAAATCTCTCTCAAGTTTATGACACACAAAAAGGGCTAACCCCATAGGGTTAGCCCTTTATTACTAGTGATGACTTAATGATTTATAATACTTAACAATTTCTTTATCTAATTTAATACTTAGTGAGTAAATTCCCGGTGTTTTACATCCAGTTGGACCAGCAGTATGCAAGAGCTTGTTTAAATTATTTTGCATAAATGTAATGCTCTTTTTCACTTCATTCATATTAATCCCCCTTAAACAAAAAAAACAAAAATTAAACCTTTTTTATCTATATAAGGTATTATAATATAGTTTTTGGAAGAAAACAACAATTATTCTCTTTTTTTGGATAATTAATTCTATTTTATTGTTTAATAAATGATTTTCGACACATAATTATTCCAATTATTCCCAAAATTATGGATGATATGGCAACAGTTTGAGAAACTGGAATCCCAGTAAGGTGCAGTAATAACTGATCCGTACGTAATCCTTCTATCCAAAATCGTCCTATTCCGTAGCCAATTAAATATAAACAAAAGATTTCTCCATTACACTTTTTATGCTTTCTATAAAATAACAATAGGATAAGCAAAATGAAATTCCAAGTTGATTCATAGAAAAATGTAGGATGTACTTGAATATATTCGGCAGTTCCAAAAGTCTCAAATCGTACAATATGATTAAGTACTTCATCTGAAAGAGGCGGTTTTGCTTCTGATTTTAAAATAGCCATAGCTAAAGGATTGTTGGTATAACTACCAAAAGCTTCTTTATTCACAAAATTACCATACCTTCCAATCGCTTGACCCAAAATCAAACCATAGGTGGCAATATCGGCAAATTGGAAGAACTTAATCTTCTTATATCTTGTGTAAATAATAGCAACAAGAATAGACGCAATAATGGCACCATAAATAGCAATCCCACCTTGTCTAATATTAAAAATTTCTCCTAAGTTTTCCTTATAATAATCCCACTTAAATGCTACAAAATAAATTCTAGCACCTAAAAGTGCAAAAAGGATATCATATAATACAAAATCCGTTATGATTTCTGGATTTATTCTTTCCTTCTTAGCAATATAGACGGCCAAAAGTGTACCTAAAATAATACCTGTGGTTAAAATAATGCCGTACCAATAAACTGTTATACCAAAAACGCTAAAAGCCTCTGCTGATAAATGAAATGATAGTCCCAAATGAGGGAAATAAATGTTTGGTATTTCCATAATACACCTCCTTCTAGGACTTATTATAGGAGATTTCATCAATCCTGTAAACGAGGTATAATTCTATTTCATTTTATTCATACTAGCATTAAACTTAATTTAAAGGAGAATCTACCCATGACATCCCAATTCCCACATTATCGTGTTGTAGCTAGACAAAAAGAAGGACAAGACGATTGTTCTTTACGTTCTATCCTCTCACTTCCATCTACTCTATTCTTTTTTGGCATTTTATTAGGTTTTTTCCTAAGTAAAAGTTGCTGTCATCGTAAATAAAACTGCATTTTATTGCAGTTTTATTTATTATGCGATAAACTATACATGATAAAACATATCACTCTATTTATTTCACAGATTCCTCTTGATCAAAGAGGTGAGGATAACTGAGTTTGAGGAAGGATGAAACATATGAAACTTGGAATAGTTGGACTACCTAACGTAGGAAAAAGTACACTATTTAATGCATTAACTAAAGCAGGTGCAGAATCTGCTAACTACCCATTTTGTACAATCGAACCTAACGTAGGGGTTGTAGCTGTACCTGATAAAAGATTAGAAGTATTAAAAAACATGTATAATTCACAACGCGTCTTACCTGCAGCTATCGAATTCGTAGATATCGCTGGGCTTATTAAGGGCGCTAGCAAAGGTGAAGGATTAGGAAATCAATTCCTTTCTCATATCAGAGAAGTGGATGCTATTGTACAAGTTGTGCGTTGTTTTGAAGATGATAATATTGTTCATGTTGATAAGACCGTAGATCCTATTCGTGATATTGAAACTATTAATTTAGAACTTGCTTTTGCTGATATGGAAGTCTTAGAAAGAAGAATTGCCAAATCTGCAAAAGTTGCCAAAACCGATAAAACAATAGCTGCAGAAGTTGCTATTTTACAAGAAATCTATAGTACTTTAGAATCTGGCAAAGCTGCACGCACACTTTTAGGTGAGGATGCTGACAAAGATGCCTTTATTGGTTCATTAGGTCTTATTACCGCTAAACCTATGCTTTATGCCGCTAATATTTCTGAAGAAGATTTAATTGGTGATGTTGAAAATGACTATGTTAAACGCGTAAAAGACTTTTCTTCCGCAGAGGGTTCTGAGACTTTCGTTATTTGTGCTAGCATTGAACAAGAGCTTTCAGAATTAGATGATGAAGAAAAACAAGTATTTTTACAAGATTTAGGGCTTGAGTCTACTGGCTTTGACCGCCTTGTTGCAGCTAGTTATAAATTACTTGGTTTAATTAGCTACTTAACTGCTGGTCCACAAGAAGTACGTGCTTGGACAATTACTGTTGGAACCAAAGCCCCTGGTGCTGCTGGAAAAATCCACTCAGACTTTGAGCGTGGTTTTATTCGTGCAGAAATTGTTAACTTTGATGATTTAGTTGCTTGTGGTTCCTACACCGCTGCTAAAGAAAAAGGTCTCGTACGCCTTGAAGGAAAAGAATACGTAGTACAAGATGGGGACATCATATTATTTAGATTTAATGTATAGTTCTTATAGCATTAAATCAATAGCAGAAAAGGGAACTAGGTTTGATGACCAAGTTCCCTTTTCTGCTATTGATTACTCGCTTATTTTTCTTTTTCTAAATCATGATAGTGATCACTATTTGCATCCATAACCTTTGTAGCTTCTTCACCAGTAAATTTTGCAATTAAATCAGGCACTTTTGCTACTAAACCAGGAATCATATCAATTAACTTAGTAATACTATCTTGATTACGTATATTAATTAATTGAGTAGTTCCGTTTTGAATAACAAGCATGGCACTAGGTGTTACTTTAGCACCTAAACCTCCTGCTCCTGCTCCTGTTCCTCCCTCTACTCTCTTTTCTCTTTCTTTACGACGCTCTGTATATTTATTACTAGCAGTAGAACCTGATGCTGCAGCAAAACTCACATCTATTAAAGGAACTAATATGGTATTATCAATATGAATAGGCTCACCCACTACTGTTTTAGTCGTAATAAAATTTTCTAACTGTTCCATTAACCCATTTAATTCTTGATTTACTTTACTCTCCATCTTCTTCTTCCTTTCTCTTTCTTAATATCAATTTTATAGATTCCCTTACTGGTTTATACCATAAAAACGCTATGATACGCTTTAAAATACCACCTATACAGAACTTCCCTTCTGCCAAAAAGCCTCCCCATATACCTGGCGTTTCATAATTCCCTTTTATAATACCATGCTGATAATACCACGGATAAAGCATAATAAGCTTCGCCATAAGCTCGCCCGTTTCTGCTGGTTCTTCTTTTCCTACAACGAGTTCAAAAGACCACTCCTTAGGCCCAATATAAATAATAATGTCTTTTAATAATTTACAAATACTTTTTAATAACCTCCAAAAATAAGGAAGAGAAACTATTTCTCTTATTAAGCCTATATTTGAGTCAGTATGGTTTTCTTTTTGATCTGATTCTTCAGATGCCATGCGAGATGCTTGTGCTGTTTTTCCTGTACCTTTACTTTCTTTTATAGAAGAAACGGTCTTATAAGTAGCTTGTTGCTTTTTTGTCATTTGTTTTTGTACATCTACTTGATCATCTTTTAGCTGATCCTTTACGTGATCTTGCTCATATTTTGTTGTAGGATGAACTACTTTAGATATTACAGCTACTTCCTGCTCTTTTAAAGATAGCTCTTCTTTCTCAAAATAAAGTCTTTTACCAAATGCTTTTATTTCCTGATATTTGATACCATCTTGTAAATAAAAATGTCCCTTAACGCCTCTTAAATACCTTACCTTTACATCGTAATTTAACTGATCGTATTTTTCAAGATAAGCTTCATAACGAACAGGAGCTACTAATGCAAGCATACATAAGAAAACAAACACACTGATGCATGCAAGTACAGTCCATAGGATTATTTTTATTATTAACCATATCATGCCCATTATGCACCTCTTTCTTATGTGGTTAATACCTCATAACTCATAATCTGCTTGTTATAAATATTATCTATAAGGCTTGCTATATACCTAATAGCACCTTCTCTTGTCTGCATAATCCCTATAACGTAGCACGCCTCATATCGTTTCGTTAAATGCTTTGCTTCAATCACTTCAAATAACCAGTGATCACAAGGTGAACTGCATACTAAATAAACACTTCCTTTATATTTATTTCTTTTTACTAACTGATTCTTCTTCCAAGTTGTCCACTTAACGCCATCTTCAACCCATAATTCCTTTGAAATTCTCATTGATTACGCCTTTTCCTTATTCTTTTACTGTTAATACTATTGACTTGAACTTGTTATATTATACCATATTCTCTTGTATTTTGCCTAGAAATAGCTTTTATTTATTGCAATATCATTGTATAATAATACGTAAAATATAAGTATCAATATATCTAGAAAGGTTACACAATGAATTTATTTACTACACTTATTAAAGATCCCTTTTATATAAGACTTATAGGTGCTGCTTTAGTCTTATTCATTTTTATTATTGCTAAACGCATTTTAAGCAAACTGGTTATTAAATTTTTATCCAAGATTCAGTTTAAACAAAAACGATTAGACATTGTTCTTTTTGATTGTTTGCAAAAACCTTTTAATTATCTGTTTCTATTTACAGGTATATACATGGCTCTCGCTATTTCACCGTTTATTTATTATCAAACACCTTCAGAGCAATCGTTTATTTTAGGAGAATTAACGATTCCAATTAGTATTATTTCCAAAGCTACATTAACTAAGTATTATAGTGTGATTATTATAGGGATCATAACTTGGGCTATTTACGATCTTGAACATATCTATGAACAGTTATTTAGTAACTTTAATATGCGCGTTGCTTTAATTGACAATACTTTATTTATTCGTTATATGGCACGTATTATTCGCTTTATTACGGTAACTATTGGTGTTATGCTTATTTTAATTACTTTAGTACCTAATCTTTCAACCATTATTACTGGTGTTGGAATAGGTGGTGCTGCTGTTGCTATTATCTCAAAAGATTCCATTGCCAACATTTTTTCAGGTATGATTTTACTTTTAGATAAGCCCTTTGTTATTGGTGATTGGGTCGAATTAGGTACTATTGAAGGTATCGTTGAAGACATTAGTTTTCGTAGTACACGTATTCGTACTTTTACTCAAGGATTAGTTGTTATTCCAAATGCCACTATAGGAAATTCTAATATTACTAATTGGAGTCGCATGAGTAAAAGGCGTGTTAAATTTGATTTAGGTGTAGCTTATGCCACTTCCACCACTCAACTTAAAACCTGTATCACAAAGATCAAAAATTATTTAGAAACCCACCCCGATATTGAAGCAGATACTTCTCTTGTTGCTTTCGAAAACTTTGGGGATTATGCATTAAACATTCAAATCATTTACTATGTTTTAAAGACTGACTACCCTAGCTATCTAGCTATTAAAGAAGTTGTTAATTTGGAGCTTATTGCTATTTGTGATAGTCTTGACATTTCTATTGCATTTCCAACACAAACCCTTATGATTGAAGGGCAAAATATACAAAGTAAATAAAATAATAGGCATCTCATAGATGCCTATTATTTTATTCTACAAACATATATTCAATACTATTTTTTGAAAAAGCAATTGCAAAAGCAATCTTGTCTCCTTCTTCAATCTGATAAGCTTTATTAGGTTCAATTTTTGTTCCATTTAAAAAAGTACCATTGCTTGAACCCAAATCTTTTAAATAATATAAATCATCTTGTCTTTGAATTTCAGCATGCATACGGCTAATAGGTGTAATTTCAGCACCAAATTCATAATGTGCTCCTGTTTCTTCTCCTGTTCGTGTTGCACGTCCTATAATAAACTGGTCATCTTCAAAATCTAAAGGAATAACTTTAGGTAAATCATATCGGGTATGGGTGCTAATAGACTTAAGAACAGGCCCTCTTCTTCTTTCTGTAGAGCTATTACTAGTGCGTGTATTTTTCGTTGGCGCACTAAATACGTTATCAAATAAGTTCTTCTTCTTAGGTGATGATCCACTCATTGCCTCCTTAGATTTTGAACTATAAAATGATTCTTCTTCTTCATCTTCCTCTTCATTAAAACTATTGTTTCTTGCTATGCTACTACCCTTTGTACCATAAACAGAAGCTTCCTCTGCCACCTTCTTTTCAACAGGCTCTAACGGTTTAGAACTATAAATAGATTTAACCATTTCCTCTATTTCTTCTTGTGATAGCTGTGAACGATTAGGCTGAGCTGCATAAACTGATCGTGGATTAGCTTCTTCCACCTCTACCGGTTTAGAAGTTTTTGCACTATAAGTTGCAACTGGTTCTTCCTTTTCTACCAATACTGCTTTTTCTATTGGCTTCTCTGGAACCTCTTCTGCAGGTTTCACTGCTGGTGTAGGCGCTACTTTCGTTTCTTTAGTCACCACTGGCGGTGTAGTTGGCTCTACTACCTTTTTCACTTCTACAGCTGGAGCCGCTTGCTGTTTATGCATGACATCTTCGTTAAATTTATCTACCATTTTTCGAAACTCTTCTAAAGAGAATTTAGGCTTGTAGAAATATTTATAAAGTTGAAGTTGAATATTGCCACCGCTTGTTTCATTGCACTTCTCAAGCAAACTAATAAAAATAGATTTTATGCCCTGAACATCCAACTGTGTACGGTCATCTGGTATGTATGCAAAAACTAAACGTTCATGTTTTTCACTTATATATACATGACTTGTATCAAAACAAAAAGCCTCTGGCTTTAAATACCAATCTCCACACTCTTCTAAACTGTACATCGTCCATTGATACAATTTTAAAACATCTTCAATCATAAGGCTGCCAGTAAACTCTTCTAAAGCCACATAATTCTCTGGAACTGAATAGCGAAGTGTTATAATGCCTGGACCCTTTTCAAACAGCACCGGCATGATAAAGTCAGGTGTTTCTAACTTCAAGGCGCCACACGCAATCTGGTCGTACTTCTTCATTGTATCTAAATCAAATGATAAAAATGACTTACCTTCTATTTTATTAATCCTAAAAAAAACACTATTATCTTTCATTTCATGCATCCCTCCTTTGATCTGAATACCTTACTGCTCATTTAAGCCATGAAGACTCAAAAAATGATTTTGTGCAATATACTCACATAATCCTAAAGGATTGGTTGCATAAAGCTTATCAATCCGTGCAATCACTTCAACATCTTGATTAATACTGAATTCCTTACCTTGATTAATAACAAATTTAATCTTATTTCTTATTGGTTCTATAAGTTCATCTTGTGCCATAAAGCAGTTTGTTTTATAAGTTGATTGGGTGTTTTGGTTAACAACCATCATTAAATAATCTGCCATTTCAAATACTTGACGATTAAGGAAATTAAGTTCTGTACTCAAGTCAATAATAACAATATTAGCCATACCACTTTCAATAAGTGTGTCAACAATGCGACTTACTTCCT
Organism: Cellulosilyticum lentocellum DSM 5427; assembly: GCF_000178835.2. GTDB lineage: Bacteria > Bacillota > Clostridia > Lachnospirales > Cellulosilyticaceae > Cellulosilyticum > Cellulosilyticum lentocellum. Next base: position 2,574,055 of record NC_015275.1, read on the forward strand.
CTGCACTAATGGCATAAGGATCTAGCGTTTGTACTTCTCTTGTAAAATACATCACACCAGTACGCTTATCTTGTCCAATTCTCTTAGCTAACATTTGTTCATATGAATCTTTAGCTAAGTTGAGTAAGACTTCCATAGGTGGCACCTCAGCTTTTTCAAAAAACATCGGCGTGCTATCTAAGTCCTCAAGATTAAAGTATAGTACCTTCTTACCAGCTTGCGCATAAGCAATAGCTGCAGATAAAGCAATCGTTGTTTTTCCAACACCACCTGCAGGTGAATATACACCATATATAACAGGTTTATTCCTCTCCATTTCCTCGTATTCTTCTTCAACATAAAGCATCAAAGATGTGATACGCGTATACTTATTAATTGATCTTTTAAATTTATCTGGATAAGGTAAAGGTGCCTCTTCATCAACTAAAATAATAGGTAACTCAATATTTTTTATATTCATTTCTGGGTCATATAAATTTGGTGTTAATAATACAACCTGGCACTTTCCCTGTTTTATCCTCTCTTTAAGCTGGTATTTATCGTAAATAAGTTCAATGATATATTGGTCTTGATACTTATTCAGAATATAATCCTTTAATCTTTCCACGTAATCTTGATTCGTATCGGCAATGATTAAATTCATAGACATTTTACCCTTCACCCCTTATTCATCTTGTTTGCTTATTATAATTCTATGATAATTGCCTATAATAGTCAATTTTATATTTAATGAATATTTACAAAAAAATTATATAAATTACTTAATTATTAATTTTTTGTATTAAATGCGTTATTTGATTGTTCACTAATTACAAAAATCATTTTCACTTTAATCATTCCCTTGGTCATTCATCCCTCTCCTTAGAGAATGAATTATTCTTTTATACACAAAAAAAGAGAACAAGCTCATTCTTCCTAAGCATGTTCTCTTCATATTCATATAAGGTTGTTAACCAAGTCTATAAGCCGGGTTCTGTATCAAACAGTCATCTATCTACGCCTATAGTTACCTATAAGCTCTAGCGACCTACCCAAAGACTAGCGAGCAGCTATTAACGTCTTTCTATACGGTCTTGCTCCAGGTGGGGTTTACATGGCTCCCTTAGTCACCTAAGGGACGGTGAGCTCTTACCTCGCCTTTCCACCCTTTCCTATCAAGTGATAGGTGGTTTATTTCTGTTGCACTTTCCTTAGAGTCGCCTCCACTGGGTATTACCCAGCACCTTGCTCTGTGGAGCCCGGACGTTCCTCAAGCACTACCTTTCGGCCATGTGCGTGCGACTGTCTGACTTACTTAACAACTTGTTTATTTTACACTACTTCCTTTTTCTTGTCAATTAACATCGATTACTTTTTTTGATGTTATTGGAAGGAACTTCCTCCCAAGAATTCTCTAATAAGTGAGTTGCTTGGAATCTCAGAAGTATCCATTGGTAAAAAATATTCTAAGAACTTTAACATACGCTTAGCCTCTGCATAATAAGGTGATTGACGTGTAATTCTAAAAAGTAAAGGCTCTGCTTTTGATTTAAGAACTGCTAATTCATAAATTAGCACTGTATTCAGCATAGCATCTGCTTCTTCCTGAAAAGGGAAAATGTTTTTATTTTCTCCACGTCTTACAGAAGCCCAAATGGCTAAAGTTTTTTCTGGGTCAATACCACGATATTGATTATCCCTTACCATACGTCTAATTAATCTTGTATCTGTAGTAGGAATGCGATTATGCTCATCAATATTAAGCTGTGTTAAACAACTCACATAAATTTTAAATTTATTTTCAGCTGGAATAGCATAGCTTAATTTCTCATTAAGTCCATGAATCCCTTCTACGATAAGTATTTCATCTGGCGTTAATTTAATCTTATTCCCTTTGTATTCTCTTTTACCTGTTACAAAGTTAAAAGTAGGGACCTCTACTTCTTTGCCTTCAATCAGCGCTTTCATATGCTCATTAAAAAGCTGAATATCAATTGCTTCTAAGGCTTCAAAATCATAATCACCTTTTTCATCTCTTGGCGTATGTTCTCTATCTACAAAATAGTCATCAATGGACACAACATGTGGCTTCATACCATTTACCTTGAGCTGTATACCTAATCTTTTTGCACTAGTCGTTTTTCCAGAAGATGAAGGCCCTGCGATAAGAACAAGCTTGATATGCTTTTTCTCCACAATTTGATCCGCTATTTCTGCAATTCTCTTTTCATGAAGTGCCTCTGAAATCTTAATAAGTTCGTCTATTTCACCTTTTGCAATCACGTTATTAAGTGCACTTACCGTATCTACTCCTAAAATCCGTGCCCATCTCTCTGACTCTCTAAAGATATTAGACAACTTAGGTTGAGGTACAAAAGTCTTTAAATGACTGGGGTCTTTTTCATCTGGAAATTGTAAAATAAAGCCATGGGCATAAGGAATAAGCTTAAAAAGTTGAATAGCTTTTGTATTAGTAAGCATATAGCCATAAAAATAATCTTTTGCCTCATCTAGTCTATAGATATTAACGGTAGAAGTCCTTCTATATTTAAACAGTTCCTTTTTGTCTAACATTCCTTCTGCCTCAAAAAGTTCCATTGCTTGTTCTACACTTAAGACTTCCTTTCTTATAGGCAACTCTTCTCTTACCATCTGCCACATCATTTCTTCAAGCTTTTGGATATTTTCGTCGCTACATAAGCCATCATCTTTAAATTCACAAAAGTATCCCCCTGCTATATGATGATTGACAATAATATGACGACCTGGAAAAATACGCTTAGCAGCTGCTACAAGTAAAAAGGTTGCACTACGTTGATAAACGCGCATCCCATCTTTTTCATTTAAGTATATAAAACGCACAGCAGATAAGTCGTGTAAAATAGGTGAAGCTAGCTCTTTATAGCTATTTTCAGTTTCAGCCAACATAATAGGATATTCTCCCTGCCCCTTTACTTTTTCAGCTAGTTCTTCAAATGTTGTTCCTTTTTCCACTTGTATCTCTTTACCATCTTTAAATAAAATACGAACCATTTTACTCATTCTTTATTCCCCCTATCTTATAAATAGCATTTCTCCATCTACCTTAGAATAAACAACCTCACATTCAGGAAATTGTTTCATAATACAATCACCAATAGGCTTTAGTGCATTATTTTCCGAAGCATAATGTCCCACATCAATGACTGGAATACCTAAATGATATGCCATTTGTGCCTCATGAAATTTCAAATCACCTGTAATATAAACATCCGCTTTCCTAGCTGCTACTGAAATATATTCAGAACCACTACCAGAACAAATGGCAACACGCTTAATAACTGGTTCTTCCTTTACTTTTGTAACACGTACATAAGACAAATTAAAAAATTGCTTAATGTTAGTTATAAAAGCTTCTAAACTTAAGGTTTGTGGTAATACCCCTACGCGACCTATACCATATTCTTTAGTGATATGTTTGAGCTCAAATACATCAAAAGCTACTTCTTCGTAGGGGTGTATCTCTTGAATATGCTCCATCAAATTAGAAACCTCACTAGCCTCAACCATAAAGCTAATAACACATTCCTGAACCTTCTCTAAGCTTCCAGATGTTCCTATATAAGGATGAGCTTCCTCTAATGGTATAAAGGTCCCTTCTCCGTTGGCCATAAACGTGCATCCTAAATAATCACCAATCTTACACTGATTATAGTTCACAATAACTTCTCTTACCCTTTCTGCATGGGTAATCGGTACATAAACTTGACACTTACATAACTTCTCTTGCTTTGTCATTTGAAGAACTTCAACTTCCTTTAATCCTAAGCCTGCACATAAATAATCATTTAATCCACCTTCAGCTATATCATAGTTCGTATGCATGGCATAAACTGCTATATTGGCCTTAATCAGCTTAGCAATTATTTTACCTGTTTTAGAATCTAAATCAACAGACTTCAATGGTTTAAAAAAAAATGGATGATGAGTGATAATACAATCTGCCTGAATCTGAATGGCCTCTTCTACTACTTCTTCATTTAAGTCAAGTGCACATAAAACCTTACTAATTTCTTGCTGCCCGCTTCCTAGCATTAACCCTACTGCATCCCAAGACTCTGCTAATTCTATTGGTGCCAACTTTTCCAAAGTAATTATTATTTCTTTTAAAATAGGCATGCCATCACCTCCCGATGCATTGCTAATTCCTTAGCTAATTCTTGCTTACGTTTAACAACACTCTCTGATTCTTTATCTTGAAGCGCCGCACTAATTTCTTCTAGCTTTTCTTCCTTCTTAACAAGCCATTCTTTAAACACAGGCAAACCTTTTTCAATTAAGCATTTTCCATAGACATACTCATATGTATGCGCATAATGTTCATTTCCTGGAACAGCCACAATAACAGTATAATACTTATCATCATCAATTACAAAATCTTCATCTTCTATACGAAAACCTATCTGATGTAAATATCTTCTCACCTCATCAATATCCTGTTGGGGTTGAAGTATCAGCTTTCTTATACCACTTACAAGTTTCTTAGCTCGTTCTAAAATATCGATAATGAGATAACCACCCATACCAGAAATCATAATCACATCACCATCTTCTTCACAAACACCTTCTAACCCATTAGTTTGCTTTAAACGAATTTGATGAATATGATGTTGTTTTATATTATGAGCCGCTTTTTTTAATGGGCCTGCATTAATGTCTGTAGCTAAACAGCTTACCGCCCTATTATTTTTAATTAAATAAATAGGTATATAGGCATGGTCTGTTCCTACATCTATAACTCTGCTCCCTTGTGGAACATATTGCACTAAAGCTGATAAACGCGTTGATAATTGCACTGTAACACCTCTTCAAATCTTTTACATTTTAATTTTTAATAAGAAAAGAGAAGTTGACTAAGCAACTTCTACTTTTTAAGTTTTATTCGAGATAATCTTTTAATTTCTTACTTCTACTTGGATGACGAAGTTTTCTTAATGCCTTAGCTTCAATTTGACGAATACGTTCTCTTGTTACGCTAAATTCTTTACCAACTTCTTCAAGCGTTCTTGCACGCCCGTCATCTAATCCAAATCGTAAGCGAAGTACTTTTTGTTCTCTTTCTGTCAACGTATCTAATACTTCGATTAATTGTTCTTTTAATAAAGTAAAGGCCGCTGCTTCTGCTGGCACCGGTATATCCTCATCAGGAATAAAGTCGCCTAAGTGGCTATCTTCCTCTTCACCAATAGGTGTTTCTAAAGAAACTGGTTCTTGCGAAATCTTCATAATCTCACGTACTTTAGAAACTGGCATATCCATGCGCTTTGCAATTTCCTCAGGTTGAGGATCTCGACCTAGTTCTTGCAATAGTTGTCTTGATACACGCATGAGTTTATTAATTGTTTCTACCATATGCACCGGAATACGAATAGTACGTGCTTGATCAGCAATAGCTCTTGTAATAGCTTGACGAATCCACCAAGTTGCATAAGTACTAAATTTAAAACCTTTTGTATAATCAAATTTTTCTACCGCTTTAATAAGACCTAAATTTCCTTCTTGAATAAGGTCTAAGAAAAGCATACCACGACCTACATAACGTTTTGCAATACTCACTACCAATCTTAAGTTGGCTTCTGCTAATTTCTTTTTAGCTTCTTGATCACCATCTTGCATTCTTTGTGCTAAGATAATTTCTTGTTCTGCTGAAAGGAGAGGGACTTTTCCGATTTCTTTAAGGTACATACGAACAGGGTCATCTATACTGATGCCATCAGGTAAGTTACTTAAATCAATATCAACATCATCTATTTCTGCGTCATTTAAATTGCCAATGACATCAATATTTTGTGCTTCTAGATATTCATATATTTGTTCTATTTTACTAGGTTCCAGATCCATGTCTGAAAATACATCGTTGATATCTTCTTGGTCAAGCATTCCTTTTTTGTCTTTTGCAATGTTTATAAGCTGGTCTAACTTTGCCTTAAAAGCTAGTTTCTGTTCTGCCACATCTTTCACTATTATCAATCCTTTCTCCTGTCTACTATTCTAACCATTTATATAATCAATATTCAATTTGTCAAGTTCCTTTTTTTGAAATAGTAGATTTTGTACTTCTTTTATATCTGTTGTTTGTTTTAAACGCTTTTCAATATACGTTTTATTAAGACGTTTGACATTTTCCGTCATCATCTTTTGTAAGATTTCCATATCCTCGTAACGCTGGTCTTTATAAATAAGTACATGAGAAATAATGTTTTGTTCATTTACTTCTGGATACTTAGTTGTAAAGTAATTTAAATCTACTTCATCTCCCATCTCTAAGTTCTCCATAATGGCCTTTGCTAGGTCATATAAGAGCTCCTCTTGAAACATCTCAGGTTTAATATATTTTAGAATATGCCTACCTAGCTGTGGATAATGATATAACGTAGCTAAAAAAATAACTTCATTATTAAAAAGTTGCTGTTTTTGCATCATTGAAGGCGGTTCTTTTGCTTTTTCCCTCACCCTTTTTAATATTTGCCCTTGGTGCTGGTTCATTTCTGCTTTAAAAGCTGCTTCATCTATTTGATATTTACTACAAATTTCTCCAATATATATGGCTTGTTCAATACTGCTACTTGATTCTGCCAAAATAGTGGCTATCTCTTGTAAAAACTTCACCTTTTCTTCTGGATTACTAAGCTGATACTTTTTTTCAACATGAAGTACTTGAAACCATATGTCTACAGGTGCTTCTTCTATAAGCTTCTTCATAGCTTCATAGCCATGAGTCTTTAAAAATTCATCGGGATCTTTTCCTTCTTTTAATTGAAGTACCTTGACCTTAATCCCTTCATTTCTTAAAATAGGAATAGCTCTTAAAGCTGCTTTTTGCCCTGCACCATCGCTATCATATAAAATGACTACCTCTTTAACATGACGCTTGATAAGCTTTGCATGCCCTGGTGTAAAAGCTGTTCCTAGGGACGCTATGGTTTGATTAAAGCCAGCTTGATGCATGGCAATAACATCCATATACCCCTCTACCAAGATAAAATATGAACTAGAAGATGTCTTGGCTAAATGAAGGCCATATAATACCCTACTTTTATTAAAAAGTAGGTTCTCCGGCGAGTTTAAATATTTAGGTAAGCTACCGTCTAAAACACGTCCACCAAAAGCAATGACTTTTTTGCTCAAATCAAAAATTGGGAAAATAATACGGTCAGCAAAACGATCATACGGCATCTGACTATTTTTACTACTTAAAAATAATCCAGACTCCAACAAAAGCTCATCTGAATAACCTTTTTGCTTTAAATATTCATAAAGCTCGTTAAATTGTGGTGAAGCATACCCTAAACCAAATTGCTTGATGGTTTCCAAGGATAAACCTCTATCCGTTAAATAAGTTAATGCACTTTTATGTTGTTCTTGTCTTAATTGATAATGGAAAAAACGAGCACTTTCTTTTAAAATTTCTAAAAGATGCTGCCTTTTTTTATTCTTTTCCACTTCTTCTTCAGATAAATAAGTTTCATCTAACTTAATATTTTCTCTTTCTGCCAAATACTTAATGGTTTCTATAAAAGTCATACTTTCTTTTTGCATAAGAAATGTAATGACATTTCCTCCTGCACCACAACCAAAACAATAATAAAGCTGTTTATCTTCACTTACAGAAAATGAAGGTGTCTTTTCACTATGAAAAGGACATAACCCTGTATAGGAGTGTCCTTTTTTAGTAAGTGCTGTGTATTCGGAGATAATAGAGACAATATCACTTTTTTCTCGTACTTCTTCAATTACATGCTCTGGATACCTCATCTATTCTCCTTCCTTTCTAAAGTTTAAGATTAGTAAATATTCCATGATTTTGGGAAAAACAAGTCCATATAAGCATGAATAGCAAATCGGTCCGTCATACCGGCAATGTAATCACATACTATTTGCTTTTCAGAATCCCCCATTTTAAGCCTTTCTATGTATGACATAGGTAACTTTTCTAAATCACTAATATAATACTCATATAGCTCTGTCACAATATGTTTCGCTTTATCTTCCTGCTCTTTAGCTGAAGAACCTATATAAACATTTTGAAAAAGGAATTGACGTAGTTTAGAAAATGCTTCTTTGATTTCTAAACTCATAGCTACTGTATTTTTTCCCGCACTTTCTTTAATAATGTCGGTAATTAAAGTACTAATTCTTTCACTTGATGTATTGCCTAAAATAGAAGTATATGCAATAGGCAAGTCTTCCTGCCTAAGTACCTTCCCTCTGAGCGCATCATCTATATCATGATTGATGTATGCAATTTTATCTGAAATTTGGACAACTTTACCTTCTAAGGTCGCTGGTTTACCACTGGTTGGGTGATTTAAAATACCATCTTTTACTTCAAAAGTCAAGTTCAGACCTTTTCCATTATTTTCTAACACTTCTACAACACGTAAGCTATGCTTATTATGCGAAAAGTCACCTCCAGTTAGTTTTTGTAAACTATGCTCCCCTGTATGTCCAAATGGCGTATGTCCTAAGTCATGCCCTAGTGCAATAGCCTCTGTTAGATCTTCATTTAATTTGAGTGCTCTTGCGATAGTTCTTGCGATTTGAGAAACTTCCAAGGTATGGGTAAGACGTGTGCGATAATGATCACCTTCTGGTGAAATAAACACCTGTGTCTTATGAGCTAATCGTCTAAAAGCTTTAGAATGCAAAATGCGATCGCGGTCTCTTTGAAAAAGCGTTCTAACCTCACACTCTTCTTCTAAGCGCTCTCTTCCTCTTGATAACATGCTTTTTGTCGCAAATTCACTAAGCTGCATACATTCAAACTTTTCTTGTTGCTCTCTGTAACACATTCTCATCACCCCATATACTTATTAAATACGACACTTTATACGTATTTCCTTTTTTTAAAATAATTTTTGTTAAAATCAAACAAAGACCCACCTGCTTCCAAGTACGCCTTTGTTTGGTTTTTATGGATTAATAAAGATTATATGAGGCACTTTCTTAAAAAGCAATACCTTTTACCACTTATTTAAATAAGTATATATCATTTCATAAACCTCATACCTATTCGTTTCATTAAGTGGTTCATGTCTAGCACCATCATATAATTTGAGTGTGATGTTTTTCACCCCATGCTGCTGATAAGTTTCAAATACCTTTTTAACACCCTTCCCATAATTACCTACGGGATCCTCTCTTCCTGATACCATAAGTATAGGAATCTTTTTGGGAAAGCATTGTATATTTTCTTTTGCTTGGATAAAACTCAAGGTAGATAATAAGGTTTCTATTCCATTAATTGTGAACAAAAAGGAACAAGCCGGGTCATTCCTATAGCACTGAACCTCTTTTTCATCTCGAGTAAGCCACTCTTTTCCTTTTTTATTTGTACTAAATCGTTTATTATAGCTTCCAAACATGACTTGTTCTAAAAAAACACTACGATGCTTTTCTCCATAAAACATTTTAACAACTTTTAAAATTAATTTCCCTAAGGCTAACTTCATAAAGGGTTGCATACCTGTTCCCATAATAATAGCTCCATCAACTTCTTTACCATAAGTCATTAAGTAGCGCCTAATCATAAAGGAACCCATGCTATGGCCTAAAACAAAATATTTCACTCCTGGATATTTAGATTTCATCTTTAACGTTAAAGCATGTAGGTCTTCTACTACTTTCTTGCTGCTATCTTCTTTAGCAAAATAACCCCATTCTTCTGAATTACTAACAGATTGACCATGCCCCATATGATCATTTCCCACTACCAAAAAACCTCTGCTAGCTAAAAAAACCGCAAATTCATCATAACGTTCAATATGCTCAATCATACCATGAGAAATTTGTAATATACCTTTAATAGGTTCTTTTTCTGGTTTCCATAGCTTGACATAAATTTGGTTTTTTCCATTAGCAGATGGAAAGGTGAATGTCTCTTTTGTCATTATCTAAAGACTCCTTTGTGTCATTTTATAGTATTTTGATTTATTCCACTGTAACATATTTAAATACTTTTTCTCAATAGTAAATCCATTTGTTTACTACACAAAAAGGGGATGTAAAAAAACTCCCCTAACGAAAAAATCGCTGAGGTCGTAAGACTTCAGCGATTTTTTTGGTATAATTTATTTATGCTACTAAACAAAAATACCAATGATAATTTTACACCAAGACAGCTAAAATTACCATTGGATATCGAAAAAATAATTGATATTTCAGATCCAGTATATACTTTATGCGAAGTAATGGATCACATTGACCTAACACGATATTTTGTAGAGAAGGACTGCAAAACAGGTCGTCCAAGATGTGATTCAGATAAAATGCTTAAGATTATACTTTTCACTTTTATGGAGCATGGCATTAGTTCTTTAAGAAATATTGAAAAACTCTGTCGTACAGACATCAGATATATGTATCTTCTTGACGGAATGAAAGCTCCATCTTTTGCTACTTTCGGCAACTTTATTCGTAATGAATTAACGACTTCAATTGAACAAATCTTCATTGATATCAATTCTTATATTTTTAATCAAGAGCATGTGGATTTACATCACACTTACATCGATGGAACAAAGATTGAAGCTAATGCTAATCGCTATACCTGGGTATGGAAGAAATCTTGCATCAAAAATAGAAACAAAGTGTTCGAAAAGATCTCATTACTCATCGATACAATGAATTCAGAGGTTCTTAGTTTTCTTAATGTGAAGTTAGAAAAAAGAGATGAATATGCGATTGATTACGTTGAGGCATTGCTTGAAAATTATCAGAAGGCAATAAATCTAGAGGTTTCAAAATTTGTTTCCGGAGCGGGGCATAAGAAAAGTATCCATCAAAAACAGTATCAGGAAATGCAGGGGTATCTAGAACGCCTCAAGAAATATGCAAAGCACCTCGAAGTATGTGGTGAGCGAAGAAATAGTTATTCAAAAACTGATCACGATGCAACTTTTATGAGAATCAAACGTGATTATATGGGAAATGACCAGCTCCTTCCTGCTTACAACATGCAGGCTTCCATATGTGATGAATATATAGCTGTAATAGACGCAAAACCTTATGCTTCAGACATGGAATGTTTTCAACCTTTAATGGAAAAGTTTAATGCTACTTATGGTCATTATCCAACGTATCCTGTTGCTGACGCAGGATATGGTTCTTATAATAATTATCTTTATTGTGAGGAACATGGCATGGAAAAATATATGAAATTTACTATGTTTGAGAGGGAAACTAAGAATGAAAAATATCATTATGATCCATATCGTGCAGTAAATTTCAAAAGAGATGAACAAGGAAACCTGATCTGTCCTAATAATAAAAAGTTTATATATAAATGTGATAGGCATATATATAAAAATCAATATGGTAGAACAGAAGAAATATATGAATGTGAAGACTGTGCAGGATGTCCATATCGTAGTGAATGTTGCAAAAGATCACATGGAAATAGAACAGTACGCCTTAATCGAGAATTAACAGAAATACATAAGGAAGTAATAAATAATCTAGAATCAATTCATGGTGCCTTATTGTGTATGAACAGAAGTATTCAATCAGAGGGGACATTTGGGATAATTAAGTGGGATAGATCTTATAAAAGATTATTTCGGCGAGGTGAAAAAGCTGTCATTTTAGAATTCACGTTAATCTCTTGTGGATACAACCTCTATAAGTATCATAACAAGAAACATCGGACATCCATAGCTGCATAAAAAACGGATATAATATCATCATTTAAAGCCTATAAAACCATAGGCTTAATAAGTGACTTCTAATTTTGTGATAATGATAATAAATCTATTAAAAAACAAGGAGCAGGTCGCTACAGGCGACCTGCTCCTTGTTTCGAGGCTGTTTTTTTACAGCCCCTTTTTGTGCTATATGATTTTTGCTCGAAATGAATTAACGATTTTTAATAGCTGCTTGTGCTGCAGCAAGTCTTGCAATTGGTACACGGAATGGAGAACAAGATACATAGTTAAGTCCTACTTTATGGCAGAATTCAACTGATGATGGATCACCACCATGTTCACCACAAATACCAAGTTTAATATTTGGACGTGTTTTACGGCCTTTTTCAGCTGCCATTTGTACCAATTGACCTACACCTGTTTGGTCAAGTCTAGCAAATGGATCGCTTTCATAAATACCTTTTCCATAGTAATCTTCTAAGAATTTACCAGCATCATCACGAGAGAAACCAAATGTCATTTGTGTTAAGTCGTTTGTACCAAATGAGAAGAATTCAGCTTCCTCAGCAATAGCATCTGCTGTAAGTGCAGCACGTGGGATTTCAATCATTGTACCTACATGGTATTCCATTTCGATACCAGCTTCTTTGATAACTTCATCTGCTGTTTTAACAACGATATCTTTAACAAATTTAAGTTCTTTCTTTTCACCTACAAGTGGAATCATGATTTCTGGTACAACATCATATCCCTTCTCTTGTTTCACTTGTACAGCAGCTTCAATGATAGCGCGTGCTTGCATTTCTGCAATTTCTGGATAAGAAACAGCAAGACGACAACCACGGTGACCCATCATTGGGTTGAATTCATGAAGTCCTTCTACAGTTGCTTTAAGGTCTTCAAATGTAAGACCCATTTCTTTTGCAAGATCTGCAATATCCTCATCTGTATGTGGAACGAATTCATGAAGTGGTGGATCAAGAAGACGGATGGTTACTGGTCTACCTTCCATTGCCTCATAAATACCTGCAAAGTCACCTCTTTGAAGTGGAAGAAGGCCTTTAAGTGCTTCTCTTCTTTCTGCTTCTGTTTTAGATACAATCATTTTACGAATCTTCATAATACGATCTTCTTCAAAGAACATATGCTCTGTACGGCAAAGACCGATACCTTCTGCACCAAATTTAACAGCATTTCTTGCATCTCTTGGTGTGTCAGCATTTGTACGTACTTTAAGTACTCTTGCTTTATCTGCCCAAGCCATAAGTGTTTCAAAATCACCTGTGATTTCTGGTTCAATAGTTGCTACATCTTCACCATAGATATTACCTGTTGAACCATCTAAAGAGATATAATCTCCTTCTTTATATGTATTGCCACCTAATGCAAAGGTTTTAGCTTCTTCATCAATTTTAATCTCACCACATCCAGATACACAGCATGTACCCATACCACGAGCAACTACTGCTGCATGTGAAGTCATACCGCCACGTACAGTTAAGATACCACGAGCTGCTGCCATACCCTCAATATCTTCTGGAGATGTTTCAAGACGAACTAAGATAACTCTTTCACCAGCTGCTGCTGCATTCTTAGCATCTTCTGCTGTGAAATAAACTTTACCTGCTGCTGCTCCTGGAGATGCTGGAAGCGCACTACCGATTACTGTTGCAGCTTTAAGTGCTTTTGGATCAAAGTTAGGGTGAAGTAATTGATCAAGTTGTTTTGGTTCTACACGGCAAACAGCTGTTTCTTCTGTAATCTTGCCTTCTGCAACTAAATCAACTGCAATTTTTAGAGCAGCCCCAGCTGTTCTTTTACCATTACGTGTTTGAAGGAAGAACAATTTGCCTTCTTCAACTGTGAATTCCATATCTTGCATATCACGATAATGATTTTCAAGCTTAGTATAAATCTCTGTGAACTCTTGATATACATCTGGCATATCTTGTTCAAGTTGTGTAATTGGGTTTGGTGTACGAATACCAGCAACAACGTCTTCACCTTGTGCATTAATGAGGTATTCACCATAAATTTTATTTTCACCTGTAGAAGGGTTTCTTGTGAAAGCAACACCTGTACCAGATGTGTTACCCATATTACCAAATACCATCATTTGTACGTTTACTGCTGTACCCCAATCAGATGGGTAATCATTCATTCTTCTGTAAACAATAGCACGAGGATTCATCCAAGAACGGAATACTGCTTTAATAGCTTCCATCAATTGATGTTCTGGTTCTTGTGGGAATTCCACACCTTTTTCTTCTTTGTAAAGTGCTTTGAAACGAACAACCATTTCTTTAAGGTCGTCTGCATTAAGCTCAGTGTCCATTTGAACACCTTTTTCTTCTTTCATTCTATCTATAATTTTTTCAAAACGAGGTTTTGGAATTTCCATAACAACATCTGAGAACATTTGAATAAAACGGCGATAAGAGTCATATGCAAATCTTGTATTTCCTGTTTTCTTTGCAAGACCTTCTACTGCCACATCATTAAGACCCAAGTTAAGAACAGTGTCCATCATACCAGGCATTGATACACGCGCACCTGAACGTACTGATACAAGTAATGGATTCTCTGTGTCTCCAAATTTCTTACCAGCTAAATCTTCAAGTTTAGCAAGCGCCTCTTTGATTTGAACCATAATAGCATCTGTAAGAGAACCACCGTTTGCATAATACTCTGTACATGCTTCAGTTGTTACTATAAAACCATGTGGAATAGGCAATCCAAGCTGTGTCATCTCTGCAAGGTTAGCACCTTTTCCTCCTAATAGATTCTTATTACCTGCTTCTCCTTCTTGAAACATATAAACCCATTGTTGACTCATTTGTTTCCCTCCTAAATTTTATGCGTCATAAAAAACTTCAAGCTTTAGTTGACTTGGCGGAATCATACTCGCTTGTATTTCTTATTTCTCGTTCATTATAACACAACATTCTGTATTGAATAAAGTATTTTATGTTATATATTTATTTTTATATTTTTCTAATAATTTTTTCATTACTATCAGCTAAAGCTTTTGTGAATTATTTACTTATTTCTTTAGTATCTCACAATTTCTATTTAAAAGAACTTATAAAACAAACCTCATTCAACTTAAGAAATGCCATGGTTTGTCTTATTTTTCTTCTTTTTGCTTTAATTATTTATACACAAATTGCACAAGATAATAAAAAATCAAAAACCTAATTACATCAAAGTGAACGATTCGACTATGATGCTTTGTCATATAGGAGAGATCTGTTTTTCTGATAAAAAAATAGAGAACCTATAAGTCTTGCCCATAAGTTCTCTATCGTTATTCATTATTTTTAATTAAAATGCCATTCTTTCACGGATATATTCTACTAAATCCTCAATAGCTATACGTTCTTGAGCCATAGAGTCACGATCACGTACTGTTACTTTTTGATCCTCCAAAGAATCAAAGTCAAAGGTAATACAGAAAGGTGTACCAATCTCATCTTGTCTTCTATAACGTTTACCAATTGAACCTGCTTCGTCAAATTCCACATTGAATTCTTTTGCAAGAATATCAAATACTTTAACGGCATCCTCAGAAAGTTTCTTAGATAGTGGTAATACTGCTGCTTTAACTGGCGCGAGTGCAGGATGGAATCTAAAGATCGTTCTTGTATCACCATCTTCTAATGTTTCTTCATCATACGCTTCACATAAAAATGCAAGTGTTACACGATCTGCCCCAAGAGATGGCTCAATAACATATGGTAAATACTTTTCATTTGTTGTTGGGTCAAAGTAAGTCATATCTTGTTTTGAGTGTTCTTGATGTTGTTTAAGGTCAAAGTCTGTACGGCTTGCAATACCCCAAAGTTCTCCCCAACCAAATGGGAATTTAAATTCAATATCTGTTGTGGCATTACTATAGTGAGAAAGTTCTTCTGCTGAGTGATCACGAAGTCTCATATTGTTTTCATCTACACCAAGGCTAAGAAGGAAGTTTTTACAGTAGCTTCTCCAGTAATCAAACCATTCAAGTTCTGTACCTGGCTTACAGAAGAATTCCAGTTCCATTTGTTCAAATTCTCTTGTTCTAAAAATGAAGTTACCTGGTGTAATTTCATTTCTAAAAGATTTACCAACTTGGCCAATACCAAATGGTACTTTTTTACGGCTAGTTCTTTGAACATTTTTAAAGTTAACAAAGATTCCTTGTGCTGTCTCTGGTCTTAAGTAAACCACATTTTTAGAGTCTTCTGTTACACCTTGGAATGTCTTAAACATTAGGTTAAATTGACGTATATCTGTGAAGTCATGCGCACCACAACTTGGACATTTAATAGCTTTTTCTTTAATGAAGTTCTGCATTTGTTCATTTGACCAACCATCCACTACTTCTGGTGTACCTTGTTCGTCAAGATAATCTTCAATAATTTTATCTGCTCTAAAACGCTCTTTACAAGCTTTGCAGTCCATAAGAGGATCATTAAATCCACCAACATGACCTGAAGCCACCCATACTTGTGGATTCATAAGAAGTGCACAATCTACCCCTACATTATATGGGCTTTCTTGAATAAACTTCTTCCACCATGCTTTTTTAACATTATTTTTAAATTCAACACCTAGTGGGCCATAATCCCAAGTATTAGCAAGTCCTCCATAAATTTCAGAACCTGGATAAACAAAACCTCTTGATTTTGCTACTGCTACAATTTGTTGCATGTTTTTTTCTACCATGACATTTACCTCCTTAAATGATTCAATCTAGGAATGGACAATATAAAAAACCTTCCATCCCTTAAGCAAGGGACGAAAGGTTATCTTCCGCGGTTCCACCCTTATTGAATGCTTACGCATTCCTCTTTCAAAGTTATCACTCCAAAGCGCCCTTCATAAAAACAGAAACAATTGGCTTCCACTCTCCCAATCTCGCTAAAGCTCTTATTTTTACTACTCCTCTTTTTCATTGTAATAATTGGTATCTACTTTATGTTAAATTTATCAAAAAGCCTCTTAACTGTCAAGTCTATTGCTCTGATATTTTGTAGCTTTTTACTTGTATGACTTTATTCATGATAGATTAGCTTTAAATCGCTACCTGTATCATGAGTAATGATAATCTGTTTCACTTCAGTTTGTACCTGTATCCACTCCCAAAGTGCTGTATAATCACCTGTACTTGTAATAAGCAAATAACCCTCTTCCTCCGTATAAGTTAATTGCTGTGCTTTTAGATACTCTTCTATTGCCTTCAAAAAAGCAGGTTTATCTTTAATCGTAGCTTCCCATACCACTGAGTCTGCTTGACCATCAAGTGCAGCTGATTTAAGGCTCTTTTCTTCTTCTTGAATACCACTGCTTGCTTCATTAGAAACTACTGAAGGCGCAGCTTCAGCCGGTGCTGCTTGCTTTTCAATGCCTCTTGCCATGTCTTCTGCGGCACTTTCCTCTGTACTTTCTGGCATACTATAAGCAGTCATAGGCGCTTCAGAAGTTGTACTACTTTTATTTCCTGTAAAGTGACCTCCAAATGCCATAAATCCTACTAATAATGTAGCTACTAAACCAGCTGGATATTCCCATTTAAAACGCTTCGTTTTAATAGGTATTACTTTTTGTTCCTGTTTCATACGTCTTATTAAATTTTCGTGAAAACCTTTTGGTAACTCAACTTCTTTAGATGATTTAAGTAAGCTTATTATTCCTGTTAATGTTTTATACTCCTCATGGCACGTCTCACATAGGTCAAGGTGTGCCACTATAGCTTTTTCTTCTTCTTCACTTAGCATTCCATCTATATAAAGCGATAATTTTTCCTTACATTCATCACAATTCATGCCGCACACTCCCTTCCTATTTGATATGACGAAAAAATGATTGGTACGGTTCCTTATTTTGCTGTAAAACTTTTTTTAATGCTTGCCTTGCTCTAGCTAATCTAGATTTTACTGTACCTAAGGAAATCTCTAATACTTCTGCTATTTCCTCATAAGAATGTTCTTCTATATCTCTTAACGTAATAATGACCTGATAATCTTCTTTTAATTCCTTTAGACCCAATTGAACAACTTCTTGTAAGGCCTTTTTTTCTACTTTTTCTTCTACACCTTCTTCTTGCTTGGGTGACTCGATCATCCATTCTTCTTCACTAGCTTCATCTTTTTGAAAAAGTGAAATATCTTGACTTCTCTTTTTATTTTTTCTTATTAAATCTAGACATTGATTTGTTCCTATACGATAAAGCCAAGTACTGAATTTGGCTTGTCCTTCAAAATTGGCAATTTGTCTCCATACTTTAATACATACTTCTTGTGCTGCATCATAGGCTTCTTCAGGGTCCTTCAAAAGGTGCAAGCATAAAGCATAGATTTTCTTTTCATATTGGCCAATAAGCATTTCAAAGGCTTCCATATCACCTTTAGCAGCTACTTTAATAAGCTGTTCTTCATTCATATTTTTCACGCTGCAATTCCCCCTTTCATTAATCCTATAACTTCCTACTTATTCTAAAGGATAATCAGAAATGATACAATGTTTTTATTATAACTAGTACTTCCCCTAATACTGTTTCTAAAAAAGTCTTATAAAGTCTCTTGTCAGCATGAGTAAAATATGGTAATATAATTTTTGTCATTGCTTAACATAATGACTTAAGCCGCTGTGGCGAAATGGCAGACGCACCTGACTCAAAATCAGGCGTAGAAATACATGCCGGTTCGAGTCCGGCCAGCGGTATTAATAATGTAGTATAATCAAGGCTTTGAGTTATTTAAATGACACCCTTTTTACACACATGACTATTTGATGTAAATCTAATGAGTCAAGCGTAGTAGAAAGGGGTTTTTTTATGCCTAAAATTGAAATGAGGAAACACGAAATAACCACATTTGAAGAACTATTTTTACACTTTATCAAACATTGTAAAATCAAAAATGTATCTCCAAAAACTATTATTTATTACGAAACCAGCTATAACTCCATCTGTAAATTTAACCCTAACATCCAGTTAGATGAAATCGACTCTCTATTAATACAAGATTATATACTTTATTTAAAACAAACTAACAATCTTAATAGTGTTAATACGAGACTAAAAGGACTACGAACAATGTTAAACTATGGGTATTCTATTAATGCCCTACCCAAAATTAAAGTCCAGTTAATACGTGTTGATAAAGAGGTCAAAGAAACCTATTCAACAGAACAGATTTTAACTCTAATTAAAAAGCCTAATGTAAAAAAGTGTAGCTTTGCCGAATATAGAAACTGGATGATAGTACATTATTTAGTCTCTACTGGTAATAGACTATCTACATTAACCAACATCAAAATAGGCGATTTAGACATAGACAATAAACTTGTGACATTGAGACATACAAAAAATAGGCATCAACAAATTATTCCTTTGTCATCCATGTTGTGTAAGCACCTTGTCGAATACCTTACTTATCGTGAAGGAACAAGTGAAGATTATCTTTTTCCTACAGTAGAAAATAAACAACTCACTAAAGACACCCTTATAACTGCAATAAAAAACTACAATCGGTCAAGAGGAGTAAATATAACATCTATTCATGCTTTTAGAAGATATTTTGCTAAACAATGTGTATTGAATGGAATAGACACCTTCACCTTACAAAAATTAGGCGGATGGAAAGATTTGACCGTTGTTAAAAATTATATAGAAATTTATGCTACTGATATTAAAGATTATGACATGATAAATCCTTTAGATACTATTTATTCAGAAAAAATCAAGAATAAGACAAAGAGATAGTAAACTGCTATAAATAATTATTTCATAATAAAAAAGACTTAGAAATTAATCTAAGTCTTTTATTTATATACTATCACCTTTACTCATACGCCTACTCTTGTTGCTATGTTCCTTGCTGGACGAGCCATGATGTCACCCTCCTTTTATATATATGTAAGTTATTACAAGTATCAATATCCATCTTATTCTATTGATGTACTTACCTTACAAGCAATAAATTTGTTCGTAATTCCTAATTCACCCATTGCAATATGGATCTCGCTATCCTTTAAGATATTTTCACTAATATATTCATCATTGAAACTCAATTCACGCATAATAAGTATCCGAAGTACATATCTCATTAATACTGTACTATAATACAGATCAGTATCAGATAAAATATTCTCCTTTAAAGATTCATTAAAGTGTGTATAGTAATTTCGACTAGTCACGATTCTATAACTTAAGGTTTTAATCTTACTATTTGAAACGTTTAATATACCTGAAATTTCTTTAAACAAAGTGGTAATGCGTTGTTGACAACTTGGTTCATTAATTATTGGTGTACTTAGTACCTTTCTTAACCATTCTTGGTTATTTGCATCTTCAATTGATTCTAATATTTCGCTAATCCTTTTTTCATGTTCCTCAGGAGGTATCAATGTACATTTTCTACATCTTCTTGAGTACGATTCTAATGCTTGAACCATTCTTAAAAAACCTGAAACTATACTTGTAGGTTCATTATGTGCCTCAACAAAATAATTAACTACAGGTGAAATAATTTTTATTTTATCATTCCAAACATTCATACATTCATTAAAGTTATAGATAAACCATTTTAAATACTGTTATATGTTTGTATGATTTCTGTTATTTTTCATATCCTAAGTAAAAAAGGATTAGGAGATGACATTTATGAGCAGAACAACTTCCGTAACAGCTGAACTTCATGGATACTCGTTAGAAGAACTAAAAAATTAAGAAGATCTTATTCTACAGAGATAGGTAGGAATGTTCTTACGACAGTTGTTATGCTTATAGAAGGCAATTCAGTTAAACAAATTGCAGATTTTCTTGCAGTACGTTTAATTACTGTTTATACCTATATAAATCGTTGGAATGAGCTTGGTATTTCTTCTTTAGAAGACTATAGAGGTAGAACCCCTTCTAATTGCAAAATGACAGCTGAAATGGAACATGATCTTTTAGAAGTGGTTCAGCATAATATCCCTAATGATTTTGAGTTTCTAGGCAATGTTTGGACTGCCAAGCTTTTATCAGATTATCTTAATCAAAACTACGGGATAAGGCTATGCCCACAATGTATTAGAGATACACTTCATAAAAACAACTATAGCTTCAAACGAGCTCAAAAAAGACCAAGTAAAGGTGTAAAATCTGAGCAAGAATCGTTTAAAAAAATGATAGAAACTACGAGTACTGTAGAAAACGATTCTGATAGTGTTTTGTATGTTATGGACGAAACTGCCCTAAGAACAGAATCTGATAACAGGAGAACTTGGAGTCCAGTTGGGGTGTCCCCTATCTTAGAAAGCAATGGTTCTCATCAAGGGGTTAATATTATTGGTGCAACAGAAATAACCAAAAACTTTGATACAATAGCCGATATATATGATGCAGCACATACTATCAAAGGTAAAGAAATAAAAGAATTTTTAAGTGAACTATTAGAACGTAATCTTGGAAAGAAGGTGTATGTTGTTTTAGATAATGCTAAAACACATAATAATCATGAGATTCAAGAGTTCTGGAGTCAAAATACTAATAGGTTAGTACTTATTAATACCCCCGTTTATTCACCACAACTTAATCCACAAGAAAACATTTGGAACTTGCTTAAGAATAAAGTGTATACAGTAGGTGCTAAAGAGAGTACTGATGCACTCTTTGAAGAAGTTAATCATCTATATAATCAATTCAATGATGATAAAGGGCTAATTAAAAACATCGTTAATCCCAGAAATTACTACTTCAAGTCCAGAATATAAGTAGGTATTTTAGTCCTACTTATTTCCTGAAATATTACAACATTATTTAGTTTTATAAATGGTTTATCTATATCTTTTATATCATTAAAATATATAAAAAACCAATTTTTCAACTTGATATTTGAATTAATATTTGTGTTATAAAACACATCAAACTTTTGATTATCCCCATCTTTTGCACTAATGGAATCTATTTGTATTTCCGTTCCTAAACATAATGTTACAAAAGTCTTAAAATTACAAACTGCATCCATAGCTTGCTTCCATGATGAGGTTTCCTTAAACTCAAATTTCACACCTGCCTTATGAACAGCACTTAACTCTTTAAATTTATCACAATGGATGTTAAAGTTATAATCAAACTTTATATAATACTCACCCATATCAGCTTCACACGAAGATGGCATTGAATAGTTCATATTAAAATTATTATTTTGTGGATCTTTAGCTATTGAAAAAATTCCATGCGCTAACCATTCTTCGAGACCGATAAAGTGAATTGTTATTGAGTTTAAAGAAATATCTTCTATACTACTAAATTCATTTCCTATTATTACTATTGAAGGACTATACTCGAATAGACACATTCCTGGTATAGATAACTGTTGTCTAGGTTTAGAGCATGATAATAATGAGATTGATTTTCCATTAAATAAATATCCACAAATTGATAAATATTCATTTGCCTCTAAATCTCTCAAGCCTTTAAAATACCCAATTGTTCGTAATTTAATTTTTCCATCACTAAATTCTAATATGCCATTTATATTATTATCTTTGTTACTCGGTAAATACCAATGCCCCATCCATCCATTAATATCAGATAATTGCACTATTCATCACCTCTCACTAGTACTTATTAAAATATCTCTGCATATTTTTCATTTTAGACATTTTGTATCTCTTGTTTGGGCACGTGGTTTGTAGTATAGGTTTACATTATAGTTTAATTAGTAGGGTGGGGAGCAAATATAACTTCACAAAGCTTGCAATTTTGTACACTTCTATAAGCCATACTTAACTCTTTATTTTCTTCTTTTATTAAATCCACCCTTTCTTTAATACATATCTTAATAATCTCTTCTACTACTTCCAAGCATTTATTTATATCTTGGTCAAAAATATAAGACGAACTCGTCGGCAAATCAACCTCAACAAATTCTCTACCAACTTGATTCATCTTGTCAAAAATTTTCTTTGCCTTTTTAGGCTGAATACCAGCAATATATCCTTTTGTCTCCTTCCTTTTATCACGTCCTTGTTCATTCATTCTTACCCAAAAAAGAATCTTATCTTCATCATCAATCTTCCGCTCTGAAAAATTTAATAAAACCAGACCTTCTATTCCCCATGTAACCAGTATATCTGGTGAAAGTTCATCTTTTCTTACTTCAATTCCTATCCCTAATTCAGGATATTCACTTCTTTGTAATTCTCTTAAAACATCTAAAACTATCTGCGTCAACTCGTCTTTAGTATTATTATGTCTCAAGTCACTAACTCTCTCATACATATAATCAATAAATTCTTTTGCAGTTTCTATACCTAAACTCATTTTAAACACTCCTTCTAAAAATAAAGTTTTTTTCTTCCTAATTCGTTTTATAAACTAAAATAAATTTATTTCTACCAATCCTTCACACTACTATCACCAGTCTTCAAGTTACTCTATAGGTATCATATCTTGTTGCTTTTTAAATATAATAGTTTTATTAGGTCCACTTACTCGTTTAATTAACTCATCTTGGCCTATTACTTTCACTAAGTTTGCTATTTGTTGAGCATAGACTTGCTTATTCAGATAGAATATTGTTGTTATTACATTTTCATTCAATATTAGTTCTTTTAATATATCTTTATCTGTAACATCAAGCGAATGCCCAAATATATAAAGATTATGACGTAAACATAGTTTTCTTGTCATTTCCTTATCTGCTTTAGGTTGTATCGATATGATTTCATTATATTTCTTCTCGTCATCCTCTTGCATTTCTTTAATCCACATCTTATATTTACAGCCTGTTTCCTTGTGAATACGTTGAAAATACTTTTTAAATTGAATATAATCAACATCTATATTTTTTCTACTATCATCAAGATATTCATCTATTCCTAAAACCATATTATTATCTTGGATGTTAAAACTAAATTTATCTTTATCGCCCACTTTTCCATGAATAAAGTCATATTCTATACTGTTAATGTTAGTAGCATATAATAACCTAAATGTATCTGTATAATTAAAACTTACCACCTTATCAATGGATAACTCTGCAATATCTGTGGTTCTTTCTTCAATGGACTTAGAATCCATACAATAAACTAAATATATTTCTAAACATTTTATAAGCCGGAGTAAGTCACCTTGTAGATATTTAATAATATTGTTATAGTATTCTTGCTCGTTTAAGTTATTAACATCTATCTTTATTCGCTTTCCTTCTAATGATATATTGCTATATAGGTTAGCATTCTCGATTATACGAATTAGCTTCTTTTCTAACTCATATTTCTTTAGATCATGATGGTTTAACTCTTTTTTTCCTCTTATCCTCTTCATATAATCTAAGCTTTTAATTACCTCTAATATTTCTCCTTCAAAGTCAACCCATCTGTCTCCATCATCTGCTACTTTATCCAAAAAATACTCTACCCAAATATTATTACTAACTAGCTCTTGCATTCTTTGTAAATCGTAACGACTCTCTGATGTTGTATTCTTTTCTGCAAACCATCTTCTTATTAATGGATTAAGATTGGGATAACTTTCAGCCATAGCCATATCAACTATTTGCATTACACTATCTTTTTTTATATATATAACTTTTATAAAGTCCAAAAAATCTGTATATTTAGTAGGTAACTTATGTGCTAGATCAAATCCATTTCCTATCAATAATATATTCAAAATATCACCTTCTACATTTAATTATTTAGCTAATATCTCTCTTTCCAATCCACCAAACTACTATCACCACCTACAAATCACATCTACATTATCCTCATAAAATCTCAACCTTGAATAGTCCTAAATGCCCTATGTAAATCCTTTCAAAATTAAAGTAGTTCATATTTAAACTATTATATCAATTTATGTATGAACTTTTTGTCAAAATCAGTCATGATAATATATTATCCCAATAAAAAAAGAACTTAACTTTATTTGCTAAGTCCTATCTTTTAGTACAATATTCTCATTTGAATATAAACAAATAATCCTGATCTCATTGAAAAAGTGTTTTTTTGCAATGACACGCACATCTTTAAAGGTGTGCGTGTGTGTTGCCGCAGCGTAGCGTAAGGCTTACTAATACGTAATGAATAGTCTTTTAAAGATAAACATAGATACTATTTTTCGCCTAACTTTATACCCCTCATATATTATCTGCTACTACTTAGAACGTCCATTATATAAAATATAAACGTTAATATTGTTATTTAGTGTAAATTTAAAAAGGGGACAAATTTTAAGGGTATTCTATAATAAATAGACTTCCTATATTTTTTGTCCAGTTATTCTATCATTCTGTTAAACCATTAATTTCTGCTTCACATTCTACGATAGTATAAATTGTAGTTTTTTTCCCTTTTATCATTTTCCTATTTTGTACTATCATATAAGGAATACTATTTTGTTGTAAATAAGTATTTAATGTACTTACACCACTAATTAATTGACCTTTTTTATCCTTTAAACCAATGATTTCTGCTATATCTTTTTTGCCTTTTGCGCCAATAAATGGTTTATCTACAATGCAACTAAGCTTATTTGAAATTTCCTGTTCTAATGTAGATGCTTTAATATCAATCAATGAATATTCATGTAAGTGCAGAATTGCCTGTGCTTCATTAATGTAGCCACTTATCCAATCTGTAGAAACAACTAAACCATGCTCCATTTCTGATACAACTTCGACATTATGTTGATACATTTGTAAATTTTTTAACTGTATATTCACATATCGCTCATAAAGTACGTTTAAATGCAACTCGCCATTGTAAAAGTAAAATCCATTTACAAGCTTGTTTATGCGCCTATAACTATTATATTTTTTTTGATATTCCACCAAATTGTTTAGCTCGTTTCTTTTACCATTTATCAAACCTTGTACTATACTTCTGTTCCAGTTTCTAATATAAACATTTACACTTTTTTCACCATTTATTAAGCGCTTACGGCCTAAACATTGTATTGCAGTAGTTAAATCCCAAATATCTACTACAATATGCTTTAGTGTATCATCTTTTATATCAATACCATTATCTAAGCATGAGGTTGTAATCGATAATATTTTTAGGCATTTATTGTCTTTAAAAGCATCTTCTGTATTTTCAAAGGATTTTCTGTTATATTCAGATGCAGTTATGGAGGCAATATCTTTGTAACGTTCATAAAGCACTTTTGCTTTTGACTTGTTGCTACTAAAATAAAGAATTTTGTTTTCTGTATTAATGTCTTCATGAAGCAGTAGATATTCAACCATTTCTGTACCATCTACATTGAAATAATGTACATTCATGTAGTCGTAGTCAGGTTCAATATAATAGTTCTTAGTATCAACTTCACAAATTTCAAACATTTTAAACACTTCTTTTCCAGTTGCAGACATAAATATTCTTGTTGCATTGTGTTGTGCTTCAATCCACCTAAAACTAACATCAGTAGTACAGTTCCATGCATCTGTTAAAAAGTAATGACATTCGTCACATATGATAAAATCATAGTGTTGTACAGTTTTACCTTGACATATATTATCTTCTAAAGTCTGATAACACATATTATCGATAGTATTACCATTAACAATATTACTACTAATTATTTCATTATCATCAATTTCTATATTCAGATATTTTCTATATTGCAATCTTAGTTTTCTCCTATTGGATAATATAAGAATTTTTTTATTAGTAATACTAGGAATTAATACCTTATATATGAAGTAGGACTTTCCACTCCCCATCGGTGCTGAAAGTAATATTTGTTCACCTGCTTTCCAGTTCTGCCAATGAAATTCAAACAACTCAGTTACATATGTTCCTCTTGGTGCATCAAAGTAATTTTCAATCTTAGTTTCTTTTAATACTTCAATGTGATGCTTTTCATATTTTTATTTGCCATTAAATCAATCCTTTCATTCATATTATTTTAAATTAAAAATAGTAGTAATATCTTCACCCCACTTTGAAACTGTTTGTGGTTACTTTACTTGATACTTTATCTACTATTGTACTATTTTTATGTAATATTATCAAAATTTAGATTGATTTAATATTTGATAATTAAACCCTTTAAAATATTAATACTTATACCCAAATCATAACTACTAATAATATCAAAATCATTCAATTTCATAAATATTTTTTTGCACCGCTCGACATTCTTAAATAAATATAAGGTATTTCGTGTATGTATAGTTTGAAGCGGTAAACAGTAAGTTCTTCGACAAACAATAATTATATAAATCAATTTGAGCAGTAGCTTTCAAACCAAAACATTCTAGTATGTATGTAGAATAACTATAAAGATATGTATGTGTCTAAATATACGTTTAGTGGAAATATACGCCTCTCTATGCATTGATTTTACGTACCAAAAACACCATATTTTTTATCTAGCTATGTACTTATGGACATTTATACCTTTCAAGATAATTAAAGCAACGGAGATTAGTTTTATAAATAATTCATAACATTAGCTCGGTATAAGATGGTTTTACTTTCACTAAAAATAATATCAGTAAACCTATAAAGCTATGTTTTTCAATAGATTAACTGACTTACTAGGTAGATCTATATTATACTCTTAAATAAAAAAACAAGGCTTATTTATTGCCTTGTTTTTCTACTATCTCCCTTTTATATTTGTAATAAGTATTTCTTGCTATGCCTACTAACTTCATAACCGCTATATCGTTTAATGTTCCTTTAAAGTCCTTTGAATACTTTATAATTTGCTCTTTGGCTTGAATTGACTTCTTAGTAACCAACTTAGCTCCTTGCTCCTGCCCAATTTGTTTACCGTTCCTTCTTGCTGTTTCAATCCCTTGACTTGTTCTTTCCCTTAAATCATCAACCTCTTTTTGTGCTTGTCCAAAAGCTATTATGATTTGCTCTTTAGCCAATAACATTAATACCTGTTCTGTTGTTTTTAAATACATATTAGCTATTTCACTATCTGTTGTAGGAAGGTTTATATCCAGCTTACTTCTGTATACATCTGTATTAATGTATCCCTCTTTAAGAAATACTAAGTTAATATTCCTATTGAATAGTTCCATGTAAAGATTCACACCATCTTCTGCATTTCTACTCATACGACTCACACTGTCAAATACGATTGTATCACCTGCTTTAACTGCTTTTAGTAGTTTAGTAAATTCTTTTCTACCCTCTACCTTTGTACCTGTGTATGCTTCTTTTACAATAATTGCATCTTCATAGGCTAATTGAATGTTTCTCACTTGTCTTTCTATGTTCTGTTGCTTTGTACTTATTCTGCAATATCCGTAGGTTTTGCTCATGTATATCACTCCTGTATAGTATTAAATCTAACGTTTATCAGTTTCTATACACCATATAATATGCCTATTCGTCATATATGTCAATACTTTTAATACTTTTTTATTATACGTTAAATTTAATACTTAAGAATTGATACTGTCTCCTAGTAAAACAAAATAAATTAATTTCTGTTCTCTTACATATCACAACATATTCCAATATTTATAGATACAGTTCTTACACTTTATAGAATGCATAGTATGATTAGTACTATTTAGTGGCTTAGGTTGGATTTGTTTAATAAGTTGCTTTATTTGATCTTGTAGTTGCTGTTCTGATTTATTTTGTTGCATAAAGAAAGACCACCTCCTAGTTGGGAGTATGGTCAAAACAATATTTTCTATTCTAAAAACATATATAAATATGCATCACTTTCTTCAAATTTATATTCTGGGATAGAAATATTTGAACTATCAAGTATTGTTTCAAATTCTCTTAATGCACACTTAACTTCACATAAAAGGTACTCTAGATACTTATCAATTGCACTAAACTCCTTAAATCTGCAATAGTTATTATCTTCATCATTTATTAAATCAGACTTCTTTACCATCCAACAGGTACTTCTTAATTCACTATACGTATTACATGCATTCAGATACCTTTCCTTATCTTCTTCTCTTAACCGTTCAAAAGGGAAATCTAGTGGATCTAAATATACAGATAATGGTGCAGATATTTTTTTTATTTTTTTCAGCTGAGTAGTTAACCACTTGTCACTTAAGGTATTTATAAATTCTTCCCATGTCAATAGTATTACATTAGAGCATTTTGCAGCATCAATTGCACCTGATTGAAAACCATTCTTTGATATTAGCATACCTAATGTAGCCCCTGAATCATACACTACTGTTCTAAATGCATGTACTTTTTCTTTTGGGACAGGGGTATTCCAATATTTGCACTCACATATAATTTTTTTAGCAATTTCATTTGGAGCTTCTACGTAAACATCAACTTCAACTTTTCCTCTAACAGTTTCAATGTTATAAGGAGTCATTGCAACATAGCCTGCCTCATTAAAAAACTTTGATACACAGTCCTGTAAATCCTTCCAAGATTCAGGAATTATCCCCGTATATTTCATTTTTCTTTCCTCCTGAATATTTTCATTACTATCATATTCCCAATTATTTATGTATATTTATCTTGTGTCTAATTGTAACGCCTACCACAAGGATTATATCCTTTGGTTGTAGTCACTTCTACACTATTAGCATCATATCATTATCTAAATATTACTACTTAATCACTTTTTCTCTGATAAAAAAGACTCGCCATGTTTCGACAAGTCCTTAATATTATTCTAGTCAAATTAGTAAGATGATTATCTTTTAGTCTCGCTATTTTATCATCAACTTTACTATTTCTTATAGCAATTATAGTGGGTTAAACATTACATCTAAGTAATCAATAACCTTTTTCATAATTAATTATTCTAATTTAATTGTTTAGTATGTTATCTCTTTTAGTGGTATATGCCTCTATAAATACTTCTTTTCTTTCATCAAACATTTGCTGATAATTATTCACGTTAGAATACTCCAAAAACTTATCTTCCAAAATAAACTCATATTTTACGATCTGATCTTTAAGCCATTGACTATCTATTAATATCAATTTCTTATTACTCTTCGATATATTTTCGTCTTTAGGAAGTAACCCTAAATTTAAAAGGTTATCTTGTATTACCTCTTTTTTCGGAATAGAAGATTGATTGAATAAAGTCTGTGGAATAATATGGTCAACTTCTATATCATAGTTTGTATCTGGTCCCTGTATACTCTTTAAACAATAAAAATGATAAAGAAGTGGTTTCATAGTACCAATTGAAACATCCGTTGATTCAATAGAATTTTCGGCAAAAATTTGGTCTTCTAAAATTGTTTTCCATTTCCATCCAGGTATTGAAGCAAAATCCTCATCTTCACTTCCAACATTAATAATATTATTTGCTATCTTAGAGTCACTTGATCCCCTCCATTGCCTATTAATATATTCATAAATTAATCTGTCCCATAAAATAAAACAATTTTTTTGAAAACGCTTAGCTTTAGAATCGCCTAAAGGCTTTCCTTTTCTACACCAATCAAAATATGCTACTATAATAAAGTTTAATGCAATTGCGTCACTAGTAAGTTCCATCATCGAAATATTCCATGACTTAAAATACTTAAAATAGTCAAATGATGAAATTAGTTTAAACATATTTTTAAGATCATAGATTAATCCCTCTATATCAGTTCCCCAATTCAAACTTTTAATTTTACTTAGTTTCTCAATATCTTCTTTCTTAACTCCTTTAGCATAAATGCCTGAAAGTATTTTAAATCCACAAGTAAGTTCTTTTTCGAAATCAGCTTTCGTATCAGAAAACCTTTTTAAAATAAAATTGTCACCTATCCTCCTTACTAGAGTAGCCGGAAAATCCCATCTAACTACGTTAGTTTGCATAGTTCCTATTCTCTTATACAATTCTTTAACAGTTTCTACGGCTAATTGAGATGGCATTTCTATAACTATGTTCCAATGTGGCTTAGCTGATAAAATCTCAACTGCTGTGAGTTTTTCTCCCTCAGAATTTATGATATTAAATATTTTTTGTGAATCAGAAGGTGATAAATTTTTCACCTCAATCATCCCGATCTTACTGTTAGTTAATAATGTGTCGATTTTCTCAACAATAAGGATTCTTTCTTTTATTGCCTCCCATTTATCTTTTATTAATACCTTTACTTTAGGTTCATTTCGGATATCACACCTAATGTTGATAAATTGATAAAAAGATTTTTCATCCTCATAGCTTATACATTCATCATCGCAATATCTCCTATATTCATCTATAAATGTTTTAACTCTACGTGATGATAGTTTTACTCCCCCTTCTTCACTTTCTATATACGGCAACCTGTTTACATATTTTGTAAAATCGAAAGGCTTTGTAAATCCCGTATTTTTCTTTTGCTTATTATGGATTATCTTAATAATCTCTAATAATAGATCAAGCCCATATGCATTAGAAGTAATTTGTTCATCATCGCATTCTTCAGTTGCTTCACTATTATCTTCACTATCATCTTCATTTTTAGTGCTTTGCATCATTTCAGTTTCTTCATCAATATCAGCTTCTATATATTCTCTAATTTTCTTTAAGAATTTATCTTCAATATCACTAGGTTGATCTGAATTTTTAAAGCCAATAAACTTTTTAGCCCAAATATATATATTTTCAGGATCATCATACATCATAGTTAATGCATTTTTACGTTGCCTCCCATCTAAAAGCCATCTAACTAACTTACCTTTACTTTCATCTACGCTTAAAATACATACACCTATTGGATATTCCTTAAATAAGCTGATACACAACTGAAAATTCTTTTTTTCATCCCATGTTTGCTTTCTCTGGAACCTTGGCAATTTAACATTTCTATCTGTAATAAATGTCTTAATTGATTCTGGTCTTATTTCGTACATTATAGTCCTCCTACATATCGATTATACTTTTATATAATATTACCAATATTTCAAAATCAATTCAATAACAATACTACTCTATTCAGAAATAACTATATACTTTTATGTTTAAAAATATAAAAACATCCAATCCTATTGCAAAGATCAGATGCTCCAACATAAATTATCATCCTATCAAGTACCCCATGCAATTACCATATCACCTCATCTCACATGGCACTTCAACATTACTTCTTACCTTTCCCCCTACAGCCTTTAATAACTTCTCACTTCCCCACCAGTAAACACCTTGTCATGCAATACTGTATTCCCAAGTTTATTTTCAATATCTCTCATAATCTCCTTACACACACCAATTATATCATTGACTTAGGGGTATACTTACTTCTACCTATTGGATTGTATCGTTTAAATATGGCTTCAAATTCGCTTGAAAATAATACATAAATACATTACAATATATATCATACTTTCACATAGTCATGTGTGTTAAAATCAAATAATCCAAGTGTAGTTCTTGATAGTCAAAGGCTGTGGCGAAATGGCAGACGCACCTGACTCAAAATCAGGCGTAGAAATACATGCCGGTTCGAGTCCGGCCAGCGGTATTGTTAATTACGATACCAAATAAAACACACCTGATTTTGAGTCAGGTGTGTTTTATTTTACATGTAGTATAAGAATACTATTTTATACTTCATTAATTTACTTTTGCCAAATAGTTTCCTCACTACAGTTTCAACGTGTCTTTGGACAAAATAAGAAAATTATTTGGCGTTAATATTCACCGTATACATAGAGGGCTAATAGTTTTACCCCCTCTACCCCTAAATAAACACTAACTACTATCATCACTAGTATGAATTCTTGTTGTTTAGCTTATTAATAAGTACAGATTATCTGTGGTGCATCAAAAACAGATAACCTAGATATCTACACATCCATGGTTACCCTTGAAGTCTATGATAAAGCTTTAATCTTCTCCTAAAATGCTCCTTGATTAATAATCTAAATTAATCGATCATTCCTGCAGAGGCATTGTATCCATCTTTAAATCCAGCTATAAAACTATTTGATGCATAAAAAATTGCATATCCAATCGCAAATACTATACATGTCAAACCCACAAAGTAAATAAATTTATTAATAAAATACTTGATTCTATCTTTCATATAACCCCCCTATATTTACAAGAATATATCTTATATAAATTATAAACTTTGTTTTTAAAATATTCAAATAAATTATTACTTTTAGGTCTTCTTAAAAAACTCAAGTGAAAACGTTGCCTGATTTTTATTCTTGTTAGTATAGTTAAATCTCCTGTATCTTACGAACTTATAAATAAATCTTTAACTTTTTATTAGGGAATTGTTTTTCTCCTAACATATATATAAGAGTAAAGGTAAATCAAATAACTTCCCACGGCAAATCACCACAGCATTAACCTGAGGAACTGACCGGGTCGACCAAGTCTCAATCTATTGTTATAGGTACCTCTGGCTCTAAGGAAAAGGTTCACTTGTGCGCTGTACGGGAGGCGCCATCCTATAAGTTGTCAAAAAAGCTTTTACATCTTTTATATCTAAAGAAAGTCTTAAACCAGAGTCTTAAAGCCTTAGCTTCCTCATACATAAGGGTGCACCGGCTAAGACTATTAAGAGCTCCTCACTCCTTGGTTTAACTTTTATCTACTTACCTTGCAGCCATAAAGAAGTATTATGTGCTGAGGAGCCATATGACGCCCTTTCGGAGGCTTGGTAAGCATGGAAAAGTTATTCATAGGTGGCTGGATCAAAAAATGCAACCTTGCATCAATCGCAAGGTTGCATTTTTTTGTATTATTTTATTATATAAAGATATGGACCTCATCTTACCTTATTTACTAAAGCCAGTTACTTGTCTTCTCTTAGTAGATAAGTATTGCCTTCTATATCCTTGAAAGAAAACATACTTCCATAAGGCATTTGCATTAATGGACCTACTTCAACACCTTTGCTTTTCATTTTTTCATAAGCAGTAGCTATATCTGTCGTACTTAAAATAATGCTAGGATGGCTCACATTAGCATCTGCTTTTTGAGCTAACATCGCCTTCTTATCATAAAGTACAAAAGTTGTCTCTGCCCCTATTCTAGGCGCTACCTCTATCCATTTAAGTTCTGGGCCCATTTGCTGTTCAAAAGTTACAACAAACTCTAATTGGTCACACCAAAATCGTTTAGCCTCTTCTTGATTATTCACATATATTGTTATTTTACCTATTTTATGAATCATTAATTGACCTCCATGTTGTTTTATTCTACTGTCTTAGTAGTGTAACTCAAAGCACCTTTTGTTGCAAAGGATACTTCCTTTCTACTGTGACTATTTTCTAATACTTTGAGGAAAAGAAAAGCAATTTTCTGGGTCATACTTTTCCTTGATCTTTCTAAGCTGGTTAGTATGAGTGCCAAAATAAGCTGTTTCATAATCAGCTATTTCTGCTAGTGGAAAATTCACAAAAGCACCTTCTGTATAACCTCCTACTTGTTCCAGCTGATTAAGTACCCACTTTCTATTAACAGGTGCTGCTTCTTGATCTTCCCAGACAGCTTGTAAGCCAATAATAGCTTTTGCATCACGATAATAAAAGGCTGCCTTTTCTTTAGGCACCTGTGCTATTTTGCCTCCCATACCATAGAACGAAAGTGCGGCGTAATAAGCGCCTTCAGGTTTTACCTCTACCAAATTAATCAACGCTTCTATTTCTTCGTCTTGTAAACGCCTCATTAAAAAACGCCCATTGGATTTATACTTTTCATAAGGTGGATGACTATCTTGAATGATTTGATTCACTTTTAAAATAGATGCCTCTTCTAATTTTAAAACCATAGAACATGCTATACTCTTAAATGGCATTAATAATTCATGCGCCAATGAAGCATCTCCATAACAAATACCCGTCATAAAGATACCCTTGCCTCTTTCATCCGAATGATAAATGCTCATTTTTAAATTCAAACGCGAATCCAAGGTTTCAAAGGTTTCTTGCCAAGTGGCTATGATTTGCTTTTTTTCTACTAGTGTACTATTAGGAAAGTCTAAATAAATCCAAGTCGCTAAGTCTACCTTTGCTGGGAGCTTATAAACAAGCTTGGTAACTACACCAAACTGCCCTCCACCTGCACCTTTACATGCCCAAAATAATTCTGGATTTACCTTTTCATTGGCTACAAGTATTTTTCCATAAGCATCTACTAATTCTAATTCTAAAAGTGAATCTGCTGCTAGTCCTAAAAACCTAGCTGAATAGCCCCAGCCTCCACCAAGTGTTAATCCTGCTACTCCTACAGTCGGACAACCTCCCCCTGGAAAAGGATAGCCTTTTTCTCCTAAAGCCTTATACAAGGCTTCATTTCTAACACCACCTTGAATCGTCACCGTTTGCCTATTTTCATTGACTTCAATAGCGTTCATTTCACTGACATCAATGACTATAACCTCATTTCCATTAGAATATCCCTCATAGTGATGTCCCCCTGAACGAATACGCAAATCATAATGATGCTTTTTGGCATAAGCAATGGTTGCTTGTATTTCTTCTTCCTTTTGGCAATAAACAATAGCTAAAGGATACTGTTCTATTCCTCTATTCCAGCCTTGTCTACAAACCTCATATTCAAAATCATCTTTTGTGATTACTTTTTTAGCTAAAGCTTTCATCTCTTGATTCATGATAATCTCCTTTCCATTCTTCAGCCTATGAACAGTTTACCTGTAGGACTTTTAATTACCACTGGCTTTTTGGAATAAATCCAAGTAGTACCGGTGCAGAAGAGCCATTTGGTAACATATACTCAAGTACTCTTGTTTCTCCTTTTTTAATAACACCTAGTAAAACTGCTTTTTTGTTTTGTCCCATAAAATATCCTGCATTTGGCGCCAGGTAAGTGTCTGTATCTACCCATTTAATTGCACCTCTAAAAACATCAGCCCTTGGATTTAAAATAATCCCTGTATCTTCCTGAGCCGTTAAGGTAAGTCTATAAGTCACACCAAAGTTTCCTTTATTTTGAATCCATTCTCCTGTAATTGCATCAGCTCCTGATACCCATTCTTCTGGTGTTTCACCTAATACAATTTGTGTTGATTTACCTTTTTCTATATCTAAATCATAATAACGTACAGTTCCTTCAAAGGTACCTCTTACGTGAATACTCTTATCTAAAAGAGGCAATGTATCTAATTGATTTAGATCATCTGTTCTATCCATAACAGCGGTTGTTAATTGAACTGTACCATTAGTCTCTAAATTCATAATTCCTGAAATACATTGTTCCTTAAGCCAAGTCTTATTTTTTGAATCATATAAAGCTACTTTTTGCCCCGGGGCAAGTGTAATGGTTCTTGATGAGTTACTTTTCCAATAATCATACAGTACCTGCTGGCCTAAGTAAAGTACATCTTCTACTGGTCCTTTTATTACCTCTTGGCTAATACGTATGGTAATAGGCTCTTCTTCATTATTTTCTGCAACTAAAACAAAACGTTTTTCGGAAGCTACATTTTCATTAAACCCATTAATATGGTGTAAAAGCACTCTTCCTTCACCGGTAAAATCACCTTTATATAAAATACCATTTGTCGTTACAACCTCTGGCGAATCACTCATCCATAAAGTATCTTTATTTTGCAACTGACTTTTAATGGTTGCTGTCTTATAATTTCTGTAGTTAATTCCTTGATAATTATCAATAGTATCTCCTATTTTACCTTGAGTAAAATGATAAGCCCATTCTGTTTGCTTTACTTCTTTTGTAATATGTACAGTTGTTTGCATCTCTTCACTTACTTTACCAGCTATATCTGTAAGCTCCAGCGTAACGATATACTCACCAGGAGCAAAGAAGGCATATGGCTTTGTAATAACAGCTTGATTAGATGCTTCATTTACACTACGATAAGTCCATCTTTCCTTAGAAATACCTTCCCCTTCTTCATTGTCATAAGTATAATCAAAACTTAAAGCTTCCCCTTGAGCATAGCTAGTTTTTTGTGTGCTAAAAGTC
Organism: Cellulosilyticum lentocellum DSM 5427; assembly: GCF_000178835.2. GTDB lineage: Bacteria > Bacillota > Clostridia > Lachnospirales > Cellulosilyticaceae > Cellulosilyticum > Cellulosilyticum lentocellum. The sequence goes on from NC_015275.1 coordinate 2,610,547, forward strand.
GTTATAACAGGTGGCTTATTCGGTATAATAACTAAGCTTTGTGCATAAGCACTACTCCATAACCCTTTTTCATCCTTTACTTTTAATGTGAGTTCATAAGTACCTGCTTTAAGATTTTTAAGTAAGCTACTCACATCTTGGCTACTACCTTTACCGCTTAATTCCCAATTTCTAGCTACAATCCGATCACCATCTTCATCATAACTATCTTCTATCAGTTCTATGGTTTCACCTTCTGAGTAACTTTCCTTTTTAAAACTAAAATGTGCTGTAGGCGCTTTATTAGATGTGGTTATTTCTTGCTTTTTACTCAGTATCACTTGCTTTTGAGTATGATGATAATCTACTTGTAAACCAAAGGTCTCACCTAAAAACCTAAGTGGTACTAAAGTCGTACTTGCCTCAATGACTGGTGCACCATCTAAATCAACTTTTTCACCATTAACAATAGCTGTATTTTTGCCTACTTCTAATATAACACGCATTCCCACTTTATGAATAACGATCTGTTTCTGCGAATGATTAAAGTCCACTTGTGCTTTCAATATATTTTCAGCTACAAAGCGCAGGGGTAAATAAGTTCTTTCTTTAATAATCTTCGGTGCCGTTTGCAATGTATAAGTTGTTCCATCTAATATAGCTTGTTTTTTTCCAATAGTCATGATGAGCTTAGATATAGTTTCATCCTCATTGACATGAAATGTCTCACCTATATCAGAAGCAGAAGTAGATTCCTCTTGTACCTGCTCTTCTTCATCTATCATAGGTTCTTTGCTGCTTTCCTCTTCCTGTTTAACACGATCTTCTTGCACTGTATCTGCTTCTTCTTTTATTTCATTATCTTCTTTTATCTCCTTATCTTCTTGCTGGACTGCATTTACTTCCTCGGCATATATAGTCGATTGTATCGGCATACTAAAAGCCATTGTCATCCCTAGTAAAAGACTTGTCATTTTCTTGTTCATACCATGTTCTCCTAGCTGTCTATGTATAGTATCTGTAATATTATGTCATTTCATTATAGCATATCCGTTTATGAGCTGGCCATTTTTTCATGATATGCTATTTTTTACCAATTTATTTTTAAAAAACAGGTGTTATTGTTTTTAGCAATAACACCTGTTTTTCATTCTTCACTATTACGATAAGCTTGTAAAATCTGGTCACATACTTTTAAAGCTTGTGCTCCTTTACCTCCACCTTCTACAACAACAGCAAAGGCAATAGGTGCTTTATTACCATTAGGGTCTTTGGCATATCCCATAAACCAAGAATGATCATCTTCTGTTTCATTTTGAGCTGTTCCTGTTTTTCCTCCAACAATAAGTCCTTTTTCAGGTAGGGAAACAGCTGTTCCATGGTCCACTACATTTTCCATAAGCTCTTGTAGCATTTTAGCCTGTTCCTCTGTCATTAGTGCGCCTGTTTGTTTAGGTCTATTATTAAGCTTTATAGTACCTGTTTTAGTCATAGAATACTCAATTAAATAAGGTTTCATACTTACACCATCATTGATAATAGCAGATGCCAATATTGCCATATGAAGAGGCGATGTTAGCGTTTTTCCTTGTCCAATAGCAGTAGCTGCTTTTTCAAAATCTGAGCTAATCACATCTGAAGTATTCGTAGCTCCTGCTTTATCTTGACTAGTAGCTAACGTGCTGCCTTTTTCATTTAAACTAAAACGGCTCATTGAATAATCCATATCAAAATTTAAAGGCCCATTATAGCCAACCGACTCTGCTGCTGCTTTTAAAGCACCTGCTGGCAAACTTTCTGCTAATGCAATAAAATAGGTATTACAAGACTTTGCAAAAGCTTCTGTTAAACCCAACTTACCATGTACTGCTTGGTTATAACACTTAATGGTATAATCAGTTCCACTAATACTTCCTGTACAATCATGGGTAAAATCTAACGTTTCCCCTGGATGTGTTTGCATATACGCTAAGGTAGTTACAATCTTGAAAATAGATCCTGGTGGGTATAGTCCTTTTGTTGCACGATTCACTAAAGGTGTATCTTCCGTATCTGTATTAAGCTTGGACCAGTTTTCTACTATTTTATTGGGATCAAAATGAGGTGTACTATACATGGCACGAATTTTTCCTGTTGTAGCTTCCATGACAACAACACCTCCCCTTTTGCCCTCCATGCCTCTTGCTACTGCTTCTTGGTAGCGGTGATCTAAAGTAAGTACGACATCTCTTCCTTCAAATTTCTTATTCATAAAGGCTGCTTTAAAAAGCGAGATAATATCATAACTTGGATAAAGTAATTGCTGATTTGCTAGTGCCTCAACGCCTGTTTTACCACTTTGTGCATAGCCAATAGGATGGGCATACAGGCTTTTATAAGGATAATAGCGTTCACCATCCTCTGTCGTTGTTGCTAATAATTCTTTAGTTGTCGTATCATAAATATTTCCCCTTATCACTTCAGATTCCAAACTATTTAACCTGGTATTTTGGGGATGAACAGCCATCTGTTTTTGTTTAAAAATTGTAAAATATACCATATAACCAATAAGCAGCGCAAATAGCATAATAAAAATTGCTGCTATGGTGTAAATCATTTTTCTATCTTGATTATTTTTTTTGCCTTGTTTCATTCTTTTATCTTCATTTGTATTTTTATTCTTATCTTTATTTTTACGCTTGTTCATCCTTTATCTCCTCCTTACTTTCATTCATTCGTCCTTTATAGGAGAAGTAGGTAATTAACCCAATCATACCCATACTTACCACCATTGAACTACCTCCTGCACTCATAAAAGGTGTGGTGATCCCTGTAAGTGGAATCAACTTAAGTACACCCCCTATAATAATAAAGGTTTGCATGGTGAAAATAGTGGCAATTCCAATGATAACAAGTCGGTAAAAAGCATGACTATAACGAAAAGCTACTTGCAAGCAAAGTAAAATAATGCCTAAATAAGCAAATAAAATGACAACACCTATGATATTTCCAAACTCCTCACAAGCTGCTGCAAATATATAATCTGATACGGCATAAGGAATTTTCCCCGGATTACCTCGTGTTAAACCACTGCCTAGCCATCCCCAAGTACCCATAGCAAATAAACCTTGTACTACTTGATAGCCATTACCAGTGATATCTGCCCAAGGATTGAGCCAAGCTGCTACACGCACTCTGACATGACCAAACAAAAAATAAGCCACCACGCTCCCTAGCCCTCCTGCTAAAAGGCCAATGCCAGGGAGTAAAAAGCTTTGTGTTGCTACAAATAACATCATTAAACTCGTCAGATAATACAAAAGTACTGCTCCTAAATCTTTCTGAAGCACTAAACAGCCTAACGACCCTAATACCACTAGCCCCGGAAAGATTAACCCTCGATAACCTTGCTTTTGCCGTTCACCATCACTTAAAGTTGATGCTAAAAAGAGAACTAATGCAACCTTTCCAATTTCTGAAGGTTGAAAAGAAAATCCTCCAATACTCACCCAATTCGTTGCACCTAATATTTTCGTACCGGCCACAAAGGGTAAGAACATTGTGATTCCCAGTACACCTAGATAAATATATTTATTATTAGGTTTAATCACAATGGAAAATAAACTTGGAAAAATGAGTGCAATAACTACTCCTATTATATAAGCTGCTATTTGCTTGGTAGCAATCTCATGATCTAGGCGCTCTAGTATCAAAAATCCGATATCTATTAAAAGGAACATGAGCTGCCATAATACCAGTTCATGATGTCTTTTCATTAATCGTAAAATCCATAAACATATAATGAATAAAACCAGTACCACTACTCCATTAATCCCAATGGCAATTTTCATAGCAGAGTCAGTTTGTTTACCCATAAGTATACTTACTCCAGCTAAATGAAAGCAATATAAACAAAGAGATAGGAATTTATTTTTCTCTTTTCTTGTTCCTAACGAATAATTGACAAAGGGTTTCATAAAACTAAAGGCTACTAGCATAAACAAAATACCAAAGCCAGCAAAAATATAGCGACTCAGTAATATCATTAAATTAAAGTACCCCAAAATGTTCCCTCCTTAAAGAACTGTTTTAAATCCTGTGCCTTTTAATGGCTCCTTAGTTCCAGTTCCAAAATATGCTGCTAATACAGCTTTTGTTTCCTCCACCGTTTCATTAGTAAATTGTAAGCGTATACTAAAACTTTGCTTTAGTCTTTGAACCTCACTATTTTTTATGACTAATGGCTCATAGCTTAGTATTTGCATATAACAAGCCTTGCAGTCTGTTTGAATACGCCAAGAAGTTTGCTTACGATCTTCGATTTCAAATAAATGTTTTTCTTTTACTCCTTTTTGGCACTGTGGTGTTCCTCTTAGGACACATTGAGCGGATGTCATCATCGGCAATGTACCATAAACAATCTTTTCTTTATCACCAATAAGACCGTCTAGTTCTTCTCCTACTAACTCTACTGAAACGGTTACACGTGTAGCACCTCTCTCTTGCCATAAAGCAATCGTTTCGTTATTAGCCACATTCATATTATAATCAATAATAACTGCTTTTCCCAATCCATTAACGACCTCATATTCACCCATGTTTCGCACGACATAGCCTTCTATGTCTGACTCTGCCCAAGCTTTAATGACTTGATTATAAGCTTTATGACTCGTATCTTTCATAATAGCTGGCAAATTCAAGTAAAAAGCCTTCCCATAAGCCTTACAGCGCTCTAAGGCTATTCTACTTGTCACATCATCATAATGCCATTCCCAGTAAATCGCTGTTACTTCTTCTACCTGTAAGCAAGCTTCTAACTGTTCTAGACTCGTTACATGGCAGATAGCTATGGGGACTATGGCTGCTTTTCTAGATATCTCTTCATAAGCCTTATAGGGATGATTAACTTCATGACTAAGTAACGCTGCTTCCAGCTGATTAATACCTTCTCTTCTTATATGATTTAATTGACTGATCCCTATATAAGCATCTTCTGGCCACTGGATTGATACTTCCTCTACAAAAAAAGAAGTACTTCCTAATTTAGTAAGTTGCTTTAAGGCTTGCTCTTTGGTTACAGGATTATTTTCTGCTATTTGTAATACGTCTCCTTTGTAAACCACTCGATGATTCTCACAATTCAAATTGACTTCTAAAGGCTCACCTATATGGCCTATAATACTCAAATGAATAGGCAATTTCTTTTGTGGCCTTTGATAAGTTGCTTTTAGCTGTTTAAGGAGCTGATGATTTTTAGTCAGATAAACCTCACTGCCAGGTTCTACATAATAGTCAAAATGACATTTAATTTGACTTCCTGCGCTGCAGTCTTTTGTAATACCTGTTCCTACACTTTCTTTACCTTTTCTAATAATCTCAAGTCCATCTCCTGGGTGTAAATCTCTTTCCAAACTGATAGTAGCCATTCCTGTTTTAGGTGCAAAATAAGTCACTTTTCCTGCTTTAAGCCCTATATGCCTTGGACTATTAGGTGTAAGCATTTTTGCATTCCCACGATTATAATAATAACCTTTTGAAAATCCTCCTCGATTAAAGACACCTTTCATGATTTCCATATCTGCCTCAGTTACCTCATAAACTTCATTTCTAAGGGCTAAGTCCATATATTTACGATAGGTACCTACAACAGAAGCCACATATTCAGGTGACTTCATACGCCCTTCAATCTTAAACGAATGAATGCCTGCTTCCAAAAGCTGTGGTAAAAACTCCACACTACATATATCTTTTAAACTGAGCAAGTAACTCTCTTTTGTTAAAGCATTACCATCTTCTTTCAAAGTATACTTCATGCGGCAAGGTTGTGCACATCGACCTCTATTGCCACTTCTTCCTCCTATTAAGCTACTCATTAAGCACTGTCCTGAATAGCTATAACACAAAGCTCCATGAACAAAGGTCTCTACTTCTATATCACAAGTCTTAATAATCTCCTGAATTTCTTGAAGCTGCAGTTCTCTAGCTAAAACCACACGTTTAAATCCAAGAGATTTTAAAAACAAGACATCTTCTATACTATGAGCTGACATTTGAGTACTAGCATGCATACGTAATTGGGGAAAATAGCGCTTCACCATATGTGCTATCCCTAAATCCTGAATAATAATGGCATGAACCCCTACTTCTTCTAAATAAGTGAGGTAATCAAATAACTCTTTCATTTCTTTTTGTTTCACTAAAATATTAACCGTTACATAAACACGGACTCCTCTTAGCTTTGCATAGTTTACGATGTCTTGTAGTTCATCTGTAGTAAAATTATCTGCTGCTTGTCTTGCATTAAAGCCTTTGCCTCCAACAAATAAGGCATCTGCTCCATTTTCTATAGCTGCTATAGCATTTTCCATTTTACCTACAGGTGCTAGTAGTTCTGCTTTCTTCAACTTGGTTCTCCTTTTCTATAAGCACAACAGGGGAAGTTTTATCTCCCCCTGTTTGTATGTTCTTTTTTCTTAAATTGTTCTGTAGCAGCTAATTGCTGCTTACTTTCTGTTAACTCTAAAGACAGTTCTTTCACCTTATCTTTTAGAGCTAGGTTCTCCCGATTGCATTTCTCTAATTCAGCCATATAACGTTCTAATTCTTGTTTACTTTTCACACACTCATCTGCTATATTAAGCGTCACCAACATATTCATACGTCCAGGATTAACGCGTTGTTTATGATATACTGACTGCACCTCATGTGTCTTTTCATTAATGAGCTTAGCCACTTTTTGCATGTGTTCCTCAGACTCTTCACCTTGAAGGGCATAAATGAGTCCACCAATCACCACTTCTACTTTGTTTTTTGACATGCATTTCACCCCATTACATGCAATTATTCTTGTCCCAATTATAGCATAACCTATCCAAAAATACTATAAGGTTTTTAACTCAAAGGTTTCATACGCTTTTGGTGCTAACATACGGCCTCTTGGTGTACGCTGCATATACCCTTGTTGAATGAGATATGGTTCATAAACATCCTCCAAGGTATCTCTTTCTTCACCAATAGCCGCTGCTAAAGTATCTAATCCTACAGGTCCTCCTTTAAACTGCAAAGCAATTGCCTGAATAATACGTCTGTCAATATCATCAAGACCATTACGGTCAATACTAAGTAATTCTAATGCTTTGGTACATACTTCCTCATCGATATGATTGTCGTATTTAATGAGTGCAATGTCTCTTACACGTTTTAATAACCTATTGGCTACCCTAGGTGTGCCACGACTACATTTAGCTAACTCTAAAGCCGCCTCCTCTGTAATAGGTGTTTGCAATATGGCAGCTGTACGCTTAAGAATACACCCTAATTCTTGCATGGTATAATACTCTAATCTCTGAATAATACCAAAGCGGTCACGTAGTGGTGAGCTCAGCATCCCTGCTCTTGTGGTAGCGCCAATTAAGGTAAACTTAGGCAAGGTTAAACGAATTGACTTTGCTGCTGGTCCTTTGCCTACTACAATATCAATACAATAATCCTCCATAGCTGAATAAAGGACTTCCTCAACATGGCGGCTCATACGATGAATTTCATCAATAAACAAAATGTCTCCATGCTGCAAATTATTTAAAATAGCAGCAATATCTCCTGGCTTTTCGATAGCAGGACCCGAGGTTACTTTAAACTTAACGCCCATCTCACTAGCAATTACACCCGCCATAGTCGTTTTACCAAGTCCTGGAGGTCCATAAAGGAGTACATGGTCTAAAGCTTCCCCCCGCTGCTTAGCAGCTTCGATAAAAATCTTAATGTTTTCTTTAATAGCCGTTTGTCCTATATAATCACTTAAGGTAAGGGGTCTAATATTACTCTCTATCTCGTTATCTTCTAGTTGTAAATCACTAGACATGATGCGTTTTTCCACGTTTCATCCCCCTTTACATTCCTAATAAGCTTAAAGCTTTTTTAATAAGTTCTTCACTATTTGCTTTATAATCATAAATAGCTTCTACCGCTTTTCTCGCTTCTTGAGCCGCATAACCTAAAGCCTCAAGCGCTTCTATAGCTTCTGCTTTGGCCGATTCATCCTTTAATCCTGTTTCAAGTAAGCTTAAATCTGGTACAAATAATTTACCAATACTATCTTTGAGCTCTAAAATAATACGCTGTGCTGTTTTAGGCCCAATACCACTCACTTTACTTAGCGCCTTACTATCCTGATTTAAAATAATCTCTATGACTTCTTGGCTGCTATAAGTATTGAAAACTTGCATACCACCTTTAGGCCCAATACCACTCACACTAATGAGCTTTCTAAATAATTCTCTATCTTCCATATGGTAAAAGCCATATAGGTCATGACCATCTTCTTTAATATGCTCATGAATATATATTTTCACTTTTTCACGGGTGCCATTTAATTCACTTAAAGTACGACTACTACAAAATACTTCGTAGCCCACGCCATAAACTTCTATAACTAATGTATTCTCCCCAATATGCTCTAAGGTTCCAACTAAATAGGTGATCATGGGTTACTCCTTTTCCTTATCTATGTAGGTTCTCTACTTTTATTTTCTGGATAATACCTCTTTATTTTTCATTCTTTATTTCTTATTCATACTTCTTCCTCTATTATTGTATACTACAATACCTTAATTAGCAATTACGTTTCTTCAAGTGCTTAGGCGTAAAATAGCGATGGGATACGTGCCCATCGCTATTTTTCATCTTATTTCTTTTGCTACTAATGAGGTTTTTTATCACTTGGCATATATTTTAAAGGATGTAATTTGCCATCTGGCGTTTTAATCTTTGTATGCTCTAATTGACTTTTAAAATTACCTCTAAAAATGGCTAAATATTGCTGACGTAAGTGATCTTGTCTAATCTGTTCTTCAGCTGTTAAGCCTTCTTTTTTCTTTTTATGAGCTAGGGCATTAATTTCCTTAATTAATTCATCCATCTCCATAGATTTAATTCCTTTCTTCATTAAGCAGTAAACCACGTTCCTATGGCTTCACCACGTAGTATCTCTCTTAAGATTTCTATTTCTTCACCAGAAGCCACAATCGTTTCAGTACCACAAGCCTTCGCTATTTCAGCTGCTATAATTTTAGTAATCATGCCACCTGTTCCTAGATGAGAACCTGAACCTCCAGCCAATGCTTTGACATCCTCAGTAATATCATCCACCTGTGGAATAAGCGTAGCCTCTGCATCCTCTTTAGGATTAGCAGTATATAGTCCCTCAATATCTGTAAGTAAAATTAAAAGGTCCGCATGAATGAGCTCTGCAACTGTAGCTGATAAGGTATCATTATCTCCAAAACGATAACCTTCAATTTGAGCTGTAGATATACAGTCATTTTCATTAATAATAGGGATGACACCTAAATCCAATAACGTTTCAAATGTATTTTTAGCATTGTTACTTTTAATAGGGTCTTCAATAACATCTTTTGTCAGTAGTATTTGTGCAATGACTTGATTATATTCATCAAAGAACTTTTGATACATTTTCATCAAGATAGCTTGTCCAATGGCTGCTGTAGCTTGTTTTAAAGGTAAGTCTTCTGGTCTTTTATTGCGACCAATACGCTGCATTCCAGCGCCAATAGCTCCTGAAGAAACTAAAACGATTTCTTTTCCGGAGTTATTTAAATCTGTTAAAACACGTGCTAGCTTTTCCATTTTATCTAAGTTAACTTTCCCATTTTCATGGGTTAAAGACGATGTACCTATTTTAATAATTATACGTTTTGCAGCTTTTACACTTGCTCTCATTCAATTCCCCTCATTTCATCTTCATGAATAACTTTATCTATTAATGATAGATTTTCTATTTGTTCTCTAGTGATTTAGCAGTTGCTGGCAATTCTTTTGCTAATCGCGCTATCATTTCTTCTGTGAGTTCACTTGCTTTTACAAGTTTCTTCATACCAATCTTCTTAGTAATGCTTAAGGCTTGAACACCATTAGCATCACGTTTTTGTTTTTCTTCTAAAAGTACTACAGGTACAACGCCTACTTTATCATCTTCTCTTGTTAAAAGAAGTATGTCTTCTTCTTCCACAAAAGCAATGCCCACGCAAGGTGATTTACCATAAAAAGCTTTGATGAGTTTTTTACGATTCGTCTTGGTTTCATAGGCAGCTACCGGTACTTTAGCTACTTTACCTGTACTAAATCCAAAAGCTATATAGCCCGTGTAATCTGTTGTACTGTGAATCGCTAAAATTTGTTCACCCTCTTCAAGATCCAATAAATTAGGTAAGTACACGCCAAATTGGCTAGCTTTTGTATCTTCTATTTCGTGGAGCTTTAATTTATAAACATTACTTTTATTGGTAAAGAGTAAGAGATCACTACGATTACTCGCCTCTATTTCTTGAATAATCGTATCATCTTCTTTTAGCTTTTGTTCACCACTACTTCTTAAAGAAACTAGTGTGATTTTCTTTAAGTATTGATGATCTGTAAAAAATAGCTTCACATTATAATCTTCAATAAGCTCTTCATGCTTCACTTTCACAACTTCTGTATGCTTAATCACTTCTGTTTGGCGTTCAGTTCCAAATTTCTTTTGAATGACCTTAAGTTCATCACTAATCACTTTTTTAACTTTTTTTGGGTTTTCAATAATATCTTTTAACTCAGCGATTTTCTTTTCTAACTCATCTAATTCCTTTAAGGTTTCTAGAATATACTGTTTATTTAAATGACGTAATTTGATCTCTGCTACGTAATCAGCCTGCATTTCACTAATTTCAAAATGCGCCATTAAGCGTGGTACAACATCTTTTTCTTTTTCTGTATGGCGAACAATCTCAATAGCTTTATCAATATCTAAAAGAATTTGCTTAAGACCTATTAAAAGATGATAACGCTTCTCCATTTTTTCAATAGCAAAACGATACTTACGTACAACACATTGTTGTCTAAATTCGCACCACTCTTTAATAATTTCCTTAAAGCCTAATACTTTAGGCATCCCATTAATCAATAAGTTAAAATTACAGCTAAAGCTATCTTCTAGTGGCGTTGACTTAAAGAGCTTTTGCATCAACATTTCAGGATCTGTACTACGCTTTAAATCAATCGTTAATTTTAGCCCAGATAAATCCGTCTCATCTCTTACATCAGTGATTTCTTTAATTTTCCCAGCTTTAACGAGTTCTTCAATTTTATCAATGATTGCTTCTACTGTTGTGGTATAAGGAATCTCTATAATCTCAATACAATTTTCTTTTTTAATATAATGATATTTAGCACGTACCTTAAAGCTTCCCTTACCGGTTTCTAGTACCTCTCTCATTTCAGTTTCATCTAAAATAATCTGTCCACCTGTGGGAAAATCAGGTGCTATAATATGTTCAAGTACATCAGCATCTTCATTTTTAAGGTAAGCAATCGTTGCATTACAGACTTCTTTTAAATTAAAAGAACAAAAGTTACTAGCCATTCCAACAGCTATCCCTTGATTAGGATTCACTAAAATGTTAGGAAAACGTGTTGGAAGTAGAACAGGCTCTTTCAATGTTCCATCATAGTTATCTACGAAGTCTACTGCATCCTCTTCAATGTCATTAAACACCTCTGTACAAATCTCACTGAGTTTAGCTTCAGTATAACGGGCTGCAGCATAAGCCATATCTCTAGAGTAAACTTTACCAAAGTTACCTTTAGAGTCTACAAAAGGTGTTATTAAAGCACTGTAGCCTTTTGTTAAACGTACCATAGTTTCATAAATAGCCCCATCACCGTGAGGATTGAGCTTCATCGTTTGTCCTACAATATTAGCTGATTTCGTACGTAAGCCTTTTATTAAATTCATTTTATACATCGTATAAAGTAATTTACGATGGGAAGGCTTAAAGCCATCGATTTCTGGTAATGCCCTAGACACGATAACACTCATGGCATAAGGCATATAATTACTTTCTAATGTTTCCGTGATATTTTGCTTGATAACAAATTGGTCCACTACGCGTCATCCTTTCTTTTAACTCATATCCGCTAAGTCTAAATAGCGATAACCTTCATCTGCTATAAACTGCTTACGTCCTTTTAAATCATCTCCCAAAAGGACATCAAACATCGTTTGAGTGTCTTCCATATTGTCTGGCATGACTTGGATTAAACGACGACTTTCAGGACACATGGTTGTTTCCCACATCATATCAGGATCATTTTCACCTAGTCCTTTGGAACGTTGAATGGTATATTTCGTTTTAATCTTGCTTAGAATTTCTGTTTTTTCATATTCTGAATAAGCAAAATAAACTTTATCCTTCGTATTAATTTCATAAAGTGGTGTTTCTGCAATAAAAACACGTCCTTCTTTAATTAAAGTAGGTACTAAAGCATAGAGCATCGTTAAAATCAAGGTACGAATTTGATAACCGTCTACATCGGCATCTGTACAAATAATGACTTTATTCCAACGTAAATTATCAAGCTCAAAGGTATGAAGGTCTTTATTGTGTTTAGAAGTAATTTCAATACCACAGCCTAAAACCTTCAATAAATCTATGATAATATCACTTTTAAAAATCTTATCATAATCTGCTTTTAAGCAGTTAAGAATTTTCCCTCTTACTGGCATAATACCTTGGAACTCTGAATCTCTTCCTAACTTACAAGAACCTAAAGCCGAATCCCCTTCTACAATATAAAGTTCTCGTCTTGTTACATCTTTTGTACGACAATCCACGAACTTTTTAATACGATTACCTATATCGATACTACCACTTAACTGTTTACGCACATTAATACGTGTACGTTCAGCTTTTTCACGGCTACGTTTATTCACAAGTACTTGCTTGGCAATAAGCATAGCGGCATCTTTATTCTCAATGAAATAAATATAAAGGAATTCCTTTAAGTATTCCTGAATGGCTTCTTGTATAAATTTATTAGTAATTGCTTTTTTCGTTTGATTTTCATAGCTAGTTACCGTTGAGAATGAATTAGAGATCAATATAAGGCTATCTTGTATATCTACAAAAGTAATTTTCTTTTCATCTTTATTATAAAGATTTTCGTTTTTAAGATATTGATCAATGGCATAAACAAAAGCATTCTTAATCGCCTTATCTGGTGAACCACCGTACTCTAAATAACTTGAGTTATGATAGTACTCAAGCATATTTTTCTCGTTACAAAAACAAAAAGCAACTTGGAACTTTAATTTATATTCAGGTCTATCTTCACGGTCTTTTCCCTTTGTTTCTTGCTCTGTAAAAACCACGTCTGTAAAATTCTTCTCTTCAGCAACTTCTTTTGCATAGCCTAAGATACCATCTTCATAAAGGTAGACATGTTTTTCATTACTTATTTCATCTGTAAAAATGAATTCCAGATTTTTATTAACAACTGCTTGTCTTTTTAAGACATCATAAAAATACTCAGAAGAAACATTCACATCTGTAAAAACATCGTGATCAGGTTTCCAATGAATTTTACTACCCGTTTGCTTATACTCTGCTTTTGTTTTTCTAAGTCCCCCAATATTTTCACCTTTTTCAAAGTGAAGATTATAAATATAACCGTCGCGTTTCACTTCTACATCCATGAATTCCGAACTATACTGTGTTGCACAACTACCAAGTCCGTTAAGACCTAAACTAAATTCATAGTTGTCGCCTTCATTATTATTATATTTTCCCCCTGCATAAAGCTCGCAAAAAACAAGTTCCCAGTTATAACGTGCTTCTGCTTCATTATAATCAACAGGAATACCTCTACCAAAATCCTCAATTGTGATAGAATGATCAGCGTGCAAGGTCACCTTAATAGTATGTCCATAGCCTTCTTTAAATTCATCGATAGAGTTTGCTAGAATCTCAAATACAGAATGTTGACACCCCTCTATACCATCTGAACCAAAAATAACACCCGGACGTAATCTAACACGATCTGCACCTTTAAGTGCAGATATGCTTTGGTTATCATATGTTTTTTCTCTCATTTTAATCACCTATATACATAATCTCATCTTATAACTGTAAATAAAAGCTGACCTATTGTCAAGATTTAAATAATACCCTACTCTTTGAGTGTACTCTGAAATCATTTATTTTAGCTCACGTACTTCAGCTAATGAAAGTACTTGTGGCTCTCCATAATATTTTCCAAAGGTATTCACTTCTATACGACTTACTTGGAGTCCTTCTTCTCGTTGCATCGACTCATTTGGTGCCATTTTACTCATTTCTTTTAAGCAGTCTAATCCTTCAATGACTTTCCCAAAGGCTGCATAAGTCCCTTCTAAATCCTTTCTAGGACTTAATAAAATAAAAAATTGCGACCCTTCCGTATTATACTTTTGTCCGCGGGACATACAAACAACGCCTTCTTCTAAAGGCACATCATTCTTATAACCATTGTCACTACATTCACTTCGAATAAAATAACCCGGAAATCCTGTCCCATCCCCTATTTTATCACCTGTTTGCAGTAAATAATCTGGTAAAATTTTATTGAACGTTAAGTCACTATAATAATTTCCTTTTACAAGTGCAATAAAGTTATTAACTGTATTAGGCGCTTCTTCAGGATAAAGTTCTACTTTAAATTGTTGTCCATTGCCTAATGTCACTGTTGCTATCGGGTGAAGCGTTATCCTTGCCTCTCTTTGGTCCTTACTGCTTCCTTGAAGCCCATAAAAAAATCCACCTGCAACCACTATACCTATCAAAAATAAAATCACCTTTTTCATTGGTTCACTTCCTTATTTTATTTTTTATAAGTATGTATGTTTTCTTCCTTTTTTATGCTATTATTCAAGACTTAAACGATCTTAGAGATGTTGCAGGTCATTATGTCCCTAACGAAAACATGATGTGAACTTCATTATTTCTCCCTCTCACTATCCATTAGGAAATAGCAATAAAAAACAGGGCCAGCGCCCTGTTTCTTATTCTTCTTCGTCATCAAATGGTCCGAAGAATTCTTCATCAAATACTGATGCTACTTTATCCCATTCTTCATCTGTTTCAATATCATCAAGTTGAACATCGTCTCCATCTTCTGAAAAACGATAGAAAAGAACTTCTGCTTCATCCGCATTTTCTACTTCTTCTTTTGGTGCAAGGGCAATATATTCTCTACCGTCACATTCAAAAATACTAAGTACACTGCAAGCTACTTCTTGATCTTCGTCTTCAAAAGTAACATAGATGAGTGTTTCTTCTTCATCATGATCGTGACCACAGCCACATCCGCTTGTATTTTCCTCTTCATGTCCGCAGCCACAGCCACATCCACAGTTTTTGTTATCTTCCATTTTATAGTTCCTCCTTAGGAATAATTACTTGTTTTATTATAGCATAGCCATCAAATATTTACCAACAACTCTTTTTCATTGTGTCCATTTATTTGGCTTCTATTCTTTTTAAAGCCTGTTAGGTGCCTCGTAAGTTTCACCTTTTGTATCCACTGTTACTGTTTTCATTCTTACTGGTACAACAGGTCTATCACTAAAGTCTGTACCAACATTAGCGATATAATCTACTGTATCCATTCCTTCAGTCACTTTACCAAATGCAGCATATTGTCCATCTAAATGAGGTGCATCTGCATGCATAATAAAGAATTGTGACCCAGCTGAATCTGGCATCATACTACGCGCCATAGAAAGTACACCACGTGCATGTTTTAAATCATTTTTCACACCATTTTGTGCGAATTCACCTTTAATACGGTAACCAGGTCCACCTGTACCTGTTCCTTCAGGACATCCACCTTGAATCATAAATCCTGGGATAATACGGTGGAATGTTAGGCCATTGTAAAAACCTTTTTCTACAAGAGAAATAAAGTTTTTAACAGACTCTGGTGCTACCTCTGGGTAAAGTTCTAAGATGATTTGACTATCATCATCCATAGTAATCGTTACGATTGGATTTTTATTTTCCATCTTCTATCTCCTTTATGCATTTTTAAGGAAAGCTACATAAGCTTTTCTCATTTCATATAAATCGGCTTTACTTGTAATTTCCCATGGTGCATGCATACTGTGAACTGGTACACCACAATCAATCACATCCATACCATAATGAGCAAGGATATAGGCGATTGTACCACCACCACCAAGGTCAATACGACCAAGTTCTGCTGTTTGCCAACTTACTTGGTTTTCTTCCATTATACGGCGTAGCTCTGCTACAAACTCTGCATTAGCTTCGTTAGAACCTGATTTTCCTCTTGAACCTGTATATTTCATGAAAACAACACCTTTACCAAAGTAGGCAGCATTATTTTTTTCTAATACACTTGCATAGTTAGGATCATAACCTGCTGTCACGTCAGAAGAAAGCATTTTTGAACTCGCTAATGTTCTCTTTAAAAGTAAACTAGAGTATTCACCGGTTAAATTAAGTAGTTCTGCTACCATATTTTCAAAGAAGTGAGATTGCATACCTGAGGCACCTACACTACCAATTTCTTCTTTATCTACAAGAACAGTAGCTGTTGTTTTCACAGGTTTTTCTACTTCTAGTTGTGCTTCAAAAGAAGCATAACCACAAACACGGTCATCTTGACCATACCCTATAATCATACTGCGGTCAAGTCCATAATCTCTTGCTGCTCCTGCTGGAACAATCTCAATCTCAGCTGACACAAGGTCTTCCTCAACTATACCATATTTTTCATAAAGTAGCTTTAAGATATTAGCTTTAACTTTATCTTTTTCTTCTCCTTCTAAAGGAATGCTTCCTAAACAAATATTTAAATCTTCTCCTTTAATAGCTTCACTAAGTTTCTTTTGCATTTGCTCTCCAGCCAAGTGAATAAGCAGGTCTGAAATACCTACTACAGGATCTGTTTCATCTTCTCCGATATTAAGATTGACGATACTACCATCTTTTTTAGCAACCACACCGTGGATAGCTAAAGGCATAGCAACCCATTGATATTTCTTAACACCACCGTAATAGTGTGTTTTTAACATAGCAAAATCAGTATCTTCATAAAGTGGATTAGGTTTTAAATCTAAACGTGGTGAGTCTAAATGTGCTCCTAAAAGATTAAGTCCTTCTGTTAATGGTTTTTCACCTACACAAAACAAAATAAGGGTCTTGTCTTTATAATTAGCATAAACTTTGTCGCCACTTACTAATCTTTTATCTGCTTTTATCAATTCTTGTATATCTTGATAACCCGCTGCCTCTGCTTTTTTAACTAGATCTCTAATACATTCTCTTTCTGTTTTATTATCAGAAATAAATTTTCTATAGCGTTCTGCATATGCAAAAAGCTTTTCTAAATCTTCCTTAGAATAAGTATCCCATGTATTTTTATACTCTTTTTTTAGTGTTACTTTTGTGTCTGACATATTCTTCCTCCTTTAGATGTGGCTTTATTATATCATATAATACTTTACTATTCCAAACATTAATAACTCTTACTATTATGATATAGTCCTATGTAGATTATGCGTTTTTCAAACTAAGTTTCAATTTTCTTTAACAATGGACTTTTAATTAATCCATACCTTTGTCCCTTTTGGCATGTTGGTATAAAGCCACAAACTATCTTCTGGCAATAAGCGAATACATCCATGTGAAGCTTTTTGTCCTAATTCCTTTTTGCCAGATATAATATAACTTCCTGTTTTATCATATAAAATGGAATGATATAAATAGGTAGAACCAATAAACCCATAAGCATTTTTACAACTATAGCCTTTTTCCTGCCCAAAAGAAGGTACCTTATTTTTCAAAGTAAAAAAGCCTCTTGGGGTAGGTGTTAGATTTTTTCCTGTGGAACAAATCATGCGTTTTACAAGCAGCCATTCATTTTTACTTCCTTTTAAAACATAAGTTGTTTGCCTATATAAATCTGTCCATACTAAGTATTCAGTATCACTAGCTATATTTTGCGTATTAATGTATGTTTCAATTTGTACTTTAGAAGCTGGCGCTGCTGTTACCTTTTGATCATATGGAATAATCAGTTTGCTTCTAGGAATCGTCACTTTTTTTCCTTCCTGAGTTATTACTGTATAGCCCCCATTATCTTCTTTGTAAATTTCAACTTGTTCACCCTTTTTTTAATCCTTTGGCTTCCACTTTCAAAGTCGCATATACAGGTGCTGGCGGAAATACCTCCTGGTTGGTGATTTTCTCTGATTGTTTATTGTCCTCTTGTTTTTTTTCTTCCCGTTTTTTTATTTCAGCTAACCTTGCTTTTTCATAGGCCTTTAAAATACTCTCCATCTGCTGTCCATATAACTTTTGATCTTGATAGCTTTCACCTTGAGTTTCCACTAAGTTTACCAAAGTATTTAAATAATAGGCACCTCTTAATACATAACAAGCACTAGGATTTTCTATACTTTGTCCAACTTCTAGATGTTGCCTTTTCATTTCTTGTATGATTTTTTCTCCATCCCAATAATAACTGGTGGTAACCACTTCTATAGGCTGTCCACTGCTATTATGTAAAAGACCCTCTTGATAACTTAAATAGCTTGCTTTCTTCGTAGCTACTTCTAAACCTATTATAGCCGTATCATATTTTAAATTAAATTCCATTTCTAAAATGCGTAAAGGAATAAATAAACCATGCTCGCTTTTCAAAGCATAAGTTTTTACGGTACTATAATAAATTTTTTCTTTTGATAGACTTACAGCTATGCTTTTTTCTTTCACAGGCTCATTAGCCCGTTCTTTTCCCTGGGTAAAGCTTAGTACATCACCCTGTGGCTGTTTTTCAAAAGTGAATCCTAAAGCCTCCAAGGTATTTAAATCAATATAACTTGTATTTGCAAAAATATATAGTGGATAAGTATAAGCCCCATAAGCTAATACTTGATTGCTTAGTGTTAATTTGCCTATTTCTATTTCTTCATAAAAAGGAATAGTTGCCATCTTTTGACGATACGCCATCATTGTTTTCTCTTTTTTAGTATCTACCCTAGTAAAAGCTTGTTGACTTTCCTGGTAGTACAATACCCTCTCGTAAGTTCTTTCCCATGCTTCACTTGTCATTAAACCTTCCCCATTAAGCTCTGATTCCTGCCAAATCCCTAACAGTACTAGCTTGCCAATGTAGGGATCACTTATTCCTTCTGATTCCGGCAAATAAATGCCTGCTTCATTGAGCATTTGACACAAGGCATATGCTGCTTCTTTTAAAGATATCTCTTGATTTTCTGTTTGTGTCATTAAATAAGATAAATGCTGTTCTTCTAAAATCGTATTAAATAGTTGCCTTGATAAATAAGTTATTACTTCCTTATTATGAGATACTTCAGCCGTTATTTCATTGGCTGGTTGCTGTATTCCTTCTGCTTGCAATGGTATGCCACTTATGGTTAATATAGCTAATAAACTCACCCATTTCCTCATCCTTCACCCTCCTTTTACCATCTTTTTCCATTATATCAGATAATTGTTATTTTTCAATTATTAAATAGTCATTTACTTGTTCTATAGAATCATTTCATCTATTCTTAGACAACTGTCATTCAAATTTTTGAAGTGATAATAACCTTAGCTTTCACATTTTCCCTTTTTCTAGATAAATAAAAAAGATAGTTCTTAAAAAGAGCTATCTTTTAATGAGATGCGTTATTGACTAATTAACCTTATTATTATCTTTTATTAATAATAAACAACAGATACTATTTTTCCTAAGCTTGTTAATACTTCTTCTAATCTATGTAAAATATTAAGCTTAATGCTTAACGCATTAGGGAAATCTGGATTTTGATGAGCTGGATTAATGGCTCTTCCTATCAGAATTTTTAAATGGGTACATTCTTCAAAGAGCATTCTAGCAAGTAAAGAGGCTCCATCTTCTTGATATAAAAAGTCTAAATCCTTACTCACCTTCACTTGCTCTAGTTTTTCTACAGCGCCTTGAATGGTGAGAACACCTTCTGTCACAAGATCAATGCCTTTAATATGTCCAATAGGTGGAATACGTGGATCAATAATATTAAAGCTAGTCGTTACTTCTCTTCCTAACTCTCTTGAAACAATATTTGCTGCTGTTCCACCACATACAATCTTTTTACCTTTTGTTTGCATGAGTTCTTCTACTACGATACTATCTTGATTTTTATCACAGGGTGGTCCAGAAAATAAAGTTGCTAATTTAGGTTCCGTCACCTTGATAGTTGCTACAGTCGTATCATCTCCTGGCTTCTCAATATAAAGATCTTCACATACTCCTAGTAGTAAGCTTGTAATTTTTTTAGCAGGTAAATCCTCTACGCCTAAACTTTGTAAATATTGGGCAACTTCTTTCCAACTCCAACCTAAATTAAGTACCATCCCTACACCGGCATGAATTACACCATCACTAACAAAGACAAGTGTATCCTTTTGCTGTAATTTAAAATGACTTTCATGGATGATACGTCCATTAATTTCCCTTGTCTCTTTCTCAAGCGATTGTATTTTACCTTCTCGCATAAAAAAGATACTGGGATTATCAAATTCAACAATATATACCATACCTTCTTGATTAACTTTAATAATCGTAAACGTGGAATAAGCTAGTTTTCTTACTGAACAGATCGGAAGTGTATGAATAATAGTATCAACTACGTCTTCAATTGGTAAACCCTCTTTTAACATGGTGATGGCAATTTTAGACGTTAGTGTTGCTAAAATGTTAGCTTTCACACCGCTTCCTAACCCATCTGATAAAACAGCAATGAAGCCATCTGCTTCACTGATAAACTCTACTTTATCGCCACAAAGCTCTTCTCCACATTTATTTAAGCTACCTGCTGCAAAATCCATAAAAAATTTCATCGTTTCATAGCCTCTTCCTCTTGAATCAGTTGTTTGAGCTTAGTTAATGTTACTTTCGTTTCTGCTGTTGTTTCACCTAATAAGCTTGCAATTTCTTGTGCAACTGTCATTTGTTTATTAATAACTTGTTGTGCCATATCAATGGCTTCAATTTTCATATTCTGTAGCTGCTTGTTTTTCTTTTCATCATAGGTTACATCATTAGCAATCCACACCATAATCGCATGGTAATCACTCCAGATAATACTTTGTACCACTGTAGCATCTATGCCATGTAAAAAGATTTTTTGATTCAATATACTTTTTTTCATACGTCTTACTTCTTTAAAGCTCTCTTCATCCATTAGTGCACTGACTGGCAATCTATTACTTATATCCTTTGACAAGTCAAAAAAATTTCTAGCAGCTGGATTAATTTCTATGACCTCTAATGCTTCATTCACCATAATAATCAAATTAGGTGTGGCTTCAAAAATAATATTCGTTAAGGTTTCTGCTTTTTGCCTCATGAAAGGCAGACACATATTAGGTTCAGCCATGTCATTAAATACCGCAATGGCTTTGTCACGGCAGGTTTTATAACCACAAGAGCCACAATTAAGCTCATCTAGTTTCGTTTCTTTGCCAATACTATTTAAAATACTCTCAATTTCTTCTTCACTAGGAATCTTTAATTGATGTTTTAAATTATGAAATTCCTTATGTAAATTAATCGAATCTGTTGTTGTCTTTTCTTCTTCTGGCGCTACCTCTATACTTTGTTCTTCTGCATATTTCTTAATACGTTCTCTTCTTTCATATATATTAACACCATCCTGAGGCATACCTGCTCCAGAGATGCAACTTTGTCTACAACCATGAATCTCAATAAGCGTATTTTTAAATGCACCCTTCATAATATGTGGCATCATATCTATACACTCATCAACTCCATCTATTTGAATAATCTTTCGAGGTAAGGAC
Organism: Cellulosilyticum lentocellum DSM 5427; assembly: GCF_000178835.2. Lineage (GTDB taxonomy): Bacteria > Bacillota > Clostridia > Lachnospirales > Cellulosilyticaceae > Cellulosilyticum > Cellulosilyticum lentocellum. The sequence goes on from NC_015275.1 coordinate 2,632,194, forward strand.
TGATCTTTAATCGTGTGTGTCATTCCTCCTACTATAGGATAGCGACGTTGTCTCTCCTCTGTGGCATCAAAAGGCATCGTCTGGAGATTTTCCCAATCTATTTTTTCTTCTTTAATCCACTCTAATAATTCTTCAAAGGTTAACACCGCATCAATGGATTCTTCTTCAATGCCTTCTATTTTTTTAGATAAGCAAGGACCTATAAAAACAACTTTTGTTTCTTTTCCATAATGACGTTTAATCATTTTTCCATGACAAGCCGCTGGAGAAACTACCGGTATTAAAAAAGGTATTATTTCAGGATAATGCTTTTGAATAAGTGCATTAACCGTAGGACAACAACTTGTCATATAGCACTGATCCCCTGGCATCTTACTATAGGCTTCATATACCTCCGTTACTAATTCTGCTCCTACCACTGTTTCCTCTACCACATCAAATCCTAGCTTTTTTAATGCTGCTGGTAACTTTTCACTACCTTTGTCAAAAAGAGCTGCAAAACTAGGGGCCACTGAAGCTACTACTTTTCCTTCTTGTTTTAAATAAGTCTTTACCTTCTCTAGTTCAGATTGGACATGCTTTGCATTTTTCGGACATACCTTCAAGCATTTGCCACATCCAATACAACGTTCTTTAACAATCTTAGCTTGTTCTGCCTGTACTTGAATGGCATTAACAGGACAAGCTCTTACACACGCATAACAGTTTTTACAATTTGATTTAAAAAAATCTATAATCCACATGTTATCATCTCCTAGTAGTATCTCAAAGCCTTTCTTACATCATGATCTTATATCATTTATTGCCTATCTTTAATTAAAATATATCTTATTGTTATTTTTTTGTCAATTGATTATTAGCTCTCTTTAGCCCTTCATTTCTTCCTTTAGTCATTCATCAACTAGCCATTATATTCGCTTATGCTATCCATATGATAATTTTCGCCATAAAAAAACAGATTAACAGCCCGATCTCCTGTTAATCTGTTTTTGATTACTTATATTTTTTCTTTAGGTTCATAATGGGTATGAAGTAGTTCATGTGCCTTATGACTCATTGGTTTTCCAAAATAATTGGCATACATTTCTTTGATATAAGGATTTTCATGTGATTTACGAATCGCTTTATTTCTATCTTCTTCATAAATGGCTGCTTGACGTTGTTTTAAAATCTCACTATTTCCATGATGATAAGGTTGCCCTCCACCACCAATACAACCGCCAGGACATGCCATAATTTCAATGGCATGATAATTGTTTGGATTGCCACCTCTAATTTCTTCTAAAAGTAATCTTGCATTACCAAGACCATGGGCAATACCAATATTTAAATCCAAGTCGCCTACTTTCACACTAGCACTTCTAATGCCTTCAAAACCTCTTAATTCTTCAAAATCAACTTTACCTAGGGTTTCTCCAGTAATAACTTCATAAGCTGTACGTACAGCTGCTTCGATTACCCCACCTGTTGTTCCAAAAATAACACTTGCTCCTGTAGATTCTCCTAGTGGATGATCAAAATCTTCCTCAGGAAGATTGTTAAAGTCAATATTGGCTTTTTTAATTAAATGCGCAAGTTCTCTAGTAGAAATAGAAATATCTACTTCTCTATTAAATTCTGGCCTTGAAGCTTCATACTTTTTAGCCAAACATGGCATAACGGATACCACTACCATGTTTTTAGGATCAATATTCATCTTTTGTGCAAAATAGGATTTTGCAATCGCACCAAACATTTGTTGAGGAGATTTTGCACTTGAAGGAATATCTAAAAGATCTGGGAATTGGCTTTCAAAAAAGTTTACCCATGCAGGACAGCAACTTGTTAAAATTGGTAATTTTACAGTTGGGTCTCCATTTTGAAATCTTGTAAGACGATCTACAAGTTCTGCACCTTCCTCCATAATGGTTGCGTCAGCAGCAAAATCTGTATCAAACACATAATTAAAACCTAATTTTCTAAGTGCGGCTACCATTTTACCTGTTACTAATGTACCAGGTGCCATACCAAATTCTTCACCTAAAGCTGCTCTTACAGCTGGAGCTGTCTGTACAACAACTACTTTTCCTGGATCTGCTAATTGTCTTACAACATTCCAGATATGTTCTTTTTCAGAAAGCGCACCTGTTGGACAAACAGCTACGCATTGCCCACAATGCGTACATACAGAATCTGCTAAATCTACTTCAAAAGCTGTTGCAACAACAGCATCAAACCCTCTATTAATACCTGATAGAGCCCCTACAGATTGTACTTTATTACACATGGTTTCACAGCGTCTACACATAATACATTTGTCCATATCTCTAACAATGGCTTCACTAACGTCTTTTCTGTAGGTAGATTGTGCGCCATCTTTCCCGACAGTTAATTCACGGATACCAAAAGTAATCGCTAAATCTTGAAGTTCACAGTTTCCTGACTTTTCACATATCAAGCAATCTTTAGGATGGTCTGATAATAAAAGTTCAAGTACCATTCTTCTCGCATTAAGTACTTTAATAGAACGTGTATTAACTACCATTCCATCCGTTACTGGCGTTGCACACGCAGGTGCTAAGTTTCTACGACCTTCTACTTCCACTACACAAATTCTACAAGAAGCTGCTTGATTTACCATTTTTGTATCATGCAAATCTAAATGACAAAGTGTTGGAATTTGTACACCAATTTTTTTAGCTGCCTCTAAAATAGTTGTACCTGGAGAAACCATCACCTGTGTGTCATCTATTGTAATTTTCATTTCTGACATGTTTTCTCTCTCCTTTCCCTATTCTCTTACGATTGCTGCAAATTTACATTTATCCATACAAGCGCCACATTTAATACATTTTTCCTGATCAATCGTATGTAATGCTTTTACTGTTCCTGAAATGGCCCCTACTGGACAAACTCTAGCGCAAGCTGTACATCCTTTACATTGCTCTGTAATATGATATTGTAGTAATGCAGTGCATTGTCCTGCTGGACATTTATGGTCATAAATATGCGCTAAATACTCATCTTCAAAGGTTGTAAGTGTAGAAAGAACAGGGTTTGGTGCAGTTTGACCTAATCCGCAAAGTGCAGTATCTTTAATCACTTCGCTTAATTCCTTCAATACTTTTAAATCTTCTTCGCTTCCTTTACCAGCTGTAATTTTCTCTAATATTTCTAAAAGGCGTTTAGTTCCTATACGGCATGGTGTACATTTACCACAAGACTCTTCTGCTGTAAATTCAAGATAGAATTTAGCCACAGCAGGCATACAGTCATCCTCGTCCAGAACAATCATACCACCAGAACCCATCATAGAGCCTTTTGCAATTAAGTTATCAAAATCGATTGGGGTATCAAGGTCTTTTACTGTTAAGCAACCGCCAGAAGGACCACCTGTTTGAACAGCTTTAAATTGCTTGCCGTTTTTAATACCACCACCAATATCATAAATGACTTCTCTTAAAGTAATACCCATAGGTACTTCAATTAAACCAACATTATTGATTTTACCAGCTAAAGCAAATACTTTTGTACCTTTAGATTTTTCTGTACCAATCTTACTAAACCATTCTGCTCCTTTTAAAATGATAACTGGAATATTAGCAAAGGTTTCAACGTTATTAACATTAGTAGGCTTACCCCAGTAACCACTTGCTGCTGGAAATGGAGGTTTAGTAGTAGGTTCTCCACGCATACCTTCCATAGAGTGAATAAGTGCTGTTTCTTCACCACACACGAAAGCACCTGCACCAAAACGAATGTCAATATCAAAACAGAAGTCACTACCCATAATGTTATCGCCTAATAAACCATATTCCCTTGCTGAATGAATAGCTGACTCTAAGCGTTTAATAGCTAATGGGTATTCTGCACGAATATACACAAGGCCTTTAGTTGCACCGATTGCATAACCACAAATAGCCATAGCTTCTACAATAGAATTGGGATCTCCTTCTAAAATAGAACGGTCCATAAATGCGCCTGGGTCTCCTTCATCGGCATTACAAACAACATATTTTTGATCTGCTTTATTCTTATAAGCAAACTCCCATTTGAGTCCCGTTGGGAAACCACCGCCCCCACGGCCACGAAGTCCTGAAGCTTTTACTTCATTAATAACTTCTTCTTGTGTCATGGTTAAAACTTTAGCTAAAGCGGCATAACCATCTCTTGCTATGTATTCTTCAATATTATCAGGATCTATAAATCCACAGTTACGCAGTGCAACACGCATTTGTTTCTTATAGAAATCCATATGTTTAGAGTCAGAAACGTGTTCTTCTGTTGTAGGATCTTCATAAAGTAAACGTGGTACTTTTCTTCCTTTAACAATGTGCTCTTTAACAATTTCCTCTGCATCTTCTGGTTTTACTTGTACATAAAAGGTGTTGTCTGGAAGTATTTTCACTATTGGACCTTTTTCACAAAATCCAAAACATCCTGTTTTTAACACCTGTACTTCTTCACTCATTCCTGCTTCTTCAATATGAGCAATAAGTTGATCCACGATTTCATTTGATTGTGAGGACAGACATCCTGTTCCACCACACACTAAAATATGCATTGTATACTTAGACATTCTAGGGCCTCCTTCCTTTATTCGTCTAGTGATTTATGAGCAACAGGTATGATGCCCTCTATCATTTCCCCACCAATAATATGTTTTTCTAATATTTCTGCTGCACGTGCTTTGTTAACATCACCATAAACAACAGGTTCCTTTCCTGGAATAGTGATTTCTACTGTAGGCTCTGCATAACAATAGCCCATACAACCACTTTGTGTAAGAACAATATTATTAAGACCACGTGCGCGTACTTCTTCTGAAAAATAATTCATAATATCTCTTGCACCTGCTGCTATTCCGCAGGTTGCCATTGCAACACGGATAACAATCATCTGATCTACGTGATCGCCCTTTTCTCTTAAATCTATTTTATTTTTAACACTATCTCTTAAAGCTTGTAATTCGTCTAAAGACATTATTTTTGGCATAGCTTTCCTCCTTACGCTTCATCATATTCACTTAGGATTTTCTTCACTTCTTCTGCTGAGCCAATACGGCCATATACTTTTTCCCCAATAAGCACAACGGGTGCAAGACCACATGCGCCTACACATCTGAGTGCATCTAATGAGAATCTGCCATCAGCTGTTGTTTGTCCTACTTCAATACCCAATTCTTTTTTGAAAGCATCCAATACTTTATCTGCACCACGTACGTAACAAGCAGTTCCGAGACAAACAGATATAGGGTATTTTCCTTTTGGTGTCATGGTGAAAAAGGAATAAAAACTTACTACGCCATAGACTTGTGAAACAGGAATATTAAGCTTTTCACCTACAAACATTTGAACTTCTTTAGGTAAATAGCCAAATAAACCTTGTGCCTTATGTAATACTGCAATAAGTGCCCCCTTTTTTTCAGGTAGCTCATTAATGAACTGTTCTAACTCAGCATATAAACTCTGGGTTAGCTTATTATTGCAACTTTCACATGCCATAATATATCCTCCTTATTCCATAGGTTCTATCATTTTTGTTAAAAAAATAACAAAAATGATACAAAATAGGTAATTACTTTATGAAAATACCACAAAGTATAATTAAAGTCAATCAACAAATTCTGAACTTTCAGTAATGTTGTATACTTTCAATGAATTTTATGTCAGTTTTTGTATGTAATTATCATTTTATTTAGTTATTATTATTTAATTGATGGACCAGATGAATCAATTCATGGTTTGAATTTGGTAAAGCTCTTCCGTTTTCAGCAATATCTAATAAATAATGTGCATCAGATGATTGAATAATTGTGCATTTATTATACATATTTTCATATTCTTTAAAGGATGCTTTTCGTGAAATCTCCAGTATATTAAAATTTAATTCTTCTGGTACAGCTCCTAAGTTAGATAAAATGCTATAGCTATTTCGGTCAATATGCGCTGGATAAATAACACCATTTTTTCGTCTCACTTCTTTTACTATATCTGATACGGTTATTTGAGTAGCCGTTAAAAGTAACTGTTCTAATTCTCCTACAATATCATCTTCTTCATTTAATATAAGCTGTGGACCAAATAAATCTTTTCGGTTATTAATTTTAGGAAGTCCTTCATTAATCCACTGCCCTATATCCTCTGCTTCTTTTAAATTAGCAAATAAAGCGATTAAATGGAACTCTTCCATGCATTCGATTTCAATGCCCGGTATAACCAATAACCCTTTTTCTCTTCCAACCGTCATAACAGCCTCACAGTTCGCAGTTGTTTGGTGATCTGTAATCGCAATAGCTTGTAAACCTTTAAGTATACTCATATTCACGATATTATTGGGTGTCATGGTTATATCAGCACACGGAGAAACGGCAGTATGAATATGAAAATCATATATTAGTGACATACTGACCTCCTTTACAATAGCTTTGCAATTTGATTGGCTAATGTAAAGCTATTACTTTCTGAGGTAAATACAGGTATTTTTTCTTGGTTTGCTCTTAACTTTACAGCTTCATCAATCTCTACACCCTCTGCCAAAATAATAGCTGATATACCTACCATAACAGCTACTGCTAGCGTATTCATATGTCCTTGTACAGTAATCCATACATCATCTTCTTTCGCATGTGCAATAACAAAACTTAATAAATCCCCTGTATAGCCATCTTTTACTTCACGTGATAAGCCACTTTCTCCTGCTACTAATTTTAAATTTAAAGCTGCTTTGAGTTCTCCTACTGTCATTTGATCTCCTCCTTTTTCTTTTTCCTTTTTCTGTTGGAACATTTATTTGTGTTAATGCATGCATTTGATTAGATAAATCTTTAATCTTTTCTCTTAGCATAAAGACACATTCTTCAATCTTTGCTTTTTGTTTAATAACATCTTCTGCAAAACATCTACAAGTAGGTGCCCCACAAGCTCCACAATCTATTTGTGGCAAACGGCTATAGAGTTCTTCTATCCCTTCCATCTTTGCAATTGCTTTCTCCATATCACTATCTAGTGTAAAAACCGGCCTTGGTGTAATACTTTTTTCAAAATAACAAGCTTCTTCTTTCAATGCTTTCCAAACATCTGAGTGTTTTACAATTTGCTCCGTACTTTCCTCATCGATCCATTTTTTAAGTGTATTACAACTTACAAATGCATTTTCAACGGTTAAAACACCACCTAAACATCCACCTGTACATCCAAGAGCTTCAATATAGCTTACATTCGTTAAAGTGCCATCTTCTACCTTTTCTAAAATCTCAATCACATTTTCCATACCATCTACAGAAACATGACTTTTTATACGATGTTGATCTAGGCTTCCTGTTCTCATGGCCCACATGAGGCCAATATAACTACTTTTGCGATGTAGCTTTTTGCCTTCAAAATGTTTTAAATTAGGCTTAATTTTTTTATATAGTGCTTGCATAGATAAAACACCATCTACATAAGACCTACAAAATCCTTTTGGACGATGAATTTCAGTTGCTTTAGCTGGACAAGGTGAAATAAAAAACACACCTACTTGCTCCTCCTCAATACCTCTTTCTGCATATTGTTTCTTCACATAACGCGCTGCTAACTCCATAGGTGACATAAGCGGTAACAAATGGGGTAATAACGATGGAAAGCGTCTTTGAATCAATCTTACAATAGCCGGACAAGATGATGAAATGACTGGTAAGTGTGTTGCCTTTTCTAGATAATCATATGTTCTTTGTGTAATCATTTCTGCTGCAAAAGCTACTTCAAAACAATCTGTGAAACCTATGCGATAAAGTGCTTCTAATATCTCATTAATATCTTTTGCTGCTGGAAACTGAGCATATAAAGAAGGTGCGGGGAGAGCTACTCGATAAGTATACTTATCAAGCAGCTCCCATTCATCCATGACTGCTTTTTTAGCACCATTTCTACAAATTCTTATACAATTACCACAGTCAATACAACGTTCTTCTATGATTTCAGCTTTTGAGCCCCTCACTCTAATAGCCTCCGTTGGACAGCGCTTAATGCAATCTGTACAACCAATGCATTTCTCTTTTTCTATTGTTACTGAATGGGTATACATAAGCGCTTTTCCTCCTTTCTCATTCATTCATTATTACTTTAAAAAGACTTTAATGGTTACAGTTGTTCCTACTCCTACTTTAGATTCGATATGCAAGTCATCACTGTATTTCTTCATATTCGGAAGCCCCATCCCTGCACCAAATCCTAATTCTCTTATTTGATGCGACGCAGTTGAATAGCCTACTTGCATGGCCTTATCAATATCCGGTATACCTGGGCCTACATCTTTCAAACTAACAGCAACATAATCAGCACAAACCTCTGCCTCTATATCACCTCCATCAGCATGAATCACCATATTCATTTCTGCTTCATACATAGCAATTGCAATTTTTCTAATAATAGCTGCATCCATTCCCAGTTGTTTTAAGGTTCGTTTGAGTGACGCTGAAGCCTCTCCTGCTCTTAAAAAATCTTCCCCATCTACCTGGTAATGTAATTTCATACTATGCGTCTCCTTTACCCGTTAAACCAGCTTCATATAATTTACCACAAGCCATATAAAGTGGTTCTTCTGTTGAAAAAATAGTCATCCCCTTTTCCTCGGCTAATGCAATCATATCTTCACTAGGTGATTTACCTCTTACAAAAACAATCGCTTTAATATCTAGCATTTCAGCTGTACGAATCACTTGTAAGTTAACAAGTCCGGTTAATAATAAAACCTTTTCTTTTGCAAAAGCTAAAACATCACTCATCAGATCACAACCACAAGCTGTATAAACTTCACTGGAAAGTTGTTCTTCTCCAATCCACAATTTTGCATTTAATATGCGTTTTACTTCTTCTAATTGCATAATGGTTCCCCCCTTTTAATAAACTGCTGTTCCTGGTAAAGTTACTTCAAAAACACCTTCTAAACGTTTGGATTCGATTTTTATTCCTCCAGCCGCTTTAAAAAGTTCCTTAGTTTTCTCAAGTCCTATGCCAAGATGAAAGTTATCTTGTCTTTGACTCATAATAAGTAGCCTTGAATAAAGCCAAGGATTAACACGCCAACGTTGCTGTCTTCCTTCATAAACTTCATGACTCATTGGGTTTGTTACTCTAACATAGTCTTTATTAATAACAACCTGAATATATTGTGCATTATTCCAATAATTTCTATGTATAATCGCATTTGTAAGTACTTCTACTAAACCAGATATCGGATAAGCTTCAGGTAAAAGCTTACTTACCTGTTCTCGAAATGTTTTTAGCATCTCTAAAATGTTACCATCTATTCCTATTATTTGACTATTACAACTCACTTCTACAATGGCTTGTGGTATAAAATCTTGTGGATGCTTTCCAAATAACAATAGGCCACCATAGGTAGGATAATAAGCTTCCCTTTCATAATCCGTTGCAATAATACCTAATGAACTAAGTAATAAAAGCTGCTCAGGATTATTATCCGAAGGGTTACCCCATTTCATACATAAAGCTTTTTCATCTAAATCCTTTAAACTACTTCCTCTACAAGGTACATTTTCAAAACTTAACATGCCATATTGTTGCAGCATATTAGCCACTTCATGCCTTCCAGCTTTATCTGTCGTAGACCCCCTCCTTATATAAAAAGCACCTGTTTGAAGCATTTGATGAGGTACTTGCATACTTTTAAAAATGGTAACAACCCCCAGCACCTTACCTTCAACTTCTATCGTATCAAATCGTACAGGAACAGGTGGTGTTGCCCTATTAGCAATTACTTGTTGAATACGTTCTTCAATATGCTCAGGAATAGCTTCTAATCCTATTATTCGTCTTGTGGCATCTTCTACCCCAAATACAATATAGCCTCTACCACCTGGTGTATTTGCTATAGCAATTACATCTTTTACAAACTCTTTTTTTTCTGAATCTAAATCTAAACTTAATTTCAATTTAAAATCTAATTTAAATCCCTCATCATTTTTTAAAAGCTGCATCAGTTTCTGTTTGTTCATCTATAACCTCCCTGAAGATTCCATGTAATGATATCTCTATTTTATAATATATTTGTTAATATGAACATCATTTTCTAATTATTTGTAAAATAATTAGTTATTTTCTCTAATTCACATGATTTTTCTATCACAAATTAACGTATACACCTTCTACTAGGTAAATAACATGATTTTTAACACTTTACATATACTATAATAGAATATGAATAATGAGGCACTGTTATGAAAAAGAAAATGGACACCTCTGAGGCTTTTTTACGTTGTTTTCATGCCTTTACAAGTCCAATGAGTCTGGATGTTTATTTAGACGATGTACTTTATATAAAAGACTTGCTTTATGAAGACTTTAGTTATTATGAACCTCTTACAAGAGGAGAACACCAGATCTATATTACTGTACATGAGCAAACTGATATTTTATGCACACGTTCTATTTGGATAAGTAATGAAAAAATTTATACCCTTATTATTACCACTGATTTTAAAACATCAGGTCCTGGTCTTTATTTGATTAACGATGCTAAGCGTCCCATTCCTGAAGGACATTGTTTATTACGTCTAGGTACTTTTTGTGATTTATCAGACTTAGTCAATGTTCAATTTTCTGAACAAACTCCGACTTTTAAAAAGATCTCTCCCCATCAAAGCTCCCATTATCTTTCTTTTACTCCTAGTACCTATAGCATAACTGCTTTGTCTCATGATCAAACTCATTCTTTCTGTGAATTAAAAAATTGCTCTTTAAAAGTTGCTCGCATTTATACACTTTATCTAATTGGAAATACTTCAGAAACTTATCCTATACACTTTTTATTATCTATTGATGGCAGTTCTTTTTTATCTTTTTAATAAGGCAATTAAGTACATCTCAAACAAAGAAATAGGAGTGAATAAATTTCACATTTATTCACTCCTATTTCTTTGTTTTTATTATTCTGCCTCTATTCATAAACGAATAGAGAACGCCTTATCATCAACTTCTACTATCCTAGTTTTTCTTTTTCTGACGAATAACAGTCTTTTTTGAGAAAGTATTCTTTAAGGTTTCAACTTTTTTCGTATTACTCTCCGCCTTATACTTTTTCTTAGCTTTTTGCTGGCTTTTATTTCTGTTTTTATGATTATCAGTTGATTCATCCTTTATTTTATTAGCTTGGAAACTTTTAGATCCTTTTTGTATTTTAATATCCTTCTTATTCGTCTTACAAATAGAATAACCAAAACTTCCTAATTCTTCACCTAAGCTTAAATAGCTTCCATGAGAATAAGCAATTAAATCTGTTGCATTTAAATGAAATTTTCCCTTTTCGTCTAAATATTTTTCATCAATATAAACATTCATCACATCTGCAATGAACATATGATGCGAACCCAATTCTCTGATTTCTTTTGTTTTACAAACAATGCTTACAGGACTTTCCCCTATCATGGGGCAACCTGTGTCCTCATCTCTTATTACCGTCAGGTCCATAGCTTGAAATTTATCTATGTCTCTTCCACTTTTTACACCACAAAAATCCGTAGCTCGCACAAGGCTTTTAGTGGTAAGGTTAATGACAAAATACCCACTTGTTTTAATAAGATCATAGGAAAAGCGAGACGGCCTTAAAGAAATATAGGTCATAGGAGGATTAGTACAAATGGTACCTGTCCAACCTACAGTTACAATATTAGCTCTTTCACTATCCCCGCAGCTTACCATGGCAGCTGGAATCGGATAAACCATATTTCCCGCTTTCCACTTGGTTTTTTGAATTTTATTCTTCTTCATCTATTGGTAGTCAATCCTTTCAAGTTCATTAGTCAATATTTTTTACTATACCAGTAATGGATAACGTTTTCAAGTCTATTTAATAACAGTAATGGATAAAAATAAAGAGTATTAGTGATGAAAAAATAAAACATTAGCTTAATTTGTCATTAAAATTTATTAAATAAATATAATGTTGTTTATATTATGTCATTATGTTATTATTTAGGAAATACAAAAACGGAAGGATGATGTAGATGAGCGCTTTAATTATTATTTTTATACAACCAACTATACAGAGGGGGCTAGCTAGACGTTAACCCTCTTATTAACCAGGAGGATTGAATGAATACTGTACGAAAACTTTTACAAACTAATAGCCAAGAAATCAAAGAAAAATTAGACCAAGCTTATACAAGCATAGCATTTTTTCAAAATAATAGAGCGTTAGAAGATGCTAAAGCTAAAATGACTCAACATATACTTGAGGTAACTATTCTATTAGACCAGTTCAAACCCTATATTCCAGAGTATAAGCAACGATATTTTGATATCGTAATGAACCATAAACAACTAGGTTTATCTACAAGAGATTTAATTATGTCTTTTGATCAAATGGTTTTCGAATTACACACAAGACTTGAAAAAAATCTTTCTAATCATCAAGAGTTGCAAGCTTGGAGTCCTCTAATGAGAGAAATCCTAGATGTCAGAAGACAGATTACAGGAAATAGTGTTAAACACGAATCTGATGCTAGCCAATTTGTCACATCTGGTCTTAGTGTTGTGAGCGGATGTGTTAAAGCACACGTTGCTATTATAGAAGATATGGAAGACTTAAAAAACATTCACTCAGGATGTATTATTGCCTCAAGAATGACCACACCAGATTTTATGATCGCTATTCATAAGATATCTGGCATCATTACCGAGCAAGGTGGTAGGCTCTGTCATGCAGCTATTTTGGCAAGGGAATATAACATTCCATGCATTGTTGGCTGTGGTACCTTTATCAATCAATTAACGGAAAATGAAGTCCTTATTTTAGATGCAGACAATGGAATAGTACTTAAATAATAAAAAGAAGTTCTCTTAAGGGGAAGATACCATCTTGTCAGAAAATAACCTATAAACTGATAAGATTTATGAAATTCTGTGATTCATTTTGTAATGAAAAAAGTGAATTACGTTAAAATATCATTTATAATGAGAGACTCAAAATTAAACCATCACTTCAAGTGATGGTTTAATTTTGTCCCTTCCAAAGCGTAATGCTCAGAATATCTGATTGTCTTTCCTTTATAACTAGATACCAGATCTATAACAACTGATTGATACACTCTAATATCTCAAATTCTAATACACTATTAAACTCTTCTTCTTTCAATTGTTGAAGCTTATTTTGCACCTCAAATAGACCTATAAATAATTGCCATTGTTCCTGACCTTTTTGATATTGTTCTATCACTTGCTTCTTTTCTAGTTTAGCTTGTGAAAGGCTAATGGCTTTTGCTGCATATTGCTGATATAGGCCTCGTGAAGAAATATAGTAACACTGTTCATGCATAGCTAACCCATTAGGCATGGGTGCATTTTCTTTTGCTAATCGGTCTAATTCCTTAATATCCATTTTCACCTTCCCCCTCTTTTAGAAAAATAATGCTTGTTTCTCCTTGTTTATTGTAACCAATCTTCAACTGAATATCATTTGTCTCCTATAAAATACGACCTACAAAACTACCCACATACCAACCAATGAAATTGATAACCATATGCATGATAAAAGTAGACAAGAAATTTCCTTCCCTTTCTCTTACTATTCCGAACACCAGTCCCATAAAAGTACTATATATCTTTTGTAAACCTAATTGATGTAAGCTTCCAAACAAAATAGCTTGAATAACAATAGCAAAAGTTGCTCCAAATCCTTCTTTTAAGTAAGCTTGCATTTTCCCTCTAAATAAATACTCTTCTAAAAAGGGTGCCATAATGACTAAAACAATAAATCTTAAAATAATCTCATTGTTACTAAAAAGTTCACTAATTGCTTCATATTCTGGAAAAAAGGGAATGAGTACTTGTGTTACAATAATACACATGAGCCAAGCTCCTAATCCCATTATAACATAACGTAGGATTAATTTAATATGAATCTCTTGTTTCTCTTGCTTAATAAGTGGCTGATTTGCCGTAAAAATAACAAGCCCTATGAAACAAAGGATCTGACTTGCTAAACTAATAGCATATCTATGCTCTGTTATAACCATCTGATAATTTGCTGGATTTCCAGTAAATAGTTCTACTCCTATGCTTACCATTGTAGAAGCAAGCATAAACCATCCGACTAATAAAATGGCCTTAAATAAAGCTGATACTTGAGACTTCATAATTTCCTCCATTTATTGATAATAATCTCTAAAAAATAAAAGGGAGGTTTCCCTCCCTTTTGTTTTTTTATTCTTTTTCCTTTTCTGGCTTTGGAAGAAGTACCTTGTGTGATAAATTAATACGACCTTGTTTATCGATTTCGATTACCTTTACTTTAATAGAATCACCAACAGCTACTACATCTTCTACTTTTGCTACACGTTCATGAGCTAATTGAGAAATATGAACAAGCCCTTCTTTACCTGGCACTAATTCTACAAAAGCACCAAAATTCATAAGACGCATAACCTTACCATCAAATTCTTGCCCTTCTTCGATTGGCCTAGCAATGCCTTCGATCATTTGAATTGCTTTTTGTGCTTTATCAGCATCTGAACCACAAATAAAGACACGTCCATCGTCTTCAATATCAATCTTAACGCCTGTTTCTTCAATAATACGATTAATCATTTTACCTTTTGGTCCAATTACTTCACTAATCTTTTCTGGATCAATAGTGATTTGTGTAATAACTGGTGCATAAGGAGATAAATGATCTCTTACTGCTGGAATTGCTTTTAACATGATTTCATCTAAAATATAAAATCTTGCTTTTTTTGTATTTTCTAAGGCACCTTTAATAATTTCAGGTGTAAGACCTTTGATCTTCATATCCATTTGAATAGCTGTAATCCCTTTGTGTGTACCACCCACTTTAAAGTCCATGTCTCCAAAGAAATCTTCTAATCCTTGAATGTCTGTAAGAAGTACGAAATCATCAGCTGTTTCTCCTGTTACAAGTCCTACTGAAATACCAGCAACTGGTGCTTTAATAGGTACACCTGCAGCCATTAATGATAAAGTTGAACCACAGATACTTGCTTGTGAAGTTGATCCATTTGAGCTAAGTACTTCTGATACAGTACGAATAGCATATGGGAATTCTTGTTCAGTTGGTAATACAGGCACTAATGCACGTTCTGCTAAAGCACCATGTCCAATTTCACGACGTCCTGGAGCACGTGGTGCTCTTGCTTCTCCTACAGAATAAGGTGGAAAATTATAGTGATGCATGTAACGTTTAGAAATTTCTAATTCATCTAATCCATCTAAAGTCTGCATTTCAGATAAAGCTGCTAAAGTTGTTACAGTAAGCACTTGTGTTTGGCCTCTAGTGAATAAACCTGTACCATGAACACGTGGCACTAAATCTACTTCTGCTGCAAGTGATCTGATTTCATCTAATGCACGACCATCTGGACGCTTTGACTCTTTTAAAATCATACGTCTAACTGTTTTCTTTTCAAATTGGTAGAAAGCTTCTTCTAGATAAACTAAATCCTCTTCTTTACCAGCTTCAGTTAAAGCTACAATAACCTTCTCTTTTAATGCCTTCAGTTGTACTTCTCTTACTTGTTTATCATCAGTGAAAACTGCTTCTTCCATTTGTTTATCGCCAATATGAGAAACTATTTCATTATAAATCTCAGCTGGTACACCAAATTTAACATAATCCTCATTTTTAGCTTTTCCACAGTCTGCCTTAATTGCTTCAATAAACTGTACTACCTGTTGATTAAACTCATGGCCCTTCATAATGGCATCAAACATTATATCTTCAGGTACTTCATTGGCACCTGCTTCAATCATCATGACTTTATCTTTAGTTGAAGAAACCGTAAGAGCTAAGTCTGATTTTTGGCGTTCTTCTTGATTTGGGTTAAATACAAGATTACCATCTACCAATCCCACTTGTACAGAACCTACTGGACCTGCAAAAGGAATATCAGATATATCTACTACTAAAGATGCTGCAATCATAGCTGTTACTTCTGGACTACAGTCTTGATCTACAGATAGTACAGTTGTTGTAATCACAACATCATTACGATAATCTTTAGGAAATAATGGACGCATTGGTCTATCAATAACTCTTGATGTTAAAATAGCTTTTTCTGAAGGTCTAGACTCACGTTTAATATAACCACCTGGTAATCTACCTACAGAATAGAATTTTTCTTCATAGTTAACACTTAAAGGGAAGAAATCGATGCCCTCTTTAGGTGCATCTGCTGCAACAACTGTTGCTAAAATCATCGTGTCACCATATCTTACTGTTGCTGAACCATTCGCAAGGCCTGCTACTTTTCCAATTTCTACTGAAAGTTCTCTTCCAGCTAATTGGGTTGAATATTTTTTTACCATTTGTATTGCTCCTCTCCAAATATGATTTCATTTGTTACATTTTAAAACTCATCAAATTAAGAAGAGAAAGCAATGTTGCGCAATCTTATAAGCCGTCTCTCATGAAACAGATTATAACATTGCACAAAATACATCATTCCTCTTCTTAACCATTCTATTCCTTAAATGTTAAAAAAGGGCGGAATAATCCGCCCACTTTTTATTATTTTCTAATTCCAAGATCAGCGATGATTGAACGGTATCTTTCGATATCTGTTTTAATAAGGTAGTCAAGAAGACCTCTTCTTTTACCAACCATCATTAATAATCCACGACGAGAGTGGTGATCTTTTTGATGAGTTCTTAAGTGATCTGTTAAGTGATTGATTCTCTCTGTTAATAAAGCAATTTGTACTTCTGGAGAACCAGTATCATTTGTACCTCTAGCATATTTTGCCATAATTTCTTGTTTACGTTCTTTAGTCATTTGATTGACCTCCTAATAAATTTAATTTATGCCGTTTACCAAGAATGGGTCGGAGCGTCCCAACTCTGAGTAAAGGTATATAACCTTGAATAGTATAGCATATCTACTTGTCATTTGCAAATAAGTTTATTGGATTTGCGAAAAATTCTTGGACATGCCACTTATCTTGCTGAATTTGTGCTTTTAAAGCGTTGATATCTTTAAACTTTTGTTCGGGACGAACATAGTGATAAAAATAAACTTCTACAGCTTCACCATAAATATCTGCATCATAATTAAAAATATGTGTTTCTATCATTTTTCTTTGACCCGATACAGTTGGGTTAACCCCTATATTAGTCAT
The DNA here is from genome assembly GCF_000178835.2 of Cellulosilyticum lentocellum DSM 5427. GTDB lineage: Bacteria > Bacillota > Clostridia > Lachnospirales > Cellulosilyticaceae > Cellulosilyticum > Cellulosilyticum lentocellum. The sequence continues at coordinate 2,649,304 of NC_015275.1, forward strand.
GCCCCTATAAGTCTTACTATATACCCTTACAACAGTAGCATAAACACCATTAGGCGGATACACACGATCTGGGTCAGCAATGAGATTAATCGTAGGAAATCCTATTGTACGTCCTAGTTGTTTTCCTTGCACCACATTGCCTACTATCATATATGGATGACCTAACATCTCATTGGCCTTTTCTATATTCCCTTCTAAAATAAGTTTTCTTATAGAAGAACTTGATATCATACTGCCACCTATCTTTACTGCATCTACAATGCATACCTCTATATTATATTTTTCTCCTAATTGCCTTAAATACTTAGGATTACCTGTTTTCCCTTTGCCAAAATAATAATTACTACCTACTACAAGTATCTTTGCTTTCAGTCTTTTCATTAATATATCTACAAAGAAGGTCTCTGGAGAAATAGCCGCAAAAGTTCTTGTGAAAGGATACTCTATTAGTTCGTCTATTCCCATTTCACCAATTACCTGTTTTTTATCTCGCCTAGACATTATAAGCGCTTTTCGATTATCTCCAATCACCCATGTTGGGTGTGGGTAAAACGAAAACACGACTGTTCTTAGTCCATTTGCTTTAGCTCGGTCCTTCGCAACCTGAAATAATCTTTGATGCCCTTTATGTACACCATCGAAATTCCCTAAAACTACTACACAGTCCTCCTGTCTCATAATATCAGCAGTTCCATAAATATACTGCATCCCTACACCTCTTATCATGATTTGATTCATTTACTCCCTATAACTATACCATGATTTTTACGTTCATCAAAGGGGTAAGTTGAACAAAACACCCCCTGCATGTTGTACATGTATGAGGGTGCTTCATTTATGCATTATAAAACATTCTTTCTACTTTAAAACACGATTTATCCAAATCCCATTTATAAAGAGCTACAAATCGATTAGAAGTATCTGCTACACGTATTAAAGTAGTCATAAAACTATCATTAAAGTTCTCTATATCTCTTTTTCTTAGAGCATTACCGTTAAATAAAAGTTTCTCACTCATTTTAGTAATATGAGCTATAGGATACATTGCAAACAACTCTTCAATGCCTACTATATAATGTTCTAGATTATCTTTATATGCTTCAAGTTGTTCTAAAGTAATACTGTCTTCTAATTTAAATTGGCCTACTTGTAATCTAAGTAATGTACCCATATGCGCACCGCAGCCTAATTGACGTCCAATATCGGTACACAAAGTGCGTATATAAGTACCTTTTGAGCAGCTCACTCTTATCTTGAAGCGTTTCTCGTCTATCCACTCAATAATATCGCATCCATAGATTGTTACTTCTCTACTCGGTCTTTCAACAACTATTCCTTTTCTAGCAAGCTCATAAAGTCGTACACCATTTACTTTAATCGCAGAATACATAGGTGGTGTCTGTATATAGCTACCTATAAACGAATCCACTACTTCCGTAATCATTTCCTTAGTAGCTGTCACTTCTTTGTGTTCTAACACTTCTCCAGAGGCATCTTCTGTCGTTGTTGTCGTTCCCAAAACAACTTCTGCTTCATAACATTTATTGGCATCAGAAAGATAAGGAACAACTTTGGTAGCCATACCTATACACAATGGTAACACGCCTTCTGCATCTGGATCTAATGTTCCTGTATGACCAATCTTTCTTTCTCTTAAAATACCTCTAGCTTTAGCTACTACATCATGAGAAGTAAAACCTTTTTTCTTATAAATATTAATTATTCCATTTAGCATTCTTATTCCTACTTTCTCACTTTCTATCATGTAAAGCCTTTCGTATTCAGCTGTAATATGCCCATAAAGAAGGCCACATAAAGTGGCCATTTTTACACTAATAACTATCATTACCTTATGTCAATCATTAGAATACTTACTCTTTTAGTAACTATAGTTTCTTAACTTTATTTTGTTATTTGTTGTTATCTTTCATAACATCTGCAATCATCTTTGACATTTGCATGCCACGTTCGATAGATTCATCTAGTCTAAATAAAAGTTCAGGAGTATTTCTTAAATTAATACGTCTAGCAATTTCTTTACGTATATAACCTTGTGCTTTTGTTAAAGCAGCTAATGCTGCCTCTTTTTTATTATCTTGAAGTACACTAATGAAAACTTTTGCAGTCTTTAAATCATTTGTTGTTTCTACTGCAATAACACTAATCATTGCATCTTGAACTCCTGGATCCTTAATATCGCTACGAACTATTTCTGCAATTTCTCTACGCATTTCTTCATTTATTCTAGTTAATCTTTGACTAGCCATTTTATTCACATCCTTTTGAGGAGATTTATCTAGGAACCTCTTCCATAATGAAGGCTTCTACAGTGTCACCTTCTTTAATATCATTGTATTTTTCAAACATAACACCACATTCATAGTTAGTTGCTACTTCTTTAGCATCATCTTTGAATCGTTTAAGGGAGGCAAGATGTCCTTCATAAACAACAATACCATCACGCACAATACGTACTCCCGCATTTCTTACCATTTTACCATCTGTTACATAAGCCCCACCAATAGTACCAACACCAGACACCTTAAAGGTTTGACGAATTTCAGCATGACCAATTACTTTTTCTACAAACTCTGGATCAAGCATTCCCTTCATCGCAGCTTTAATATCATCTATGGCATTATAAATAACACGATATAATCTTACATCTACTTCTTCACGATCAGCATAAGCTTTTGTAGCAGCTTCTGGACGTACATTAAATCCGATAATAATAGCCCCTGATGCAGATGCTAATTGAACATCTGATTCTGTAATCGTTCCTACCCCGCCATGGATTGTTCTAATTCTTACTTCTTCGTTGCTTAATTTTTCTAAGCTTTGACGCACTGCTTCTACAGAGCCTTGAACATCTGCTTTAATGATAATATTAAGTTCTTTCATTTTCCCTTCTTGAATTTGAGTAAAGAGATCATCTAAAGAAACTTTATTTGGTGTTTGACCAATCATTTGTACACGGCCTTGTGCTTTAATACGTTCAGCTACTTGACGTGCTTGTTTATCACTATTAGCTACATAGAACATATCTCCACCTATTGGTACCTCAGATAAGCCTAAAATTTCAACTGGCATTGATGGACCTGCTTTTTTCACTGATTTACCTTTACTGTCAACCATGGCTCTTACACGTCCATACGCAGCACCTGCTACAATCGGATCGCCAATTTGAAGTGTTCCACTTTGTACAAGAACAGTTGCTACTGGCCCTCTTCCTTTATCGAGTTGAGCTTCAATAATCGTACCACGTGCCTTACGTCTTGGATTGGCTTTAAGATCACCCATTTCCGCTACAAGAAGTACCATTTCTAATAAGTTGTCGATGCCTTGGTGCTTAAGTGCAGACACAGGTACACAAATAACATCGCCACCCCAATCTTCTACAAGTAAGCCTTGATCAGATAGTTCTTGTTTAACACGATCTGGATTTGCTCCTGGTTTATCAATTTTATTCATTGCTACAATAATTTGTACATTAGCTGCTCTAGCATGATTAATCGCTTCAATCGTTTGAGGCATTACCCCATCATCAGCTGCGACTACTAAAATAGCAATATCTGTTACTTGTGCGCCTCTCATACGCATTGCAGTGAAAGCCTCATGTCCTGGTGTATCTAAGAAAGTGATTTTTTCACCATTTAAACTAATAGAAGATGCACCGATATGCTGTGTAATACCACCTGCTTCTCCTGATGTTACATGAGTTGAACGAATAGCATCTAATAATGATGTTTTACCATGGTCAACGTGTCCCATAACAACTACAACTGGAGGGCGTTTTTCTAAGTCTTTTTCATCATCAATGACTTCTCCAAAGACTTCTTCCATAACATCTTTTTCTTCTTCTGGCTCTACAATAATATCATATTCTTCTGCAAGTTCAGCAGCTAACGCATAATCAATTTCTTGATTGATTGTAGCAATAGTACCTCTCTTCATCAATTTTTTTATAATTTCAGTAGAAGGTACGCTCAATTCTGTTGCAAAATCCTTGATTGAGATACGTACTGGTAATTGAATTACTTTAATCTCATCTGTTACATTTTCCGGTTCATTTTTTGGTTGATTATTCATATTTTTATTTTCTTTTACGCCTTTCTTATTCTTTTTACTTTTCTTGCCCTCAGTTTTAATTATTTCCTCTGTTGCTGCTACCTCTGTTTGTATAACTTGGTCTGCAGTATCATTATGCTCTACCTCTGGGGCTGCTTTTTCACTCACTTCTTTATAATAATTAATAATTAATTCAGCTTCTTCATCTTCTAAAGTACTCATATGGCTATGTACTTCAAAACCATATTCCTTTAGTTTATCCATGATTTCCTTACTTGTAAGTTCTAATTGTTTGGCTACTTCATATACTCTTATCTTAGACATATATCTACCTCCAAATGTTATTGACTCTTACTTATCATCTCGTCGATCTTCTTTGCGAAATTTTCATCAACAATCGCAATAACTGCACGGGGTTCTTTTCCAAGTATACTTCCTAATTTTTCTTTTGTTCCCCATTCCTTACAAGAAATGTTTCTATAACCACTTTTATCATTAAAAAGTTTTTTTGTATTATGAGATGCATCTTCTGCTATAATAACAAGTTTAGCTTCTTGTTCTAAAACAGCCTGTTTTGCAGCAAATTCACCTGCGACTAATTGTCTTGCTTTTTGACACAAGGCAATCATTTGATAAATTCTATTCTCCATCATAATTATCAAACTCTTTTCTAAGTTGTTCATAAATACTTTTATCTACTGCCATTTTAAAAGAACGCTCTAGACCTTTATTTTTTTCTGCTTGCGTTAGGCAAGCTTTATTAGGGCAAATATATGCGCCTCTACCTGGTTTCTTCCCATGAAAGTCTAAAGAAAAGTTACCTTCTTGATCTCTTACAATACGAATCATTTCTTTTTTGTTTTTCATTTCATTACAACCCGTACATTTACGTAAAGGAATTTTTCTTTGTTTCATAGGCCTATTCCTCTACTTCTTCATTAACTTCTACACTTTTAATGTCAATCTTAAAGCCGCAAAGTTTTGCTGCTAAACGTACATTTTGTCCGCCCTTACCAATAGCTAATGTTAAAATATGTGAAGGTACAATGACTTTAGCATTTCTTTCCCCTTCAGTTTCTTCTAACTCTACATCAATGACTTTAGCAGGACTTAGTGCTTCTCTGATAAATTCTTTTGGATCTTCACTCCAATGAACGACATCTATCTTTTCACCATTAAGTTCTTGAACAATATTATTAATACGTTTACCTTTTTCTCCAACACAAGCCCCAACTGGATCTACTAATGGATCATTAGAATAAACAGCTATTTTTGTGCGAGAGCCTGCTTCTCTTGCAATGCTTTTAATCACTACAGTCCCATCTTTGATTTCAACCACTTCTTGTTCAAATAAGCGTTTAACTAATTCTGGGTGAGTACGAGATACAATAACTTGTGCACCTGCATTTTTAGATTTACCATCTAGTTTATTCTCATTTTTATTAAAGTCTTTTACGTTTAATAAATAAAAGGCTTTATACGTACCTATGCCATCATTCATTTCCATTTGTTCATCAAAATTATCATTTGGCATAGCTTCAGTAGATGGAAGAGATGCTTCTGTAAAATCAAGTTGAACAATATAACCATTCTTTTCTCTTCTTAAAACTTTACCTTTAACAATATCATTTAATTTTACACTGTATTCTTCATACACCATTTGGCGTTCTGCTTCTTTGATCTTTTGAATAACAACTTGCTTAGCATTTTGTGCGGCAATACGTCCAAAATTTCTTGGTGTGATTTCAATGTCAATAATGTCATCTAATTGTACAAGTCTATTTAAATTTTGTGCTTCTGTAATACCAACTTCTAATAACTCGTTTGTCACTTCTTCGTCTGGCACCACTGTTTTTGCAGCAAATACTTTAACATCTCCTGTTTTCTCATCAATATTAATTTTGATATTTTGTTTACCGTTGGTGCTGATACCAAAATGCTTTTTACAAGCTACTTCAATGGATTGTTTAATGGCATCGATTAATTTTTCCTTATTAATTCCTTTTGATTTTGCAATTTGATCAATTGCCATAATGAACTCTTGATTCATTTTTATCCTCCTCCAAATTTTTCCTTATCTTCTAAAAGGTAATAGCTAGTCTTACAACAGCTACATTTTTCATTTCAAATTCAAGATTAGTTCCTTCATCGTCAATGTATAGCTTATCTTCGGTCTTTTTAATTAACTCACCTGTAAAATGCTTTTGTTTGTTAATAGCTTCATAAAGTTTTACATCTACTAAACGCCCTTTAAATCTCTCAAATTCCTTATCCTTTTTTAAAACACGGTCAAGTCCTGGAGAACTTACCTCTAATACATAAGGATCTTTAATAGGATCTTTTTCATCTAGTACCTTCTCTATAGCACGACTAGTAAGCTGACAATCTTGAATAGTGATGCCACCTTCTTTATCAATATAGATTCTTAAATAATAGTTTGGTCCCTCTTTTACATATTCTACATCAACCAGTTCATAATGTAGCTCAGCGAGTATTGGATCTAGGTATCCTTCTATTACTTCAATAAGTTCTTTTTTATTCATACTCTCATCCTCTCATACCCTATAGTTTTGCATAAACTCAATTATATATACATCTAAACAATACGAAAGAGTGGGTAAAAACCCACTCTTTCTCACACGTTCATGATTATAATGACTAAATTATATCAGCTTTTGACTGAAAAATCAACCCTCATGTATGATAAACTTAAAAAGCTTACATTTGATTAACTTCTGCCATAAAAGCATCAAATAATTCATCTTCCTTGACCTTCTTTAATATCTGTCCTTTTTTAAAAATAAGGCCTTCACCTTTTCCACCAGCAATCCCTATATCAGCTTCTCTCGCTTCTCCAGGTCCGTTAACAACGCATCCCATAACAGCTATTTTAAGTGGCTTCTTAATATGCTTTGTAGCTTTTTCTACACGATTAGCAAGTTCTATTAACGCCACTTCTGTTCTTCCACAAGTAGGGCAAGAAATAATTTCAACACCATACTGACCTAGGCCTAGTGATTGAAGCACATTTTGTGCACATTCAATTTCTTTTAGCGGATCATCTGATAAAGAAACCCTTATAGTATCTCCTATACCTCTAGATAAAATAGCACCTAAGCCTACTGAAGATTTAATAGTTCCTTTATACAGTGTTCCTGCCTCAGTTATCCCTACATGAAGTGGGTAGTTATAACGCTCTGCAAAAGTTGTATAAGTTTCTATTGCCAATGGTACATTTGAAGCTTTTAGCGATACAATAATATCCTTAAAGTCTAACGCTTCCAGAATACGAATATGCTCACTGGCACTTTCTACCATAGACTCAGCATTAACACCACCGTATTTCTCTAAATTAGCCTTACTAATAGATCCAGAGTTAACGCCTATCCTTATTGGAATGTGATAAGCCTTAGCTTTCTCAACCACAGCTTTTACTTTTTCCTCGTTTCCTATATTTCCAGGATTAATTCGTAATTTATTAATACCATTTTCTATAGCCATTAAAGCAAGACGATAATCAAAATGAATATCTGCTACTAATGGAATATGAATACGTTTTACTATAGCTTCAATAGCTCTTGCTGCTTCTTCATGAGGAACAGCTACACGAACCATTTCACAGCCTGCTTCTTCTAATTCTAAAATTTGAGCCACTGTACTTTCTACGTCTTGAGTTTTCGTATTAGTCATGGACTGAATCACAATAGGATTACCGCCACCAATAACAATATCCTTAACGTGTACAGGGCGTGTATTTTCTCTTGTATTTAATATCATAAGCTTATCCTCATAAAATCATTATAAATAAGTACAACTGTTAAAATCATCAATAAAACAAATCCAATAAAATGAACTGCTCCTTCTTTTTCAGGAGGAACTGGTTTACCTCTCAGCATTTCTACTAGCACAAATACAATACGTCCTCCATCTAAAGCTGGTAATGGGAATAAGTTGACTACTGCAAGATTAGCTGATAATGCTGCTGCTATAGTCATCATATTTAAAATAGCTATACTTAAACCACCACTTTGCATACTCGTATCCCATATCTCTGCGCTCTGATTCACAACGCCTACAATACCTGATAATTGATTCATGCCTACAGCACCCGTGAAAAGATCAACAAATGCCTTCCACACCTGAGCTATGATTAAGCAAGCCCAAATAACACCGCTTTTAATGTTTTCCCATATATTAAAATGAATAAAAGTAGGTGAAAATCCCAAACGTGAACGTTCTTCTTTAGGCATCCATTTAGAAGTAATAGGTGTCGTAAATGTTTCACTTCCTCGTTTTACAGTAAGTGTATATGCTTTTTCTTCTTTTTCTAAAACCTTAGACAAGTCAGACAAACGCTCTACTTTATGACCATCAATAGCAATAATTTGATCGCCTACCTTTAGCCCTGCTTGTACTGCTGGCATATCAGCCTCTAAAGAAGCTATTTCATTACTTCCATATCCTTGGTAACCCACTACAATACTTAAAAGGACACAAGCTAATACAAAATTCATAATAGCACCAGCACTAACAATCAGTAACTTTTGCCAAGGTTTTTTAGCCGCCATTGCTCTAGGATTTACAGACTCTCCTACTTCTTCTTCCATACTGCAAAATCCACCAATAGGAAGTAATCTTATGGAGTAAACCGTTTCACCTTTTTTTGTTGACCATAATATAGGCCCCATTCCAACTGCGAATTCATGAACCAAAACCCCACATTTTTTAGCAGTAATGTAGTGTCCCCACTCATGAACAATAACAATACAGGCAAACATTAATATAATCATAATGACTTTTATCAAAGTTCAGTCACCTTCTTTCTACTATATTCCCTAGCCCATTCATCACACCCTAGTATATCTTCTAAGGTTGGCCTATTTATACATATGTGCTTTTCCATCACCATATGTATAATTTTAGGAATATCTAAAAATCTTATCTGCTTATTTAAAAAACTAGCCACTACCACCTCATTAGCTGCATTTAAAACAGCTGGCATCGTTCCTCCTATTTCTAATGCATCATACGCAAATTGCAAACAAGGGAATAAATTTTTCTTAGGTGCCTCAAAGCTTAATGTTCCAATACTGGCGAAATCCAGTGACTTAATATAGGATGCATCAGTACGCTCTGGATAATACAATGCATAAGCGATAGGATGCCTCATATCAGGCTGTCCTAGTTGTGCAATTGTAGAACCATCAACATATTCTACCATAGAATGAATAATACTTTCTTTGTGTACAATAACATCAATTTGACTTGGCTCTACATCAAATAAGTATTTTGCTTCTATCACCTCTAGCCCCTTATTCATTAAAGATGCTGAATCAATGGTAATTTTACTCCCCATCGCCCAATTAGGGTGTTTAAGTGCCGCTTCTACTGTCACTTGCTCTAACTGCTCTTTTGTATAAGTCCTAAAGGGCCCTCCAGACGCTGTTAGAATTAATTTTGATACACTCTTATGCTCATTACCTCTAAGGGCCTGAAATATAGCAGAGTGCTCACTATCTACTGGTAAAATGCCTACTTTATTTTCTTTAGCTGAACGCATCACCAATTCTCCTGCAGTAACCAGCGTTTCCTTATTAGCTAAAGCAATTGTTTTGCCTGCCTTAATGGCTGCTAAAGTGGGGAGTAACCCAATCATTCCTACCACAGCTGTAACAATCATATCTGCAGATTCTAAAGTGGCTAATGTTACTAACCCTTCCTCTCCACTTATAACTTCTGTATGAATCTGCTTTACTTTTAAGCGCTCTTCTAATAAAGTGGCCTTTTCCGGAAGCATTACACATACTACTTGCGGTTTAAAGGCAATAATTTGCTCTTCAAGTAAGTCTATATTACTATAAGCTGCTAAACCCGCTACTTGTATATCCTTATTTCTTCCTACTACATCTAAGGTTTGTGTTCCAATAGACCCTGTAGAGCCTAAAATAACTATTTTCTTTTGCATTTTTTACTCCTATCTCATGATGTTTTCAGCAACTAATACCGCTGTATAAATAGCAGGTGCCACAAATAACAAGCTATCGAATCGATCTAGTATACCACCATGTCCTGGCAAGAGATATCCAAAATCCTTCTCTTTAAAATAACGCTTAATGGCAGATGCAGCTAAATCACCTATTTGAGATAATATCGCACTTAAGATCACCGCTATTACTACTAAAACCATATATCCTCTTAGCTCTGCTGAACTATATGAAGTATAAATCATTGTATAAATATACCCTATAACACCGGCTCCTAATACCCCTCCTATACTACCTTCTATCGTTTTTTTAGGACTTAACTGAGGCGCTAATTTATGTTTGCCGATTGTAATGCCTGTAAAATAGGCACATGTATCAGATCCCCATGAGCTAATAGGAATAAGCCAAACCCAAAACATGCCATACTCTATATCTCGAATTAAGGCAATAAAGCTAAATAATAAACTCGTATAAAGTACTGGAAAAAGAGTGAGTGCTACATCTATTATAGAATACTTAGGATATTTTATAACCATTACTGTTAGAAGCAATACAACTATCAAACCTATAAAAATAAGAAAGTAATTTTGTACCCACTCAAAAAAAAGATAGTACATACCAATTACACTATATCCTAACCACTTAATAGGCTTATAGTTCTCTCTCATTACATGGTACATCTCATATAAAGCAATACCACTTACGACTAGCATTGCTACCTTTAACCATGTACCACCTAGTAATAATACAATTATAACAAGGGGAATTCCTAAAACAGCTGTGATAATTCTTGTAAGCACGTCACTTCCTCCTATTCGCTTTTTCCAAATCTTCTTTGTCTTTCATTAAAAGCATCTATAGCCTTATCTAGTTCCTTTGTATTAAAATCGGGCCATAAGCATGATGCAAAATAAAATTCAGTATAGCTTAATTGCCATGGCAAAAAATTACTTGTTCTCATTTCACCACTAGTTCGAATCAATAAATCTGGTTCTGGCATTCCTTTTGTATCTAGATAATCTTCAAAGCAAACTTCATTAATGTCAGCTATATCTAATTTATTCTGCTTCACTTGTTCTGCTATTTTCTTACAAGCTCTTACAATTTCATCTCTTCCACCATAGTTAAAAGCCATATTAAAACAAATGCCCGTTTTATCCTTTGTCATTTCTTCTAACTGAATCACTTTTTCTTTAATACGCTTAGGAATAACCGTTGCTTCTAAATCCCCTATAGCTCTAAAACGATTCATATCTCCACTTGCTTTCTTAATATGATTGTCTAAGTATCTTTCAAACAAGTTCATTAGTCCAGCAACTTCTTCCTCAGGTCTCTTCCAATTTTCAGTTGAAAACGCATAGACTGTTAAGTATTTGACACCTATCTTCTCAGCATGTTTAATAATACTTTCTAATGTCTTCGTCCCTCTTCTATGTCCTTCATTTCTTGGCAAACCTCTTTCTTTAGCCCATCTACCATTACCATCCATAATAACTGCAATATGCTCAGGTATTTTTCTATTTGACATGCCTGATTCCTCCTATACTAAAAAGCTCCTCTTATCAAGAGGAGCAATTCTTATTAGCATTCATTTGGGTGTTTAATAGGCCCTATACAGATAAAATTTCTTTACTCTTCTTATCCACTAATGCATCAATTTCACCAACAAATTTATCTGTTAATTTTTGTACTTCTTTTTCTGCTACTTCCACTTCATCTTTTGTCATTTCATTAGCTTTTTCCATCTTTTTAAAGGTTTCAAGTGCATCACGTCTGATGTTCCTAATGGCAATTTTAGAGTTTTCGCCTTTTTTCTTAATATCCTTAGTTAAATCCTTACGACGTTCTTCTGTAAGTTCTGGAAATACAAGACGAATAACTTTTCCATCATTAGTAGGATTGATACCTAAATCTGACTCATTAATAGCTTTTTCAATTGCTTTTAATAAAGTACCTTCCCAAGGTTGAATTTGTAAAACACGAGCTTCAGGTACTGTAATATTTCCTACTTGCTGTACTGGTGTAGCAACACCGTAATAATCTACAGTAAGGCGATCTAATACGTGTGGATTAGCTCTACCTGCACGAATAGTTGCTAATTCATCAGCAAATGCACCTAGTGATTTATTCATTTTTTCTTGACATTTGTTTAACTCTTGCTTCATTAAATATCCTCCTTATAATCTACCCTTCTATATAAATGGTTGTACCCATTTTATCTCCATTAGCTACTTTAACAATACTTTGCTCCGCACCTAAATCAAAAACAACAATAGGTAACTTTTGTTCAATGCATAAAGCGGCTGCAGTTGTATCAATTGCTTTTAAGTCTCGCTTTAACATTTCTTGACATGAAAGACGATCATATTTCTTAGCATTCGGATTTGTCTTAGGATCACTATCATAAACACCATCAATATTTTTAGCAAATAATAATGTATCTACTTCAATCTCACAACCTCTTAAAGCAGCACCTGTATCAGTTGAAAAGAATGGATGGCCTGTTCCACCTGCAAAGAAAACAATTTTACCTGCTTCTAAATCCGAAATGGCTTGATCCTTAGAAAATAATTCTGTCATACTACCTATCACAAATGGTGTTTGTACACTAGCTTTTAATCCTTGGCTACGACACACATCTGCCACATAAATAGCATTCATCACTGTTGCTAACATTCCTATTTGATCAGCTTTAGTGCGATCCATATCTCCTGAAGTTCGTCCTCTCCAGAAGTTTCCTCCACCAATAACAACAGCTACCTCTATACCATTGCTAATAAGTACTCCAAGTTGTTTAACAACTCCTGCAATGATTTCATGATCAAAGCCTCTTCCTTGTTCTCCAGCTAAGGCTTCACCACTTAATTTTACTAAGACACGTTTATATTTCATCGTCATTTCCTCCTGCTACCACTACTCTATCATAAATAGTTATTTATTTCTAGATGTATTTTTAACTTTATGCCCATAAAAAAGGGGCACTCTTGTGCCCCCATTTTTATTAACCTTGAATTTGTTTTGCAACTTCTTCAGCAAAGTTCTCTTCTTTTTTCTCGATTCCTTCACCAGTTTCAAAACGAACAAATGTTTTTACTGCATCTGCACTACCAAGTTCAGCTGCAACATATTTACCAACTGTGAAGTCTGGGTCTTTAACATATTCTTGTTCAAGTAAGCAGATTTCTTTAAGTTGTTTATTAAGTCTACCAATAACCATTTTTTCAATGATATTTTCTGATTTCCCTGGATTTTCATTAAGTGCTTGATGCATTAAAATTTCTTTTTCATGAGCTTTCTTTTCTTCTGATACTTGATCAACAGAAACAAACTCTGGATTAACAGCAGCAACTTGCATTGCTACGTTTCTTGCTACTTCATGAGCTTTTTCACCTTCAGCCGCTACTTCAACTACTACTACGATTTTACCACCACCATGTGTATATGCAGCAAGTGTACCATCTGTAGAAATTTTTTGGAAACGACGAATTGTTAAGTTTTCACCGATTGTAGCAACTTTTTCTGTTAATACATCACCAACAGTTTTAGATGCATCTGATGGCCAAGCAAGAGCTTTTAATGCTTCAACATCTGCAACATCGTTATTTAAAACAATTTGTGCTACTTCGTTAACAAATGATACGAATTGATCATTTTTAGCAACGAAGTCTGTTTCAGAGTTAACTTCTACGATAGCAGCTGTTTTACCATCTGCAGAAATCGCTTCTTTTACAAGACCTTCTGCAGCAATACGGTCAGCTTTTTTAGCAGCTTTAGCTAAACCATTTTCACGTAAGTATTCGATAGCTTTTTCCATGTCACCGTTTACTTCGTTTAATGCTTTTTTGCAGTCCATCATACCTGCTTGTGTTCTTTCACGTAATTCTTTTACCATAGCAGCTGTAATTGCCATTTTTGTTCCCTCCAAATTATATAATTATTCAGCGATTACTTCTTCAGTAGCTTCTACTACTGCTTCTGTAGATGCTTCAAAAATTTCACCTTGGTTTGCTTCAATAATAGCATCAGCCATTTTAGCAACGATTAATTTTACGGCACGAATAGCATCATCATTACCTGGAATTACGTAGTCTACTTCTTCTGGATCACAGTTTGTATCTACGATAGCTACTACTGGAATCCCTAAAATATGAGCTTCTTGAATAGCAATTCTTTCTTTGCGTGGATCAACTACGAACATAAGGCTTGGAAGTTCTTTCATTTCTTTGATACCACCAAGATTTTTTTCAAGTTTATCCATTTCTTTACGAAGTTCAATTACTTCTTTTTTAGGAAGTACTTCGAATGTACCGTCTTGTTCCATTGTCTCTAATTGTTTAAGTCTAGCAACACGGCTTTTAATTGTAGAGAAGTTTGTAAGCATACCACCTAACCATCTATTGTTTACGTAGTACATACCACTTCTTTCAGCTTCAGATTTAATTGATTCTTGAGCTTGTTTTTTAGTTCCTACGAATAATACCTTACCGCCTTCAGCTGCAGCTTCACGAATAACATTGTATGCTTCGTCAACTTTTTTAGCTGTTTTTTGTAAGTCGATAATGTAGATACCATTTCTTTCTGTGAAGATGTATTCTTTCATTTTTGGATTCCATCTTCTTGTTTGGTGACCAAAATGTACACCTGCTTCTAATAATTGTTTCATTGAAATTACACTCATTGTAATACCTCCTGGTTTTTTCCTCCGTACATATTAAATACTTGTGGACTATATTAGCACCCCACAAGTACATCTATATACGTGCGTTTTTCTGAATGATTATATCATACTTGTACAACAAGTTCAATCGTTTTATAAACATTTTATTTAGTTATTTAGAAGTATTGATAAAATTTCCTCATAAGTTACTATTTTAGGGAAAGTTATCTTCCCATGCTTTAACTTTGTCGTCTTTTTATTTTGTTTAAGAAAATCAATGAAAGCTTTTGAATCATCTATAATTCCCGCATCTTCTAAAATACCTGCAATTTGTGTTGCATTAGACATAGACGGAATATATATTTCTATTTCTTCGGGTATTTCTTCAGGTATTTGTGCATTCACTTCTAATCTATCTTTTTCCGACGAATCTTGATTTGATACTTGAATTTCATCTTCATATTTTTCTGTTTTATATTCTTCTACTTTTTCATTGTCTGGTTTTATTTCCTCATCTTGATTATTTGTTTCTATTGGCTCTAACTCCTCTGTACTACTCACACTTATTTTGTATTCTTGAACATTTAAGGTGCAAATAGTTCCCACAATGCCAGATAAAATGATGCCACAACCAAATCCTAATAACCAATATGTTATTTTTATTTGTTTCATATGTTTATCTCATATTATAAAGTGAAAGAATAAGTTTCACTTCTCCTACACCTTTCTTCAGATTTTTGGCAATCATTTCTATACTTTCACCATTCTCATAGTGTTTAACAATCTCATCATAAAGTTTTTCATTTGTCATCTGCCGTTTCTGGTGTTCTTTAGTAGATTGTTGCAGGTGGTCTGCCTCTAAATCTGTTTGTTTTCTTAAAATATTAACTAATAAGTCACGAAATCCTTGATTCTTCTTCTCTTCTTCTTCTAGAAAATAGCTAAATAATTCTTCCAAATCATTAGTTTGTTGTCCTTGTTCTTTATTCAAAGTAACATAGTGATTATCTGATTCTTGATGATTGGCTAAACGAATCACACTAATAATAATAAAAACGACCCCCACAACAATCCACAACAAACATATAATAGGCATTGTATCTATTGTTATACTCATTTTTTCTCCTTTTAAATTCTGGCATCAAAATGTGTTGTTTGCTCTTTTATCGCTTCTTTATTTTCCTTCTTTTTACTCTTATTACTTCTTTTTTCCTCTTCATTATGCTGTCCTTTTTTCTTTTTATTGAGTTCATTATCTATTTTTTCATCATGCTGAACTTCCTTAACAACTTCTCTTTTCTCCTTAGTTTCTTTCTGCAGAAGATGTGCAAACTGCATCTGTTGCATTTCTTCTCCTTGCCTATGAGCTTGTTGCCTGTTTGAAATTTCTTGAGATTGCTGATAAATAGTTTGTGTATCTATAGGACGCAGCATAGTTTCACTCCTTATATCTGCTATTTTATAAAGGTACTACAAAATGGTGTTTTTGCATATACGCTCGTAATCTAGAAACTGCTTTCGTATGTAATTGAGACACTCTAGACTCTGATACTTCTAGTACATGGCTAATTTCCTTTAATGTTAACTCTTCATAATAGTACAAGAATATAACCTTTTTTTCTCTTTCTGGTAAGCTATCAATAAACTCAGCCAACATTTCTTTTACTTCAGTATCCTCAATGTAATTCTCTGGAATAGGTGCACTAGGATCCTTAACAGATTCAAATTGATACATATATTCATCTATAGATATTAAGCTAGAAATATTCACCTCTTTTAAAAGTTCATTATATTCCTCGATGCTAATTTCTAAAAAGTCAGCCACCTCTTCATCCAATGGTTGCCTTCCTAATCTTCCTTCTAGCTCAATATACGCTTTATCAATATCTTTTTGTTTTTTCCTAAGTGTCCTTGGTACCCAGTCTAATTTCCTTATAGCATCTAATATAGCTCCTCTAATTCTTAGAGAAGCATATGTTTCAAATTTAACATTTTTCCCTGGATCAAACTTATCCACAGCATCAATCAGGCCTAGTACACCATAACCAACAAGATCATCGCTATCTACATATTGATTAAGATATATGCCTAATCTTCCAGCAACTAACTTAACAAGATAGACATAATGTTCTATCAAACTACTTTTAAGTGCTGTATCTCTTGTACCTACATATTCTGCCCAGACAGCATTCATATCCTTTTTTTCCATGCAAGAACCCCCATTATTACTCCTATATTTCTTTGATGCCATGACCAATTGTCTTAACACGAAAGATTCCTGTACTTGTATAAAGTTCTACTGTTCTTCCATAATTGCTCCCTGTATCTTGGCTTAAAATTGGAATATTATTGCTTTCTAATATTTGTATGACGGCATTGACATTACGTGTGCCAATACGCATCATATCATCCATATTTTTAAACTCAAACATATGAGCTCCTCCAGCAATCTTAGCAACTAACCTACTTTTTCTTGCCCCTTGCTCTACTAATTTATTAATAAGTGCCTCAATAGCTGTATCTGCAAATTTCGCTATATTACTATTATTTTTAATCTGCGTACTATCTGGAAGCATAATATGTGCTAAGCCGCCAATTTTTATAGTTGCATCATATAATGCAATTCCTACACATGAACCTAGTCCTAATGTTGTTAATATATCCGGATCTTTACCTGTATTCAAATCCGCCATACCTACTTTTATAATATTGGCTTCGCTACTCATATGTACACACCTAATGCATCTATGACTTTATTGTAAGCTTCATTATCAATGATAAGTATATATGTACCACTTAATATACCATTAACATCTCTAAAGGCAGTTTCAATAAATAACATGGTATTATCATTTCTAACAAATTCAATAGCAGGGTAACTTAATATAGCCCCTGCCATATCAATAGACATTTGAGGTATAGATACATCTAACTCTAATCCTGTAAATGTATTAAGGGCACTAAGATAAGAACCTGCTAAAATATTACCAGTTTCACATAATACCGAATGTCCTAATTCGTCTAATTCATTTAAATCCTGCATTTTTTTATCTAGCATCATATTTACTATTTTAGTAGCACTTTCAGGCTCTAATGCTAAAAGTAACATGGCATTAATGTCTCCATATACATTAATAATCATCCCAGCAATGACCTCTTCTGCATCACCTAAGACATCTGCTAGCTCCTGAATATTTTCTATTCTTACTCTAGCGACATTCATATCTAATGTACAACCAATAAGCTGTCCTAAAGATGTCATAGCATTGCCTGAAGCAATATTTCCCGCTTCACGTAGCATATCCATCTCTTCGCTTGTAATATCTTGATAATTGCGAGTCCCCAAGGTAATCCTCCTATCTTAATTCCTCATTTTCAAAGGCTTCCTCTATTATATTAGATAAGTTGAGTAAAGTTACAATATTTTCCTCAACCTTTCCAACGCCTAGTATATGACTTGTTTTCATTTTACCTTGTATATTTTGTACCGCTTCAATTTGATCATTTGCTATTTCAATGACTTCTTTCACTTCATCAACTATAATGCCTACCATTGCATCTTCCAATTTTACAATAACAATTCTTGTCTTATCTGTATAATCTAAATGTTCTAACTCAAACTGCTCTCTTAAACTGATAACAGGAATAATCTCTCCTCTTAAATTCATAACGCCTTTTACACAAGCAGGAACTTTAGGCACACGCATAATAGATTTCATCTTTTCAATAATTTGCACGTTCTGAATATCAATTCCAAATAATTGCATGTCTAACTTAAATACAATAAATTGTTGTATTGTCTCACTAATATGCTCCATTTTCTTTTCCTCCTATATAAGCGAATTAACATCTAAAATAAGTGCAACTTCACCATTTCCTAGTATAGTAGCTCCTGCAATAATATCTATTCCACTTAAATATTTACCTAATGATTTAATAACAATTTCCTGTTGACCAATTAATGAATCAATAATAAAGCCAACTTGTTTCTCACCCTTCTTCACAATGACACCCATCATTAAGTCTTTATCTACTTCTTCTGGTAACCCTAACACGCTACGTAAGCGTATGATTGGAATGATTTCATCTCTTACAACAATCACTTCTTGCTTTTGGACAAGCTTAATATCTTCTTTTCTTACATCTTCTATATTTTGAATATTACTTAATGGAATAGCATACTTTTCATCACCAATACTAATCATTAGTGCTTGAATAATAGCCAGTGTTAGCGGTAATCTAACAATAAATTTGCTTCCTTTCCCAAGTT
The DNA here is from genome assembly GCF_000178835.2 of Cellulosilyticum lentocellum DSM 5427. GTDB lineage: Bacteria > Bacillota > Clostridia > Lachnospirales > Cellulosilyticaceae > Cellulosilyticum > Cellulosilyticum lentocellum. The sequence goes on from NC_015275.1 coordinate 2,668,283, forward strand.
CTGTTTGTACCTCTACGTGTCCACCAAGTGAAGTAATCTTACTTTTAACTACGTCTAGGCCTACTCCTCTTCCTGATAAATCAGAGATTTTTTCAGCCATGCTAAAGCTTGGTCTAAAAAGGAGTTCTATTGCTTCATGTTCAGTCATCGTAGCTGCTTCTTCTTTGGTAACACTACCTTTTTCGATGGCTTTATTTTTAATCTTGTTAATATTAATACCCTTACCATCATCTTCTACTTCTATTACTACACTATTGCCATCTTGGTAGGCTTGCAACTTAATGGTTCCTTTTCTAGGTTTTCCTATACTCATACGTTCTTCTGTTGTTTCCAAACCATGGTCGGCTGCATTTCGAAGTAAGTGAATAAGTGGATCACCGATTTCATCAATTACAGTTCTATCAAGTTCTGTTTCTTCACCTGACATAACAAGTTCTATTTCTTTTCCAAGCTTTCTAGAAACATCACGAATCATACGTGGGAAGCGATTAAACACTGTTTCTACTGGAACCATTCTTACTTTCATAACTGCATCATGCAAACTAGTTGTAATACGTTCTAGGTACTCAACTGAATCATTATAATTATTTCCCGTTTCATTTTCTTTTACATTTAATCCCTCTAACTGAGTTTTAACTATAATAAGCTCACTTACTAAATTCATCAATGTATCTAAGCGGTCAATATTAACTCTTACTGTTTTACTTGATACTTGTTGTTTTGCATTCTGTGCTGAATTATTCTCTTGGGTTTGTGAGGTAGAAGTATGCTCTTCAGATTGTTCTTGTTGTACGTTAGATTGAAAATTCTCTTCTGGAGCAAATGCATTAACAACTACTTTTTCTACTTCTGAAACACCTAAAATAGTTTCTTCTATTTTTTGCTTAGTTTCTTTTGTAACAAATACAACAGAAAATTGACTTTCAAATTTTTCGTCTTCTATATCTTGCGTACTTGGTACACAATGTATAATCTCTCCTAGTCGCTCAAGATCTGTAAAAATAACAAATGCTCTTGCTGACTTTAAAACACAATTTGCAGATAATTCTATCTCTACTTGAAAAACATTCATTCCCATGCTTAATGCATTATTCTTTACTAGTTGTTGTGATTCAGGTAAGTCCATTAATGTTTGATCGCTAGGATTCTCTGCCTTTTCTTTAACTTCTTCGCTAGCCTGTGTATGTACAGTAGCAGTTGGTGATTTATCTTCATTTTCTATAATTCTTCCTAGGGCTTTTACTAGTTCGGCATAATCTTCATTGCCTTCATTTGAAGTATTAGTTATCTCTTCTACATAATTTTCTAACGCATCTAAACTTTGAAAAAGAGTATCTACTATACTAGAATTAACAGCAAGCTTACCCGCTCTAATTTCGGATAATACATTTTCTACTGTATGGGTCAATTTTTGCATCTTTACAAACCCCATAGTTCCTGCCATACCTTTAAGTGTATGTGCAACTCTAAAAATAGCATTTAAAGTTTCTATATCATCAGGATTGTTTTCTAGATTAAGTAGATTTTCATTTAGAGTTTGTAAATTATCTTTTGATTCTTCAATAAATATTTGTAAGTATTGACTAACGTCCATGATTATCCCCCACTATTCTTTTTATTATTTGTGTAATATTCTCTGCAGATGCAATATAATCTGCCAAACCAGCATTTGCTATAGCTTTAGGCATACCATAAACCGTAGATGAAGCCTGATCTTGAGCAATCACTTCACACGGATATGTTCGTTTTAAATCACTTACGCCTTCCAACCCATCTGAACCCATTCCTGTCATAATGACAGCAATCATTTTTTTACTGCAACTTTTTAACTCTGCTAAAGAACTCATCATAATGTTTACAGAAGGCTTATGCCCTTTATAAGGAAGGTCATCTGTAATATTAATTTGCGGTCTTAATCCATTAATAATTTTAAGTTGCTTTCCTCCAGGTGCTATATAGACCGTACCTCTTTTTAAGACTTCCTCATGTTCGGCTTCTTTTACTTCTAATGCACTTAAACTATTTAATCTAGCCGCTAGATTTTTAGTAAATCCTTGTGGCATATGTTGTACAATTAAATAGGTTGCAGATAAATTCTGTTCTAGAGTAGGTATAATTTGACTTAATAGTTTGGGTCCACCTGTTGATATTCCCATAGCAATAATATACTCATATTGTTGCTCTTCTATGGTTGCAGCATTTCTACTTATCTGACTCATTTATCTAATCTCCTATAATCTCAAGTATACTTATACTATATCTACTTTAGTTGTTTATTTTTATGTATTCTCTTTTAATATGAGTATTTTTAATGACTAAATATTTTTTTAAATCGACTTACCCAATTTTCCTTTTTAATCGTTTGCTTAGATTTATCTCCTAAAATAATTCTTCCTATTTGATAATATGCCATACTAGACTTAGCTTGACGATTATATTCAAATACTGGGACCTGTTCTTTAACAGACTTAAATAATTGTTCATCATATGGAACAAATCCTCCGTATTGGATAGGCCGTTTTAAAAAGTGCTCTGTTACATAATAAAGTTTATGAAATACTTCATGCGCTTCTTCTTGAGACATAGCTTTATTGACAATAACTTTAATAGTAGTATCTAAATCAAATTGGCCAATTAATGTTTTTATTAATGCATAACCATCTGTTATAGAAGTCGGTTCTGGCGTTACAATAATATAAACCTCATGAGCTAATTTGCAAAACTTAACGACAATATCATTAATGCCTGCTCCAGTATCTATAATGAGCATATTTGTTAAGCTACTTAGTTCAGCTAATTGTGAACTGATTTTATCAATTTGATAAGTAGGTAAAAAATTCATATCTTTTATACCTGAGCCACCGGAAATAAAAGGAAGTCCATATTTACTCGTTGTTACTAAATCATAAATATGACATTGTCCTTTAATAAGATGTGACAAATTAAACTTTGGCCTCTCACCTAAAATAATTTCCACATTAGCTAGCCCAAAATCTGCATCTAAGATAATTGGATTTTGCCCCAGTACTTGCATAGCCAGTCCGAGATTGACACTAAAATTACTTTTTCCAACGCCACCCTTGCCACTTGCAACTGTTATAATCCTCATATCCTCTTGCTGTGCAAACTTATTTACTTCATTTATTCCTACCATTTGTCTAAGTGCTTCAGCTTGATCATTCATTACTTATTCTCCCTAACAAATCTGTTATATACTCGTCTTTATTAAATATTTTTATATCAGCCGGTACATTTTGACCGTTCGTTAAATACATGATTGGCTTGTTAGCATAATAACCAATATTAACAACGTTACCTATTTCGTCTGTTTCATCAAGCTTTGTAATGATTAAATCAAATTCTGATTCTGCCTTCTCATAAGTATTTACAATGGTTACTACATCTTTTGCTGCTGTACTCGCATTTAATACTAAAAACACTTGTTTTTTATCTACATTTTTCATCAAGGCTTTAAGCTCTTTTACTTGTTCCTCATTCTTATGTGAACGCCCAGCTGTATCTATGAGTATATAATCCATATGCTTCCACTTTTCTATGTACTGTGGCAACTCTGCTTCATTATAAATAACTTCTATTTCTACGCCTAAAATATCTGCATAAGTTTTTAGCTGTTCAACAGCAGCAATTCTATACGTATCTGCTGTAAACAAAACTACTTTCTTATGTTCTTCTAATACATATTTTGCTGTTAGCTTAGCTAATGTAGTTGTTTTTCCTACACCTGTGGATCCAATGAAGAAAATAATCTGTGCCAGATCCTTTTCTTCTTTTTCACGTAGTGATTTCTCTAGTTCTGAATAAATCTTACGAATCATTTCTTCTGGCGATTCATCACTCATTCCTTCTAAGTATTGAGTACAAATCTCTTCTTTTAATCCTAATTGGACTAATTTTGCTTTCAAATAATTCAGCCATTTATTGTCAGCTTCTAATGTATCATTATCAGAGTCCTTCTTATCTTCTAACTGTACTTGTTTTATGGTACCAATCTCTCTTTGCAACTGATTTAATTGGTCTTTTAGGCCCAATAATACTTCATAAGATTCCTCTTTTAATTTCTCATTTGATTCTGCTACTAAATTACCTCTTGGTATTTCTTCTATTGCCTTTTTATCTTGTTCTAATTCATCTTCATCTTTTACTGCAATAGTAATAATTGTTTTTGGCGTTTTAAACCACTTTGTGAGTCCGCTCTGTTCTTCTTGCTGTGTACTCAGTATAACGGCCTGGTTACCATATTCTTTTTCTATTTCTTTTAGTATTTTTTCTTCTGACTTTCCTTTTAATTTAAGTATTCTCATGCAATGCTCACCATCCCTATTGACTGAATCTCTACATCTTGTTCAATTTCATTGTATGAAATAACAATTAAATCTGGCATATACTGTTCAGTCAAATGCTTAAAATAAATTCTCACAATAGGTGAAGTCAAAATAATAGGTTGTAATCCTACAGAAGTTAATTTATTCACTTCTCTTTTCAATTGATTCATTAGATTTTGAACTACTTTAGGATCTAATGCAACATATGCACCTTGCTCTGTGTGTTGTACACTAGACATAATCTGCTGCTCAACAGTTGGATCGAGTGTAATCACTTGGTTTGTTGGCAGTGTAAATAATTTCCTTGAAATAGCTCTTGCTAGTCCTTGTCTTACATATTCAGTTAATACATCTGTATCGCGTACACTTGTTGCATAATCTGCTAATACTTCACATATTGTTACTAAATCTCTAATAGAAATGCCCTCTTTTAATAAGTTGCCTAGTACCTTTTGAATATCCCCAACGCTAAGTAGTTTTGGTGTTAATTCACTAATTAAGGTTGGATGTGTCTCTGCCACATTATTAATAAGTGTTTGTACATCTTGCCTACTAAGTAGCTCATGTAAATGACGCTTAATAACCTCTGTTAAATGTGTTGCAATAATGGATGGACAATCTACTACTGTATATCCTTTGACCTCTGCTTTTTCTCTTTGCATCTCAGTAATCCATAATGCTGGAAGTCCAAAGGCTGGTTCTGTTGTGGCAATACCATCAATTTCCTCTTCAACATAGCCTGGATTCATTGCCATATAGTGATCAAACAAAATCTCTCCTTTTGCCACTTCTACACCTTTAATTTTGATACTATAGGCATTCGGAGCTAATTGAATATTATCTCTTAAACGTACGATAGGAACAATGCTCCCTAATTCTAACGCTATCTGTCTTCTAATCATAACAACGCGGTCTAAAAGATCTCCCCCTTGATGAACATCTGCAAGAGGAATAATACCATATCCAAACTCAAGCTCTATTGGATCCACGTGTAATAAAGAAATGACATTTTCTGGTTTTCTAATCTCTTCTGCTGCTTCATCTTCTGTATCTATTTCTGACTCCACTTCAGCAATTTTTTGCTGTTTATTTAACCTTGATGCAATAAAGAACCAAACTGCTGCAATAGGTAATGTTACGACTATTCCCATAGGAGTAAATAATCCTAAAATAGTAATAGTAATACCTACAATCATTAATACCAGTGGAGAAGAAAGTAATTGCTTCGTTAATGTAGTGCTCATCTCTTGTTCTGTAGATGTCTTAGTTACTAAAATACCTGTAGCTGTAGAAATGAGTAAAGAAGGAATGGCACTTACTAAACCATCACCTATGGTTACTATTGTAAATTTTTGGAGAGCATCTGAGAATTCTAATCCTCCCATTGCAACACCAATAATCATGCCACCAATAACATTAACAAATGTAATAAAAATTCCTACTACTGCATCATTTTTAACAAATTTTGCTGCACCATCCATAGAACCAAAGAAAGCCGCCTCATCCTGAATTTTTTTTCTTCGTTTCTTTGCTTCTGCTTCATCAATAAAGCCTGTATTTAAATCAGCATCTATTGCCATTTGCTTACCAGGCATAGCGTCTAAGGTGAATCTTGCTGTTACTTCTGCTACACGCTCAGATCCTTTAGTAATAACCTGCATATTAACAATGGTAATAATAATAAACATAATACATCCAATAACAATATCTCCACCTGCAACGAACTCTCCAAAGGCTTGAACAACTTCTCCAGCATAGCCATCCCTTAAAATCATTCTCGTGCTTGATAGGTTAAGGCCTAATCGAAATAATGTTGTCAGTAATAATAATGTTGGAAATAACGATATGTCCAGTGGCTCTTTTGAAAAAAGTGCACTCATTAATATAATTGTTGATATAGATATATTAATAATTAATAAAACATCTAGGATAGTAGGTGGTAATGGAATGATAATTAGGAAAATGAGCCCTACCACAAAAAGCCCTAATACTATATCACCTGTTTTAAACTTCACAATTAGCTCCCCCTATTCATCTTTTTATGTTGTAAGTTATATATAAATGCTAAAACTTCTGCTACTGCTCCATATAGCTCTGGAGGGATTTCTTTATTCAAATCTACAGTATAGTAAAGTGCTCTAGCTAAAGGTTTATTTTCAACAATTTCAATATGATGCTCCTTTGCTTTCTCTTTTATCTTTTGTGCCACATAATCAACGCCTTTGGCCACTACTACAGGAGCTGTGCCTTTTGATTCATCATACTTAATGGCTATTGCAAAGTGCGTAGGGTTAGTAATAATAACATCTGCCTCAGGAATAGCTTGCATCATACGCCGCATTGAGCCTTCCCTCATTTTCTGCTTAATTTTGGATTTAATCTGGGGGTCTCCTTCTGCATTTTTATACTCTTCTTTTATCTCTTGCTTTGTCATTTTAATACTATCTGCATGCTTATAGCGTTGATAGACATAATCTAGGACAGCTAACACCAGAAAAGCTCCTCCTACAAAAAAACCAATTTGAACAACTGTCATGGCTATCGTATTCAAAATTTGTTCGATTGTTAATTCATAGAATCGCATGAAAATAGGAATCTTAGATAAAATAATATTATACACTATAGCTCCTAGTACAATAACTTTTGCCGCTGATAAAATTAAACTAACAATCATATCTTTTGAGATGATTCTTTTAATACCGTTGATTGGATTCATTTTACTAAACTTAACTTTCATAGGTTCAAAGCTTACTTTATATCCTACTTGTATATAACTCACTATAAATCCAATAATAAATAGGCAAATCCATAATGGCAAACAAATCCATAAAATATCAAATATGGCACTTCTAAAAACGACAAGCATATAATTAGAAGTCACTTCATTAAAAACTTCACTGAGCCGATTCATGCTCGTTATGATACTTGTTTGAATACCTGAAAGCATATATCCTCCCAGTAACAAGCTTACTGCACAAAAACCCACGATTAAAACAGCTGTATTTAATTCAGCACTTTTTGCAACCTGCCCTTTTTTTCTAGCATCTTCTTTCTTTTTAGGCGTTGCTTTTTCTGTTCTTCCTTCACTTTCTGCTGAAAAGAATTGCAGATCTAAGCGATACTTTGTTTCAATCATAATGGCCTCATTCCTTGTATTAAATTCATGATAGTATTGACCATGTTATCAATAATAATCGTATTAAATCTAGGTACTAAACCAACTGTAACAATAAGTAGTGCAAATAAAACGATAACCTTTAATGGAATACCAATAACAAACATATTCATTTGAGGTACAGTTCTGGCCAAAATGCCTAGGCCAAAATCAATTAATATTAAAAGCCCCAGCACTGGCATTGCTAGTTCAAATGAAATTAATAAATAGTTCCCTACGGTATCTATTATGCCTGTTACAAGATGAGTACCAAAGACCCCTTTATTAATCGGAATTAATGTAAAGGTATCTATTAATGTTTTAATGAACCAGTGATACCCTCCACTTAGTACAAAAATAGCACACAAGCATAAATTATAAAAACGACCTAGTACAGGCGTTTGTACGCCTCCTACAGGGTCTAGAGCCATACTCATCCCTAAACCTCCTTGTGTACTCCATAAACTTCCTATAAATTGATAGATTTGAAAATAGATTTTTAGTACAAAACCAATAATCAATCCTACTAAAGTTTCTTTTAATAGGAGTATTGTATAACTTATGAGTGTAGGCTCATAATAAATTTGACCCAAATCTGTGACCATAAAAACTGTTATCGCTAAACATAAGCATAATCCTGAGGTTGCCAATTTAGGAATTCTGCTTTCCTCAATAATCGGCAAAAATAGCACAGCAGCTATAATTCTACAAAATATAATAAGTAGCACGTCTACATGTGCATATAAATAGACTAAATCTTCCATAGCATCCTTCCTTATAACAGTGTATTAAAGCTATTAAAAAGCCTAATGGTGTATACAGATAGCATGTTAATAATCCATGATCCAAATATAATAATAGCTAAAAATACTGCAATTATTTTTGGAATAAATGCTAAAGTCTGTTCTTGTATAGATGTAGCTGTTTGAAATATACTTATAATTAGCCCCACAACAAGTCCTGTTAATAAGATAGGAAGTGATACTTTAACAATCATCATTAATGCTTCTCTCATATAGTCTAAAACAATTTGTTCCATATCCTTCCTCCTTAATTAAATGTCTGTATAAGTTGTCCAATAAACAAATTCCATCCATCAACTAAAATAAAAAGTAAAACCTTAAAAGGTAATGAAATCATAGCAGGCGGCAACATCATCATTCCCATTGACATAAGCGTTGCTGCTACAACCATGTCAATGATGATAAACGGTATGTAAACTAAAAACCCTATAATAAACCCAGCTCTGAGTTCGCTAATAATAAAAGCTGGAATGATAACATGGAGAGGCATCTCTTTTACAAGGTCAGTGTCCTCTGTATAAGGTTCTAAATGGGCTAAATCCATAAATAAAGTAATATCTTCATCTCTTGTTTGTTTCAGCATAAATTCTTTTAAGGGTTGTATACCTCGTTCTATAGCCTGTTCCTGAGTAATTTGTTGCTTTTCTAAAGGATCTATTGCATTTGTTTTAATTTGCATAAAAACAGGGCTCATAACGAAAAACGTTAAAAATAGCGCTAGACCAACTAAAATTTGATTGGGTGGCATCGTTTGTGTTCCAATTGCAGATCTTACAAAGTGAAGTGCAATAATAATCCTTAAAAATGAGGTCATCATAATTAAAATAGATGGTGCCAATGAAATAATAGTAATGATAAAAATCATTTGTAAAGAAGCACTCGTATTTTCTGCTTGTGACTCTCCACCTAAGTTAACAGTAATATTAGGTACCTGTACTGTAGAAGCCTGAGTATCGGTATATAAACACCCAACATAAAATAAAATAATTGCAAAACATATTATATTTCTTAGAATGGATTTATTTATCTTCATGTTCATCTACCTGTTTACCTTTCATCAAATGACTAAGTTGCTCCCCAAAAGATTTTGTAATCACTTGTTCTAAATTCAACTGTTCTTCCTTAAGTGATGTACAATAACAGATGCTTCCTTTTTGAGTACTTCCTATTAAATGATACTCATTTCCTACTTTTACAATATACAAATATTGTCCTTGCATCAATTGAAGTACTTCTATTACTTCCATATTTTTATTGAAAGCCATCCTCTTATTAAAGGTTGCCATTTTTTTTGTAACAAAATAGGTCAGTGCTAAAATCCCTGCAAAAATCAGAATTAATAACACTAATTCGAGCATATCTTTTATCATATTATCACCATTCAATTTTATATTATTTGTATATAGTATTAGTGGTATACCTAAAATAGGCTACCACTAATACTGGCTTCTGTGTTTTAACCAACAACCTTTCTAACCGCTTCTAAAACACGGTCTGCTTGGAAAGGTTTAACAATAAAGTCTCTTGCTCCTGCTTGAATAGATTCAATAACCATAGCTTGTTGCCCCATAGCAGAGCACATAACAATCTTAGCTCCTGGATCTAAAGCTTTAATATTTTTTACTGCATCGATACCATTCATTTCTGGCATTGTGATATCCATCAGTACTAAATCTGGTGTTAATTCTTTATACTTCTCTACTGCTCTTAAACCGTTTTCTGCTTCTCCAGCTACTTCATACCCATTTTTGCTTAAGATATCCTTAATCATCATACGCATAAATGCTGCATCGTCTACAATCAATACCCTTTTAGCCATTTTATACACCTCTCCTATATTCTATCTTCTGGATTAATAATATCTGTGATTCTTATTCCAAAGTTTTCATCAATTACAACAACTTCTCCCGTTGCAACAAACTTACCGTTAACAAGTACATCAACAGGTTCTCCCACTAAACGATTAAGTTCGATGATACTTCCTGGTCCAAATTCAAGTATTTCTTTAATCTTTCTTGATGTACGACCAAGTTCAACTGAAACTTCTAATGAAACATCCATTAAGAGATCCATATTTTCTTTTGGATAAACTTTTGGACGATTATCAAATGATTGAAATTGTGGCGTCTGAACATCTACATCCGCCCTTATGTTATTAACAGATTTGTGATAGGTTTCACCATAATAATTAGGATCATTTGTCATATATGGTTGCTCCATTATTGGTGGTAGTTTAGACTCTGGCTGAACCATAGTAGGCTGAGTAGCCGTTTGTACTACTGAGGATGATACTTCCGATTTATTTTCTATCGGCTGAGGAGCTGCTACTTCTTCAGTTGCTATTTGTTCTTGATTTAAAAGTCCTGCAATGAGCTCTTTAGCAAATTGAATAGGCAATACCTGCATTAATTCACTATCAATAATATTCTCCTCGATTTGTAATCTAAAAGATATTTTTACAATGTCTCCTTTAGGGCCAAAAATATCCTCTAAGTTAGCTTCCATTTTAAGTGCTTGTGGTGGACTAATATCAATTTTTTTGTTAAATATTTGCGCCATTGATGTAGAAGACGAACCTATCATTTGATTCATAGATTCTGCAATAGCACTAAGATGTAAATCAGTTACAGGCCCCTCTGCATAGGCCCCTGTTCCACCCATCATTAAATCAGCGATAATTTTCACATCATGGTCTTTTAAAATCATTAAATTAGAGCCACGAAATCCCTCTGTATAGTCTACAGAAACAGCTGTTAAGTCGTCTGTAATTGTGTTTATAAATTGTTCCCAAGTTAGAGCTTCAACTTTTGGTGTTGTAATAAGTACTTTATGATTCAGAAGCGTAAACAAGGTCGTTGCAGCTGTACCCATACATATATTACCTATTTCACCTAATGCATCTGTTTCTTCTGGGCTTAACGTAACTGTGCCACTACTTTGCATGCTATAGTCTTCTTGTAATGCACTGTTATCACTAGTGGTATCAGCATTCATATTGCCTAACAGTGCATTTATTTCCTCCTGTGAAAGCATTTCGGCTACCATTACTCATCCTCCCTCTGTATAACATGATTAATTTTTATAGCTACTTTATTTTTATATTCACCTGGTGAACCTGTGAATTTTAATATATTTCCAACATAAATATCTAATCCAGAATCAATGTCCTTATCAAGCTTTACAATGTCTGAACGTGACAGCTCCAAGAACTCACGCACAGTAATATGTGTCTTACCTAAGATTGCTTTTATAGGTATTCTAGACTTTTCAATCATCTTTTCAATATACTCATGATAAGATGGTCCTAATTCTTGCTCTTTCTGCGCAAACCAAAACTTAGTATTTAATTTGTCCATAATGGACTCTATTACCAAATGTGGTATACATATATTCATCATACCAGCTACATTTCCTATTTTTATATTAAGTGTAACAAGGGCTATGATTTCATTAGGTGATATAATTTGTACAACTTGTGAATTAGTTTCTATTTTTTCAAGCATCGGATCAAGTTCCACGACATTTTGCCAAGGTTCAGCTAAAAGCTGAACAAACTGAATAAATATCTTTTCCAAAATAACACGTTCAATATCTGTAAATTCTCTAATCGTTTCAAGGCCACTTCCACTTCCTCCTAGTACACGATCAATAATGGTATAACCCATATTAGGGGAAAGTTCTAGAAGGATAGAACCTTTTAATGGCCTAAAATCTGTAACTGCTAAAATAACAGGGTTAATCAGTGCATTAGAGAACTCTGAATAGGTAACAGCTTCTGCATTCATAACTTCTGCTGATACCATTGTCCTGAGGTGTCCAGATAAATAGGTGGAAATAGCCCTTCCGTAGCTTTCGAAAATAATTTCTAAAGTTCGAAGTTGCTCTTTTGAGAACTTAGAGGGTCTTGCAAAATCATATGATTTAACGCCCTTTTGTTCATTAGCTTCCTGCATCTCATTGACATTGATTTCGCCAGTATTGAGTGCTTTAAAAAGCTCGTCAATTTCACTTTGTGACAGTACTTCACTCACCCTATGTCACCTCCTTTAAATAATACTTATTGCACAAAGTATTCTTCATAATACACATCATAAATAATATCTGTACTCAACAATTTATTAAGTCTTGCTACAATTTCATCTGCTAGCTTCGCTTTACCATCATTTGCTTTTAACATAGTGTAGGTTTGTTCTCCAATGACTGCTATAAGCTCATTTCTCATACTAGCAGCTTGGTTAGTTACTGCATTTGTAAAAGCTTCATAAGCTTTTTTATCACTTGCATCTACTCCTAAGCTAATTTTTATTTTAGCAAAATGTTGCACTGCATCTTCTCCAATAGCAATGTTAGTCATAATCGCATCGCCCATGGAAACTTCTGTAAGATTTAATTCCTTTTCTGTAGCAGCAGTTTGCCCATTAGAGGACTCATTCATTTGCTTTAATACAAAAAATGTACTAGCAGCAATAGATATCCCTAATACTACTATAGCTATAATCACAAAAAGCTTAAATTTACTTTCCAATGTCTAATCTCCCCTCATTTTAAGATGTTGATTTACTGAGTTTGATTTCTACACGCCTATTTTGAGCTCGTTCTTCACTTGTGGCATTTGAACTTATAGGATGATATTCACCCATTCCTTCTGCTGATATCTTAGATGGATTAAAGTCCATCTCCTCCAGATAAAACCTCATGACTGCAATTGCCCTTGCACTAGAAAGTTCCCAGTTACTAGGAAATTGCGCCGTATGTATAGGTTGATTATCTGTATGACCTTCTACACGTAAATGATAACCTTGGTCAATGTATTCTCTAAGTTTTTCACCAATGAGATTTAAATTAGGAATAGCGCCTGGTTTAATATCTGCTTTTCCTGTATCAAATAACAAGATATCTGCAAAACGAATGACTATCATATCTCCACTTTTTTGCACAGTGATTTTATCATCTATTTCCTTTGCTTTTACATAAGCTTTAATATCTTGCTCTGCTTTTGTTGTTTCTTGCGCTTCTTGATAGGCTTGCTCTATAGAAAATTGTGTTTCCTTTACTGGAAATTGAGACATACCATTTTCTAACACATTATTATCTATGCGAATCGTTTGACCACCATCAAAAATGCTGACAGATGCATGGAATGAAGATGCCAATGCTTCAAATTTTTCAGCATCTACTGTTGACATTGCAAATAAAAGAACAAAGAAAGTCAGTAATAAAGTCATCATATCACCATAGGTATTCATATAAGCAGGTGCACCTTTTTTAGGTTGGTCTTCTCTCTTCTTCAAAACGCTTCACCACCTATTCGTCTTTATTTTTAACATCAAATACCTTACGTGTACCAGGTGATAAAAATGCCTTAAGTTTTTCTTCAATAACACGTGGATTCTCTCCCGCCTGAATAGACAGTAAACCCTCTACCATAACTTGCTTATGTAAAATTTCATCATTACTTCTTAAGCTCAATTTATTAGATATTGGTGTAGCTACTAAGTTGGCAATCATAGAACCATAGAAAGTCGTAACCAGTGCTACTGCCATTTTAGGCCCTAGAGTAGATGGATCATTCAAGTTGTCTAGCATAATAATAAGTCCAATAAGTGTACCAATCATACCCCAAGCAGGCCCTAATTCTGCTATTGAATCCCAAAACTTTTGATTGTCTTTATGCCTATTTTCTACAAAGGCAATTTCTGTTTCCAGGATACTTCTCAATAATTCAGCATCTGTACCATCTACAATTAGCAAAATACCTTTCTGTAAAAAGGGATCATCCATTCCTTGAGCAATTTCTTCTAAAGCTAATAAACCTTCTTTTCTAGCAGACAAAGCTAATTCATTGATTTTTGAAATAACCTCTGTTGGATCTATTTCCTGTTTGGAAAATACATGCTTCCCTGTTTTTAAGCCTTCCAAAAATTTAGGAATAGGATATGACACAAATAGAGCTGAAATAATACCACCAAAAACAATAAGCATTGATGGATAATCAATAAAAAGCATTATTCTTCCGTCACCTAAAACGATTGATATGAGAACAAATACTATTCCCGATACCAAACCTATTATTGTAGAAATATCCACTTACTTATTCCTCCCCTTCATTTACAAGGTATATTTTCCGCTTATATTGAATAATACGCCTAATAATTTCTTCTTGTGTTTCTTTTACTACATATTTATTACCTGTTGTCATTGTTATAACTGTATCAGGCGTCTGCTCTATTGTTTCAATTAAATCAGAGTTAACAGCAAACTCCTGATTGTTTAATTTTGAAAGTTTAATCATAAGCTTCTCCTATACATTAACGTTTAAGATTTGTTAGTTCTTGAAGCATTTCATCTGAAACAGATATAATTCTTGAGTTGGCTTGGAACCCTCTTTGAGTAACAATCATATCTGTAAATTCACTTGAAAGGTCTACGTTAGACATTTCAAGAACACCTGTATTAAAGGTTCCCACTGTACCTATGCCATCAAATTCACCTGAGTTTGGTGTTACTTTATAAAGATTGTCTCCTACCTTCTCAAGTCCTTCTGGATTATCAAACTTAGCCACTACAACTTGAGCAAGTATTCTCATATCCCCATTATCATAAGAAGCTGTTATAACACCATCTCCACCTATCTCATAACCTATCATCTTACCAGCAGCGTTACCATTGATGGTTTTAGGGTCAATCGTAGATGCTGAAGCATATTGAGTCATAGAAGAAAAATCAATTGTTATTTTCTCTGCAAAGGTTGATGTTTTATCAGTGTTTTCTATCTCTAGATCTATGGATGTAGCATTTCCAGTTGCTCCTGGAACAGCACCCACACTGGCTAATTTACCATTTGTATCAAAGTAAAGTTTAACTGCTGTATCAGGTGAAAGCGTCCCGTTTAACTTATTTCCATTTGCATCTTTAATATCACCCAACTTCATTTCCCATACTGAATAGCCATCTACCTTATCCGTTGATGGTGTTAAGGTAGTTGCTAGTGAATAATAATTTCCTAAACTATCATAAAAACGAAAGTTTGTTTCTTCTTTTGTAGAAGTAGAGTTAAGATTACCTGATAACTGTAACTTGTCTGTTACCTTTGGTTTAGAACTTACAAAATTAGGATCAGCTAAATTAATAGAGCCAGCCTCTCCTTTAACAATTTCATATTTATTCGTTTCTTCATTAAGTTGTGCTGTCCAACCCTTTACTTTCATTCCATTAGCAATAATTAAATTACCATCCACATCGGCTCTTAAAGCACCAGCTCTGGTAAAATATGTACCATTTGTATCTCCTACAACTATAAAACCTTCTCCATTAATCATTAAGTCAAATGGATTATCTGTACGCTGTGCAGCACCTTGAGTCATTAACATATCAATAGAAGAGACATTTACACCTAAACCCACTTGCATAGGATTACGTCCACCTCTACCGGTTTCATCACTTGCAGCACTAGCACTTGATAGTGTTTGCGAAAACACATCATTGAAAGTGACACGTTGTGATTTATAACCTATAGTATTAACATTGGCTATATTATTACCTATTACATCCATTCTTGTCTGGTGTACCCTAAGTCCAGATACCGCAGAAAACATTGATCTCATCATATTAATCTACCTCCTCATTTTGTCCTATTACTTATCTTCTACTAATGTAATATGATTAAAGTTAACAAACTGACCTTCTTTTTCTCCTCTAATATAAACAAAAGTACCTGCTTTTTCAATACGTATGTACTCAGCTGTTCCAGTAATAGTTTGAACTTTACCTTCGCTGTCAGTATAGGTTCCAGTTACTGTTTTTCCTGTAATACTTGGTTTATCCACTATGTTTTGTATTTTATTAAAGTCAATGGATACTTTTTCTTTACCTGTTCCAATAACCATATATGGATTGCCGTTTTTCATTTCAATGCCTAATACTTCACCTTCAATAATGATACTTTCTTTGGTACCATCTGTTTTGGTTTCTTCAACTAAACCTTGAACTGTTTTACCTAATAATTCAAATGCTGTCGTATTAGCTTGAATATTACTGCTATCGTAAACTTGATAAACATCTTCAAGATTTACTTCTACATCACCAATACCAAGAACTGGGGTATCACCTGATACCTTCACATAATCAACTTTG
The DNA here is from genome assembly GCF_000178835.2 of Cellulosilyticum lentocellum DSM 5427. Lineage (GTDB taxonomy): Bacteria > Bacillota > Clostridia > Lachnospirales > Cellulosilyticaceae > Cellulosilyticum > Cellulosilyticum lentocellum. The sequence continues at coordinate 2,684,716 of NC_015275.1, forward strand.
CCTACTAGGTATTCAGATGTGCCTGTTTCTGAATCTTTATAAAGATATTCAACATACTTACCTATCATGCCATTAGCTAATTGTTTTTGTGAGGCTTGTGCTACATTCATCATCTGCTCAAGTGCAGTGAATTGAGCTAATTGTGCTAACATTTCTGAGTTATCTACTGGATCAAGAGGATCTTGATACTTCATTTGTGTAACTAACAAATTAATAAAAGCATCTTTATCTAATTCAGATTGCTCCTTGACTTCTTCTGTTACTTTCAAATAATCACTATTTAAAGCTGCTGTTTTTGAAATCGTTGTTGACATTTACTCACCCCTTATACCATGTAATCAACTTCTGAATCACTTATTTTTTCAGGTCTTATTTCTTCCTCTTCTTCAAATGCTTCCATATGTTTTGTTATAATCTCCTGAATTCTTTTGCTTGATTTTTGCTTTTCTTGTTCCATCTGAGATTGATGTGTATCTTGCTTAATATCAACTCTAACATCTGTAACTGTGAGTCCTCGTTCTTCTAAAGCAGTCTTCAAGCTGTTCATTTCATTGATTAAAAATGCTTTTGCTTTTTCATTGTCAACCTTTATTTGTGCTACAATATTACTATTTTCTTCTATAAGTTTTATACTCAATTCTCCTAATTCTTTAGGTGAAAGTTGTAAATGAATTTCTTTAGTCATTCCTAATGTCTTAAAGTCTATTTGATCAATGATATCCGTTTCTATTAATTGTGGCGTTTGTGCTACTTGTTGAGATGTACCAGTTCCTTCAGGTTGCCATAATTGAGAATAGACTGTTGAAGAAAAATTCTGTATCGGTACAACTATACCTAAATCTACTTTACCAGTCTCATTTAATACGCTATTATTTAACACATTAGACTGTTCTTCCGGTGTTTGAAGCTGAGTTACTGTTTTCGTATTCATATTCTGAACGACGCTTTGAACTTGTGGTTTCTGAGTAACTTCAATATCATTTCCTTCTTCTACTTCATTAAGACTTTGAATAGTAAGTAGTGATTGTTCAGTCTCTTCTATTGGTTTTTCTATATTTGTTTTCACATCCATCTGTTTTTGTAAATCCAAAGGTGTTCCTTCAATCTTTGTTTTACTGCACATCACTTGTAGCTGATCAAATAATTGACTAATGTCCTTAACGCCGTCTTCCACCATAAGTAGATTTTCACCTTTTATTTGAGTGTAAACTTCACTGACAAATTTTCCAAACATCTCTTGTTTAAGTAGGTCAGATGGTGCATATCCCATTTGATTAAGTAATTCTTTTAACTGATCGGTAGTAACATTTAATACTTGACTTAATAACGAAAGAATCTTTTCATCAATTTCACCTTTATCTTTGCTGTTTTCTAGTTCATCTTCTGGTTTTGATTCTACCTTTTCCTTATTAACCGGTTCTGATTTTGTAACCCCATCTTTTGTTTTTTGTACAACTTCATTCCCTTTATCATCTTTTATTTTAGTAGTTTCATTTTTATCTTGATTTCCTGATTGTGAGGTTTTCGCTTTATCTAATTCCTTACTAAAAGAACGCTCCTTTGATGGTTCTATCGCCTTACTAGAAGATGTGTAATTTGTATCCACATTAGCAACTTGCGCATTCATAAATATAGTACCTAAACCAATTTGCCCCATATTTTTCCTCCCTTCCTAGTTCTACTGATTATTTATTTCTGGTGAAATAAGCTTTATTACTGTTGCTGCACCTTCTGAAGTCATGCTACTCAAAATAAGAGATTTTCTCTCATCCTTCATCTCCTTCATGATTGTCTGAACCAATTCGGAATCTGTCGTTAGAAGTACTTCTAATGCCTTTGCAGCTTGATCTTCATCCATTTCTCCTACTGCTTTAGCTAATGCTTGCTGTTCTTTTGTATTAATAGCTTCACCTTTTAATGTCTTATATAACTCTGCTGCTGTTTCTGGATATATTTTTTCAAATTGTTCAATGAACAATTCTGGATTATTTTCTACTATTGATTGATCCCATGCTTCTTTTTGCTTAAGAAAATCCTCATACTTATTTTCATATTCTTTTAATGTCACATTGCGGGTCTGCAAATCCTTATTGGTTTCTTCAAGTGCATTTATTTTTTCTTCTAAAGTAAGTATGTCTTGTTTCTGCTTTTCATACTGAATAAGAAGCTCCTCCTTTGATAAGGCTGACTCACTGTCTGTTGCACTCGGAACAAGCTTACTAACTACTGGAATAGTCCTTAGAAAATTTATCAATGGTTTTCTAAAAATAAAACCAGCTGCCACTAGAATAATGAAGATAAGGCCTATAAATAACCATTTTTTCTTTTTACGTTTTTTAGGTTTAAAAGGAGGGATATCATTATTTACTTCTTGTATTTTCTTCTCTTTCGTTTCTTGCCCCATCTATCCTCACTCCTTTTGATTCGCTCTGTATTTATATGTAACTATTTCATCTACTACATTATTTTCATTTCGCTTTTCTTCTTCTTTATAATCTTCTAACTGAAGCTCTTTCAAATTCTCTAGTATTTTTCGTTCTTTGACGGCTTCTACTAGTTCTTCTCGCCTTTGCTCTACTTTTTTTGCCGCTAAGTCAATTTCCTCATTTTTAGAATGAATAGCTTCCTCCATATAATTGGAATAATAATTAAGCTGCCTTAATTGTATGATATTTACTTTTTCATGAGATTGAATTTTTGCTTCTTTATATGCCATTTCTCTTTGCTTCACCAATACTTCTTTTTCAGCCTTTGCTTTTTCATGACATTGATGTGCTAGCCCTAATTCTCTCTTTTTGCTTTCTTCTAGCTTTTCTTTTAAAGCTAAAATAGGTTCCAATTTATACTTAAACATATTCACACCCTAACTAATTATTTCCTGCATATGATGTAAAGTATTTTCAAACTCAACCTTTTCACCCACTGATTGACATAGAAACTCATTGATGAATTTCATCTTGTCAATAGCTGCATCAATTTCCTCACTGCTTCCCTTATTATAGGCCCCTACATTAATTAAGTCTTCTGCTTCCTTATATACAGCCATATGTTTTTTTATCTCTCTAGCATAAGTTTTATGTTGGTCTGAAACAATATTGCTCATAACCCTGGATATACTAGCTAGTACATCTATTGCTGGATAATGTCCCTTATTAGCTAATTTTCTAGATAATACGATATGTCCATCTAGTATGCCTCTCGCTGTATCTGTAATAGGTTCGTTAAAATCATCTCCATCAACTAGAACGGTATACATACCTGTAATACTTCCTTTATCTGAATTACCTGCCCTTTCCAGAAGCTTTGGCATTTGTGCAAAAACTGATGGCGTATAACCTCTAGAAACAGGTGGTTCTCCAATAGCAAGGCCTATTTCCCTCTGTGCCATTGAAAACCTTGTGAGAGAATCCATCATAAGAAGCACATCTTTTCCTTGAGCTCTAAAATGTTCTGCTAAAGCTGTTGCTGTCATAGCGGCTTTAAGGCGCATGAGTGCAGGTTGATCAGAAGTAGCTACAACTACTATAGATCGCTTAAGACCTTCTGCTTGCAAGTCATTTTCGATAAACTCTCTTACCTCTCTACCTCGTTCTCCTATTAGGGCTATAATATTTATATCGGACAAAGCATTCCTTGCAATCATACCCATTAACGTACTTTTTCCTACCCCACTACCTGCAAATATTCCTATCCTTTGTCCCTTTCCTACAGTTAACATGCCATCAATAGCACGTACACCTAACTGTAGTGGAATAGTGATACGATTTCTTGTAAGTGGATTAGGTGCTGTATTATCAATAGGTACTTGATACCTGCAGTGCAGTTCATCACCATTAATAGGTTTTGCTCGCCAATCTACTACTTTTCCTAATAAACTTTCATCTACTTTTACACTCAGTTTATCACCATAAGCTAATACTTCACACCCAGGACCAATACCCTCTAGATTACCTAATGGCATTAATAATAAGTACTCGTCCTTAAATCCCACTACTTCAGCAGTGACTAGTTCTTTTTTTCCTCTGGGTTGAATATAACAAATATCTCCTATGTTAGCTATTGGACCCAAGGTCTCAATACTCATTCCAACCACTCTCGTTACCCTACCTTTATAGGTCCACAGCTGGCTTTTTGTAGCCTGTTCATACCTTTTAAAATCAATCATATTATCCCCTACTTTGCATTCATTAAGATTCTTGTATCATTAATAACACGCTCAAGTCCTTGCGAGATATCATACACAATACTTCCTTGATTGAATTCAATCATACAAGTGGTTTCATTAAGATTGTCTCTTGTTTCTATTTCTAAATCTTTTCTAATTCCTTTAATTGCATCGATTTCCTTTTCTGACAACCTTGCATATAAAATAGGTGAAATAATTACCTTGACTTTTCCTAAAATCTCTTCTTTACTTAGCATCTTTCTAACTAAATACTTTACCCAGTCAACTTGATAATTCATTTCTTCGCTAATAATATGATTAAGGAGTGTAATAAGGGTTTCTACTAGCTCCCCTTCTGTACTCATAATCAGCTCTTCTTTTTCTTTATGAGCATTTGCTAGAATATGTTCTGCTTGCTTTCGAGCTTCTTCTAATACTTCTTCTCTTTCTTTTGTCATTTCAAATAACATATGTGTCTTTAATTGCTTTGCTTCTTCCTCTATTGCTTGTGATTTTTGTATTGCTTCTGAAAGCATCTGCCTCACTTGATTGTCTGCTTCTTCTAGTTTAGCATCAATAAGTTCCTGTATTTCCTTTAGTTGCTTCTCTTGAATACTTTCTAATTGTTCTTTTTCATCAAAACTTGATTGATCTATAGTTTCATTTATGTAATCTTCTTCTGCAAGCACATCTATCTGCCTAGTAGAAAAATCTATAATACTTTGTGTTCTTATTCTTTCACCCTTTATAATACTAGACAACGACCTCATCTCCTGCTCCACGTGAAATTACAATCTCACCCGCATCTTCTAATTTACGAATAACATTAACGATTTTTTGTTGAGCATCTTCAACTTCTTTAACACGCTTTGGTCCCATATATTCAAGATCTTCTTCAATCATCGCTGCAAGACGTTTAGAGACATTAGACATAATAACTTCTTTAACACTATCTCCTGCACCTTTAAGCGCAATAGCTAACTGATGATTATCCACTTCTCTAAGTACACGTTGGATCGATTTTGGATCAAGCGTCGTAATATCTTCAAATACAAACATACGTTTCTTGATAATTTCTGCTAATTCTGGATCTTCAATTTCAAGATTTTCCATAATATTCTTTTCAGTTGTACGATCCACTTGATTGATAATATCTACAATTGAATCAACACCACCAATACTTGTATAATCCTCAGATACTAATGTAGATAAGCGTTTTTCAAACTCTCTTTCAATCTGATTAATAACATCTGGTGAAGCTCTATCCATCAGTGCAATTCTACGTGCAGTATCAGCTTGCATCTCTGGTGGTAACGCCCTGATGATTTCTGCTGATTGACTTGGTTTTAAGTAGGATAAAATAAGTGCTATAGTCTGTGGATGCTCATTTTGGATAAAATTAACCAACTGTGATGCTTCCGTCTTTCTAGCAAATTCAAATGGTCGTACTTGCAATGATACAGTAAGTTTATTAATAACCTCTACTGCTTTATCTGAACCCAAAGCTTTTTCTAAAAGTTGTCTTGCATAGCCAATACCACCTTCAGCAATATATTCTTGAGCTAAGCACATTTCATAGAACTCTTGAAGCACTTCTTCCTTCACTTTAGGTGATACAGCTTTAATACTAGCTATTTCTAAAGTAAGTTGTTCTATTTCTTCTTCTTTTAAATATTTGAAGATACTAGCAGACTTTTCTGGTCCTAAAGCAATTAATAACATCGCAGCTTTTTGTTTACTTGAAAATTGTTCCTTCACCATGTCATCACTCCCAATCTTCTTCTGTCAGCCAATTACGAAGTAAGTTTGCTACAGCCTCTGGTTTTTCATCTACGAATTTATCAATTTGACGTTTTGTCTCTAATGTTTCTTTTAATTCAATTTCCTCAAGTTCTACTTGTTCCTTAGCTGCCTTCAGCATTTCTTCCACTTCAAGTTCTGGTTCTACTTCAACTATTTCTTCATGTTTTCTAAATCGAAGTACTACAAACGCAATTAGAAGCAATGCCAGCACAAGGAATACTAAAGGTAAATAGTCTTTGTAATCAATTTGATAAACTTCTTGATCTAAGAAAATAGGATTTTCATAGGCATTGACAACAACATTATCTATACCTGTAGCGCTCTTAACTGAATTAACAATAGATTCATCTACAGCAAGTGTACGTTGCTCACGGTTACTTACTTTAAATTCATTCCAAGTCATTCCTGTTAATGTTGGCTTAACTTCCTCTTCTCTATAGATTTTATTTTTAAACAAATTAACAGACAAAGAGGATTTTTCCAAATCAACATTCCCAGGATTTTTTACATATACAGACTCTGTCTTATCAGGTGCATAAGTAATATCTTTTTGCGTCTCCTTGCTTTCACCACTTGTACCATTATTCGTTTGGTAAGTTGGAATATCTCCTCCATTTGTCGTGGTACCTGGTTCTGCTCCTGTTTGATTGTTCTTAGTGGAACTAGAAGCTTGCGTTTCTTGTTGTATAACCCCTCTACTTTCATCTTCTCCTTGGGTTTGATACTTTTGACTAGATTCTTGATATTGATCAAAATCTAGAATCAAATTAGGACTTACGCGTACATCATCATACATATTTCCTAGTAGATTAGATACCTTCTGAGTAACATCTTGTTCTGCTAATAACTTTATTTCCTGTTGCTTATTAAGGCCTAATTGACTTTCTTCACTACCAGAATATAATGTATTACCTTGTGAATCTATAACTACAATATTCTTTTTATCTAAATTGGCTACACTAGAGGAAATATATGTTGCAATACCTTCACATTGTTTAGTTGTAAGCGTCTTACTTAATGTCAGAAATATACTCGCTCTACTTTCTACTTGTGACTGAAGGTATGCATTTTTCTGTTCTGGAATAACCAGTTCAACGCGAGCACTTTCAATTCCCTCCATTGAACGTAACGTTCTCTCCAATTGTTGCTTTTTATATTCATTGTTTTTAGCTGTCATCTCAGTCTGTGTTGTGGACATTGTATTATTAATCACCTGATCAAAAGTCATTCCACTTTCTGGCACATCTGACATAGCAGTATACATTAACGCCTGCTCATATTGATTTTCCTGTACTTGTATATTGGTACTATCATTAATTAATTTATACTTAATACCATTTTCATTTAAAACAGTAGCCACTTGCCCAATAGACTTAGAATCCAAATTCTCTGAAAAGAGGTTTTTCATCTTTGGCCTAGTCAACAATACAACTGCTGTGATTGCAATAATAAGTGCCAAAACACCTATTCCAATTTGTATTTTTTGCTTTTTAGTTAAATTATTTAATTTCTCAGTAATTTGATTCGATATCTGTTCAATCGTCTGTTGCAAATTATTCACCTCACTTTATTTCAATCTGAGATTAAACAGATAGGTTCATAATTTCTTTGTAAGCACTTAATAAACCATTTCTCACCTGTAACGTATATTGTAATAATATCCCGGATTTTTCTTGAGCAATTAATAAACTAGCAATATCATCATTAGCACCTGTAATAAAATCATTAGTTAAATTTTTAGTTTCTGCTTCTGCTGTCTTATTAGCTTGTATTAATTCTTTTGCTGCATCTAATGCATATGTAAAACTTTCATTCCCTGTAAGTTTTTTCTCATCTTGAATTTTATTCATTAATTGCTGATTAAGCTGTATGCCTTGAATTGCTGCTATCATATTCTTTCCTCCCAGAATTATTTGCCAATCTCTAACGCTTTGGCAAACATCGATTTCATCGTATTGAATGAAGTCACATTGGCTTCATATGATCTACTTGCAGAAATCATATTAACCATCTCATCAACTGTATTGACATTAGGCATCTCAACATATCCCTGTGCATTTGCATCAGGATGAGTAGGATTATACACCAGTGCCCCTTGACTCTCATCTTCAACAATCCTTGCCACCCTAACGCCATTTACACCGCTTTGCTTCTTTTTATTTAATATACTAGAAAAACTATTTTCATTTTGCATTTGTTCAAAAATCACTGTTTTTCTTTTATATGGACCACCCTCTGCAGTACGTGTTGTATTTACATTAGCCATATTTTGAGAAATAATGTCTAATCTTAATCGTTGCGCTGTAAGTCCACTAGCTGCTATATCCATAGAATCAAAAAAACCCATCCCTTTTCCTCCTTGTTATTTTAGATTTTGTAGCACTGTAGAGAAACGTCCCAGCTGACTATTTACCCTTGTTACTAAAGCATTATACCTAGCACTCACTTTAGCTTCTTCTGCCATTTCTACGTCAATATCCACATTATTACCATCTAACCTGTAAGAAGAATTCGCATAATCTGTATATATTTCCGGCTCAATATCTTTTAAGTTTAATCCGGCTGTTCCCCCTTTTTTGATTTCCTTTTCTAAGATAGTTTCAAATCTGACATCTTTCCTTTTATATCCAGGCGTGTCCACATTACTAATATTCTCACTTATGATACCTTTTCTAAGCATTGTTGCACTTATTGCTGTATTCATTAAATCTATATCAGAAAAAATGTTCATCATCTTCCCCCTTTTTAGTCTAAAATAAATAGTTAACCTAAAAACAAAATTGCACAAATGTATTAATATAATACCAATTATATAATTATATTCGTTATAAAGCAATAAATATTAACAAGCTTCTCCCTTAGAAACACTTAATTGTCATATATTACTCTATATTTTATGCATTTCTTTTAGTCCAAGTATTTTTTTAGCTCTTTTTAGTTCATTCGGGTCTATTCTTGTATCATTTTAACTATAAAAAAATAGACCACTAAGGTCTATTTTATAAGAATTTTCACATTATTCATTATCCCTAAGTCTAATGATGCCATTATTGCCGATACAAGCAAAATCGGAATGAGTAACTTAGCATACTGCTTTTTCACTTGTCCTCTTGCACCACCTATTAAATCCATACTTCTTTTTAAAATTTCTATGCCTACACTCACTGCCAATATTGCCTGTACGCCATAAGAGAACATCCCAATCATTATGCCTCTACCTCCAAAAAGCAATATTAATGCAGTTGTTGTAAACCCATATGAAAAGATCATACTAAACAAAAGAATCCAACTCAAAGGGGCAGTAAGTCCAAACCAACCAAATAGCCATATCAAAAACACCTTCTTAAGGTATTTTATTACTATATAACCAAAGCTCATCAGATTCATACTCATGTAATCTTGTGTAAGCCATGTATATAAAACTTCAAATGTTTGCGTATTTTTCCCTTCAATCCAAAAGGTATACCAAACACTAGCAAAAACCGCTAATACTAATATCAAAACGCCCCCCATCTCTTTCAGTACTGATAATCGTCCTTTTAACAAATAATCCCCATTCACTTTCCACCTCTCCCATCGCCATCATATAAAATAATCTATGATACAAGCTTTCTATTTATACCTAAAATCCTAAACGTATATCTAAGGGCTATATATACCTATCGCATCTTATCTATAAATTTTTCATAAAAATATAAAGAGATGAGCTTAATAAACTCACCTCTTTACATTTATACACGACATTTATACACGTACATGACCTTCTGCACCTAATAAAGCTTTATTTTCTTCTAAAATAGGCTTAATCACTTCATTAATAAAATCTACAACTTGCATTGCTGCACAGCCAATGAAGTTTTCTGGTTTCAATATAGCTTTTAACTCTGACTCTGACATCTTGAAAGTATTATCCTTTAAAATGCGTTCAATTAAATCATTACTTTTTCCATTCTGCTTAACCTCTGCTGCTGCCTCCATAGATAAAACGCGAATACGTTCATGAAGTTCTTGACGATCTCCTCCACGTTTTACACCCTCCATCAAAATAACCTCAGTTGCCATAAATGGTAATTCATCATTAATATGTTTCTCGATTACTTTTGGATAAACCACTAATCCATCTGCTACATTCATGTAGATCTCTAATATCGCATCTACTGCTAAAAACGCTTCAGAAACAGCAATTCTCTTATTTGCACTATCATCAAGTGTTCTTTCAAACCACTGCGTTGAAGCTGTAATAGCTGGATTTAATGTGTCACATATAACATAACGCGCTAACGAAGAAATACGTTCTGTACGCATCGGATTACGTTTATACGCCATAGCTGATGATCCTATTTGATTCTTTTCAAAGGGTTCTTCTATTTCTTTAAGGTGTTGAAGTATTCTAATATCATTACTAAATTTATAAGCAGATTGAGCCACTTGGCTTAATACATTTAACACAAGTGAATCAAACTTTCTAGTATAAGTTTGTCCTGTTACTGGATAAACAGAAGTATAACCTAGCTTTTCAGCAACTGTTTGATCTAATAATTTAACCTTTTCATAGTCTCCATCAAACAAATTTAAGAAAGTAGCTTGAGTACCTGTAGTACCCTTAGCACCCCTAAGTCTTTTTTGTTCGAGTAAATGATTAATTTCTTCTAAATCTAGCCATAAATCTTGTAGCCATAAAGTTGCTCTTTTTCCCACTGTCGTAAGCTGAGCAGGTTGTAAATGTGTAAATCCTAAAGTAGGCAAATCTTTGTAATCTATCGCAAATTTTGCTAATTTGTCCATGACATTAACAACTTTTTTCTTAATCACTTCAAGTGCTTCATACATAATGATTAAATCAGTATTATCCCCAACATAACAGCTAGTAGCACCCAAGTGTATAATTGGCATCGCCAAAGTAGCTTGTTCTCCATAGGCGTGTACATGAGCCATGACATCATGACGCACTTTCTTTTCCCATTCTTCTGCTACTTCATAATTAATATCTTCACTAAATTTCTTAAGTTCTTCAACCTGCTCCTTTGTCACATTTAACCCAAGCTCGTGTTCAGTTTCAGCTAAAGTAACCCATAACTTTCTCCAAGTTTTAAATTTCTTTTCCTCAGAAAATAAGTAAAGCATTTCCTTACTTGCATATCTACCCTCTAATGGACTTTTATATGAATTTCTCATGTGTATTTCCTTTCATGATTAATTTATTATCTTTATTATACGTATTATTACCTCAAATAGCAATGTATTATTCGAACGTTTAGTGATATATATAAGTTTTCGTTCGATTTAATACATAAATTTATCACTATTTTAACACATAAATTTATCACTATTTTAACACATAAAAATAGCGACGCCAAGCATCGCTATTTACTATTTAGCATATTCAGTTGCACGAGTTTCACGAATGATACTTACTTTAATTTGACCTGGATATTCCAAATCATTTTCAATACGTTTAGTAACGTCTCTCGCAAGAAGTATTAGACCATTATCATCTACTTCCTCTGGCGTTACCATAATTCTTACTTCTCTACCTGCTTGAATAGCATAAGATTTTTCAACACCTTTAAAGGAAGTTGCAATTTCCTCAAGTTTCTGTAAACGTTTAATATAAGTTTCTAAGGTTTCACGTCGTGCCCCTGGTCTTGCCGCTGAAATCGTGTCTGCAGCTTGTACAATAACAGCAATTGCTGTTTCTGGATCTACATCTCCATGATGCGCTTCTACAGCATTAATAACAGTTGCATTTTCTCCATACTTACGGCATAAATTAACACCTATACTTACATGAGAACCCTCTACTTCATAATCTACAGATTTACCAATGTCATGAAGTAATCCTGCTCTTTTAGCTAAACGTACATCTAATCCAAGCTCACTAGCCATTAATCCCGCCAAATTCGAAACCTCTATTGAATGACGTAATACATTTTGACCGTAGCTTGTTCTAAATTTCATTTTACCTAATAAACGAATAAGCTCTGGATGTAAGCCATGTACACCCGTTTCAAAAGTAGCAGCTTCTCCTTCTTCTCGAATAAGTACTTCTACTTCTTTTTTAGCTTTTTCAACCATCTCTTCAATACGAGCTGGATGAATTCGTCCATCCACAATTAACTTTTCTAAGGCAATACGCGCTACTTCACGGCGTATTGGGTCAAAGCCCGATAAGATAACTGCCTCAGGTGTATCATCTATAATGAGATCTATCCCAGTAAGTGTCTCTAATGTTCTAATATTTCTTCCCTCACGTCCAATGATACGCCCCTTCATTTCATCATTTGGTAATGGTACAACAGATACCGTTGTATCTACTACATGATCTACAGCGCACTTTTGGATAGCATTAGTGATAATTTCTTTTGCCTTTTTATCTGCTTCCAATTTAGTTTTTGCTTCTATCTCTTTAATCATTATAGCAGATTCATGTCTTACATCTTCTTCAATGGTTCTTAAAAGATATTGTTTTGCTTCTGTTAAGGTCAAACCTGAAATACGTTCAAGTTCTTCTAACTGTTTTTGGTGTAAAGCTTCCGCTTCTTCCCTCGTCTTATCAGCTTTATCAATTTTTCTTTGTAATTGTTCTTCTTTTTGTTCAAGTGTTACTGTTTTTCTATCGATATTCTCTTCTTTATGGAGTAATCTTTTCTCCATTTGTTGCAATTCATTTCTTCTTTCGCGTACTTCTTTATCTAATTCATTTTTGACACGAATGTTTTCTTCTTTTGCTTCTAATAATACTTCTCTTTTCTTAGCTTCCCCTGCTTTGATAGCGTCATCTATAATTTTTCTTGATTTTTCTTCTGCTGTTCCAATTTGTGCTTCCGCTATGTGTTTTCTATAAGAAGCGCCACTAAAAAAGGCTATTATTCCAACAATAATGATGACTACAATAATTCCTATTATTAAGCCTATTTGTTCTATATCTACCACCTCCCAAGTATTATCAATGTGCAAATAACATCATAATTGTATAACTTTTTAAAAATGCTGTCAAGCATTACCTATTGAAAATACGGTGTTTTTATCACTTTTCATATATATTTATACATAAAATTTAAATTCTTTAATTTAAGTCAAAAAATCAAAAAGGTAGCTATAAGCTACCTTTCGATTTTTACTATTTTATTCCTCTTCATCCACCATTAAATTTTTATCATTCATTTCGTCTTTTGTTTCATGAGCAGTTTCATCTAGCGCACTAATCCCATAATGACTTCTTACTTTATTTTCTATCTCAAGTAAAAGTTCAGGATGCTCTTTGATATAAATTTTAGCATTCTCTCTTCCTTGGCCTAAACGTAAATCGCCGTAAGAGTACCATGCACCGCTTTTGTTAACAATATCGATATTAGTTGCTAAATCAAGTACATCTCCTTCTTTTGAAATCCCCTCACCGTACATAATATCAAATTCAGCTTGTTGGAAAGGTGGTGCTACTTTATTTTTTACAACTTTAACACGAGTACGACTTCCAATAAACTCATTACTTTGTTTTAAAGTTTCAATCTTACGAACATCTAGACGAATAGATGCGTAAAATTTAAGCGCACGGCCACCAGTAGTTGTTTCATTACTACCAAACATAACACCAACTTTTTCACGAAGTTGGTTGATGAAAATGACAGTACATTTTGATTTATTAATAACACCTGTTAATTTTCTTAGTGCTTGAGACATTAATCTTGCTTGTAAGCCCATATGAGAATCACCCATATCACCTTCTATTTCAGCTCTTGGAACCAGCGCAGCAACAGAGTCTACTACAATAATATCAATAGCTCCAGAACGCACCATAGTTTCTGCAATTTCAAGAGCTTGTTCACCATTATCCGGTTGTGAAATATAAAGTTCATCAATATTAACGCCTAACTTAGCTGCATAAGATGGGTCTAAAGCATGTTCCGCATCAATAAACGCCGCAATTCCACCTTGTTTCTGGACTTCGGCAATCATATGCAAAGTAACAGTTGTTTTACCTGAAGATTCTGGGCCATAAACCTCCACAATTCTTCCTTTTGGCAGGCCACCTACTCCAAGTGCAATATCTAAGCTCAGAGAACCTGTTGGGAAAGTATGCACATTTGTATCTGTCGCTTCCCCCAATTTCATAATAGAACCTTTACCAAATTGTTTTTGTATTTGCGAAATGGCTGCATCTAATGCCTTTTTTGATTCATCATTCATTCTTATCACCTCATTATATATCGAACATTTGTTCTGTAATCATTATACCTAAACTTTGTCTTGATAGCAAGGAAAATTTACTTAAAAAGTTTATAAAGTTGAAATAAGATATTTTTAACTGTTTTTTCTCTTATCGTTCTCCTTGATCCTTTTAAATGCAATTCATATACATCTGTTTTTGCTTCTGTAGCAATACCTATATACACTAATCCTACTGGCTTTTCTGGGGTTCCACCGTCAGGACCTGCAATACCAGTGGTAGATAAACCTATATCAGCTCCACTACACTTTCTAACACCTTCTGCCATTTCCCTAGCTGTTTGGTAACTAACGGCGCCAACAGATTGAAGCGTCGCCTCCTTTACATCTACATACTTCATTTTAGCTGTATTACTATAAGTAACAATACCTTCATTAAAGCAAGCCGATACACCACCACAATTAATCAATGTTCCTGCTAACAGTCCTCCTGTACAAGACTCTACTGTAGCTATGGTTTTTTATTTTTTAACAAGAATCTTACGATAATTTCTTCAAGTCTGTCTTTATTATATCCGATTATAAAACTCCCTAAACGTTCCTCCACTTCTTTTTTCTTTTGTTGAAGCTGTTCTTTTGCCTTCTCTAAACTTCCACTTTGTACATTGATACGTACGATGATCTCATATTCTCCTACATAAGTAGCTATACTTCCCCACTCAAATTCACCAAGCATACCTTGCAACTGGGTAGCTACTTCACTTTCTCCTAGACCAAATAATTTAATATCTAATGTTTCATTATAAAATGCTCTCTTTTGCTTTAAATAAGGTATGACTTCATTTTCTAGCATAGGTTGCATCTCATATGGTGGACCTGGAAGTAATATAATAATAGCTTCATTATATTCAATAATACATCCGGGTGCAGTTCCATAATTATTTTTTAAAATATAAGCTTCTTCTGGAAAAGCTGCTTGCTTTTCATTAATACTAGGCATTATTTGATTCATTTCTTTGAAGTAAGCCTTTATTTCTTCTAATACATTCACTCTTATGCAAAGGGGTAGGCCTAATGCTTCGCAAACTGCCTCTTTTGTTAAATCATCTTTTGTTGGCCCCAATCCACCAGTCACAATAATATACTTACTCCGCACTATTGCCGTATTAATAGCCGCTTTAATAGCCGCTGCCTGGTCTCTTACTACTGTATGATAATCTGGCATTATCCCTATGGTTTGAAGTTGTTTAGCAATATAACTAGCATTTGTATTTATTGTATATCCTTTAACAACCTCATCACCTACAGCAATTATCTCTGCATTCATAGCAATCCCTACCTTATCATTTTTTATTTATTATACCACGTTCTTTGGTCCGTTTAAATGAAGATTACCTACAATGCTTACTCTCTATTAAATAGCAAAAGAAGGTACACTATATACCTTCTTTTTGTTTTAAAAATTGTTCTCTACATTCCCATGAACAGAAAAAATATTCTTTTCCTTGTTTCACAATGCGATAAGCCTGTGACTTTTCTATTTCTTTATGACAAATTGGATCTATAACCAACTCTTCTTTAAGGAGCTGCGTAGCTTGATCTTTTTGCATTTGATTTTTTTCAATAATTTTAATTTCACCATTTACAATAGTAATCCCCTCAACATTTGGATTATCCTTGTATTTTTTAACTACCTTTCTTACTTTTAATATATAGCGTGTTAAATTAAATAAGCTTACAAGACCTATTACTAAAATCATATTTAATATAAAATCAATAACCATTTCTTCACCTCTTCTTCTATAAATATAGTATAGCTTACTTATATGAAAATAATTTAAACATCTTTCTATAAAAATAGACTATATTTGCCTCACTATCTGAAAGCAAATATAGTCTATTTTTATATCACCTTATATTTTATGCCTCAGTCGATGGCGTCTCTTCATCCGATGTAATATAATGTGAAAACAAATTTTGCATCAAGAAGGATTGTCCTAATATAATAAGTCCTGGTGCCACTACAATTAAAAATGGGAATCTTAAAATAAGAACAACTGCTAAACCATATAAAGCTGTATTAAGTAAAGTAGTTAGTAAATGTTTATGTGTCATAACAAATGAGGTTTTGCAAAGCACTCTGGTTTTCATATCAAATCTCGAAAGTACCGCCCATAAATAAGTACTGTAATTTAAAAACTCAAAAACAATAAGGATTGCTAAAGGAATCACAAACTTTAGCATACTGGAATGTTCTGGATTAAGTATACCATCAATAACTAAAATACCATAAAGTATACAACTTGTAGCTGCCACTACATACACTATCGTTAAAGGAATACTTTGTTTAAAGTTTTGCTTAAAGCTCTTAAAAAAATCTGCAACTACATAAGTTTGCTCTTTTCTTACCTTTTTACCTAATACATAAAAAACAGCTGTTGTTGAAGCTCCTATTGTAATAATGCCACATGAACAAATCCACCACAACAGCGATAAAATAATCACATCTGCTACTTCATTCATCCAAGCCCATATAGGGGCATCTAAATCAAAAAAACCTGACATGCTATTATGTCCTCCTTGAATAAATATTTAGTTATTCTTATTATACTATAGATCATCCTTTTTTTCTATACTCTCTATATTAGTCTACTAATGTGTTATTCTTATAAATTATTTTATTATTCTCATCTAATTTACACCATTTCTCTGTTTGTTTTCCTAAAACTATTATATAATATAAAACAATAATATATTTTTTTATAAAAACTCTTGAAATAAGTTTTTATAAATGTATAATTATACATATATTCTAATATATATAGAATCATTAAAGGGGGATTAACCATGAAAGAAAAAGTTGTTTTAGCCTATTCAGGTGGTTTAGATACTTCAGTTATCATTCCATGGCTTAAAGAAAATTACGATTATGATGTTATTGCTGTATGTATAAATGTAGGTCAAGATGCTGAATTAGAAGGCCTTGAAGAAAGAGCTCTTTCAATGGGCGTAAGTAAGGTTTATGTTGAGAACGTAAAAGATGAGTTTATGAGAGAATATGTATTTCCTATGATTCAATCTGGTGCTATTTATGAATCTAAATATTACCTTGGTACTTCTATTGCTCGTGCTGTTATTGCTAAAACGCTCGTTAATGTTGCCCTTAAAGAAGGGGCTGTAGCTATTTGCCATGGTTGCACAGGTAAAGGTAATGACCAAATTCGTTTCGAATTAGGTATTGCTGCACTTGCACCTCATTTAAAAGTAATCGC
Source organism: Cellulosilyticum lentocellum DSM 5427 (assembly GCF_000178835.2). Lineage (GTDB taxonomy): Bacteria > Bacillota > Clostridia > Lachnospirales > Cellulosilyticaceae > Cellulosilyticum > Cellulosilyticum lentocellum. The sequence goes on from NC_015275.1 coordinate 2,702,122, forward strand.
GCCTTGGCGTATTTGGGATATTTCTTCTCGTGAAGAAGAAATTGAATACCTTGAAAAACGTGGCTTGCCTGTTCCGATGAAAAAGGAAGATAGCTATAGCCGTGACCGTAACATGTGGCATATTTCTCACGAAGGTCTTGAATTAGAGGATCCATGGAATGCACCAAACTATGAAACACTTCTTAAATTAGGCGTATCTCCTGAACAAGCACCTGATAAAGCAACTACTATTACCTTAACCTTTAACCAAGGTATTCCAACTCATTTAAACGGAGAAGCTATGGAACCATCTGCACTTCTTGAAAAATTAAATGAATTAGGTGGTGCTAATGGTATTGGTATCGAAGACATTGTAGAAAACCGTGTTGTAGGTATGAAATCTCGTGGTGTTTATGAAACTCCTGGTGGTACTATTCTTTATAAAGCTCATGAGGAATTAGAACATCTTACATTAGATCGTGAAACCTATCGTTATAAACAAGAAATCGCTCTTGAATTTGCTGATTTAATTTATAATGGTAAATGGTTTACACCTCTTCGTGAAGCACTTCAGGCTTTTGTTACGAGTACACAGCAGGTTGTAACAGGAGAAGTTAAGTTAAAACTCTATAAAGGTAATGTTATTCCACAAGGCTCTTCTTCTCCATTTTCTCTTTATAGCGAGGCACTCGCTAGCTTCACTACTGGTGACCTTTATAATCATAAAGATGCTGATGGATTTATCAGACTTTATGGCTTACCACTTCGTGTACGTGCCCTTAAAGCTGCTGAAAATCACAAATAATTAATCTATATCTAACAAACCAAGGAGTGTTCAAAACTAATTATTTTCCTAGTTTTGTAACACTCTCTTGTTTTACCATTATTTAATTATTCAACTCAAGGAGGATTACTATGAAATTATGGGGTGGCAGATTCGCCAAAGAAACCGATCAACTTACTGATCACTTTAACTCTTCGATTTCTTTTGACCAAAGATTATATAAGCAAGATATTATCGGTAGTATTGCACATGTAGCTATGTTAGGTGCTCAAAATATTATTTCCATGGCAGAAAGCGACGCCATTATTAACGGATTAAATTCTCTTTTAGAGGATATTGAAAAAGGTGACATTACCTTTAACGAAAAAATGGAAGATATTCATATGAACATCGAAGCTTTACTTATTAGCCGTATTGGTGATGTAGCTAAAAAAATGCATACTGGACGCAGTCGCAATGATCAAGTAGCCCTTGATGTAAGACTCTACACTCGTGATGAGATTATCACTTTAAAAGTGATGCTTAAGGAATTAATGCAAACAGTCATTGCACTAGCAAAAGATCATACAAATACCATTATGCCGGGCTATACTCATTTACAGCGTGCACAGCCTATTACTTTTGCTCATCACCTTATGGCTTACTTTGAAATGTTTAAACGTGATTTTAAACGTTTAGAATTCACTTATGAAAATACTAATTTTCTACCTTTAGGTAGTGGTGCCCTAGCTACTACTACTTATCCTTTAGATCGAGATGCAGTTGCTAAAAGCTTAGATTTTAATGGTATCTGCGAAAATAGTATAGATGGTGTTTCAGATCGTGATTTCTGTCTTGATTTACTTTATACACTTTCTACTTTAATGATGCACCTTAGCCGTTTTAGTGAAGAAATTATTTTATGGAGTAGCCATGAATTTCATTTCATTGAGCTAGATGATGCTTATAGTACAGGGAGCTCTATTATGCCTCAAAAGAAAAATCCAGATATAGCAGAATTAGTTCGTGGCAAAACAGGCCGTGTATATGGTAATCTAATGAGTTTATTAACGACTATGAAAGGACTTCCTCTTGCTTATAACAAAGATATGCAAGAGGATAAAGAACGCTTATTCGATAGTATTGATACACTTAAAATGTGCCTTCCTATTTTTACACAAATGATTAAAACCATGAGAGTTTGTAAAACTAATATGTACACTGCTGCTTCCGGAGGATTTACTAACGCTACTGATGCGGCCGACTATTTAGTTAAAAAAGGACTCGCTTTTAGAGATGCACATGAAGTAATCGGTAAGCTTGTTCTGCATTGTGTTACTACACATACCACTTTGGAGGAACTTCCTCTTGAAACCTATCAAATGATCCACCCTATTTTTGATGAAGACATCTACGAGGCTATTTCACTAAAGACTTGCGTCAATGAACGTCAAGTAAAAGGGGGACCAAGCGAAAAAGCGGTTACAGCTCATATAAAAAGCGCTGCTGATTGGTTGCAATAACTTTACATGAGATCTTTTAAATCTTTTAATAGTTCTTTTGAATAACAATATAGCGTGCTATCTTCTTAGTGATAGCACGCTATATTATTATTTATTCATTTAAATTGGAATAGGAGTATCTAATATTTGTTTAAAAATAAAATAATTAAAAATTTCAGCTTTAAAAACCTCCATGGTTCTTATAAAACGTTGCATCGAGTGGTCAGTTAGTGAAACCTCTAATTGCCATTGTTCATAATAAGCTTCAGCCATTTCTTTGCTACTCATTTCATATAAATTCTTTAAAAATGCGTAATTATATTCATACCCATGCATGACCTCCAGCTCTTCTTCAATAGTTGTAGCCAGTTCTACATATAGTTCTTGACCCACTAACCATAGCTTACTAAAAAACTGCCACACAGCTGTAGGTGGAATAATAATAATAGTAGCCTGTGAATACGCATAGAATGTATTCCTATAGACTCTATTCAAATCAATAATAGCATAATCTATAGGCTCATGAGATACTGTTAGCAGCTCATATAATTCATCTTGCTTACTCACTTGCTTTTGACATTTTAAAATCCACTTTAAATTTCTATATTCATAAAAATAAAAACATCTTGCATGTGCATGATCCGCTATTCCTTGGCATACTAATTGCATAGTCACCCTTCCTTTTTATTGAAAGTGTAGACTACTTTACTATTTTTTAAACATTTTATTCTTGCATAGGTACATATTCAAAATACATCACCTTATCTATCTGTAAATTATAAGCAACTGCATAAGCTAGATTTCCCGCTTTCATACTTAACATCTTAAGCTCTGGTGTCTTCTCATCTGATTGAATAGCATCTACTGTAATAGGTACATCTTCAGCTACTAATCCCTTGTCCTTTAGAAATGCTTCACAACGAGCTTGTACTTCTTCATCTGTCAATTCTAAAACTGGCGCTTCTGTTACATACTGATAAATCATTCCTCTTATCTCTTTAGTAGCTTCCTCCATAATAATCCCGTAGAACTCCAAATCACCTTCTACTTTATTTTCTGATTCATCTTTAGCTGTTAATGATAATATATTTTCTAAGCCACTATCTTCTTTAGCACGATTACGCACTGCTCCTTTTGTCCAATCTTCTGTTTCGCTTACTTCAATGTCAAAATACTTCTTAAGTGCTGCTTGTGCACTAGTATCTAATTCATTAATAAGCGTCGTATCAGTAATAGCCTCTTCTACATAGCTACTTTTAGGCATTATAAATTGTATGATAAACATCCCAGCTAAAAGTAGGGCAATGATTACAAAAATTAAAGTTCTTAGTCTCTTATTCATATGGTCCTCCACTATGTTTATGATTAATCTCTTTATTAGTATACACTAAAAATATGCAGGTTTTATAAAAATCTAACTTCCTTTTCACAAAAAAGACAAGTATGCGTTTCTTTGCGTACTTGTCTCCTAATCATAGATACTTCTTTACTTTTTAGCTTTACTTACATTTTTCTTTGTTTTACCAGCTGTTTTCTTTTCTTCTGTACTTACTAAAGGAGAAGCCTTTTCTTTGACGATTATTTCCTCAGTCTTATTAGAAGCTTGCTGCTTTACTTTAGTTTTTGTTTCTTTAGTTTTTGTATCCTTGGTTTTTGTTTCTTTAGACTTAGTTTCTTTGGCTTTTGCATCTTTAGCCTTTGTTTCTTTAGTCTTTGGTAGCACTACTGCTTTTTCTATTTCTTTGTCCTTCTTTGATTTAATTGTTTTTTTAGCCGGTATTGCATTTGCGACTACTTCTGTAGCTACCTCTTTCATATCTTTATCTGTAGCTGATTTCACTGATTTAGTATTCTTCTTTACTGATTTTTTCTTTGCCTTAAATACCATCATACTAAGTGGGGGTATAGTGATTTCTATACTATAGGGTCTACCATGCCATCCTGTTTCTGTAGCTTTTACCACGCCATTAAGCGCGTTACTACCACCATAAAGTGCTGCATCACTACTTAATAGTTCCTCGTAATTTGCCAGTGTAGGTACCCCTATTCGATAGTCTGTGTAACTTGCTGTTTTAAAGTTAATAACCACTACAAGTTCTTCCCCTGTTTCTACATTTCTTCGTAGGAAAGAAATAATACTCTGTTCTCTATTTTCACAGTCAATCCATTCAAAATTCTCATAGCCATTGCCAGTTTCCCATAAAGCCTTCTCAGATGTATATAGCTTATTAAGTGCTTTCACCCACGCTGAAATGCCTTGATGTTCTTTATCATTTAATAAATCCCAATCTAAAGCAACCGCTTCATTCCATTCTTTAGTTTGTGCAAATTCGTCTCCCATAAATAACATCTTTTTCCCAGGATGTGCATACATATAACCATATGCCACTCTTAAATGAGCAAATTTTTCAAGCCTTTCTCCTGGCATCTTATAAATCATAGACGCTTTACCATGAACAACTTCATCGTGCGATAAGACTTGAATAAAATTTTCACTAAAAGCATACATCAAACTAAAGGTAATCTTGCCATGTTCTCTTGTACGATCAGCTGGAGGCGTCTTCATGTAACTCAAAAAGTCATTCATCCATCCCATATTCCACTTAAATCCAAAGCCAAGTCCACCTTCAGATACTGCATACGATACTTTTGGCCAAGCTGTAGATTCCTCTGCAATCATCATAATACCTGGTACTTTTGAATAAGCTACCTCATTGAGCTGTTTTAAAAAAGCAATAGCTTCTAAATTTTCCTTGCCTCCATATTGATTTGGAATAAAATCCCCTTCTCTTCCATAATCTAAATATAACATCGAAGCAACAGCATCTACTCGAAGTCCATCTATATGATAACATTCTAACCAAGAAAGAGCACTGCCAATTAAAAAGAGTGACACTTGTGGTTTTCCATAATCAAAAATAAGTGTTCCCCAGTGTGGATGCCATGCTTCTTTCTCATTTGCTTTTTCATATAGGGCTTCACCATCAAATTTTTCTAAGGCAAATGCATCTTTGGGAAAGTGTGCTGGTACCCAATCTAATAAAACACCAATATTATTCTTGTGCATCATTTCTACAAAGTATCTAAAATCATCTGGTGAACCGTACCTACTGGTTGGCGCAAAATAGCCTGTTACTTGGTATCCCCATGACCCATCAAAAGGATGTTCTACAATTCCCATTAATTCAACATGTGTATAACCCATTTCTTTCACATAATGAGCAAGTTCATCTGCTGCTTCACGATAAGTATAGAACTCTCCATTATCGTGTTTCTTCCATGAACCAATATGTACTTCGTAAATGGATACGGCTTCTTTATAAGGTGCTTTTTTAGTTCTAGCATTCATCCATTTCGTATCTTTCCACTTATATTTTCTCATATCATAAACAACCGCTGCATTATTAGGTCTAACTTCATAATAATTGGCATAAGGATCTGTTTTATATAATAGTTCCCCTGTTTTAGTACGCAGTTCAAATTTATATAAATCCCCTTCAGCAAGCCCTGGAACAAAAAGTTCCCAAATACCTTGATTGGCAATCTGTCTCATTGGATGTCTTCTACCATCCCAATTATTAAAATCTCCTATCACACTGACACGCTTAGCATGAGGTGCCCATAATGCAAATCTAACCCCCTCTACGCCATTCACTTTTATAAAATGTGCGCCCAGTTTATCATAAACCTCGTAGTCTTTTCCTATTCCAAATAAATAAAGATCATCTTCAGTAAAAGTAGAATCAAATTGATAAGGATCTATATAACTCCATGTGTGCCCCTCATCATCTTCACATATGAGTTTATATAAAAATTTTTCTTGCTTATCTTCTATAACGCCTTCAAAAAGTCCCTGATACCCCTTAAAGTAAAGCGGATAATTTTTCTCATCCTTTAAATCTACTACTACTATTTGTTTCGCCCCTGGGCAAAATACACGTATAATCTGTTTTTCTCCTTGATTAAGCAAATGTGGACCAAGTATACTATGTGGTGTAGCTAAGGTGCCTTGTTCTAATAACTCAAATTGTTTTTCCATTAATAAATTATCATTTCCCATCTTCTCACCTCTTTATTTGATTTTAATATATTTTTAAAAATTTTTCAATCTTTCAAGCCAGTTTCTTACATCAATTACAGATACAAGCTTGTCTTATTTCATAAAATTGTATATCCTAATGATACAGATTAAGAAAGGAGTCTTATAATGCACCAACATAACGACCAATTATTTACAGTTATTTCCTATTCCTATAGTGAATATATTCAAGCACAAATAGATTTACTCAATAATTCTTTGTACTTTTCGACTATTTATTTTGATGAAGAGACTTTTCATCTTCAAGAAAGCTTAAAAGAAATTTTTCTTTCATTACCAACTCTGTTATCGGCGGGTTCTTCAAGTAAAGAAGCTTGTGCTACAGAGCTTTTAAACTATCGTGCTACTCTAGAACAAAAATTTCGCTGTTTAATTGCTTATCAAAGGGAACTTACTCATATCGTGACACTCAAACAACAAGCTTTTTCCTTAACTAAAGATTATTTGGAAGAATTAGGCCTTACCGATATTGACTCTACACAAATTGATTATGAAAAATTAGCATTAGATTGTACCCATTATGTTTTCAATGAAAATAAGGAAACTAGCATTCAAAAAAAGGCCAGTGAACTTTTACCTTATATTCCAATTAAACTAACTAAAGAGAATTATTTAGCTTATTGTAAAAAAAGCATCACGCATATTGCTATTCAAGATACACCTGAAGCAGCTAGTCACCTGGTTTCTATTTTAAAACAGCTTTTCGATGGTACAGATTGTCCTCAATATGGTCAACATTTTTCAGATCTTGTTGAATCCTTAGATAACCTTGCTATCTTAAATGATCTCACAGATTTATTTGAAGAAGCTAATTTATTAAACGAAACAATAGAAACCCTTATTGATATGCTTCATCATATGCATAAAACCATTTGTACCTTAAGTAATCTACTTTTATTTGATCAATTAGATTTTACTGACATTACTGATATGCATGTAAGTTTTTCTGACCTTTATTACTCTTTAAAATCTGTTTTTCTTAATGAAAGCGAATCAGAAGTTCTTCTTCCTACACTTAAAGAGCGTTTAGAGAATTTAACAAAAGAACTTAAACAAGAGATGCAAAAAGTAAGTACTACTGCTCAAGTAAATCCTTTCTTCAATTTAATGCAATCTTATCTCTCTATGTCTATTGATCAGATTTTTGGATTTACTACCGTAAAGAAATCTAATTATAGTACTGACGTATCTATGATTATTGAAGTGTTCATAAATGACCTTCGTTCTAAGCTATTTGCACTTCCTACATTAGAGCGTAAATGCCGCATGCAGTATTTCATTAGTAATATACCTTTTGTGATGTCTCATGATAATTTAAACACTTATATTCAAAAAGCTTTTACCCATCTTAAAACACCTGAGCAAGGTGTATTAACTGCCATGCAATTAAGTAGTATTCTTGAGCAAGCAGGTTATTTCCCTGCCATTAAAGAACAACCTATTATCGAAGAAGATTTAGAAAATGATGATGCTGCTACACGCTTCCTAGCAGAGCATGGTGAATAATACTAGTTCATATCAAATTGACTTCATGTAAAAATGGCTAAAATTCCTTTTGGGGTACTTTAGCCATTTTATTTTTAACTAAGAAAGTCCTTTTCGACTTCTCATACCGACTTTTTTAACCTGCTTGACTGCACTTTTAGCCGATCGTTTTAACATTCTAAGTGCTTGTTTTATAAGTTCATTGACAATAACAACGAGTGCACCACAACCAATGATTTTTAACCACATTTCTTTAGATAACGGAATAGCATTAAAAAATGCACCACAATATTGAATCATTACAATCTGCAGCACCGCTGTTAGTAATATAATTTGTAAAGCTAATTGGTTCTTAAATAAATTAGGAAAAATACTACCTGTTCCAAATTCTCTACAGTTAAATGCATTAAATAACACACTAAATGCAAATAAACTAAATAGAACAGTCTGAACTTCACTAGCATTACCATTGACAATGCTTTGTGCACCTAAAAAGTTATATCTTATTTGCAAGAAAAGAAGGGCTGTAATAAAGGTACTATTAATAATAATCGTTCGTAGCATAAATCGATTAATAATGGGGGCTTCTCTTTTAATAGGTCGTCTTTTCATAACCGCGCTTCTAATAGGCTCAAGCCCTAATGCCAATGCCGGAGGTCCATCCATAATAATATTAATCCATAAAAGATGAATGGTCGTAAAAGGCATATCATACCCCATGATTTGACTTATAATAGCAATAAGAAAGGCAATAATATTTACCGTTAGCTGAAATTGAATAAAGCGTTGAAAATTATTGTAGATGCCTCTTCCCCACTTGATAGCCTCTACAATCGTACTAAAGCTATCATCTGTTAAAATAATATCTGCTGCATTTTTACTGACTTCTGTACCAGCAATGCCCATTGCAATACCCACATCCGCTTTAGTTAAAGCTGGGGCATCATTAATCCCATCTCCTGTTACAGCTACAACCTCTCCATTTTTTTGAAGTGCCTGTACAATACGCATTTTTGTATCTGGCTTAGATCTAGCTACAATGGCAATATGTCGTATTTCTTTTTCTAAATCCTTATCACTTAAGGCATCAATATAACTTGCTTCTACAGCTTTTTTGCCATGTCCTACTAATCCGATTTCTTCGCCTATGGCAATAGCAGTCTGCAAATTATCACCTGTTAACATTTTTGTTTCAATCCCTGCACCTGCTGCTGTTTCTATTGCTTCCTTCACGCCTGGTCTAAGAGGATCCTGAATGCCTACAAAGCCCTCAAATACTAATGTTTCTTTCCATTCTTCTCGCCCAAGCACATTATAACTTGTTGCCATACGATGACCTGCAAAAGCTAAAACACGCATAGCCTGTACTTGTAATGCCTCAATTTCTTTTAAAATCTGCTTCTTACGTTCATTCGTTAATGGTTTAAGCTGCCCTTCTGTTTTTTCAAAACCACATTGATTTAATATAATTTCAGGTGCACCCTTTGAAAAAATTTCATAATTATTTTCTTCTTTTGCTATGGTAAGCATATATTTATTTTGTGAGTTAAATGGAACTTGCTTGACAACCTCACTTCCTAGTCTCGTACGTGCATAATCATACTGCTCACATAAAAGTAGTAAAGCGCACTCTGTAGCGCTTCCTATGTATTTCACTTCTTTTCCATGCACCTGTAAGTCTGCCGTACTATTAATCATACAGTTTCTTACAAAATCTGGATAACGCTTTAATTCAGCCTCATTTTTAAAGCTTCCTTCCAAATACAGCTTAGCCACTTTCATTTTATTTTGAGTTAATGTTCCTGTTTTATCACTGCAAATCACACTCACTGAACCAATTGTCTCACACGCTTCTTTTTTTCTTACCAATACATTAATTTTAGCCATTTGTTTCATGGTAATGGCTAAGGTAATATTAATCATAGTCGGTAGTCCTTCAGGTACTGCTGCTACAATTAATGCGACACATACCACAAATGCTGTTTTCATCTCTGGAAAACTGCTCACAAGTGGACTAAGCGAACTTAAAAACTGATGGGTACTGCTAAAATCTAAAGCTAATTTACACCCCTCAATAATTTGAACAATCATATAAACAAATAACATACCTGCTACTGCGGTAGAGACTTTGGAAATGGACTGAGCTAAATGATCCATTTTAATTTCTAGAGGTGTACTTTCTTCTTTGCTTCCTAATGCTTTTGCAATATATCCCATTTCTGTTTCATCACCTGTAGCTGTAACAATCATCTTGGCTTGTCCTGAAGCAATTAGCGTCCCTCCAAAAAGCATATTATACTGTTTTGCTGGAATAGGATCTTGATAAATCGTTTTACCTTCTAGTGTTAATTCTTCTTGCTTAATAACGCCTAACTTCTTCTTAACATCATCAGACTCGCCTGTAAGCATGTCTTCCCTTACCTTTAAATCATTACACGATATAAGTCTACCATCAGCAGGAACTTGATCTCCTGCTTCTAAAAAGATAATATCTCCAGGAATGATTTCACTTTTATGTATGAGTATTTTTTCTCCTGAACGTAGCACCTTAACCTGTATATCTTCTGTCATGCGATTAAGGGCTTCTGCTGCTTTTTTAGATCTACTTTCAGTTAATAAGCCTATCGTAGTGCTTAAAAGTACTGCAAAGCAAATGCCTATGGCATCATGATATTCTTTAATCAAAAGGCTAATGGCTGCAGCAATAAGTAAGATAACAATGAGTTGTTGAGTAAGTGTCTCTTTTATTTCTTGAAGTAAACTTTTCTCCTTCGCTTTAGTAAAAAGGTTAGGGCCATACATCTCTAATCGCTTTTCTGCTTCTTTCGGGGATAACCCCTGACTAGAATCTACATGGTGCTCTTTATAAATGTGCTCTATATCTTGGTTATAATACTTGTTCTCCATTGTTTCCTCCCTATCTCATCATCAAGTCTTTATTATCATATATATACAAGCTTGTTTTATAATATGACTAAGAGCGAGGAGTTTATTAAAAATACAAAAAACAGACCTGTTATCCAAGGTCTGTTCTATGTAAGTTATACTTTTGAAAGGTTTTTAAAAGCAGTTGCCATCATTAACTTAATGCGATTAAGTTGATTGACATGAGAAGCTCCTGGATCATAATCTACTGTTACCACATTGGATAATGGATAAACACGTCTCAGTTCTTTTACCATCCCTTTTCCTGTTACATGATTAGGTAGGCAACCAAAAGGTTGCATACACACCACATTATTAGCACCATCTTCTATTAAACTAATAATTTCCCCTGTTAAAAACCAACCTTCCCCCATTTGATGTCCAAGAGACATCACTTTACTAGCAATCTGTGCTAAATGTTCTATACTATGGGGAGCGGTAAATCGCTGACTCTTCTCTAGTGCTTTTACTATAGGTTTTCGCTTATGATCCAAATAGTACATAAGCGCCTCTGCCCCTATTAATCCCTGGATAGGCTTACTCAGTTCATGATATTTAAATTTACTATTGTACGCACAATAATAGAAGAAATCTAAAAGATCTGGCATGACGGCTTCTCCACCTTCTGCTTCGATGGTTTCCACCACTTCATTATTAGCATAAGGATGGAACTTAACTAAAATCTCTCCTACTAAACCAACTCTTGGTTTCTTTACATCCGTCAAAGGCAATGTATCAAATTCATGAATTAATTGTTCAACATTCTTCTTAAAGTGTTGCTGGTTACCTGTAGCTACATTTTCTTTTCCTATACGACACCATTTTTCGTACAAGGCATTAGCAGAGCCTGGTACAGCTTCATAGGGCCTTACGCGATATAAAACACGCATGAGTAAATCGCCATATAAGATGCCCATAACAGCTTTATTAGCAAGTCCCAAGGTCAATTTAACACCTGGATGAGCCTCTAAACCTTGTGCACTCAAAGAAATAACGGGTACATAGCTTAGTCCACTATCCTTTAAAGCCTTTCTTAAGAAACTAATGTAATTAGAAGCGCGACATCCACCACCTGTTTGCGTAATAATAAGGGAAGTATGATGTGGGTCTACTGCACCACTTTTGAGTGCTCTTAGCATCTGACCAATAACAATGATTGCAGGATAGCAGGCATCATTATTAACATATTTAAGACCCTCTTCTACATCTTGTGGGCACACTTTTTCTAATACTTTAACCTGATACCCACTACTATTAAAAGCAGCTTCTAAAAACTGAAACTGTATGGGTGCCATTTGTGGTACCAGAATAGTATGGTCTTTTCTCATTTCTTTAGTAAAAATAATCCTTTCATCACTAACAGGGATGACTACCTTCTCTGCTAGCTTCTTACGTTCAGCAATTGCAGCTTTTAAAGAACGTATACGAATTTTAATAGCTCCTAAATTAGCACCTTCATCAATTTTAATAAGTGTATAGATTTTACCTGAGCCCTCTAAAATTTCTTGAACTTGATCAGCTGTTACTGCATCTAATCCACAGCCGAAAGAAGTCACTTGCATAAGCTCTAAATCATCTCTAGTACATACAAAATGCGCTGCTCTATAAAGGCGATTATGATAGGCCCATTGATCTAATACACGAATAGGTCTCTCTATTTCAGCTAAATGTGCTACTGAATCCTCTGTTAAAACCACTAATCCTTCTGCTGTAATGAGTTCTGTAAGGCCATGATTAATTTCTGGGTCTAAGTGATAAGGTCTCCCGCTTACTACTATTCCCTGTAGTCCTTTTTCCTTCATAAAAGCAAGTGTTTCATCACCTTTATCAGCTATATCCTTTCTAAAAGCTTCTTGCTCATCATAAGCTGCTTTTATAGCTGCTGCCATTTCCTTTTTAGGAATCTCAAAACTTTCCATAGCTTTAGTCATTTGCCTAAGCACACCTTGAGGTGAATCTAAGTTTAAAAATGGATGCATGAATAATACATTGGCTTCTTTTAACTCATCCATATTATTTTTAATCACTTCTGGATAAGACGTTACTATTGGACAGTTATAATGGTTATCTGCTGTTTGGTCTTCTTTTTTCTCATAGGGAATACAAGGATAAAAGATAAATGAAACCCCTTGCTCAATTAAGTCTACAATATGCCCATGAGTTAATTTCCCAGGATAACAAACTGATTCTGATGGAATCGTTGAGATTCCTTTTTCATAAATCTTTTTACTTGACCTAGATGAAAGTTGTACTTTAAACCCAAGCTTAGTAAAGAAGGTATACCAAAATGGATAATTTTCATATAAATTAAGCACACGTGGCAAACCTACAGTTCCTCTTGTTGCCATTTCCGTACTTAATGACTCATAAGCAAATAAGCGCTCATATTTATAGTTAAATAAATTAGGCAACTCTTTTTTGCTTGTTACATGACCTAATGGTTTTTCGCAACGATTACCATAAATAAATTTTCTACCATCATTTAACGTATTGACTGTAAGAAGACATTTATTTTCACACCCTTTACAGCGTGTAGGCGTTTTCTTTATTTCTAAATGAAGTAATGCTTCTTTATTTAAAAGCTGATGAGGTGCTTCTGACTTTCTTTCTTTTGCTAGAAGTGCTGCACCATAAGCGCCCATTAATCCACAGATATCAGGCCTTACAACCTCACGTCCTAAGGTTAATTCCATCGCTCTTAATACGGCCTCATTATAGAATGTCCCTCCTTGTACAACCACATCACCTTGTATATCTTCAGCTGTACGTAACTTAATTACCTTATATAAAGCATTCTTAATAACAGAATAAGAAAGGCCTGCCGAAATATCGCCAATTGCTGCGCCTTCTTTTTGCGCTTCTTTTACTTTAGAATTCATAAATACTGTACAACGTGTACCAAGATCTACTGGTTTGTTCGCTAATAATGCTTTTTCACTAAAATCTTCAACACTAATCCCTAAGGAAGTACTTAACATTTCAATAAATGAGCCACAGCCAGAAGAACAAGCCTCGTTTAAAATAACAGATTGTACAACACCATCTCTAATCTTAATGCACTTCATATCTTGTCCGCCAATATCTAAGATGAAACTAACTTGATTAGAAAATGCTTTAGCACCTCTATAATGGGCAATGGTCTCTACTTCTCCATGAGTAACTTTAAAAGTATTTTGAATAAGTGCCTCCCCATATCCTGTCACACAGGAAGACTCAATATGTACTTGTTCTGGTAAGCTATCGTATAAAGCCATTAATTGTTCTTTAACTAATTTAAGTGGGTCTCCTTTATTACTACCATAAAAAGAATATAAAAGCTCATTATCTGTCCCAATCAGTGCTATCTTCGTTGTAGTAGAGCCTGCATCTATTCCTAAAAAAGCTTCTCCTTTATAGGATGAAAGGTCTCCTGTTTTCACTTGCCACTTTTGGTGTCTCTCTCTAAAGGCTATAATCTCTTGTTCTGATTTAAAAAGAGGCTCTAGCGTTTGCCTGATTCCTGTATCACTACTCATATGATGCAAGTCTTTTATAAGCATTTCTAAATCTATAGCCTCTTCTTTATTAGCAAGTAAAGCTGCACCTATAGCTACAAAAAGCTCTGGTTTCTCAGGCACAACAACTTCATCCTCTGTGAGTTTTAGTGTTTCAACGAAACGTTTTCTAAGCTCTGATAAAAAGTGTAATGGCCCACCTAAAAATGCCACTTTCCCTTTAATAGGCTTTCCACAAGCTAAAACACTAATGGTTTGATTAACAACAGCTTGAAAAATAGAAGTAGCAATATCTTCTTTGGCTACGCCTTCGTTGATAAGAGGTTGAACATCTGTCTTCGCAAAAACACCACACCTTGCAGCTATTGGGTAAATCACATGATAGGATTTTGCCATTTCATTGAGCCCCATAGCATCTGTTTCTAAAAGCGTAGCCATTTGATCAATAAAAGCACCTGTACCACCAGCACAACTACTATTCATACGCTGTTCTAAACTACTCTCAAAATAGGTAATCTTTCCATCTTCACCCCCTAATTCAATAGCTACATTAACATCTTCTATATAGGTTTCTACAGCTTTGGTACATGCAATAACTTCCTGTACAAATTTGAGTTTTAGAAGAGAAGCTATTTCCATAGCACCTGAACCTGTACTAACAATCTTTACCTGTACACTACCTAAGGCTATAAAACTTTCTTTTAATAGCCTTTCTAATGTGGTTTTTACATCCGAAAAGTGCCTTTCATATTTAGAATAAACTATTTCATCTTGTTCATTTAAATAAACAAGCTTGATAGTTGTTGATCCAACATCTATCCCCAAATTTAGCTTTCTGTTCATATACTACTCCTTTTGTTCTTTAACTCTACTTATAATATATTCTCTATGTTTATCATTTCTTATTATATAACATTTTCAATAAATTACTAATACATTATTGAAATTTTAACACTATATTATTTGCTGATAAAATACAAAATTCGATTTTATTTCGAGCCATCTCCAAAAATAATGCGGCATAAATCCTATAAAATATAGAACTTATGCCGCATGATAGCCTCTTTTAAGATAACTTTGCTATTAACCTATCTATTACGAAAGAATATAATTCTTCTCTTTAAATAATTCACGAATTAAAGTAACATCTTGCGTTTTTGTTAAAGCCAACATCAACTTTAACCTCGCTTTTTGTCCCCTCATATCACTTCCCATAATAACACCCATATCAGAGAGTTCTTTGCCACCACCTTCGTAGCCATAGCTTTCTAACACACGCCCTGACTGACATCTCGACACAATAACAACGATGACTCCTTTGCTAATGGCATAACGTATACCTTCTAGTACTTTAAGAGGTACATTTCCTCTTCCCATAGCTTCTATTACAATGCCTACTGCACCTAAATCCACGGCACTTCTCACAAGGCGATCATCCATATCTAATACGGTTTTAATAAGATCAACTCTTCTCTCCACACTGTCTGTATCAATGTGTTGTCTAAAAGCTAAGTCTCTATATAAAATAAGGTCATTGGTATCAATAATTCCAAGTGGACCATAAGGTGATTGGAAGGTGTTGAGAGATAACGTATTGGTTTTAGTGACCTCTGCTGCTGAATTAACCTCGTTATTAAGCACAACTAATACCCCTAAATGACGTGCTTTTTCTGAAACTGCTGTACAAACAGCAGCGGCCAAATTACTGGAGCCGTCATAACCCAGTTCTGAGCTATTTCTCATGGCACCTACGACGACAATAGGTTTTTCATGATGGATTGTTAAATCTAAAAAGTAAGCTGTTTCTTCTAAGCTATCTGTACCATGAGTCACAATGACACCACTAATATCTTCTTCATCTAGCTTAGCTGTAATAAGCTTTTTCAGTTCTAATAGTTTATCAAAAGTCATATGAGGTCCTGGAATTTCACTAAAATTCACCACCTCAATATCTGCTAACTTATCAATATTGGAAACCATGGAAAGAATTTGCTCTCCAGATAAGGTAGGAATAGCCGCACCTATTTCCTCATCTACAGTCATTGAAATCGTTCCACCTGTAAAAAATATACATACTTTAGGCTTATTCATGATGTTCTCCTTATGTTTACACTTAGTTTTCCTTATTATACCATATATTAATCCTATCATTAAGCTTCATTCATTGCGTCTTTAGGTCATTTTCTTGCTTTCTGCTCCAATAAGCATACTTTTACTATTCTTTGCATAAAAATAGGGTATGAAATTTCTATACATTTCATACCCTATTTCCTGTTATTTTCTTTGAGCTAATTCTACACTAACTTCTTCCCAAGTTAAGCCTTTTTGTGCCATCATAACTGTTAAATGGTACATTAAATCTGCAATTTCAAAAGTGAGTTCTTTATTATCTTCATCTTTTGCTGCAATAATGACCTCTGTGCACTCTTCTCCCACTTTTTTTAGGATTTTATTAAGTCCTTTATCTAATAAGTAGTTGGTATAAGACCCTTCCTTGGGATGCTCTTTACGCTGCATAATGGTGCTATAAAGCTCTCCCAGCATAGAATCATCACTTTCTAAGGTAACTGCTTCACGCTCAGCTTCCACCACTTCTTCAGTTAGTTCTCTATAAAAGCAACTTGAGTTACCTGTATGACAAGAAATCCCTCCTGCTTGCTCAATTTGAAGTAAAAGGGTATCTCCATCGCAATCAACACTGATTTGTTTTAAGTACTGATAGTGAGAAGAAGTTTCTCCTTTTAACCAAAGTGCCTGACGACTACGGCTAAAGTAATGTACCTTCCCTGTTTCTAGGGTTTTAAGCAAAGCTTCTTCATTCATATAAGCCATCATTCTCACCTTTTTGGAATGATAATCTTGTGCAATCACAGGTACTAAACCTTTTTCATCATATTTAACGGCTTTTAAAAGTTCTTTTTTATTCATGTCAACCTCCCATAATAGTCATACCATTTCTTATAATCTCACTGGTATGCCTTTCTCCTGCAAATAGTGTTTTAAGTCATTAATCTCTAATTCTTTAAAATGAAATAACGAAGCAGCTAAAGCTGCATCTGCTTTTCCTTCCTCAAAAGCTTCTAGAAAATGCGCCATGGTACCTGCCCCACCTGAAGCAATCACAGGAATTCCTACGGCTTCACTAATAGCCCTTGTTAAGTCTAAATCATATCCTGCTTTAGTGCCATCACAATCCATACTGGTCAAAAGGATTTCTCCAGCCCCTCTTTTTTCTGCTTCTTTGGCCCATTCTACAGCATCAATGCCAGTTGGAATACGACCGCCATGTATGTAAACCTCAAAGCCACTACCCCAATTTACTCTTTTGGCATCAATGGCTACTACAATACATTGATTACCAAAACGTTCAGCTCCCTGATTAATTAAATCTGGGTCCTTAATAGCTGCGGAATTCATAGAAATCTTATCAGCACCAGCATTTAAAATATTACGAATATCTTCTAAATTTCTAATACCTCCACCTACTGTCAGAGGAATAAAGACTTCCTCAGCTGTTCTTTCCACTACATCTAAAATAATATTTCTCTCATCAGAAGAAGCCGTTATATCTAGAAAAACAACTTCATCTGCCCCTGCATCACTATAGGCCTTGGCTACCTTTACTGGATCACCTGCATCTATGAGATTGACAAAGTTAACACCTTTAACCACTCTTCCTGATTTTACATCAAGGCAAGGAATAATACGTTTACTTAGCATCTCTTCTTCCTCCTCTATTTTAATAATGTAATAACCCTCTATATCTTCACCTTTATAAAACCCTCTGAACTCTAAAGAAATGTGAACTACTCAATCATATTATATACTATTGTCAAGTTAATTAAAAATAATTTCAAAATATTTTAGTGTCTTTTAGGGATTCGGCTGCTTGACTACATATATATAAGTGTAAAAACAAAATAAATAACTTCCCACGGCATAATTACCACAGCTTCAACCTGAGGAACTGACCGGGTCAGCCAAGTCTCAATCTATTGTTATAGGTACCTCTGGACTTAAGGAAGATGTTCACTGGTGCGCTGCAAGGAAGGCGCCACTTATAAGTTGTTTTAAATGTTTTTATACGTAGCATTACCAAATAAAGTTTTAAACCAGAGTCTTAAAGCCTTAGTTTCCTATCACAAGGGTGCACCGGCTAAGACGATAAGAGCTCCTCACTCTTCGTTTAAGCTTTTATAACAGATCTCTTTAGCCTCTAAAGTACAGGGTGTACTGAGGAGCTACACCTATGCCCTTTTGTAGGCTATTGGTATCCGTATGTAAAAGCTACTAACGAATAGCTGGAACAAGTAAAAAGGGCCTAATGATTTATCGGATCATTGGGCTCTTTTTACTATGCCTATAGGAAATCTTGATTCACCTAGAAGTCTCATCAGCATGCACTAAGGTTTGAATTATAACACCATAACTTAGTAAAGATGGCTGCCTATTTAAAACGTCTTACTGCTTCTTCTAAATCAATGGCTCCAATGTATAAAGCCTTCCCAATAATAGCCCCATGCACATGAATGGCCTCTAATTTTTCTAAATCTTCGATACTCGATACACCACCTGAAGCAATAATGTCTAAATGGGTTGCTTCAACCAGCTTAGCTGTTTCTTCCACATTAGGGCCTTGCATCATACCATCCTTTGCAATATCGGTGTAAATCACTGTTTTAACACCCATAGCCTCTAGTTCCTTACAAAAGCCGAGCGCAGTGGTATCCGTTACTTCTAACCAGCCTTCAATCGCTACTTTACCACCTTTGGCATCTACCCCCACTACAATTTTGTCAGGACCAAAAGTCTCAATAGCTTCTTTAACAAGTGCTTTATTTTTAATAGCAGCACTTCCTAAAATAACCCGATCTACACCTCTATCTAATTGGCAATTAATATCTTCTATGGTGCGAATCCCCCCACCTAATTCAATAGGAATCTTAACTGCTGCTACAATATCACGAACAGCTTGCTCGTTAATGCCTTTTCCTTCTTTAGCCCCATCTAGGTCGACAATATGTAAATAATCTCCCCCTAGACTTTCCCATTTCTTCGCCATTTCAGCTGGGCTATTACCGTATATTGTCACTTCATTATAATCGCCTTGAAGTAATCTGACACAATTGCCATCTTTTAAATCAATTGCTGGGTAAAGTTTCATGCTTCCATTCCTCCGAAATTCTTCAGTATTTGAAGCCCTACTAGGCCGCTTTTTTCTGGGTGAAACTGAGTAGCAAAGATATTGTCTTTTTGTGCTGCTACAGCTATGTGTTTACCATACGTTGTATAAGCACTTACTACATCAACAGAGGTTTCTAAATAATAAGAATGAACAAAGTAAACACTACTACCTTGTGCTAAACCTGTAAATAAGGGGTCTTTTTTTACAAGCTCTAGATTATTCCAACCCATGTGAGGAATTTTTAAGCTTCCTCCTTTTTCATCTATCATTTCTTCAACTGTCATTTTTACGATCTCTCCTGGTAATAGACCAAGACCTTCATAGCTTCCATATTCATAGCTTTTATCAAATAAAAGCTGCATACCAAGGCAAATGCCCAGTAAAGGAGTCCCTCTTTTTACCACTTCTTTAGTAGCCTCAGCTAAACCACTGCTATTTAATTCTGCAATTGCATCTCTAAAGGCTCCCACCCCTGGTAAGACTACCTTATCCGCTTTTAAAATCATTTCTGGATCAGCTGTAATTTCTGCGTTAAAACCTAAGGCTGCAAAAGCCTTTTTAACACTCTTTAAGTTACCCATTCCATAATCAATAATTGCTATAGTCATTCTATACCTCCAACATGCCTTTGGTAGAAGGCACTCCTTTAATACGAGGATTAAAACTCATGGCATCTAGCATGGCTTTAGCAAAGGCTTTGCACATGCCTTCAATGATATGATGATTATTTTTACCCCTTATGACTTGAATGTGCAGATTCATACCTGCATGAACAGCCACTGCTCTAAAAAACTCTTCTACCATTTCTGTATCAAAATCCCCTAAACGATCAATGGTAAAGGGTGTGTCTACATCCACATAAGGTCTTCCTGAAAGGTCCACGGCGCAAAGTACTAATGCTTCATCCATAGGTACAATGGCATGACCATAACGGTTAATCCCTTCCTTATTGCCAAGTGCTGCTTTAAAAGCCTGCCCTAGTACAATCCCTGTATCTTCTACTGTATGATGACAATCAATTTCGATGTCTCCTACAGCATTTACCTTTAAATCACTTAATGAATGCTTCCCAATGTGAGTAAGCATATGATCAAAGAAGCCAATCCCTGTATGGATGTCTGTTTTTCCTTCTCCATCAATATTTAAGCTGAGCGTAATCTTCGTTTCTGCTGTATCTCTTTTAATCTGGGCACTTCTCATATTTTGCCTCCTTTTACTAAAATCTTATTTAAACCACAAGGAACTTGCTAACATCCTGTACCATTTAGGTGATTTGCATTAAGTCGATGCTTTCTTATATTCAAATAGAAGAGCAAATAATCACTACTAATGTAGCAAGTGCCATCACGACATAAATCCCTTTATTCCAATCATAAACTCTTTTACTACCGAAAGACTCAAACGGATAAATAGGAATCATACGATAAATCAATAAATAGACGCCTACTTGCTTGGTAACAGACGCAATCATACCCTGACTCCTACTAAAAACTAAGAAAGCTGTTAGAATAAGTAAAGCTATCCAGCTTACCAAAGCAGTCATTCCCATTGCTTTTCTAAAAGCTTTCGTTTTTTCATAACGCTCAGGATACCAGTTACCAATCATCGGAAACAGTGACCCAATATTAACGAAAACACAAGTTAAAGCCCCACCACTTGTAACCCTAAATTTCCAATGACGCTCCGATGAGCATCTAGTACCTATAAATTCTGTAGTCGTAGTCAATAACAATAGCATAAGATAGACAACCAAAATCGTTATGTCATATTTTAATCCACGTAGAGAGGTAACACTAAACAACAAGGCATTGATTAAAAAAAAGGCTAAAAGCTGTTTAATGCTATTAGGCGTACTAACTACACTTTCCTGATTTTTTGTTGCCACATAATAATCCATACCAATAGCAAAACAAAATGGGGTAGTAAAATATTGTTTTAGTGCACCTAAAAAACCAAATTGCTTAGCAAGGTTCACAAAACTTGTTCTAGCAAAACCATTTTTTTTAAATAATCCCCAAGACCCTACATTATCATCCTTCACAAGTGCAGTCAGTGCATCACATCCCTGCTCCCATAAATACTCGGCAGCACCTTTATAAAGCACATTTCCAATCCCTTTATTGTGATAATCACGGTCTACAAAAGCATAATCTACATAGCCTATTTTTCTGCCACCAGCTTTTATAAATTTGTACAAAATAGCACCTGCAATTTTTCCATCTTTTACAGCAACTAAGGCCTGTTTTGGTTTTGGCACCCATAAGCTTTCTAGCCCAGTAAAAGCTCTTTTACCAATCTTATGGACCATTTCAATTTCATCAGTTTGCATTTGACGTATGATGATATTCTCCATTATTTCCCCCCGTATGTGCTTAATATCATAAACAATCTACGTGTTAAGTCATTAATAAAATGTACTTCATCGTCTCCTTTTAAGTCATCGTCCATCATTATACGAGTACTTTAAGCGCTTCTAAAAGTTTATTATTTTCTTCTGGTGTTCCAGCATTAATACGATAATAAATGCTGTCCTCTATCTTCATCTTACGAATATAAATCTGTTTTTCTTCTAAGGCTTCAAAAACACTCTCTGGTAAAGTCAGCCATACAAAGTTAGCTTCTGATGGATAAGGCTTAAGCCCTAAATTCCTTAGTCCTTGTTCTAACATCTTTCTATTATCTACAATGCGCCTTGCATTTTCTAAAAAGATGTCACGGTGCTCTATAGCCCATGTTCCTATAGCTTGCGAGAAAATATTCACATTATAAGGTGGTCTAACTGTGTTAATCAGGTTAATCACAGCTTCACAAGCAATGCCATACCCCACTCTGGCCCCAGCTAAGGCATAAGCTTTAGAAAAGGTTTTTAAAACGATAAGATTGTCATAATCATTCACATAAGGAATCATCGAAATTTCTTTTTCACTAAACTCGGCATAAGCTTCATCTACCACTACAAGCCCTTTTGCTACTTCTAAAATACTTCTTATTTCATCTCTAGTAAAAATACAGCCCGTTGGATTGTTAGGATTGCAAAGAAAAATGACTTTAGGCTGCTCCTTGCATACCACTTCTTTAATAGCCGTCACATCATATGTAAAATCTGATTTCAAAGGTACTTTAATCATTTGTCCACTATTGAGCTGAGTAAACTGACTATACATACTAAAGGAGGGATAAGGCATCAATACCTTGTCACCATCTTCTAAAGTACTCCCTAATATACAGTCAATGAGTTCATCTGACCCTACACCACATACCACATTTTCTATCTTTACATCATAGACTTTTGCCACTGCATTTGCTAATTCTAAGCTATCTGTATCGGGGTAACGATTCACTAATAAATCCCCTACACGTTCTTTCATATAAGCCACTAACTCTTCTGGTACGCTATAAGGACTTTCATTAGAATTCAAAATAACCCCTTCTGTCAAATAAGCTGAATGATAAGGTGCCATAGTAGCAAAACGTTCTCTTAAAAATTTAACCATTATTTCACTTCCTCATCTAAACGAACTTGAACTGATAATGCATGAGCAAATAATCTTTCACTTTCTGCAAAACGTACAATTGATTTTCCGATCGGCATTAAGGCTTCTTTTGTAAAAGATAAAATACTGCTTTTTTTAATAAAATCATCTACCCCTAAAGGTGAGAAAAATCTAGCAGTACCATTAGTAGGTAAAACATGATTAGGACCTGCCATATAGTCACCTACTGGTTCTGGTGTATAATGGCCTAAGAAAATAGCCCCTGCATTTTTAATACGTGTTAAAACTTCAAAAGGTGCCGTTACTGCTAGTTCTAGGTGTTCTGGTGCAATGGCATTGGCAAGTTCACAGGCACTTTCCATACTAGGCTCAATCACAATGGCACAATAGTTTGCTAAAGAAGCACTTAAAATCTCTTGGCGTGGCATGATTTCATAAAAGCGTGCCACTTCTTTTTGTACTTTTTCTGCTAATGCTTTGCTAGTTGTAATAAGCACTGCTGAAGCTAGCTGATCATGCTCTGCTTGTGATAATAAGTCTGCTGCTACGAAGGTAGGGTTAGCACTTTCATCAGCCACGATTAAAATTTCACTCGGTCCTGCGATCGAATCAATATTCACATAACCAAATACTTCTCTTTTAGCTAAAGTCACATAAATATTGCCTGGCCCTACTATTTTGTCCACCTTTGGAATCGTCTCAGTTCCAAAAGCGAGGGCGGCTATGGCTTGTGCCCCTCCAATTTTATAAACTTCTGTCACCCCTGCAATATAAGCAGCTGCTAACACTTCCTTAGTTAACTGACCATCCTTAGAAGCTGGTGTTACCATCACAATACGCTCTACGCCAGCTACCTTTGCAGGAATCACATTCATTAATACAGAAGAAGGATAAGCTGCCTTGCCTCCTGGTACATATACGCCTACTTTTTCTAGAGGTGTGACGCGTTGGCCTAATATTTCACCATTTTCTTTCACATCAATCCATGTGTTTTGTTTTTGCTTTTGATGGAAGCTTTCAATACGCGCTGCTGAAAGTGTAATGGCTTCTTGAAGCTCAGGTTCTAAGGTATCATAAGCAGCTTTCATATCTTCTACACTTACCTTGACATTACCTGCATGAATCTCTGGGCAGTCCCACATGGCTGTATATTCGAAAAGAGCAGCATCTTTTTCACTACGTACACGATCTACTATTTTTTTAGCAGCTAAAGCATATTCCCCTGTATCCATATTGCCTCTTACTTCAAGTTTCTTCAAAAAAGCTTCTTTTGCTTCTATGGTTTCTATGATTTGAATCATTTGCGCTCCTCCATTTTCTTTTCAATATCATTTAATAGACGCCTTATCTCACTATGCTTTACTTTTAAACTAGCCGTATTGACAATACAGCGTGCTGATAAAGGTTCGATATCTTCTAATACAACTAAGCCATTCTCTACCAAAGTTTTACCACTCTCTACAATATCAACAATCACATCTGATAAACCTACAATTGGTCCTAGTTCTACTGAGCCATGAAGTTTAATAATTTCTACTGGCCTATTAGTTTTTTCAAAATAGCGCTTAGCAATAGAAGGATACTTTGTGGCAACACGAATGAGACCACCACTTTCTAGAAGTGCTTTTTTCTCTGGCTTACCTGCTACTGCCATTTTACAAGCCCCAAAGCCTAAATCAATCACTTCATAAACAGCTCTGTTTTCTTCTAAAATGGTGTCTTTTCCTACAATGCCTATATCTGCTACACCATAATCTACATAAGTAGGTACATCAGATGCCTTGGATAAAAAGAAACGATACTGACCATCATCACTTGTAAATAAAAGTTTGCGGCTTTCTTCTTCCATTTCTTTGCAGCTAATACCTAATTCCTTTAATACATCCATTGCTTTTTCTGCTAATCTCCCTTTTGCAAGGGCAAAAGTAATTTGATTCATGTGATTACCCCCTCTCATTCCCCACTCTATAGAGTTCGTTAATAGTCGCTTCCTGAACAGTGCCTTCTGCTAAGTTGTACACATCTACTTTATTGTAATCTTTGTAATGAAGTATGCCGCCCATACCAACTGCTTTAGCATAAGCCTTTGCTTCTTCAATGTTATCTGTAAAACTATTTTCTATCACCATGCCACTTTCACGATGATGATCACTGACTTCATAACAAATCTTTCTTGTTTGTTTATTAGCTACTACTAACGTACATTTACTATATAGTGGTGTAAGAGGTTTTTGCTTAATCAGGCGCTGCAAAATAGCGTTCATATGCATACCAAACCCTACCGCTGGCAAACCTTTTCCAAACTCTTCAAGCAGATGGTCATAACGTCCACCTTCTACAATAGCTGTTCCAATATAAGGTGTGAAAACTTGAAACATCATACCAGTATAATAATTACCATAAGATAATAAGCTGAAATTAAATAAAATAGATTCACTTACACCGTAATCCTCTAGCAGTTCATAGAGCTGCTCCATTTCATCTAAAGCTTTGACTGCTTGAGGGCTATTCATTTTTTTCTTTACACTACGAAGTAAGTCAATATGACCTGCACACTCAATAAGCTCCAATAATAAAGCTAATGTTTCTTCATCTTTAATAGCCTCCTGCAAGACATCTTTAAGTAGTACAGCATTCTTTTGATCGATAGCTTCATAAACCTTTTCAACTGCTTCTTCTCCTAAACCTAAATCACTTAAAGTACATTTTAAAAATTGACTACTACCAATGTGAACAGTAAAGTCTGTTACACCTACTTTCTTTAAAGCAGTAATGGCTAACTTAATGACTTCTGCATCCGCTTCTATACTATTTTTGCCAATCAGTTCTACCCCTGCTTGTGTAAACTCATGAAGCTTTCCTTGATAGCGTTCGGGATATCTAAAACTATTGGTCATGTAAGCATATCGCTTTGGCATCATACTTTCTGCTTTTTGCATCCCAATGACTCTTGCTATAGCCCTGGTCATATCACTACGAAGTGCCAACATTTCACCTTGTCTATTTACAAATTTATAAAGACTAGGAGATTGAAACCCTGCTTTTTCGGTTGTAAAAACATTTAAGTATTCAAAGGTAGGTGTTTCTACCCAATGGTAACTATAACCTTCAAAAACCTTTTTGACTTGATCTTGAATTTTCCCTTTTAAAGCTGCTTCTTCTCCTGTATAATCCTTTACACCTTCTGGTATATGCAGTGCATAATTCTTCATTGCTTCCCCTCACTTTACTATGATAAAGTAATAAATTAATAAAGTAAGTATAAACTCATCCTTAATAAAAATCAATATTTTATAAACTATTCATACATTTTTATTGCTTTTTCACACCAATACGAGGCCTTAAGGTAGTCTTTTGGGGCACCTTGCCCATTCAGATATAAATAAGCTAACCAAATCATAGCTGAGGGTTGATCTTTAGCAGCTGCTATTTGATACCATTTGAAGGCTTCTTCATAATTTTGCTCTGTATCACTTCCTGTGTGATAGCTATAAGCTACATGGTTAATGGCTTCTATGTCACCTTCAAATGCTGCTTTTAAATAAACTTCAAAGGGTTCATCCCATCCCTTCATATGCGCTTCATAGTAAATATACCCCATATTAAACATGGCTGTATAATGCCCCTGACAAGCTGCTTTTTCATAAAAAAGAATAGCCTTTTCTAAATTTTTTTCTATACCTTTACCTTCATAATACATATTTCCCATATAATTCATGGCTGCTGCACTTCCTAAATCAGCTGCCTTGGTATACCATTTAAAAGCTGTTTCATCATCTTTTAAAATGCCTTGTCCCATATAATAAATATTTCCTAGAACTAACATCGCTTCTACATGCCCCATAGCTGCAGCTTTCTCATACCATTTAACGGCTTCCTTACTATTTCTTTGTACCCCTTCTCCATTATAGTAACTGTGTGCTTTGTGTAAAATGGTACTTAAACTATCAGACAAATGTGGTTCTTCATGCGTGTTAATGATACTTGCTGCTTCACCTAACTTTTCACCTAATAATTTATCTTGACTAAAAACTGTATCATTACCCTTTTCCTTTTTAATAAAACCCATCCACAACTCTACTGCCGCTTCTGCTAGAGAACGATCCATCATTCCCTCTTCATGAAGGATGCGAATACATTCATGTCTTTCTAATAAATACTGCTTCGTATCACACTGACTTAAGCGCTTATAAATATCAAATGCCATGCTTTGTGCTAAAAGATAATGCTGCGTTTTTTCAAAAGGAAAGTAATCTTTTATAAAAGCTAATAGCCTTTTAGGCTGATTAAAAAGCTCTTCTCCATAAGTTTTTTTTAATATTAATAATTGATTAATGATTTGTTTTTGCATGCTCCTTCCCCCTCATAGGATTTTGATAAATAACAGCTAAAGTAATATCATCCCCACTTCCCTTACTTGATGCTTCATTTAACCAAACCGGCAGTTGTTCCTCTAACAAAGTACTATCATAATGTTTCAGTAGTTCTAAATAATCTTTTCCAATCCTTAAGAAATCCTTTTCACTAGTAAAACTATTGGCATACCCATCTGTACTCATTAGAAACAAACAAGGTGATTGATGAGTAGCAATAGGAATTAGTTTGTGTTTAAAATAACGCCAGCATTCTTTCTGACACAAAGAATAAGTTTCTGTTCCATATTGCTGCTCTGCTAGAATAAGACGTTTCGTTTCACCTTTTGCATCTACTTGTAATAAATCTCCATCTCCTATCTGCAAAGCAAAAACAAAGTCTGGCATCACCCATAAAATAATAAGGGTACTACCATAAAGCTTCCACATTTGTTCTGCTTTAGGATAATCCCCTCTTTCTTTCTGTTGGTGATGATACTGTATTTGTTCTTTCCACTCTTTCTCAATTGCCCTAGGTAATTGTACTTCCTTAATACTTTGTAATAAACTGTATAAGGAAGCTTCATCATTTTGCCATATAAGTATTTCTATAACGGCAAGGGCTACTGATACTGCTATTTCAGCCCCTTCATCACTATAAGGACAGGCACTACTCCCATGTCCATCTGCTATAGCACAAACAAAGCTGTTAGGTGAAAAAAAGTTAGTTTTAATGGCATCTTGGCAAGGCATCTGTTTTATGATATGAGATGCCCCTGTCACACACCCTTTAATCATCTCCCATCTCATAGGCTCTACCAAACATCTAAAGCATCATCAGTAGTTACTGTAGGTAAGGTAGCTAAATCTATAGGCATACTTGTAGCAAAAGTATTTTTAGCTATCTGACTATGAGGACTAGAAACTTGTTTCGTCACGGTAGATGCCCACTTAATGTATTTGATTAATGCACTTGGATTATTAGCTTCTAAAACGGGCATTTCTGGTTGATCTACAAAACGTGCAAGTACTTCTTTATCTGCATCATTACCAATGGCAATGGCTAATTTCACAGCTTTCTTTCCCCAAGGTAAACTTAAAAGTTGATTAAGAGCTGCTTCATAAGTATCTGTAGGCTGTCCATCTGATAGTAATACAAGTACTGGTGGTAATGCACGCTCCGGCATAGGTGGCATTTCTAATTGACCAGCTACTAATTCTAATGCTTTACCTAAATCTGTTAATCCTCCTGCCTCTACATCTATCCACTCAAAATCTTGTACTGGTGTGGGGGATGCAATATGCCACTTAGCACCTTCTGAAAAGGTAATGGCTCTTATATAAAGCTGAGCATTAGGATTCTCCTCAGCGGCAGCTCTCATATCAGGAATAGTTTGTTTAATAGCATAATTAAGTGATTGTATTTTTTCTCCCATCATAGAGCCAGAGCAATCGACTAACCATATAAAATGTAATGGCCTAGCTGCCATTTCTCCACCTGGTCTTTTTAAACCTTCTATCATATTCTCCTTTTTAGTGAAATAACTTTCACTAAATCCTCCTCTCCCTTATTTCTTAATCTATTTTGACATACTTTTATTTGATAAAACCTAATGTATTGCTTATACCAAAATCAATAACTGTCCCTGTTAATAGTGTCATACTTTTACCTGGTGCTACGACTCTGCTACTACCCTCTAAAGTCGTTACCTGCCAGCTTTTAGTACTTCTATTTTGAACACCCCATTTATTAGGATCCTGTGGATGCCTAATTACTCTCGCTATTTCCGTATCAAAGTCAAAATCCTGATAAAAATGGTGTGCATAAATAATCGTTTCAGGGTTTAATACAATAGCTCTTTGTCCTAAAAGTAATACAGCACCTGCTTCTACTATTTGATCACAACACCAACAAATAGGGCTCACTCCTAAATGGCTTTTGTCTTCATAAAAATTTTCAGCACCACAATGAAGGCAGTGAACAATGCTGTCTTCTAAACGCTTAAACCCACGTTTCCACTGATTCTCTACGATTCGTTTACTTGGCGTATGTATTCCTTCTGTAAAAGCCACTATAAAAAGGTCTTTAATAAAATCAGGATATAAGCGCCAATAAATAATAGCATTATCTTGGTAACCTGCAATAGGCCTATTAGATAAATCTGTAGGATCCCAGATAAAAACTGGTTTTTGCCCATAAAGCACTTCCTTAGCTCTTATATCCAAACATTTAATACTGGCTTCTGTTGCACCTTCTAAAGGGTGATGTAACATAAACATATAAAATAACAAAACAGCTAATGAAAATAAATCTGTTTCTGTCGTAGGCCCTTTTTCACCTCTTACAATCTCTGGCGCCATAAACCCTAAAGTCCCCTGTACACTATCTGCACTGGCACCATTAATCACAACATTATCATTGTCACATACTAATACCTCACCTGTATCTGGTCTTATAAAAGCATTTCCAAAAGAAATATCACAGTAGCTATACCCTAAGGAATGTAGCTTTTGAAAACAATCAGCTAGCTCATATCCTGCCCTACATAATGCTTTAAAAGTAGGTTCAGCTTTACGTTTCATTAAATCAACAATACTTTTATAAACATTAGGCCTTAACGCCATAATATAACCAAAGGTCTCACTTGTTTTAATAAAATCCATGGGCCATAAAAAACGTTCATCCTGTTTACCATTATGTACAAGACGTACCAGCGTCTCTTCCTGCTTAGGTGTGGCCATATGAGGATGATACCACTTTAAAGCATAATGCTTATTTCCAGCCGTCACCTCATAAACTTCTCCTTGTCCTCCACTTCCTAATAACTTTAAGATACGATAGGAAATGCCCAAGGTAGAAGTCATTACTTTCCCTTCTTGTAGCATAGATAAGGTCACTATCCTTCCCCCTATTTCTCATTTTTACTACATTATACTATAATCATTTTATTTTTTACAATTTATTAATAAATAATGTAAATAATTTTACTTTTTAATTATTTTATTTAGATATAGAAAGAAGGGATTTTAACCATTGATTCATCGTTAAAATCCCTTCTTTCTTACTCTCTATATTCCATTATCCGCTTTAAATTATAGTAAATCCTTATAGTTACCGTAGCCTTCCTCATCCATTTTAGACTTTGGAATAAAGCGTAGTGCTGCAGAATTAATACAATAACGTAATCCACCTAATTCTACAGGACCATCTTCAAACACATGTCCTAAATGAGAGTTAGCAGAAGTACTCCTTACTTCTATTCTGTTCATGCCATGACTCGTATCCCCTTTATCATATACCGCACTTTCTATGATGGGCTTTGCAAAGGCAGGCCAGCCACAACCTGAGTCAAATTTATCTTTTGAACTAAATAAAGGCTTTCCACTTACTACATCTACATAAATTCCTTCTTCGAAATGATTAAAGTATTCATTTTGAAAAGGTGGCTCAGTGCCTTGCTCTTGTGTCACCTGATACTGGATAGTGGATAATTGCTTTCGTAGCTCCTCCTTACTTAAAGAAGGACGATAATTATTTTCTTCAAGAAAACGCTTCCTCCCTGATCCCTTATAATAAAGTCCATATCTAAAAGGATTCTTCTTATAATAATCTTGATGCTCCTCTTCCGCAGGATAAAAAGCCATAGCCGGTTTGATAGGCACTGCAATAGGCTTATTAAACCAACCACTAGCTTCTAGCTTATCAATATAGCTTTGCGCCAAAGCTTTTTGCATTTCATCATGGTAAAAAATAGCTGTATGATACGTCTCTCCTCTATCTCCAAATTGTCCGTCTGGATCAGTAGGGTCAATGCTTCTAAAAAAGATTTCTAGTAATTCCTCATAGCTTATCTTCTCTTCATCATAAATAATTTCTACAGCCTCAACATGCCCCGTTTGTTTAGAGCATACTTCTTCATAAGTAGGATGAGGTTGATGTCCTCCTGTATACCCTACTTGGATGGCTTTTATCCCAGGCCATTCATCAAAAGGCTTTACCATACACCAAAAACATCCACCTGCAAAGGTGGCTTTTGCATTATGATTCATACCATCACCTCTTTCTATACGTAGTATAACCTCGTTATATTATCAGGATACCATGTCATACAATCTTATTTATATTCAACTAAAAATTATGATATTGCTACTTTTTATTTTATACCTTTGTTTAAAATAAAAAAAGACTTAATCATAAATATAAAAAATAACGGATTTTGTACTACTTTCCCACACTGTTTGTATAGCTGAAGCCCGTGTAATCTCTGCAACGGGTACAAAAGTACGTCCATTTTTAGCTTCTGGAGGGGCTGACATGGTATAAGTCTTACCATCTATTTTCATTATTTTGCTTCCTAGCTGTAATGTAATGGTTTGGTTAGCTTTAATAGTTACTGTTTTAGTAGTAGGATGCCATAAAATGCACTCTCCTCCAATACCTATCGCATCCGCTACATACTTGATAGGTAGCATAGTTCTACCATTAGAGATATAGGGTGTGGCATCCATAGATTTATTAGTACTTCCTATTGTATAATGACTCTTACCAATAGTAAATTTTATAGGTGTTACCATGACTGGCGGTGGTGTAGGTATAACTTCATTTTCCTCTGCTACTTTAAGAAAATCTCCTTGCCAAATAGCATCTAGGCTTTGCTCTGTGGCTAATTCAGAAAAACCAGTTCCCCCTATTTGTAACTTATAATTTCCTGAAGCAATGGTTTGGTCTGCTGTTAAGGTAAAGTGACTTATTGTAATAATAGAAGCCTCATTGGATCGTCTAACAATAGGTATCTCTAGTCTATTAGATTGCCATACCGGCGTTCCTAAACGTATATCTCCTTCTGTTACCGTGATTTGTGGTAGCTTTGTAAATTTCATCCCACTTTCTTCAAACTGTAATATAATAGTTTTACCTTGAGCTATTTCTCCCGGCGCTAATTCTCGGATTTCAATTTTACCACCCACTTGATCTTTAAAGCCTATACGAACCTCAAAAGGTTCTACTTCTACCTGAAAAGGTGTGTCAACTGCTAATACCTTGGCTGTTAGTGTTTTTATAAGCGATCTTCCTTCTACTACAAGTTCGATATTTCCTTGTGTGCCATGAGGTATCATTAATGTCACCTGGAAATCATAACGACTCGCTTCCTTTGGTAATTGCTGTACTTTAAAACCTATAACTAGGTTTCCTTTTTTTATAGGTTCGCATACCATTACCTCTCCATTCATAGTCACTTCTACCTTGCCTTGAGTATTCGTTTCTAAACTCACACCATTTCCAAACTCAAAATAAGTTACTCTCTCTTTCACCAAAGAATCTGCTACTTTTTCTACTAAAGCAAATTGAACTTCTTGCTTTGTTCCAGAGTATACCTTTTTACTCTTCACTTCTAAGTCAACTGTGTAATCCATTATCTCTAGTACTTCTACAGTAGCTTCTTGAATAAGGTCTCCTTTAGCTTTTACTGCTAGCTTTCCTTGAAAGTTATTATGATTTTCTTCTATAATCTTAATACCTGATAAAATGAAACCTCCTGTATATTTAGCCTGGCTTATATCGGGTAAAAGGATTTCTAGAGTCTGTCCGTCTATCTGCTTAATGGCATCAGCTCCACTATTAATCCCCTCGAAGCCCTTTATTCCTATAAGCTGAGGTGTACTCGTATTTATATCAAATGAAAAACCTTGATGAGTTAACTGAATTTCAATAACCCCTTGTTTCCCTTGATTCATTGCCTTTGAAAAGGCTTTAGAAAAAGGCTCTTCAATCCATAGATCTGCCATTTCACCTTCTTTTACTGCTGTTGGTATTTGATGAGTACTCACTTTTCCTCTATAATTCATAGCTGTTGCAACATGATATCTCCCTGATGTCACAGCTGTATTATTACTTATAATTTCCACAAAACTTATTTCATCCACCATTTGAAGGGCCATAGGAATTCGTATACTTGTTCCTCTTTCTAGCCTGGCTCCTTGAATCTTAATCTGCAACATACTACCTATCAATTTTGTTTCTAGCGATGCTTCTGATGCTGCACCTATTAACGTACTTATGTATGGCTCATCTAACCATTTAGCTCCTGAAAGTTGTAAATAAAATAAATCGCCTACTTCTAACTCATCTACTAAGTCAATAATCAATTCTGGCGCATCTTCTGCAGAAATAACTTCCTGCTCCATAACCGTTATGACCTTATTAATACGGTTCCAAGAAGCCCCACGAGAGAAATGAGGTACTAGACTTATAATCATTATAATAATCAAGCAATACGCTAATTTTTGTTTCTTGTTCATTAGACTACTCCTTTTAGCCCCTATATCTATCTCTTTTATTATAAAAATTAAAAAAGAGCCTTGCAACAAGGCTCTTTTAATTTACATTATTTTACTATTTTCTTTAAGGTTAACGTTTTCTTTAAACAAAGGATGTCTGACTAATTGAATAATTAGAGGGATTACCATTAATACCCACACAATAGGTTCAGCTACAATAATACCCATATAACCTAGAGAAGGTACTAGCAAAATAACAACAAGTACTTTTCCAATAAGTTCAATAAAACTTGAGAAAATAGGTGTTGTATGATCTCCTAACCCTTGAAGTGCATTTCGAAAAACTGCAATCATGGCAGTTACAAAATAAAGTAATGTATCTACTCGCAAGTAAAGAGTGGCTGTTTCTATCACCTCAACTTCTTTACTTGCTGTTACCATTTGAATCAGTAGAGGCGATAAAGTATAGCTGATGATAATAACCACCACACACCAGCCCCATGCTGCTAAAATAACCTGTTTTATACCTATTTTGATACGCTGGATTTCTCCTGCCCCTCTATTTTGCCCACAATAGGTTGCTATAGTCATGCCTAACACACTAAAAGGCAACATTAACATTTCTGTAATTTTACGGGCACCCGTATGAGCTACAATGATATTGGTACTGAAAGTATTAATAGCACTTTGCAGGGCTACGGTTCCAAGTGAAACTAAAGACTGCATCATCCCCATGGATAATCCCGATTTTAATAATAGTACTATACGTGATTTTTGAGGCCTAAAATCACTCCACCTTAAATGAAGCATTGGATAGCGTTTCACTATATAAATAAAACATAAGATAGCAGCTATACTCTGTGAAATAACCGTAGCATAAGCTGCTCCTGCCACGCCTTGATTCATAGGCCCTACTAACAAGTAGTCAAGCCCTATATTCATTAATGCAGATAACACAAGAAAATAAAGTGGTGTAATGGCATCGCCTATAGCACGAAGTACACTGGCACAAACATTATAAAGCATGGCAGCCATCATTCCTAATAAAATAACTCTTATGTAAAGAATACCTTGTAACATGAGTTCATCTTTCATATTAAGCAATCTTAAAATAGGTTCCAATAAACCTACACTAACTATGGTTAAAATAATAGCGGTGATCATCCCTAAACTTAATGTACCTGCTACGCTTTTTCTAAGTGCCTCAAAATCTCCTGCTCCAAAATCTCTTGCTACAATAATAGCAAATCCATTGGTTAGACCAATTAAAAAGCCAATGATTAAATTATTAAGTGTACTGGTCGCACCCACTGCCGCTAATGCTTGTTCTCCTAAAATCTCTCCTACAATTCTTATATCTACCAAACTATAAAAAAGCTGAACTAAATTACCAATAAAAATAGGAATAGCAAACTGTAAGATAAGCTTTCCTGGATTTCCTTTTGTTAAGTCTTTCATATCCTATTCTCCTATATGTATTTGATACGTCACACAATAAAAACACTCTATCTAGAAGTAACCCTCTAAATAGAGCCTGTAGATGTTATTATTAATGGAGATGAGGGGACTTGAACCCCTTACCTCTTGAATGCCATTCAAGCGCTCTCCCAGATGAGCTACACCCCCTTAATATTAGCTTTATTTTACCTTATTTTTATAGACTATTCAATCTTATTTTTCTATTTGTTTTTCAAGTCATTTTTCCTGTAATAAGTTGGACAGAAAGCATGATTTTATGCTTTCTGTCCTTATGTACAACTTTCTTTTATGTCTAGTACTTACTAACGACTATAGTATTTTTTTATAACCTGTTCAGCTGGTTTTCCATATAATGCATAGCCTTTGTCTTTTGCTGCTTCTTTTAAATCATATTGCTTCCATGGCCAATCCCACATAGCAAAACCAGATACCCAAGAGCGTTTTGAGCAAGCTTTAAACATAGCTTCATACCAAGCTGCTTGTTCTTCTAAAGCTACTTCTCCTGTTTTTCCCCAATCATTAGGGACTTCTGAAGAATGAGCCGTAGACATACAACCTGCTTCTGCAAAGAAAAATGGTTTTTGGAAATGCTCTACTACCTTTTCAATACGATCTAATTCCTTTTCCCAATCTTCAAGAGGGTAGTACCCACTAGAAGAAATAACATCTACTGCATCCCACCAAGTCACGTTATCTTCTTGATATTTATCTGTGTTATAGGATACAAGGCCATGATAAACCTGCTTAATGTCATCAATAAGCTTACGCCACTCGTCTGCTCTTCTCTCACTCATGACCATTTCACAGCCTGCAATCATCATCTCACAGCCTTCTTCTTGAGCAATACGTGCATAATGTACCTGAAAATCTGTATAAGACTTAAACCAATTATGCCATTTAGGTTCACAATGCACATCTTTATCAAAGAAATTAATGTGTGCTCTCCAAGTACCATTTTTACAATTGGCTGTAGGCTTTAAAGCCACTTTAAGACCCAATGATTTTGCAAAACGAATCATCTCTCTTAATTCTTCATCTGATACATTAGCCTTAGACTTAAAATCAATCACCTCTGACTGTGCTGTATCTTGAAGGCCATTAGGCACTAAAATAATAAAATTAGCACCTGTTCTTTCTTGTAAACTTTTTAAACTTTGTTTTGCCTTCTCATTTGCAAAACTCCCTTGAGCCGCAAAAGGTGCAAATGTTATACCTTTAATAAATTCCATCTTCTGTCTCCTTTTACCCTTTTCTCTTATTATAGATTTTATGATAAACAGACTATATAATAATCTCATATTAAAATTGTACAAATCTATTTTTAGGAGTCAAACATGCATTACTTATTTGAGTTCAATGATAAACGTTACACTTGGTATGAAGCTTTTTTATTTGATGCGGCTAAAGATGTCCTACCTATTCGCGCCCACTGGCATTACTTTATGGAAATGATTTTTATACTAGACGGTACTGCCCTCATTAATTGTGAGCAGCATACTTATGTATTAGAATCTGGTGACCTTATTTTATTCCACCCCAAAATGATTCATGCTATTTCTGCTACTACACCTTCGCCTTTAAAGTATGGTGTTTTAAAGTTCGATATTCACAAGCTTCAACCTTCCTCTACTTTTGGCCCAGATTTAGCTTCTATTTTTCAAGCTGCTAAAACAGATGTTCATACTTGTGTCTTCTTTTCTGCTGAACAGCTAAAAAGCTTTCCGATGAAGGAAATTTTTCTAACTTGCATTCATGAAACTCAGACTAAAGACTTTGGTTATGATTTACTTATTTATGCAAAGCTTACTTCCTTACTGATTGCCATTGCACGTTTTTGGCGCAAGAATGACTTTAATACAGACCTTGTCCTTACCAAAAACAATACCTATGACTCTATTGACACCATTACTGAATATATTGACGCTCACTCTAGTGAACCTTTAAAAGTGGAAGACCTAGCTAAACAATGTCATATGAGCTATTCTCATTTTGCTAAACAATTTAAAGTACTCTATGGACAATCTTGTAAAGAATACATAGCCTTTATTCGTGTTTGTAAAGCAGAGGACTTATTACGTTTCACTGATTTCGACTTAGCCTTTATTAGCCAAGAAACTGGCTTTTCTGATTGTAGCCACCTGATTAAGACTTTCAAAAAGTATAAAGGTGTTACGCCA
The DNA here is from genome assembly GCF_000178835.2 of Cellulosilyticum lentocellum DSM 5427. Classification (GTDB taxonomy): domain Bacteria; phylum Bacillota; class Clostridia; order Lachnospirales; family Cellulosilyticaceae; genus Cellulosilyticum; species Cellulosilyticum lentocellum. The sequence goes on from NC_015275.1 coordinate 2,739,335, forward strand.
AAACAATTTCGTATGAATGGCATATAAAATAAGCAGACTTCATTTTAAGTCTGCTTATTTTGTATAGATCTTATAAAATGGCTTCTATAGTAATCTGTTTATGGATAGATAAATTGATATACTCATTTCCTATTTGAATAATAGGATGTGATAAATCATTTTTATTAATCATTACAATGTTACCCTCTTGCCCATTACTTAATCTAACAGGTTTATTAATATAGGTTTCAGTTATACGCTCTAGAAATAAAAGTAAATATTTGGGATCATATTTTTCAAATCCTTCATCTATAAGTGCTTCTACAACTTTAAATGGACACATTCCTTTTCTATAAATACGATTAGCTGTCATTGCATCGTATACATCTATAATGGTTACAATCTTTGCAAAATCATCTATTTGTTCACCTTTTAATCCTTTAGGATATCCTGTCCCATCACATTTCTCATGATGCATACAGGCTGCTGCTTTAATACGTTCGTCAATAGCTTGCTTTTCTAATATCTTATAGCCTTTTACAGGATGCTCTTTAATCACATCAAATTCTTCTTTTGTAAGCCTTCCAGGTTTTGTAATTATTTCTTGTGGAATATCCACCTTACCAACATCATGTAATAGCCCGCATAAACTCAAAACTTGCATATCCTCTTCACTTAATCCTAACCATCTTCCCATAATATGACACATTAATGCCACATTGACACTATGTGTATAGGTTAAATCATCATAACTGCGCATACAATACATCATATCCAATAACTGGATATTATTATCTGCTTTTTTGAACAAGTTATCAACTTCTGCAACTAATGTTTGTACATCAAGCGCTTCGTCTGTATGAGCTACATGAGATAGTGTGCTTCTTAGATTTTCTGTAGTAGCTAACATCCCTTGATCGAATACTTTAAAGGCTTCAGTCTCTTTAATAGCTTCAGTCGAGGTTGCTATAGGCATCGCTGCTTTTTCTTCAATATCTATATACTCTACTAAATACTCTTTTAGTAATTGCTGAACCCTTGGTGTTATCGTAGTTTGTCTTGGAATAAGTAAAACACCATTATGTTTATAAATAGGTTTATCTATAACCATCCCCACCTGTATTTGTTCAATACCTATTCTTGTGCTCATATCGTCTCCCCAGTTTCATTTTTTCTTATAATTATTTAGTCACTTATGATTTTTTTTAATCTACCTCTTTATTAAAATACCATTTCTAATATGAACTTTTCAAGCTTTTAGGCATAAACGGTCATTTTTTAGCTTAATTGGTCGTTTTTAGCTAATCAATTATCAAAATACATCATTTTATTTTTTGCACCACCATTGTTCTAGCCCATCAATCATAATAAATAGCATAAATCCTAATAAACCTAATATTAAGATACCACCATACATAGCTAAATAATTCATTCGACTCCAACTATCTTGGATATAATAACCTAACCCATGCTGTGTTCCGTAGTTTTCAGCAAAAAATAAAACAGATAAAGTAGTCCCTACTGATAACCTAAGATGCGTTAAAATATCAGGAAGTACTGCTGGTAAAGTGACATGGTAAAACATTTGCCCTTTACTCGCTCCTAAACTCCTCATACTATGATAAAGGCCTGCATCAATCTGCTGAACACTCCCTCTTACTGCTACAATGACCTGAAAAACTGTAATCAGCACAATAAGCGTAATCTTTGAATGATCTCCTAAACCAAACAAAATCATTAGAATAGGGAGTAATGCAGTTTTAGGAATAGGATAAGTAAAATAGATTAACGGATTTAAAAGACGGTTAATAACAGGTGAAGTACCCATTAATAGCCCAATCATTACGCCTATTAACGTAGAAATCAATAGCCCCCAAAAAATTCTTTGAAGACTTGCCCCTATATGTCCTAGCATAGGCCCCCCTATAATTTTTGGTAAATAGCCATAGACTTTTGTCGGCACTGGTAAAGCTGGTGTTTTTAACCAAATGGCTCCTAAATACCATATAAGATTAAAGAATAAGAAACCTTGTAAAAATAATAAACCTTTCCTTTGCTTCATCAGCTTCTCCCCCTTTTAATTTGTTCTTTAATTTGATGATAAAGCACTTTAAATTCTTCTCTTTCTCTAAAATGTGCATCTGCAAAAAGAGGGTTTTCCCATATAGCATTTACTGTTCCATTTTGATACATGACAAGAATCTTATTTCCCATATAAAGTGCTTCTTCGATACTATGTGTGACGATTAAAGTCGTACAATGGTGCACTCTCCAAACCTTCAAAAAGATTTCTGCTGCCTCTTCTTTCATAATGGCATCTAAAGCTGAAAAAGGTTCATCCATTAATAATAATTCTGGTGAAAAAGCAAAAGCTCTAGCAAGGGCTACTCTTTGACGCTGTCCACCACTTAAAGCACTTGGATACCGTTTCGTTAACTGCTTAAGCTCTAAAGTCTCTAATACTTCTTCAAGATGCGCTTTTCTTTCTTCTGTCAGTTTCATCTTTTTAATGCGAAATGGTAAAGTACAATTTTCATATACTGTTTTCCAAGGTAAAAGACCATAACCTTGAGGAATATAACCAATGCGCTGCTTTTGATAATTAAAGCTTTCTCCCTTCATTAAAAGACTTCCTTCATAAGGTGTTATGCCTGCTAATGCTTTAATAAAAGTAGACTTTCCACATCCCGAAGGACCTATAATGGCAATAATCTCTCCTGGGTCTAGTGTTAAATCAATCGGTCCTAATGCCCTTTCAAAAATTTTATTGTTTTTATATTTCACTACTAAATCCCTTACCTCAATCATGTTGTATTCACCTCTCTTTAATTCTTTATTTTAACATGAGATTATCTCTAAACATCACACTAAAAGAGGCATTGCACTAACTAAGTACAACACCTCTTTACTAGTTGCTATTACTGAATAACACCAATGTCACTTACTGCATCTGCTGGTTCAAGCGTAATTGTTAAAAGTCCCTTGTCTTCACACCAATCAAATACATCTTCTACTTCCTCTAAAGGAGGTAATTGATTTTTTCTAAATACAGGTGCAATAATGTTACCTCTCATCTCTTCTGGATAACCAATGGTTGTAATAATCACTTCTTCATAAGCTTTTACATCTGTTGTATTAATGTAATCGACACCTTTGTTGTAGGCTGTATAAAAGGCTTTAATAGCATTTGGTTTTTCATCAATAACAGATTGCTTAAATGCTGTAACAGAAGGGTACATACCACTATCCACATCTACCTTTTCAATCATTTTACCACCATTTGCAATGGCTGTATCAGAAAAAGGACTTGGCATAATGGCAGCATCTATTTCTCCATTATTAAGCATTTCAAGTCTTGTTGGCATTGCTGGAATGGCTACTTTTTCTACTGCTGCTTCAGACACATCATATTTATCTAATAGTTGGTCTAATGTATATTCAATGACTGTGTTTTCTGAAATAGCCACTTTTTTACCCACTAAATCAGCTACTTGATTAATACCACTATTGGCACCTGCTACTAAGACAAACTCGCCATCTGTCATGCCAGTAATTTTCATATCAATCCCTGCATTTTGATAAATAGCAATGGCAATCTGATCACAAATGACCCCATCAATTTGGCCTGCTTGAAGCGCTGCATCACGATCTTTAGCAGCTTTAAAAAATTCTAACTTTACATCTACTCCTGCTTCCTCAAAATACCCCTTCTCCTCTGCCATAATAATGGGTAGCGCTGAAATCGAACTAATAAGTCCTAAAGAAAGACTTTCTTTTTCAGCTCCTGCTTCTGATGGTGATGGACTGGCTTCTGGAATGGGCGCTTTTGCATTACATCCTACCATGACTACACTTAATATGAAACATAATAATACACTTAATTTCTTTTTCATCTTCATTCTCTTTCCTTTCATCAAGTCGTTATCTATTGTGGGTTAATGATCTGTCCATTTTTGAAATAGCTGATGATGGATTCCTAAATGATCTAGCACTTTACCTACTACAAAATCTATAACTTCTTCTAAAGATTTGGGTTTGTGATAAAAACCTGGCATGGCAGGTAAAATACTCACATCCATCTTAGCTAGCTTCAACATATTTTCTAAATGAATAGCATTTAAAGGGGTTTCTCTTGGTACTAAAATAAGTGGTCTTTTTTCCTTAAGTGCTACATCTGCCGCACGTACCAGGAGATTTTTAGATAGACCATAAGCTATCTCACCTAAAGTTCCCATAGAACAAGGCATTACAATCATGGCATCAAAGCCATAAGAACCACTAGCAATTCCTGCAAACAAATGATCGTTTTCTTCTAAAATAAGCTGATGGTACTGCTTTCTAAGCTTTTCCATATAAGACTTAAACTCTAAGTCTAGCTCATAAGCAAATACTTTTTCAGCTGTAGCAGTCGCAATCACATGAATCTCCAAATCTAACCTTAGTAGTTCTTCAATTAATCTTTTAGCATAAATACTACCACTAGCACCTGTTATACCTACCACAATTCTTTTCATATACGCTCCTTTATTATCAAATGAATGATCTTATAATACTGTAGCTAGTACGCCGCATATAAGAAATACAATGCTAATAACTTGATTAATCTGGTAAGAGGCAATTTTAACATTCGTAAGATTATCTGGTGATACCAGCTTGTGTTCAATGATAAATAAAATACCAATAACAAGCATCCCTATTTCATAAATAACATTTAATTGCTTACTCATTAGTCCTATTGCCACTAGTATAACCCAAGCCAAAGCATGAAATACTCTGGCAATCATTAAAGCTTTTCTCACACCAAATCGTGCTGGAATAGAATGAATACCATGAGCTTTATCAAACTCATAATCTTGCGCACCATAAATAACGTCAAAACCAGCTACCCATAAAGTATTAGCAGCCCCCATCAGTAGAGGTAGTAAACTGATTTTTCCAGTCACTGCAAGCCATGCTCCTACAGGTGCTGCTGCAGAAGTAATACCTAATACTAGATGGCAAGCCCATGTAAAACGTTTGGTATATGAATAAATAGTCATTAAGAAAATGGCTAGTGGTGATAGGATGAAACATAAAGTATTCAGCTGTAATGCACCTAATACCATCACCACAAAACAAATCATCGTAAAAATAATAACTTCCTTTTTATTCATAAGTCCACTAGGGATTTGTCTATTAGCTGTTCTAGCATTTTTAGCATCTATTTCTGCATCAATGACTCTATTAATGGCATTAGCACCTGTTCTAGCCCCCATAAAAGCTACCAAAATCCAAAACATAGTATCAAGCGAAGGCAAGCCTTCTGCAGCTAATAACATGGCAATAAGTGCAAAAGATAATGAAAAAATAGTATGTGAAAACATCACTAATGTGGCATAATCATTGACTTTATTCTTTATTTTTTTAATGATTTTTATCAATTTTATAGGCCTCCCAATTATTTGTTACATATGTTTTAACGGCCTCACTCATAACAATATCATCTGGCCAGATACGTTCATGTCCTTCTGAAGGTAGTTTTTTAGTCGCATCAATTACCACTCTTACATCATCTATAGCTATTTCTTGTACCGTTATATCTCGTTTGGCATCAATATTATTAAAGAGTTTCCAACATACAATGGATACTTTGTCTACTGGAATATCCGCATCTACTAAAATGAGAACCTTAGATTCTACCTTTGGCGCTTTTAAAAAGGCTTCTGTCAGGCCTTTAGCTGCGCTGCCATCAGTTTTATGAATAGCTACTACAGTATACCCTTTTAAAATACCATTTGTTAAAACCGCTCCTTCTTGAATCACCTCTTTAAAATCAGTTAGGTCAAATGGGACGCATGCTTCAACTGGCTCTTTTTCATGCCATAAACTCATATCTCCTTCAGATGGCCATTTACGAGTAGCATCAACACCTAAACGATAGCCGTAATGCGACATTGGCGATGCATGATCCAGTGCATCTAGTGGCCCTGGTGAAAAGATCATATCTAGCTTTGGCCTTGTATTCTTAAGAATACAACTTGCTACGGCTTCATAGTCACTTGGTTTGATATCCTCATCTACTACAATGACCATTTTGGTATACATCATTTGTCCCATTCCCCATGCGGTATTCATCACTTTTTTAGCATGTGCTGGAAAACGTTTTTTAATAGACATAATGACACAGCCATGAAAAACACCTTCTAACGGAAAATCCATGTCCACTACTTCTGGACTGATCATACGAAGCAATGGTAAAAACAAACGCTCTGTTGCTTTTCCTATATAGCAATCTTCCATAGGTGGTTGCCCTACAATAGTCGCTGGATAAACGGGGTTTTTCTTATGGGTAATACAAGTCACATGAAAAACTGGATAATCATCTTCTAAGGAATAATAACCCGTATGATCACCAAATGGTCCTTCTCTTCTTGGCTGTTCATTAACGTCTACATAACCTTCAATGACAAACTCAGCTTCAGCTGGCACAGAAATATCACTGGTAATGGATTTTACCATTTTAACTGGCATTTTTCTAAGATACCCTGCAAACATCATCTCATCTATCATTTTAGGCAGAGGTGCTGTTGCTGCATAAATAATGGCTGGGTCACCTCCCAAAACCACTGATACCGGCATCTTACCTCCACGCTTTTTATAGCTTTCATAAATTTCACGACCATCTTTATGCCAATGCCAGTGCATCCCTGTGGTGTTCTTATCAAACACTTGCATACGATACATGCCCATATTTTGCACACCTGTTTCTGGGTCTTTTGTAATGACCAATGGCAAGGTAAAAAAGGGGCCGCCATCTTGAGGCCAACAATGAAGCACTGGCAATTTTGTTAAATCCGGCTTGGTTTCAATCACTTCTTGACAGCTTCCTTTGGTAGGGAGCTTAATTGGAAAAACAGAAGCCAGCCGGCTTAAACGTGGTGCTGATTTAGCTAAGTTCATAATGCCCATGTAATTGGTCATATCCAGAAATCTTGCTAAATCTTCTTCTAAAGTCTTAAAGTTTTTAGCACTTAACGCCATACTCATACGCTCATAAGTTCCCATGGCATTAATAAGTACAGGGTAAGGAGAGCCTTTTACTTTTTCAAATAGTAAAGCAGGCCCATAAGCCTTAGAAACACGGTCCGTAATCTCCGTAATTTCCAAATAAGAATCTACTTCTTTTTTAACTCTTACAAGTTGTCCTTCTTCCTCTAGCTTTTTAATAAAGCTTTGTAAATTTTTATAACTCATTATTTGTCCCCACTTCTCTAGTCGTTGTATAAAGCGGCTTTATTTATTGCTATTCCAGCTAAAATGCTATCTAATGCATCTAATAAATCCTTGACATTCTCTGGCGTAATCACTAATGGTGGCTGAAAGGCTAAGACATTTCTTTCTAAGCCATTTTTACCTAAAATGATGCCACATTCTTTTAAAGCTTCTAATATATCATCTACCAGTTCTGGTGCTGCCATTCCATTTAAGTGACGTACTTCTACGCCTACCATAAGTCCCATACCTCTTACATCTGCTAAAATAGGATACTTTTCTTGAAGTAGTTTTAGTCCCTGCATCAATTGTTTTCCTAAGGTTTCTGCACGCTGACATAAGTCATATTTTTCAATATAATCTAGCACTGCTAAAGCCGTGGTACTACAAACTGGATTACCTCCTAAAGTAGAAGCGGATGGTTTATTAAAGGCCATAGCAATCTTTTCATTGGTGCAAGCTGCTGATATAGGCATACCATTACCTAGTGCTTTAGCTACTGTTAAAATATCTGGTACCACCTCATAATGTGAGATAGCAAAAAGCTTTCCTGTACGTGCAAAGCCAGTTTGCACTTCATCTATAATAAGTAAAATATCATTGGCTTCTAAAAGTGCTTTAAGTGCCTTAAAATAGTGAGGTGGTGGTGTAATAATCCCACCATTACCTTGAATAGGTTCCATAATAAGTGCTGCAATATTATCTTTGCCTCTCATCTCAATGATTCTTCTAATACTTTCTAAAGACTTCTTAGCTGCTGTTTCTATGTCTTCACCATAAATAAATGTATTTTCTGCAAAATGAACGGCATCAGATAAATAAGGATCACTTCGCCACATAGGTATCGCCGTAGTACTCATAGTTAAATGTGTTCGCCCATGGAGACCATTTTTTATAGCAATAAACTCTTTTTTCCCTGTATAAAGTCTAGCCATTAATAAAGCTGTTTCGTTAGCTTCAGAACCTGTGCAGCAGAAAAAAGAACGACATATATCACCTGGTAAAAGTCCACTTAAGCGTCTTGCTAATTCTCCCATTTGCTCTGTTAAATAAATAATACTAGTGTGCTGTAATGTACGCATTTGAGCAATAGCTGGCTCAATAATTTCCGGATTACAATGACCACAGTTCATTACCGAAACACCTGAAAAAAAGTCTAAATACTTTTTGCCCGTATCATCATATAAATACTGCATCTCACCTTTTACGATTACTGGTGGCTCTTTGTAAAAATGATTCCAGCTAGGTGGACACAAATAATTTTGTTTATTTTCAATCACTTGCTCCTTTAATGAATCCATTTTATTTTCCTCCTAGTCAAATTGCAATGCACCTAATGTATAGCCCTTTTCTCCTCTTATAAACTGCGGCATTTCCTCTTTTTGAACAATTGCTTTTTGTGCGGCTTGATAAAGCCTAATGATGTGTTCTAACTCCTCACAGTTATAACTAGCACCTTCTATACGAAAATACGTAGCTCCTGCTTTATAAAGCGCCTCTATAAAGGGTAGGTAAGCTAATTCTTTGGTTAATAACATATGATTTCTACCTTTACAATCACGATAAATAGGATGTTCGTACCCCTTATCATCTATTAGGTATAAAATGCCTTCTTTATAATGAGTTTCATCTAATTCAGCTCCTGCTAAAGCTTTTGTATTATCATATAAATCATGTTCCATATACATCACAGCCGGTCTACCATGAACAATGACTTCTACTGGCATGCTGCTTGCCGCTAAAAAGTCTCTTGTATTATAGAGGGGTGATTCAATAGATAAGGTTATACGCTCTAAGCCTTGATGCTGGTAAAATTTAGCCATCTCTGCATTATATACATTTAATGAGAAATCCCCTATTAGCTCAAGTCCTAAATGTTTATACTCACCAATAGCACCAAGCTCCGTTATTAAAAGGCCATCTAAGCCCAAGTCTTGACTTAAATAATGATGATACACTTTAAAATCTTCTTCGTACATCATACGTGGTAAAGCCAAATAAATTTTACTACCTGCTTTACGTGTCGTAAGGTCCTTTATTTGTGCTACTGAAAAAGGTTTACTTGGCTCATACGTATCTCCTGATAAGTAAATATGTTCTACACCTAAGCTCAGTGCTAATACTGCACTCTCATAATCATTAACGCGAATCGTCAGTTCAGGTCCTTTAGTTATTACTTGGTTTCCTGTTAAAACTTCTCTAATAACCTGCAAACGTTCTTCTTTCATTTCGATTTCTTCTACTGGCTGGCTAAACACTTTACCTGTGCTGTAGAATTTACCAGTTCCTTCATAACGCCTATTAATATTTTGAAGTCCTGGCTTACCAAAAGCATAAGCTGTTGATAAATCTCTATTACGATTTGCTTTTAGCAGTGCTAAATCCTGTTCTCGGTTGTAATCAATGGGGTCTTGTATATAACGATCTATGGCTTCACTATAAGCCTTAATAATGGTTGCTAAGTAATCCATACTACGCATACGTCCCTCTATTTTAAAGGAAACAACGCCTGCATCAATTAATTCAGGAATATGGCTATACATGGCCATATCTTTTACCGCTAAAGGATAAGTTGTATCATAAAGCTTGTTGTCTTTTATGGCTTTGTACCCCCAACGACAAGGCTTCATGCAACGTCCTCTGTTACTACTTTGTCCAAAAACCATCCCTGAATAAGTACATTGTGCCCCATGGGCAATACACATGTCACCATGAACAAAATATTCAAATTCCATATCTGTTTGAACATGTAGGGCCTTAATTTGAGCTAGAGACATTTCTCTAGACGCTACTATTCTCGTTACACCTAGATTTCTTAGGGTTTTAATCATAGGTAAATTGTGAACATTCATCATAACTGATGCATGAATAGTTAAATCAAGCTTCATCTCTTTTATTTTCTCTATTAAGCAAACATCTTGCACAATAAGTGCATCTGGTCCCACTTCGTTTAGAAAGACCAAATAATCTTCTATATGCTTAAGATCCTCATGACTTAATAAATTGTTAACTGTAATATAGACCTTCTTATTTAAAGCATGGGCCATTTCCACGGCCTGTCTTATTTCTTCCTGTGTAAAATTAAAATCTTTACGATGCATACGCATATTAAAGTTCTTGCCACCAAAATAAACGGCATCTGCACCGGTTTGAATGACTTCCTTAAAAATTTCAAAGTTTCCTGCTGGTGCTAGGAGCTCTACCTCTTGACCATTAAAAAACCTACTCATCTTACCGCCTCTTTCTTAGCATTTTTCGTCTCAGATTTTTGACCTAAGTCAACTCATTATGCTATGTTTGCATCTAACTGTCAATATTTATTCCCTTATCCTTTATTTTAAATATTTATCTTGACTTTTATTTATTTTACTAGATAAAAATCAAGATAAATATTTATTTTACTTTTTTAAGTTGTTTCACTTCAAACAGAAATTTATCTATAAATTTTATTGGCATTTATCTTTAAACAATAGTATAATAAACATAAAGAGGTGATAATTATGTTAATTAAGAATATCATGATTCCTGTAAGTGATTTAACCACTTTGAGGATGACACATACCGCTAAAGAAGCACTAGAAGTCATTGATTCAAAAGCCCTTCTTTCTTTACCTGTGGTGGATGGTAAACAGTTTGTAGGTATTATTTCTAAACGTTATATCCTAGAAGAATATTTTAATAGTGAAGAAGATAAGGCCACTTTTTTAAAACGTCCTATATCTGATTTTATGAAAACTAAAATTCAATGCTTATCCTCTGAAGATTTAGTAGAAGAACCTATTAAACTTCTTTGCAATCGCAATATTCAATTCATCCCCGTTGTAGATGAAGCTGGTCATTTTGCCGGTATTGTGACACATAAAGCTGTTTTTGCTACTTTTAAAAATGCTTTGGGTATAGGTTATACCAGATTAGCTATTACCACCCCTGATGTTAAAGGCCGTTTAGCCAAGCTTACCGAACTTATTGCTAGAGAAAAAGGGAATATCATCAGTATTGTTCAACTCGATCCTGAAGTCATGCATTTAAAAGAACTTATTATTCGAGTTGAAGCTGAAAATGTGCAAAAACTAGTTAAAGTGTTAAATGAAAATGGATTTACAGTAAGACGTGTTGACTAATGCATTATCCAATCAAAAGAGTTCCCCATCAGGATTTTACTTTGTCCTTATTGAGGGAGCTCTTTTGATTATTTCATATTCATTTCCACAAAAACATCTATTTTGAGTTAATCATAAAATCGGCGGCTACTTTTAAACCGTAAGCTGGTTCAGCCATTAAAACGGCTCTATTAATAGCTTTCGCCATTACTTTGGCTGCTAATGTGCCTACTACATTTATATCTGCGGCTACTTCACCTACTGACATTGCATAAACACTATCACCATCGGCTGTAGTATGCACTGGACAAATGGTTTTTGCTAATCCATTTTGAGCCATAGCTGCAATCTTAGTCATTTGCACCTTATTAAAGGCTCCATTCGTTATAATGACTCCTAAAGTCGTATTCCCTGTGAATAAGTTTTTCTGCTGGGTAGCTTCTTTATAAAGCATTTCTTCTGTATTTAAAAAGGCGGTTTGCTCTTCATTTAATAAACCTGCTAAAATAGCCCCGGATACTTCATCCTTCACATCGCCCAAGGCATTCACAGCCACCAAAGCACCTACTTTTAAATCTCCTAGCTCCACGGCATACATGCCTATACCAGATTTCATCATACCAGAAACCCCTTTATATTTACCTACTGTAGCACCAGTTCCCGCACCTACATTACCTTCTCTAGGCTCATTTAACTCGGCTGCAAGACATGCAGCATAGCCCATTTCTACATCAGGTCTTGCTTGAGTATCACCTACTTGAAGATCAAATAAGCAGGAAGTACTTACTAAAGGTACCTTAGTTACACCTACATCAAAACCAATCCCTCTGTCTTCTAAGTAGCTCATCACGCCACCTGCAGCATCTAAGCCAAAAGCACTACCACCACTTAAAAGCACTGCATGAATTTTATCACAAGCTGCTAAAGGATTAAGAAGCTGGGTTTCTCTTGAAGCAGGTCCTCCTCCGCGTATATCTATACCTGTTGGAGCACCTTGCTCACAAATAATGACAGTGCAACCAGTAGCAGCTACTTGATTATCTGCATGACCTATTTTAATATTTTCTATTTCCGTTAATTCAATAACTTTCATCATTCACACCCTACTTTATATCACATGATTTTTCTTAAGTGGCACACAAACACCTGTAGCCAATACCCCAGCTGCCACCATTTCTAATACACCATTAACCCCAATAATATACATAAAAATCTCCTGTACTGGTATGGCTTTAAAAAATAAACTTAAGCATCCTAATACAAGAATGGTATGTACAGCTGTTGAAATGCATGCACTAATAGTGAAGTTAATAGCCTGCTTCTTCAAAACCTTAAATAACAGCTTATTTAAAATAGCTGGCGATATACCTAAAATCACTCGAGGTCCAATACACATAACAAGGGAAGCTAGTGGCATTCCACTTGCAAAAGGTGAAAAAACTAGATCTGCTGGATTAGGCGAAGTAGCTGCTTTAAGCATACTCACTAAGCCAAAAACTAAACCTAAAACACCACCATAGGTTGCTCCTAACATAAGCGAACCAATAATAACAGGAATATGCATTAAAGTGATGGATATTGGGGGAATGGATATAAATCCAAGAGGGGTGCATCCAAGTACCACCAATAGGGCTGCTAGTAATGCCAGCCTTGTAAATTGTGTAGTCTTTTTTGTTGTATTCATTTTTTTCTCCTTACTGCCGCTTATAAATAATGCAGCGTATCATAAATTTATATAACTGCTCAACGCAGAAATATATCAGGCTTGGTTCATCACTATTAGTGAAATCTATTAAAATAGTATCTCCTTATAGGATGCTTCAAAATAAATATTTTTTATTATAACATATTTTTATGTTTCATCAACTTTTCTTTTATTGTATAAAAACCCAAGAACTATTGTTCTTGGGTTAATGAATACGTTGTATGTTGTTTCTTACTTTTTCTAAAAGCTAATAGCTTACTCACAATCCAAACAACTACTAATGTCACTAAAGTAGCTACTAAAAATGCCCAAAAAAAGGCTTTATAATCCTCATTACCACCACTTAAAAGGTTAATGAGCTTAGTCAGCATATCAACTGACCATTTGATATGTGCGGGTAATAATACAATAACATCACATAAAATCATCATTGTAAAGACAATAATATGCATTAAGCCTAGTGACTTAAAAACCTTAACCAAATAGAAGTTGCCTAATTTACTTTTACCAAATTCTTGTTCTTCGTCCATCTCTATTCCCCCTCATTTCTCCCTCTACTACGTAATTCCATTATACGTCAAAATAATAGTAAGGTCAAAGCAAACTATCTAAATAGTTGTAATTATTATATTATTTTTCCCCTATTAATTCAATTAATGTAATTTCTGGTGGATTAAATAAACGAGGAGGGATGACCTCAGCGGATAAACCTCTACTTACAACTAAGTTGAATCCCTCTTCTTTATACAAGCCACCTACATAATCTGGAAAAAGCTTTTGGTTAGCAGCAAAAAAACCATTACTAAAATAAGGTATGCGAATAATACCCCCGTGGGTATGCCCTGCAATCACAAGGTCAAAAGGTAGTTCCTTATAAACACCTACCAAATCTGGCCTATGGCTTAAAAGAATCTTATAGCCTTCTTCATGCTCTAGTTCTTTAAAAGCCATCTTTGCTTCTATTTCCCATATACTTTCTTCCTCAAACCCTGCCACATCATCTAATCCTGCTAAAATAACCTTGTTCCCTTTTACATGAAGGACCTTGTATTCTTGCTCTAAAACAGTGACCTGATACTTCCGCATAAATGCTTTAATTTCCTTGATCTGTCCAGACCAATATTCATGATTTCCTGTTACATAGTACATAGGAGCCACTCCTTGAAGTCCCTCTAAAAGTAATTCCATTCCTGTAATAGGGGCTTCATCATCTATCATATCTCCTACCATTACAATAATATCTGGCTTTGCTTTTTTAATTTTATCAATTAAATCCTGCTGCTGATGCCCATAAATATGACTATGCAAGTCTGCTAAAGTAACAAGACGTAATTTTGTTTCAGAATCAAGTTTAGAGGTTTCAAACACATAGTGGCGAATCACTAAGCCATGATAAAAAGCTAGGGTAACTATCATTAATACGAGTATCAAAATACTCCTTTTGAGATAGAGCTTGGTTTTGTGCTTCATAGTAACCCCTCCTTTGTTTCTTATCTATAGTATGTACTATTTTAGCTCGAAATTACCTCTTTTCTTTCATTTCAAATTTTTATTTAGCTTTTATAATCTTTCCATCTTCTAAAGTACAATGACTGGCTTCTAAGTAAAGTGCTGGTCTAATCCCCACTCCTGCTTGTGCTGCATACTCTGTATAAATCACTTCACCTGAAGGTCCTACTGTACATACTAAACTACTACTCTCTCCTGCTGGTGTCCTAAGCCACCACATATGATAACCACCTGTTTGACTTTTTATATCCTTATACCAACCTGATTGATCCTTTTCAATGGCTTCTTCTGTAGGATTCGTTTTAATGGGAATACCCTGAGTATATAGATAGCCTTCTACTTCTTCTAAAGATAATAAAAACACTTTATCACTTAATGTTTCATAGTAAGCTTTACTACTATTTAACAAGCAATCTTCTATGCTGACGCGTTCAAAGTGAAAAAGTTCTTTTCCGCCAGCCTTCCTGCCTTGCTCCAAGGTTCCTAATATATTTTTGTAAGAGGTTGTTTGAATTAAGGCCTGTTCTTCTTTTGTAAACTCATAAAGAAAGCCGTAAGTCTTATCATAAGCATTAGCACCATCTAAAAATGCATTAGCAGCTGGCCCTTGTCCTTTATAACTTACTGTTTTTCCACCACTATTTAACCATGTACGTAAGTTAGAATTTGCCCAGTCATTGCTCCCTTTCATTTGTCTTAATTCTTCCTTTGTATAATTTTGACCAGGTGCTTCTTTTTCTTTTTTACCATCGAAAATGGTTCCATTACTAGCCTTGTTATAATTCCCACTTTCTGCACCATCAAAAGCCTTTAATGTCAATATTTTCTCAGATAATAATAACGGGTTCCCCTTACTGTCCTTATGAATCACAAGCCACTCGATTGGCTCATTATGATAGACCCCAAAAGTAACTTTACTACCTATCTCT
Organism: Cellulosilyticum lentocellum DSM 5427; assembly: GCF_000178835.2. Lineage (GTDB taxonomy): Bacteria > Bacillota > Clostridia > Lachnospirales > Cellulosilyticaceae > Cellulosilyticum > Cellulosilyticum lentocellum. The sequence goes on from NC_015275.1 coordinate 2,754,808, forward strand.
ATATCTAACGATTGAACTGGCTCCGCTTGTGTTGTAGGTGTTACCTTTTCTTGATTATCTGGTTCCTGAGTAACCATAGCTATTTGATTTTGCGTATTTCCCTGCTCATTATTCTTCTCAGTGGGGACCAAAGTCTCCACTGGTGCCGGGGTAACTTGAACTTCTCCTAGAGGCGTTTCTAATGGCTGATTAGAAGCCTGCACATGAGCTGTAGGTGTTTTTAATGCTTTGTCCTGTTGCTTTTCTACCAAGGCCTCTACTTGAGGTTCCTTTACCATGGCCACTCGAATAGCATTCAAATTATACGCAATAATGATAAGTATAATACCTATTAATCCAACTGCTAAAAATTTCAATCCCTTTTTATAAACGGTATGCTTTCCTAATCCTTTAGATACAATAGGATGAGCTTGTTGTGGCAACAGCTGTTCTTCTAACAAACCTTTAATTGTGATACTTAAACTTTCAATATGGGTCTCTCTATTTCCATCAAAAGCATTAAGCCAATGATTAGCTGATAAAAAGTATTCCATTGAGTCAGATGGACTAACATTTTCAATTCTAAAATTAATAATCTTTAAACGTTTACTAACCGCCCTTTCTACTTCTCTTAATACTTGCGGAGATTCGTTAGAAGCCGCGGAAAAAATTAATACTAAAACGCGGCTAGTTTCAATCCCTCTAATAATTTGTTCTCCCCATTCTTTACCTGGTTGAATATTTCGTGGTGCCATCCAACAAGAAATACCTCTTTTTTCTAGTTGCTCACATACTTTATTAGCTTCTATCTTATTTTTTGAAGAGTAAGAAATAAATACGTCTTGCATCTTCTGCCCCCTAAATTAACTAAATTATTATTATATTTAAATTTTACCACATTTATCATACCTTTGTCCCCTTTTATGAACAATCGACGCTTTTACTTATAGCTTAAGTCTCACAAAATATAAATAAGCTGTTACACAGGTCATTTATTGACCTCGTAACAGCTTAGGTTTATCAACTACTCATTTTTCTTTACTTTCTTTTTAGGATAAACTAACTCATGGCTCTCTTTAATGAGTTGCCACAATAAACCTTCTGACAAGTCTTCATCTACCACAATAGAATTCCAATGTTTTTTGTTCATATGATAACCAGGTATAATCTGTAAGTACATTTCTCTTAAAAATTGTGCTTTTAACGGCTCACATTTCACATTCACATACAGTTTCCCCTGATGCTTAAAAATAAAAGCAAAGCTTTTATGGTTTTCTCGAATTCTTAGAGCTTGCCATTCTTCATCAAAAGGATAATCTAAATACGCGCCTGGAAGTGTTAAACAAAATTCCTTGATAGCTTCTCTTGGTATCATTTGTTTTCTTTATCTCCTTTCAATGCAAGCTATAAGCTTGAAACAGCTTCTGCTAATACTTTATCAATAGCATCATGAATCACTAGATCTGCTGTATCATCTGCAGAGGTAGTACTTTTATTAATAAGGATAAGATGTTTCCCCTTAAAATAATGAATAAGTCCTGCCGCTGGATAAACCACTAAAGAGGTTCCTCCAATAATCAAAGTCTCTGCCATAGCAATAGCACTTACTGCTGCTGAGATAACCTCATCATCTAATCCCTCTTCATACAAAACAACATCAGGCTTTACCACTCCTCCGCACCTTTGGCACTTTGGAATACCTGGAGCTTCTAATAGATAAGCCGCATCATAAAAAGCACCACATTTTAAGCAGTAATTCCTATGAACAGAGCCATGAAGTTCATATACCACCTGACTTCCTGCCATTTGATGTAAGCCATCTATATTTTGTGTAACAATAGCCTTTAGTTTACCCATTTGCTCTAATTTTACTAAAGCCTTATGACATGCATTGGGCTGAGCTTCTGGGTAAATCAGCTTGTCTTTATAAAATTGATAAAAGTCTTCTGGATATTTCACAAAAAAAGTATGAGATACTAGTTGTTCTGGTGTAAAGGTACGATTTAATCGCTCATTAAATAAACCATTGGCACTTCTAAAATCAGGGATCTGAGAAGCAGTCGACACCCCAGCTCCTCCGAAAAATACTATATTATTACTATCTCTTAGAATTTGAGTGAGCTGCTTGATTTTTTCATTCATGAAATCATCTCCAATTAATAGTTTTGCTATGATTATATCACATCTATCCAAAACCATGATTGCTTATATGATTTTATGCCAATTGACTCATTTGTTTTAAATGTACTTTAATAGCACTCATCGATTCTCGTAAGTCAATAGCCGCTACAAAAATTTGATGTTGATCTAGCATATATTCTTCAATATAAGTAGATTCTATAGAAGGGTATAGTAATAAACCACTTATTGTTTCGTCAGATTTCATACTATTTTCACGAACTGAGTAAAAAGTTTTCTTCATTTCTTGTAATAAGAAACTCTTATGCTCTGTTGCTTTTTGATTAATAAAGAGCTCTGGATAAAAACAGGTATGTACAAGCATAATCTTATCTTCTCGAAGTAAAATCAAATCGCTATCTACTTCCTCTTCATCCGCTATTTTTTCATAACTCACATCTACACCATGACATTCTGTTTCAAAAAAACGATAAATACACTGCTTATACAAATGATTAAAAATAACTTCATTTAAATAACCTTTACCGGTATTTATATCTAAGTGGATTCCTTTAAAAATCATATATCCAATCTGAATTAGCATTTTATAAGGAAATTTGTTCTTCTCGTAGCTTAATTTTCCCCATGCCACACAGTCTAAAGCAATATCTTGTACTTCATTAAATGAAATGAGAAGTCTTTTAAAGTTTTTACGTTGCTGAGAAGCTATACGTCCTCTTTTTAAAATTAAAAGACATAAGGCTTTTAACACTTGATTATAGATGTTATCTACACTAAATTCATCATAGTGACAATAAACTTGTCTACTCACCTGTGTTTTAAGACGTATAGTTTCGTGAATATCAATTTTACCTCTCAGTACTTGCAAGAGTCCCTCACCTTCTACATATTCTTTGTATAGTCCCCTTTTAAATTGTCTTGTGATTCCTTCCAATAAAATAGCTGATAAAAGTGCCTCAATTTGATCAAACGACTCCGCACCTAAAGCCTCGGGGGTAATTTTATTTAAATCACGAAAGCTATAACACAACATATGGTATAAATTAATATTAGGTATTTGTTGTAGCATTTCTCCTTTATGCATACTGCAATGCCCCTCTTAATACCTTTACATAAGTAGAGAACTTCTCATAATTTTCTCCCCAATATTCTTCTAAAAGCGGAACAATTTCACATTCAATAATTTCATAAAGTTCTTCATCACTACCATTATTAAGATCCGAAAAGTAACTGTGTCCTATACGAAAACCTCTTCCTAAAGATTCATCTTGTGTAATAGCTTCATTGATTTGCATAATCACCTGAATCACACGCGAAAGCTTTGTATGTTCAAACTGTTTCATATACCTTTCAAAATTTCCACCAAAAGCTGGATCAATTTCAATAAAACTAAATCGTCTACGTAAAGCATAGTCCATTACCGCTAAACTTCTATCAGCTGTATTCATTAAACCAATAATATATAAATTACTTGGGATATAAAAACGTTCTTTTGAATACGTTGTTTCTATAGCAAATTTCTTATCTCTTTTATCTGCTTCAATTAAAAGGAGTAATTCTCCAAAAATTTTACTCAAGTTTCCTCTATTAATCTCATCAATAATAAAGAAATAAGGATTTTCCATGTCATCTTTTGCCTTTTGGCAAAAAGTATAAAATAAACCTTTCTCTAGATTAAAGCCTCCTGTTTCATTAGGTCTAAAACCCATAACAAAGTCTTCATACGCATAATTTTGGTGAAATTGGATCATTGCAACGCGATCATCGTCCTTTTTACCAATGAGGGAGTAGGCCAGCCTCTTAGCTAAAAAGGTTTTTCCAACTCCAGGTGCCCCTTGTAAAATAATATTCTTTTTGCGATCTAACCTTCTAATCATCTGTACATACTTTTCCTTTGAAATATAAGCTTCTGATAAAAAGTCTTCGCTAGTATAGTTAGTCTTTACTGCCATATAAACAGGGTCTACCGTTTCTGGTTCAACCTTTCGACCAGTATTTTTGGCATAAGGGGACACATAGATTGACTCATTATTTTCTTCTATCATTTATATTTCTCCTTTTATTATAAGTGCTTTAAAGTCATTTTTAAAAATATAGTATTTTAAAAATTATATATTATTCATTATATTTTATCATACTGTAACTACCTTTTATAGTGCTAAAAAACACTAAAGTTTATGATTTACTTTAACAAAAAAAGCCAACCTTAAAGATTGGCTCATTTCACCTATTAGTCTACTTTACTTACGCGTCGCATTCTCCCTTTTATAGGTGTTGTTTGTAATAGTTTAAATACTTTCTCTCCTTTTCCATTTAAAATTTCTACATAAGTAGAGATATCTTGAAGGTTAATAATACCGATATCCTCTGCAGTTATTCCTGGTAAATGACATAAGGTTCCCACGATATCTACAGGACGCATTTTAGTTTTTTTGCCTGCATTAATATGCAGCTTCATGATTTCTTGATTTAAAACTTCTCCCTTAGTTTCCTTAAACTGCAAGGGTTGTTTCATTTTTTCTTCGAAGGCTTTTTTAGCACTTGCTATTTCCTCTTCTCTATACGCTGTTCGCATAGGAATTTTCCTCATAGTATAACTTTCAATAACTGCTAGATTTCTTTTATCCTCTGGCTGGATGAATATAAATGTCTTGCCACTTCTTCCTGCCCTTCCTGTACGTCCCATACGGTGCACATAATTTTCCGCTTGCTCTGGTACATCAAAGTTAATGACATGAGTAATATGGTCAATATCAATCCCTCTAGCCGCTACATCTGTGGCTACTAAATAGCGAAATCGTCCTTTCCTAAAATCCTCCATAACTGCAAAACGTTGTTTTTGTTCCATATCACCATGTATTTTACCAACACCATAGTTCAAATCATTAAGTCTCTTCCATACCATTTCAACTCGCTCTTTACGATTACAAAAAATAATACAGCTTTCTGGATTTTCCACAATGGTTACTGCCTCTAGTACCGCTAGTTTTGTTTGCTCATGAGTTTCTATTCCAATTTCCTCAATATTATTAGGCTTTGATAAGTCAGTAGTTATATGAATGGTTTTAGGTGTCCTAAGATACTTTTCACACAGCTGCTGGATATGAGGTGCCATAGTAGCAGAAAATAATAAGGTAACACGATTCAAAGGAAGCGCCGCTATAATGCTTTCTACTTGATCAATAAACCCCATGCGTAGCATTTCATCAGCTTCATCAATCACCAAATAACTTATATGCGATGCTTCTAACGTACCTCTTTCTAGATGATCTAAAACACGTCCAGGTGTCCCTACTACTACATGTGTTTTTTGGCTCAATTCTTTTTGTTGCACCTCAAAAGGTGCCTTTCCATACAAGCCTACTGCTTTAATTCTCTTAAAGCGACCTATCTGAAAAAAATCCTCTTTGACTTGAATAGCTAGTTCTCTTGTTGGCGTTAAAACCAAAGCCTGAGGTTTATTTTCTTCCCATATGACTTCCTGACAAATAGGAATAGCAAAGGCTGCTGTTTTTCCACTTCCTGTTTGTGACTGAACAATTAAATCCTGCTTTCTTAAGACTTCAGGAATAACCCGTTCTTGCACTGGTGTAGGCTTATTAAAGCCTAATAACGTAGCGGCTTTTAATAAGCTTTTTTCTAATCCGTAGTTTTTAAATGACATGCTCTTCTTCCTTCTCTATAGGTTAATCCTCAAATTCCATAATCATTTCTTTCATCATGAAAGTTAGTTCTCCTGCATCTAATACACGTTCTGCCCAAGAATGACTTTTATTTTCTCCGTCAAAATAAAGGACTTCATCAAATAGATATTCTCCCTCGATATATCTAATAAGCATCCCATAAATCATATGGTTACCTAGTTCTAATTCTCCCATATCCACTTCCTTACCTTTTTTAAACCTACCATTAAATAGCTGTAATTGCCCTTCATATACGACTGCAAATGAAACAAATAATCCATGAGTTTCATCCTCTTCTAGATAATGATGAATCCTATTTAACTTTTGCTCTATAGACATATGAGCTGCTAATAGCTCATAGCGGTTCATATAATGTTTACCATCGTCCTCATCTTCAAAAGTAAAAATCAAAGCTGCTTCTTCACAATCTGCCAATCTTATCATACCATCAAAATCATAAGTGTCTTCTTTAAAGTTCAAGGCTTCTATTTCACCTTGCATCTGTTCTTTCTTCATTGCTTGTCTCTCACTTTCTTTTACTTCTATCATCATTTAACTGATACTTTTCATTTTATCTTATTTAATGATCACATTTGTCCACTTTGGCTTTGCCCATCTGCTCCACCTTGCTCCTTTAAAAAGCCACTTACAAGGTGGTCTATCTTAGGAAAGAAAAAATCCATTAAAGGGCCTAAAAAAGCAACACATAGTACAGTCCCTATACCGATAACACCACCTAAGCTCATTCCTAATACCATATAAATGATATCAACACTCATGCGAATAATGGTATAGGATTTCTTTAAGCGCTTTACTAAAGCTAAGTAAATTAAATCATTAGGCGCCACACCTATCTTTGAACTTTTTAAAATAGGAAAACCTATAGATACAATGACACAGGCCATCATAAAAATGATTATTTTGATACTTAGAGAATAACTACTAAGTGCCAAAGGGTTTAATAGCTTTAAAACACCATCTAGTGCAATACCTGCACCTATGATACATAAAAAAGTTCCTATTTTAATTTGTTTTCGATCCAAGAGAAAAAGGACGCCTAAAAAGATAAGCGTCAATAACCTATTAGCAGTTCCTGGAGAAACAGCTAGCGCCCTAGCTACTCCTTGTGTAAATAAAGTAAATGGATCTGAACCTAAATTTAAACTTAAAAATAAAGCTACCCCCACTTGAATAACGATTAATCCTACAAACCAAACCATCATCTGCTTCGCAATTTGTTTGCTTTTCACTTTTCTATTCTCCCTGTTTTATCTCTATCACCATGAACGATTAAGCCTTTAAAATGACATGGCACTTAATAAATCTAATTGATTAGATTCTGTTAAATCACCTAATATACCTAGTTCTGACATTTTATCTGTCACTGTCTTACTTACTTTAGCACGATTCCTAAAGTCTTCTTTGGATAAAAATGGACCATCTTTAACTGCTTCTACTACAGCTTCTGCTGCTTTTTCTCCTAGACCATCTATTGAACTTAACGAAGGCATAATCTTCCCATCAATAATTTGGAATCTCTTGTCATCTGCTCTAGTTATATCTATTGGCATAAACTCAATCCCCCTTGCATACATCTCTTGAACAATACGCATATCCTTTAAAGTATCTTGCTCTTTCGCTGATTGATTTTCTTTTCCCTTAAGCATGAGCTCCTTCATATGATATTCTAAACGTTCTTTCCCTAAACACATGGTCTCATAAGAAAAAGCTGACGCACGAATACTAAAGAAAGCGGTGTAATAAGCAAGTGGATAAAAAATCTTATACCAAGCAATACGCCAAGCCATCATAACATACGCTGCCGCATGGGCCTTAGGGAACATGTATTTAATTTTTTTACAAGACCAAATATACCAATCAGGTACGCCATTTTCTAGCATAGCTTCTTCCCATTCTGGTTTTAAGCCCTTCCCTTTACGAACACTTTCCATAATGGTAAAGGATAGTCCCTTATCCATTCCTTGATTAATTAAATAAGTCATAATATCGTCACGGGTACAAATAACAGTCGAAATGGTTCCTCTGCCTTCTTCAATCAAGGTTTGAGCATTACCTAGCCACACGTCTGTACCGTGAGATAACCCAGAAATACGCACTAGGTCTGAAAAGCTCTGAGGCTTTGCATCTAATAACATCTGAATAACAAAGTCTGTTCCAAACTCTGGAATTCCTAAAGAACCTAGCTTAATTCCCCCAATATCTTCTGGCTTAATGCCTAAGGCCGTCGTACTATGAAAAAGTGACATAACGTCCTTATCATCTAACTTAATTGTCTTTGCATCTATACCAGTCAAATCCTCAAGGCGACGAATCATGGTAGGATCATCATGGCCTAGAATATCTAGTTTTAATAGATTATGGTCGATGGAGTGATACTCAAAGTGAGTGGTAATAATCGGTGTCATTACATCATTTGCAGGATGCTGCACAGCTGTAAATTCATAAATATCACGGTCATGTGGTACTACAATAATCCCTCCTGGATGTTGCCCTGTGGTACGTTTAACCCCTGTACACCCTTCTGCAATACGCTTCATTTCTGCTCTTCTCTTGTGAATATCACGCTCTTCATAGTACTTATAAACATAAGCAAAAGCTGTTTTTTCTGCTAGCGTACCTATTGTTCCTGCTCTAAAGGCTTTCCCCTCTCCAAAGATAACTTCTACATACTTATGGGCTTTCGCTTGGTAATCACCAGAGAAGTTAAGGTCAATATCCGGCTCTTTATCACCTTTGAAACCAAGAAAGGTTTCAAAAGGAATATCATGGCCTTCTTTTAAAAGTTCATGACCACACTTAGGACAAGTAGCATCTGGCATATCGCATCCTGAACGTCCTGCATAAGCACGTACTTCTTCGGATTCAAAATCCACATAGTGGCACTGTGGGCAAATATAATGTGGTGCTAGTGGATTAACCTCTGTAATACCTGACATCGTTGCTGCAAAAGAAGACCCTACAGATCCCCTTGAACCTACAAGGTAACCATGGTCATTAGAATCCCATACTAATTTTTGAGCAATGATATACATTACAGCAAAACCATTAGAAATAATGGAATTAAGCTCTCTTTCTAATCGCTCTACTACAACTGGATGTAATTCTGGTCCATAAATCTCATGGGCCTTATCGTAACAAATCTGCGTCAGGGTAGCATCTGAATCTGGAATTTCTGGTGGACATTTATAAGGTAACACTGGAGAAATCTTTTCAATTTGTTCATTAATCAGCTGCGTATTGGTAATAACCACTTCTTTCGCTTTCTCACTTCCTAAATATTTGAATTCTTCTAGCATTTCTTCTGTGGTACGTAAATAAACAGGTGGCTGATCATCAGCATCTTTAAAGCCTTTGCCCGCCATAATAATACGCCTATAGATTTCATCTTCTGGGTCTAAAAAGTGAACATCACAAGTAGCCACTACAGGCTTATTATAGTGCTCCCCTAGTTCTACAACACGCTTATTATACTGTCTTAAGTCTTCTTCTGTCTCAGCTGTATATTTATCACTTCTGAGCATAAAACTATTATTTCCAATCGGCTGAATTTCAAGGTAATCATAAAAGCTTACTAATCTGGCCAGTTCGGTTTCTTCTTTTTCTCTTAAAATAGCTTGAAAGATTTCACCCGCTTCACAAGCTGAACCAATAATAAGTCCTTCTCTATGCTTTTGAATGAGACTTTTTGGCATACGTGGTCTACGATTAAAATAATCTAAGTGAGATGCTGATACTAAACGATTCAGATTAATACGTCCTATTTCATTCTTCACTAAAATAACCCCATGATAAGTAGGTAACTTCTTAATATAATCTGGTGAAATCTCTACCATATCATTAATAGCATCTAGGGTTGTAACACCCTTTTCCTGTAGCATCTCTATAAAGCGTACAAAGATTTCACCTGTAGCTGTCGCATCATCTACCGCTCTATGGTGATTTTCTAAGCTAATATCTAAATGCTTGGCCACGTTGTTTAACTTAAAATTACCTAAGTGTGGCATTAAAATACGTGCTAGGGCTACCGTATCCATTACTGTAAAGTCTGCTGCTAGGCCCTGCTCTTTGGCATTTGCTTCTATAAAACTCATATCAAAATCAGCATTGTGAGCTACCATGACACATCCCTCACAAAAAGCTAAAAATTGTGGTAATAGCACTTCTATGGTTTCTGCCTCCATAACCATCCTATCATTGATTCCTGTTAATTTCTCAATTTGATAAGGAATAGGCACTTTAGGATTGACGAATTCACTAAAGGTATCTACAATTTGACCACCTACGACTTTAACCGCCCCTATTTCTATGATACGGTTCATTTTAGGGCTAAATCCTGTGGTTTCTAAGTCAAAAACCACATAACTCTCCATTAGGCTTTGGTTTTTAGAATTCGTCACGACTTCCTTTAAGTCATCTACAAAGTATGCTTCTACACCATAAATCACCTTAAAAGGCTCATCCTTTGACACACAATGATTCGCAATAGGAAAAGCTTGAAGACAGCCATGATCAGTAATGGCAATTGCTGGCATTCCCCATGCTTTGGCACGGTCAATCATCTGATGAATATCGACTACACTATCCATATCACTCATCATGGTATGGAGGTGTAATTCTACACGTTTTTCCTCACTGGTATCCATACGTTTGGTTGTAAAATCAGGAATAGCTTTAATGCCTTTAATAGAAGCAATGCCTATTTCTCTATCAAATTTATCAAAAAGCGCCATTCCTTTAAGACGATAAAATCCACCTTTTTTAAGCTTACCTAATACATCGCCTAATTCATCATTTTTAACAAAGAGTTTAGCGGTTATGGTATCTGTAAAGTCTGTTATATCAAACATAATAATGGTTTTTTCCATACGAATCTCTCTTGTATCAATACTTAAGACTTTACCACGGATAACGACTTCTCCAATTTCATCTACTAATTCTTCAATTGGAGTTAAATCACCTTCACATTCACGTCCATAAAAAACATCTGGATCAAGGGGTACCTTTTTACGTGTCATACGTACTTCTTTTTGTTCTTTCACTTCCGCTGTTTCCTTAGCGCTTTCTCTTACTGTTTCTTCTTCTAATGGCTGAATTTGACTCATTACAGAGGTTACTTCTCGTTTTAATTGATTTTGATTTTCCTCTACATAAGCCAGTGGATTACTACTAGCTTTATATTCAAACTGCACACCCAATTGCAACTGAAAGCGTTCCATAAAAATCTTTTCTAGAAAAGGCTTTAAGGGCTCTGTTTTTTTACGTGCCACAAAACTATTATCTATTTCTATAAAAAGCTGCTTGGCAGCTACACGCCAAACGGCATTTTTGACAATTGCATAAACCATTTCGCTTTTTTCTTCTATTTCTAAAAGTAAATTCTGCTTATAAGCTTCTACAATATACGCTGGTGTATACGCTTCTGATAACTCGTAAGATTCTACTAAAGTAATAGAGAGAGGCGCGGTTTTAAAAAGTTGGTCTTTAATGGCCCTCTGCATTTTTAAAAGCATAGGACGATTAAGAAGTTCTTTACTGCTTAAATAAATTTCTAAATGCTCAGTAGCTTGTTCAAATACAACTTTTTTAATCCCTACGGGTTCAAAAAGCTGCTGAAGCTTATCATCTACTTTTAGTTCTGTTAATACTTCAAAAAAAGCTCTTACTTCTGTTTCCATTCTACTCACCTATACCTTCTTTACTAACGCGCTCTTTATCTTTTTTATTATATACTATTTGGTTTAGGGTTAAAAGAGGAGGTTAAGTAACAAAAAAGCAAAGAAGTTCCTAACTACTTCTTTGCTCTTCTATTACTTACTTATAATAAACATCCTTTATTACTATGACTACTGACATACCATTAAATGATTATTTACTTAACAACTGCTCTACTTCCTCCTTATTTGCCTCCATATATTGGTCAAAAGATTGATGAGTAGCTTCTATTTTAGAAGCTAAATCATATAAAAAACCAGGTAATTGGTCCTCCTGAACTTCTCCTATTAATTCCCCTAAATGAGTCTCCCCTACTGTACACTTTCCTTTCATATACACATCATAAATACCTGTTAATACACCATCTATTTTCTTCTTGTTACCTACTAAACCAATACCTGCAATCTGGTGTACACCACAAGAGTTAGGACAACCGGAAATATAAATAGGCGGTAAGCTTTTTTTGATATTGCCTTTTGCTTTAAAATAATCTACTATAGCTTTTAACGCTTTCTGACTTTCTAATATACCCATTTGACAGATAGGAACACCTATACAAGATCTGGTTTGTTCTACCCCTAACAAGTAGTTATCTGCATCCAAAGCCTCCGCTACTTGCTGTACTTCTTCACCATCTAAATGAACTAAATAAAGACCTTCACCCATGGATAATCTGACATGAACATCTGTCATTGGTTCAATCAGATTAGAAATCTTTCTAAGAAGCCTGTAATCTAATTGTCCCCCTAAGGGATGAAAATAATAACTGTAAAGACCTTCTTGCTTTTGTGATGTAATAGCTATATGATTTATTTCTACTGTTTTACCTACTTTTGTGTACTTAGGCATCTCCGGAGAAAAATCTAATCCCCCTTTTACTTTAGCAGTCTCAAAATACTTCCAAAAGCAGTTGACAAAAGCTTCATCTCCCATACGATCTGCAATATATCTGACCCGTGCCTTATGATGATGCTCATAATCTCCTTCATGAGTAAAGAACTGTACCATGGCTTCTAGCGCATATAACGCTTCTTCTGCTGGTAGTAATCTATCCACTGGAATACCTTTTCTTGGATTACGCCCTAATCCACCTCCTAGATAAAGCTTGAAATAAGGCTTGTTATCTTTTAATGTTGCTACAAATCCCATATCTTGTACTGTAGCTTGAGAACCATCTGCCTTATCACTGGTAAAAGAAACCTTTAATTTTCTAGGTAAATGATAGGTATTAATACGCTGCAGGAAGTACGCATTAGCTGCCATGGCATAAGGTACCACATCAAATGCTTCTTCCTTCATTAATCCCGCTAATGGGCTCATTGCTACATTTCTAGGATAATTACCACCTGCTCCTCTTGTGTAAAGGTTATATTCAAGACCTTCCTCCATCACCTTACAAATATTATCTAAACTTAGCTTATGAAACTGAATAGCTTGCCTTGTAGTCAAATGAATCATGGGAACTGCATAGCGTTCTGCTAAATTGCATATGGCCACTAATTGTTCTTTTCCTAAAACACCTGATAAAATACGTAAACGAATCATAAAATGCTTACCATCTCGGTGAGCATAAACACCAAAGCCACCTGAGACTTTTTTAAAATCCATTTTGCCAAGCTCGCCCTTTAAAAAAGCTTCACCTTTTGCTTTAAACTCAGGGATTTCTTCTAAAAGAATTTGTCTTAAGTTCCTCATTATTCAACTCCTTTTACAATTTTTTCTTAAATAATAGAATGCCTCATAAAGACCGTTTTCATGTATCTTTATGAGGCATTTTCTCTACTGTACAAATTTGTTTCCTAATGTCACCTTTTCTTTTTCTTGACCAATTTTAAAGTAAGCTTCAAAAACATCTTTTGCAAGCTGGGTATTACTACCACCCAAGCCATCTGCACCATACATACTGGTAACAACCGCAATCTCCGGCTTATCGTAAGGTGCAAAACCAACAAACCAGCTATTTTCATATTTTCCTTCTTGAGCTGTTCCTGTTTTAGCTGCTACTTGAATAGGAAAGTCTGTAAAATAACTTCTCGCTGTACCAGCTGAGCCTGTAGCTACTTTATGCATTCCTTCATAAATATTAGTCAAGGTAGATTCTTTAAAATTAAGGGTATTAAATACTTTTTCTGGTGTTTGCGTATAATCTCCAGTAATCTTGTGATCATCAATGCCACTTACTACTTTTAAGTCATAAACCGTATGTCCATTAGCTAGGCCTGCTACATAACGTGCCATTTGTACCGGTGTAAAGGTATTCCCTCCCTGACCAATAGCTGTACGTACATTATCTGAAACATTCCATTCCATATGAATATCTTTAAAGAAATCATCTACGTAAACACTTAAAATACGATCAATTACTTTACTTACTGTACGTTCCTGTGCATTAAAGCTCCCTTCTTTAATAGCAGCCATACGTCTTTCTAGTTCCGCGCAAACATCTTTCATATCTTCTTGATCTTCATAACGCTTATACGCTGCCGCATAACCATCATAATAGGCTTGCTCTAAGACACCTTGTGGCATCTTATCTAAAGTTTTAGTGATTGTCTTACGTGTCCCTGCCTCTATATAACTTTCTAAAGTTTCTTGTACCACACTTTTAGTACGTAACTTTAAGCTTGTTTTACTATCCCTTGCTAGTACCTCATCAGCAATTTCTTTAGAAATGGCATTTACACCTTCTTGCAGGGCATCTCCTATATCTTCAATCACTTTATCATAAATCGTAGATAAATCTTCGCTCAAAACAATGGCTAATTCAGAATCTAAACTTTTCTTAATATAACTTTGTGTTAAATAATCAATTCTGCCATCTAAGTCTGTTGCTCTACTATCACCTAATGTATAGAAAATGTCCAAGTACTCTTGTACCTCTGATAAGAGTTTCTCTCTATTTTCACTTTTCTTATCCTTCATATTTTTAATATAGTTAAGTGCTCTAGCTGCTTGTGTGCTAACTGCATTTTTAGGATTTGAAATATTAGGTGCTGTTTCTTCTAATTCAACACCAGAGGTATGGCTTAATCCAAACATTTCTACGTATTTTGAAAGCGCATCAATTCCTCCATAAGGTGCGCCATATTTAAGTCCTAAACGATAAGCAATATCATAGAAATAATAGTTACAAGACACCTCTAAAGCCCCTTGTATATTTAAACTACCATGTCCATGACCAGTATTCGTATAAATCCAACATTTAGGTGCTGGCAATCCTACATTTGGATATTCACCTGTATCATAGATCATTGTATCAGGTGTTACTACTTCTTCTTCTAAACCAGCTACAGCTACAATCATTTTAAAAGTAGAACCTGGGGCTTTAGCTGTTTTTAAAGCACGATTAATTTCAATATTACGTTCATCTACACCGTCATGTAATTTTCTATAAATAGAATTAAAGTTCTGTGTAAATTCATTACTATCATAAGAAGGATAGCCTACTAAAGCTAATACTTCTCCAGTATTAACATCTACGACTACAGCTGAACCACTAAATGGCATAATCGCTGTTTGATCAGGCTTTAATTCTCCACTTTCTAGTTCAGCAATTAAAAGAGCTTCTATAGAACCGATATTACCATCCCAAATACGTTTCATTTGATCTTCATCTAATTTTAAACTTTCTTGCTCTCCTAAAGCAAGAAGAAGCTCTCTATCAGTAATTAAAATTTCTTCGCTATCTAACATATTAGCAAAATGCTGCTTAATGGTTAAGGTCGTTTTTTCTTCTTTTGATAGATTTTTTTCTTTTTCTTTTAAAACATTTAATGCTTTTTCATAATCTGCTGCTACTTTATCATAAAGTTGTCTTTGCATTTGGCTTTGTGGAGCAGTTTTCATTATATTAAAATCTAGTTGGTTATTCTTAGCCATGGAAATGAGAATTTCTCTCCCTGTTAAAGGAACGGTTTTTTCTTTTCCTTGTAATCTACCTACAATACCTTCAGCTAAACGTTTTTCCATAGCCTGATAAGTAGCTAATTGCAAATCAGCATCCAAGGTTAAATAAACATCATTTCCAGCTTTAGCTTCTTTCGTCTCTAGGGTGAATACAGTTCGTCCTGCATTGTCTACTTCTATGAGCTTACTTCCTTTTTCTCCTTTAAGCTCGGACTCCATACTGCCTTCAATACCTACTTGCCCTACTAAGTCATCTTTTTCATAGCCACTATCTTTTAAGTCATTGTACTGACTTTCAGTAATCATACGGGTATACCCTAAAATATTACCAAACGCTTTACTATAAGTCTCTGTATAATAACGCTCAGATTCTACTTCTGCCATAATACTTGGGAAATCATCTTGATGCTCCTCAATAGCAGCTAAGGTTTCCATTGAAATATTTTTAGCTAGCGTTACCTTTTTATATTTTTGATAAGTGGTTTGTGAGATTTGTAAACGCATTGCTAAAATTTTTCTTGCATCTTCATCACTAATTTCTGAATCCAGATTATATCCTTTTTCTCCTCTTAAATAAGCCATCAATTCTGGTGCAGAATAGGTATATAACAATTCCTTGTGTTCTTGATTATCATAAGGTACATAATTGGTAATAAAACTTCTAATACTTTGGTCATCTTCTGTAAAAGTAAAAGGTACCGTTTTGGAAATTGGCATATTATCAATATATGTATCTTCATTTTCTTCAAGCAAATTAGCCACATTTAAAAGAATTTGGTTATAATCATCTTTTTTCAAACTAACTTGTGGGTCTGTTTTAAGTACATAAATCGGTTTATTACTTACTAAGGGTTTGCCATAGCGGTCATAAATAAGACCTCTTATAGCAGGTATCTCTACTTCTCTTTGTACACTTGCTCTTAAATCTTCTTCATAAGCAGCATGTTCTATAATTTGTAATGTATAAAACTGATAAACTAAAACAACAAACATGCCCACCACCACAATGGACACAATAAATAATCTATCAGAAAGTAAACGGTGTTTTTTTTGGTTGAGTTTATGAATTCCCATTTTTAAATCGACTATTAAATGAGCCGATACTCCTTTCCATTATTGGTTAAATTGTTCACCAATTTAGGTGTCATTTCGTTTATTTTTGACATTGTTAACTCTTTTATTTTAACGTATTCCCCTAAGTATCACAACCTCTTTTCATAAATAAAACAAAGTTTTTAAGACCTCTTTTGTCTTAAAAACTTTGTTTTATTTTCCTACTCCTTACAAGCGACTACCATTGTCTACCCAATCTTTTGCGTGAATGACATCTTCTATAGAAGGTGTACTTGTACCTGCCGCAGGATTGACCTCCTGTGCATCCACTAGTGGAAAGGTGATTTCACTGTTTCTTGTATCGGTATTATTTATTCTTTTATTATTCTTTCCTGATAAAGCTTTGCTTTTTTGATCGTGCATCTTGCTACTCCTTTATTAATTTATTTTTTGTTTTAGTTTAACTGGAGTAATATCTGTAGTAATTGGCTTAGATGTATATTGATGCTCTTGCATCCACTCTAAAAAAAGAGTCATTGTTTCAACTACATGCTTAATATCATGGAACAAAATAACTTTAGGCTCTTTCTGAGATTTTTGAATCATTTGAGTCGTGGCCCGAAATGTTTTATAAGGATTACGATAACACCAATCTTTAGAATCAATATTCCAGTCCCATATCACATATTCACGAGCTGCTAATGCTTCTGCTTGCTTCTTCGTTAAATAAGGGCTACTTCCATAAGGCGTTCTAGCTAAATTGGTCTTGCTTCCTGTAATTTGTTCTAGTGTAGCATTCGCTTTATCCATTTCTTTTAAAGGTCCTAATGTACCACAATAAAAAGTAGATTTTTCATGAGTCACACCATGAACACCAACGGCATGTCCTTCTGCTACTATACGTTTTACCATATCTGGATTACGTTTCATCTCTGCATCTAGCATAAAAAAAGTAGCTTTCATATGATACTTAGCCAAAACATCTAACAATTTTCCCGTATACTCACTCGGTCCATCATCAAATGTTAAATATAGGACTTTGTATTCTATTTGCCCTTTTGATTTATCTTGATCTACCGGACTACCTAAAGCCGTTATTTGAATCAAAACAAGGAACAATAGAATGATGGATTTAATTCTTTTCTTCATGCTGCTCACCTAACTTTATGGTCTTTTGTACACAGATTTATTATGAGCTTTTTTTTAATATCATACCTTATTTAACTAAATTACTGACATAATCATAAATAATCGACTGTTTTTAGACGCAAAAAAAGCTTTACTAAATGTAAAGCTATTTTTTAAAAAAATAATAATTTAATAAATACTAATACAAACATATGCAACGGATAAAATAAATAAAAGAAATAACGTAAACCACTCAACCGCTTATTCTTTAGTAGTATAATAAAGACAATGGACAACACTGCATAAATTTGCAACGGACTATTATAGATTAAGCTATCCAATAAGGTAAGTAGACTAAATAAAATATATGCCACTAGTTGATTTTCTTTTTTAAAACTATACTCATAAAAAAGAATCACTACAGCAACACCATACATACCATAGTCACACGCTAATCCTTCTGCTAAAATCAGTAATAAACCAATCATTATATAATTGCCAATTTTCACAGTCTCACTTTGCTGCTCTGTACTCTTTAAAAGCCAAAGACAACCTAATGCAATTAAAAATGTAAAACCAATATTTAAGCCGAAAGCCCTTCCATAAGCTACTTGAAACATCCATAAAAATGGCAACTGAGAAATAATTGCAAATACCGTCATTCGCTTCATATAATTTTTTAATGAGGAAGTATGCCAAAAACCACTAGCAACCCCATAAGCAAATAAAGGCATTGCTAATCTTCCTAACGCACGCCATAATGGCTGAGTAGGATAAAATAACATTCCTATATGATCCATTAGCATGAAAATAGCAGCTATAATCTTCACAATTTACCTCTTCTACATATTTTTTTCTCGGCAGTAGGTTGCAAAAGCTTTATCTTTTTCTAGGACATGCTCTACAAGCCATGTCATAATAAAATCCACAAGTTCTCTTAATTGTTGTTGTTGGGCATGATCTAATTCATGTAAATCAAAATCATTTATTTTTTCTATAAAATCTTGATGCTCCACTAAATGTGAAAAATACTTAGGGTATTGAATCTTCTCCATTAATTGTTGTTCTTCATTAAAATGATAGATCACATATGCTTTTAACTCTTCTATTATCTCCACTATCTCATCAAACTTATCCATGTGACCTGGTAATAAAAATAATTCCTCAATACGCTCCGAAATATCAAACAACCTTTCATGTTGCTTATCAATTGCTTCAACACCTATCGCATAACTAGATTTCCATTTCATCTGATCATCCCCCTAATAAATTAGTAACTATTTTAATAGTTGCTTATAATCGTCTTCTTTAAAACCCACAAGTACTTTATCCTCTGTGATTAATAATGGTCTTTTAATAAGCATGCCATTTCCTGCTAATAATGCTACTGCTTCTTCTATATTCATATTCTTCACACGTTCTTTTAATCCCATTTCTTTATAAAGTACACCATGTGTATTAAAAAACTTAGTAAATGGTTCCCCACTTTGCATAATCCACGCCTTTAACTCCTCTGCTGTCGGTGTGTCTTCTACAATATGCCTTATTTCCACTATAGCATCATGTTCTTTTAATGTCTTTAATGCCTTTTTACAAGTGCTACAAGATGGATAGTAAATAAAAATCATTTTCATATATTAACTCCAATCTCTCTCTTTATTCATAGTATGCCTATTGATTTATTATCTGTTTCTTTTCTATATTTACTAATATTCCTAATATTTTCTATTATTTTCTATTTACTTGACACACTACTAAAATAGATTATACTAAAGTAATATATATCATACAAGGAGGCTTAACTATGTTTATTCGCGATATTCAAGCTCAAGATCAAGCCATTTACATGCAAATGTCTAAAGACTTTTATCATAGCGATGCCACTCTTTTTGCTATGACTGATGAGCAGCTACAAGCTACCCTTCAGAAAGCCCTTCAAAACTCACCTTTTTTAAGGCTTGTTATTATTGAAGAAGAACAAAAAACCGTAGGTTATGGTTTATTAGCTTTTTATTGGAGTAATGAAGCTGGTGGCATGGTAACTCAGTTAGAAGAGTTCTATGTTTTACCAGAATATAGAGGAAAACAGCTAGGTAGCCAATTTTTAAATTGGTTAATAGATTCTTATAGCGATCAAACAGCTCGTTTCCGTTTAGAAATATGTTCCAGTAATGTGGGAGCTAAAAAGCTCTATGAAAAATATGGATTTAGTACTTTAGATTATATTCAAATGATTAAAGATATGCAATAAGCATTATTTCATAAATAATTTTGAAAGAAAGACTTGAATTTTAGCTTACTTTATAATAGAATCTAGTTTAGATAATAGTAATTATTAAAGAGGAGGAGTTTTATGCTAGAATCAACTGCTATTTTAAAAGCACATCACCTTAAAGTAACACCTCAACGTCTTGCTATCTTTAAAATGTTACGTCATACTAACGTGCATCCTAGTGCTGAAACCATTTATAATAGCTTACAAGAAGACCATCCAACCATGAGTTTAGCTACCGTTTATAAGACACTAGATGCCTTTGTACAAAATGGCCTTGTGCAACAGTTGAACTTAGGGGAAGATAGTTACCGCTATGATGCTGATACATCACCTCATAGCCACATGCAATGTACAGTTTGTAAATCAGTAGAAGATATTGAACAACTTCAGCAAGTAGCACCTATTAAGCAAGAAGTTCAAGAATTAACAGGTTATCAGCTTCTTAGTGAGCAATTTTATTTTTATGGTATTTGTCCTGAATGCCAAAAAACAGCACAATAAGGTACTAAAAAAGACACTTTCACATAGATGTAAGAGTGTCTTTTTTAGTACCTTATTTGATTCTTTTACTTACAAAACGTTCAATACGCACAAGGGCTTCTTTTAGCTCTTCAACTGAATAAGCATATGAACATCTAATAAAACCTTCTCCATATGTACCAAATGCAGTACCCGGTACAACTGCTACCTTCTCTTCTTTTAACAGTGTTTCACAAAATTCATCACTAGTCATTCCAGTTTGCTTAATACTTGGAAATACATAAAAAGCACCTTCTGGTTCAAAACAAGATAATCCCATTTGCCTAAAATGCTCTACCATTAAACGTCTTCTTTTATTATAGCTCTCACACATCATAGCCACATCATCATCACCATTCCTCATCGCTTCAATGGCTGCATATTGGCTTGTCGTTGGCGCACACATAATAGCAAATTGGTGCATTTTCGTCATCAATTTCATCAATGGCACTGGCCCTAAAGCATATCCTAAACGCCAGCCTGTCATGGCATAAGATTTAGAAAAACCACTAATTAAAATGGTACGCTCATACATACCTTCAATGCTAGCAATAGAGACATGCTTTTTACCATACGTTAGTTCTCCATAAATTTCATCTGATAACACAATAATATTGGTTTCTCTTAATACTTCAGCAATTGCTTCTAATTCTTCCTTTTCCATAATAGCTCCTGTCGGATTATTAGGATATGGTAAAATAAGTATTTTTGTACGTGGTGTAATATACTGTCTTAACTCATCTGGTGTTAATTTAAAGTTATTTTCTTCCCTTGTAGGTATCGTCACAGGTGTTCCACCAGCAAAAATTGTACATGGCGTATAAGAAACATAGCATGGTTCGGGTATAAGCACCTCGTCACCAGGATTAATTAATATACGAAGCGCCAAATCAATGGCTTCGCTTCCACCTACTGTTACCAAAGTCTGATCTTTAGGGCTATAACTTAAGTCAAATCTTCTTTTCATATAGTTGCAGATTTCTTCACGCAGTTCTAAAAGACCTGCATTAGCAGAATAAAAGGTCTTCCCTTTTTCTAGAGAATAAATGCCCTCTTCACGAATATGCCATGGTGTATCAAAATCAGGTTCTCCAACACCTAATGAAATAGCATCTCCCATTTCATTTGCAATATCAAAAAATTTACGTATTCCCGATGGGGGTACATCCATAATACGCTTTACCATTAATTCATCATAATTTATCATGGCGATACAATCATCCTTCCGTCCTTTTTACCTTCCTCAAAAATCACTCCATAATCTTTATATTTTTTAAGTACAAAGTGAGTGGCTGTACTTAAAACAGAATCTAACGGTGCTAACTTTTGACCAACAAAAAGGGCAACTTCTTTCATTGTTTTTCCTTCGATAATAACCGTAAAGTCAAAACCACCTGACATTAAATAGACAGCTTTTACTTCATTATAATTATAAATACGTTCAGCTACTTTATCGAACCCTTCACCTCTTTGAGGGGTTACACGCACTTCAATAAGTGCTGTGACAATATCTTTTTTGTCTGTATGATCCCAATTAATAAGTGTGTTATAACCGCAAATAATTTGATTATCTTCCATTTCTTTAATCGCCTTGGCCACTTCATGTACCTCTTTGCCAATCATAATGGCAATATCCTCAGCAGTTAATCTGCTATTATTCTCTAAAAGCTCTAAAATTTCATTTTTCATGGTTTTCATCTCCTTTTTACCCTTTAAAGCTTATTATACATCATATGAAAATAAGGTTGCCACATAAATTTTCAAAACATTATATAACGTTATGTCTTTTATGTGATAGTCTTATTGTAATCAACTTTCCTTGTGTTGCACAGAGCCACACTTCTTTGAAACCCTCTAATAGGTGGTTCCCTTATGATGAATAATGCTACTCATACAAATATAGTATTAAGCTCTTGGTATGTTATAAAACACAGTATGCAAAAAAGCTACGTACTATTATCGTTGTACGTAGCCTTTCATTAAGAGCTTATTATTTATGACTTGCTTTTAGGATTAGCCAGTAGCGCTGCCAAATAGCCGAATACAATAGCTGCTGTAATACCTGAAGCTGTTGCTGCTAGGCCTCCTGAAAAGGCACCCATAATCCCACTACTTTTAACTTCTTCTATTGCTCCTTTGGCCAAGGCATAACCAAAACCAGAAATAGGTACTGTTGCTCCTGCCCCTGCAAACTCTACGATGGGTCCATAAACACCTATAGCTTGTAAAACGGCTCCTGCTACCAAGAAAAGCACCATAATTTTACCATTTGTTAATTGAGTACGGTCTAATAAAATCTGTCCTATTAAACAAATAAGACCACCTACTACAAAGCACTTGAGGTATTCCATAAAAATGTCCATTTGTTTGCCTCCTATTTCATTTCAATACATACAGCATGGGCAATACCTGGTATAGTATTTCCTTGTTGTGTACTACCTGGACTCATTAGCGCTCCTGTAGGTACAATTAAAATCTTCTTTAGTTTTTTCTCTACTAACTGTTTATAAAAGTATCCTGTAAAAATAGAAGCAATACAACCACAACCACTGCCACCACAATTGGTTCCTTGCTTTTCATCATCATACATGAGCTTACCACAATCTTGAAGAACACCACTTAAATCTGTTCCTAATTTACCAGCGATATCAATAGCAATATCATAACCACAATTACCTAAGTCTCCAGTAATAATAGCATCAAAATCATTTGGTGTTTGATTGGTATCTTCTAAATGAGCTAAAATCGTATCAACTGCAGCCGGTGCCATAGCTGCCCCCATATTAAAGGTATCTGTCACACCTAAATCTACAATTTTCCCAGGTGTCACACTTGTTACCTTAGGACCTTCTCCGCACCTAGAAAGTAATACAAAACCACTAGCTGTCGTAGTCCATGTTTGTGTTTCTGTACGCTGTCCTCCGTATTCTAAAGGAAATCTAAATTGCTTTTCAGCAGCACAGTTATGACTACTCGTACCTGCTATAACTAAGTCCGCCATGCCTCCTGCAATACACATGCTTGCTAAAGTTATAGATTCCCCCATGGTTGAGCAAGCTCCATACAATCCAAAGAAAGGAATATTAAAATCTTTAACACCAAAGGTACTGGCAATCACTTGATTTTGTAAGTCTCCTGCATAGATGTAATGAATATCAGCAGGCGTTTTACCTGCCCGGTCTAATAAGCCTTGGATCGTTAATTGAACCATACGAGCTTCTGCTTTTTCCCAAGTATCTTCTCCCAGTAATTCATCTTCTAAAGGATGGTCAAAGTATTTTCCCATAGGTCCTTGTACTTCTTTTGGCCCCGCTGTTGCATAAGCATAAGTGATAACAGGAGGCTCTTTAAATGTAATGGTCTGTTTACCAATATGTCCCATAATCTCCTCCTATATAAAATAATAAATAATACCAATTACAACACTAGCAATGGTTCCAAATACAATGACAGGCCCCGCTATAGTAAAAAGTTTAGCTCCTAAACCATAAACATATCCTTCTTTTTTGTATTCCATAGCTGCACTAACCATAGAATTAGCAAATCCAGTAATAGGTACCAACGCACCTGCTCCTCCAAATTTACCTACATTATCATAAATATTAAATGCTGTCATTATGGCGCTAATTAGTATAAGAGAATCTGTTGTTAACGTAGAAGATTCTTGAAAAGAAAAACCAAAAAACATATATCCATTAATTAACAGCTGTCCAATGCTGCAGATGACACCTCCTACCAAAAAAGCTTTTATACTGTTACCAACTACTTTATTTTTAGGTGAATGTTCATCTATAATTTTTTGATACTGACTTTTAAGTTGATTTGTATTTGCCATCGTTACTTACTCCTTTACTGTATGATTTCTAAAAACATAGGGTACAACCAATAAAGTAGTGACCCTATCAGTTTACCTGCAGCTAAAGATAATACGAATAATGAAATGCCTTTTTTAACCTTCACTCTTCTGTTCACAATAGGAAAGACATCCAGCACCTCTGCCAAAGCAATAATAAGGCCTCCTACGAACATCCCAAAGCTAAGTAAAAGTAAGATCACTAACCACGACCATAAATGTAGTCTCATTTCCCACATTGAAAGAATACTACCGCTAATAGCCCCCAGTATAATAGCATTTTCATACCATATGACATGATGACCTGTTTGGGTACGATGTGCCATCATTGGAATAACCCCTATAATGGTAATAAAAGCTACAACACCACCAGAAATAATAATACCTGCGCCCATACTTACTAAAATCCTAGGGATAATTGTTAATATCTCCCTCATTATGGTTCTCCTCTTCGTTTATCAGTAATGCTCTCTATTTCACAATCCTCTACATTCTTTTCATACTGCTTAATTTCTACTTGCATAGGTGTAGGATCATCTGTAATTTTCTTAAAACCAAAGTGATTAAAGAAAACAAGAATCCCTGCTGCTATGCCTATAGAATAAGGAATTGTCAGTAGGAGTGGCTGTTCTTCTTGTCTTCCTGTAAAAATACGATTTAAAATAATAAAGGTCTTTCCTAAAGAAGTGTCTGTATTGTACGTCATAATAGCTACTGTTGCACCTGCAAACACAATAAGACATAGCCCTACTACTTTTACCCATTCCCATACATCATGGGTCTTAGGTGGCTTTTTCCTATATTCAATCACCACATCAGGATCTCCTACACTTTGCACATCTGCTTTGGGATATTCTTTCCAAATCGCATTAATGATATCAATAATAGTCACAATATAACGTCCATTTTTCTGTGTATCTGGTACAAAGAAAATGCGCATAGCATCTACTTTGGCTTTCACCTCTGGAGGTGCAGCCACATCAGCTAGATCTTTAATAGTCACACTACTTAAACCTTGTAAAGTCTTACGTTTATAGGCTCTTACATAAATGGTACACTTTTGCATATCCAAGATAATCGCCCCTATCTACAAACATACCATTGGTAGTTTCTGATTGCTTATGGTCCTCTATATATTTATAAGCTGTAATACTCCCTCCAATAAGTATTAAAGTGAGTAAGGTTAAAATAATAACTCGTTTTTTCATACTACACCTCATTTTATTCTTTTCATTTTTGATTCTTATTCTTTTTTAGTTTTTCCTTTTATAGATTTATTATTCCCTAAACTTATAAAGCTTTATTTTCTTTCAAAATAAATGCTCTCTTTTAAGGTAACTCCCCTCATTACCTTTTCCAACTAAAAAGAACATGTCCTTTGGCTTTCGCTTTTTGGACATGCTCTTTTTGTTATATCTATTATTTACTTTTAACGATATTTCAAAAAACCTTCTCGTTTTCTTTCTATCATTTCATCAATACGTTCAATATAATCCTTTAAACTTTTCACATTCGGTATACGGTCAATACGCTCCCCATTTTGATAGACCATCTTTGTAATAGCCCCTGCTCCCAGAGCAATAATACTTTCTTTTTCTTCCATAATTTCAATGTTATAAACACATTGAGTTCCTGGTGCAGCATAACCCACATTTTCAAAATTACCTAACATATTTTTTTGGCGATACATATAATAAGGTTTCAATCCCATGCGAGCCATACGTTCTTCACAGAGTTCTAGCATTTGCTGAATCTTTTCGCCTTCTGTTAAGGCATATGCTTCTTCACCTGCCATCAGCTCTTCTTTTAAACGAGAAGCTCTTTTAATGGCCATGGTATGAACCGTTATATTTTCTGGACCTAACTTTTCTAGTTCATCTAAAGTATAAGCTACATCTGCAACTGTTTCTCCAGGTAAACCTAAAATCATATCCATATTGATACAATCATGTCCTAGGGCTCTAGCCTCAGCAAAAACACGTTTAATATCTTCTACTCCATGACGTCTGCCAATCGTATCTAATGTTTTTTGATTCATACTTTGTGGATTAATAGAAATACGCCCAACACCTTGCTCTTTCATAATACGTAATTTATCCTTCGTAATGGTATCGGGTCTACCTGCTTCAATCGTATATTCTTCTACCTCTGATAAATCAAAGCTACTTTTAACATGCTCTAATAAACATAAAAGCTGGTCTTCATTTAAACTTGTGGGTGTTCCTCCTCCTATATATAAACTACGAATAGGCACTCCTTTTTTTGCTTCAGCCACAAAAGTTATTTCTTTAAAAAGCGCTTCTAAATAAGGCTCTACTTGAGCTTCACATTTTTCTAAGCTATACGCGGTAAAGGAACAATAAACACATCTTGTTGGACAAAAAGGAATACCTATATATAAACTGATTTCTTCTGGTTTATTTTGACGTAAAATAGCCAGTTCTTCTTTGGCTACCTCTCGCATCAGTATTCTTTTATTAGCACTTACTAAATATTCAGCTTTCAAATGTGCATCGATTACTTCATCATTTAGCCCTTCTTCTAATAATTCATGGACTAATTTAGTTGGTCTAATCCCTGTTAAAATTCCCCATGGCATCTTACGATTGGTATAATCTGTTAAAGTCATATAAACTGCTTTCTTTAAAGCTTGTTTCAGTGCTTTTTTATCCGCTAAAGGATCTCCTATTTCCTTAACAGGATAAATCGCTTCATTTAATAAGAGATCCCCATCCTTTAGTTTTGCATAGACTTTTGGTTTTTGATAATGCGTCTCAAGCTGTAACTCATCCTGAATATAGGGTGTAAACAAATTAATGATATTACTGATTTCATATTCAGCATCATGACCTTCACATCGTAAATTAATCATCTTTTTTTCATCCTTTATATTAATCGAAAAAATTAAAAACAGGGTTTGTTTCTTTTTCCTTCTTCACTGTAGTGGCATTGCCATGTCCAGGGTAAAGTATGGTTTCATCTGGCAAAGTAAAGATTTGTGCACGAATAGCGCTCAATAGACGGTTGCTATTACCTCCTGGTAAGTCTGAACGCCCTACTGATCCTGCAAAAATAATATCTCCAACAAAAGCTAATCTATCCTTCTCAGAATAATACGCCACTCCATCTGCAGTATGCCCTGGTGCATAGATGACACGCACTTTAAAATCACTATTTGCGTCTAAAATAATTTCATCCCCGTGCTCTACATAGTAATCTGCTGATAAGGTAAATGCTTCACCCAATTGACTAGAGTAATTCCAGTTGGCATCTTCTAAATATTTTTTCCCTTCTTGATGAATGATGATACTACACCCAAGTGCCTCTCGAATAGCTTCTGCTGCTCCTATATGATCCACATGCCCATGAGTTAGTAATATTTTTTCAATCACATACCCGCGCTCTTTAATATAAGCCAAAAGACGAGGTGCTTCTGCTCCTGGATCAATAATAAAACCATGCTTTGTTTGTTCATCTATATAAAAGTAAGTATGTTCTTGAAGCATGCCTACAGTTAAATTGTGTATCATAAATAATCCTCCTATCGCTATTAAACGCCTTCATTATACTATTATCTTTGTCTTTTTTACAACTTTTCTTTAAAACTGCTTACTACTATCAATTAAAATCGTTACTGGTCCATCATTGACTAAACTCACCTTCATATCTGCTTGAAACTGGCCTGTTTCAAAAGGCACATTTTCTTGTTTTAATTTCTCAATAAATTGATTGTATTTCTTTTCTGCCTCTTCTACACTTCCAGATGCAATAAAACTTGGCCTCATACCTTTAACAACACTACCATACAAAGTGAATTGAGGTACAATTAGTAATTCTCCACCGATATCTTGTACTGAAAGATTCATTTTTCCTTCTTGATCTGAGAAAATTCTAAGTCCTACTAATTTTTTTATCACATATTGAAGATCAGACTCTGTGTCTTCAGCCCTAACAGCTACTAATACCATAAGCCCTTCATCAATAGCACCAATTATCTTCCCATCTACTTGAACAGATGCTTCACTCACACGTTGTACCACAGCTCTCATTCATGTTCTCCTTTCTGCACTACACTGCTTTTAGTAAGAGTACAAAAAGGGACTGTTATCAAACCATTTAATAGCTTAATAACCTTCCCTTTTTCAATTTTATTTTAAGATGAAACACGTATAATCTCTAATACATCTCTTACGCCATTAATTTTTCTTGTTAGCTCCTCAAGTTGATAAATATCATGAATTTCTATCTTCACATTAAAAACAGCATTGCCTTTAGTTGTTTTAGCATTGAGAGATTTAACAGGTAATTTCATATCTGTTAATATCTTAGAAATATCAACGATAATACCTAGGCGATCTAAACAAGTAATTTGAATCTCTGTCACGTAAGTACGCTTTTCAGCTGCTTGTTTTTCTTCTAACCAAGTGGCTTCAATTAAACGCTCTTTTTCTTCTGGTGGCATATTCAGCACATTCACACAATCGGCGCGATGAATAGAAACGCCTCGCCCTCTAGTGATATAACCAATAATGTCATCTCCTGGTAATGGACCACAGCATTTAGAAAATCGTACTGCAATGTCTCCTACTCCTTTTACAACAATACCACTAGAATGCTTCTTCTGTCTGGATGGTCCTGTTTCAACCACTTCATTATGGGTCTGCATCACTTGCTCAGGTGTCACTAACTCTTTTTTCACCTTAAGGGTTTCATCAATGAGCTTTTGAATAATTTGGCGTTCTTTCATACTACCATAACCAATAGCCGCACAAATTGCATTCCATGATTTCATCCCATAACGCCTGTAGATGACCTCTACCACAGCATTGTCTGTTAGATAAGATAAATTATAACCTCTTTGCTTAGCCGCAATCTCAAGAAGTTCCTTGCCTTTGATAATATCTTCATCCTTATACTGTTTACGGAACCATTGATTAATTTTAGTACGTGCCTGGGTACTTTTAACAATATTAAGCCAATCCCTGCTAGGGCCTTTAGCATTACTAGCTGTTAAAATTTCTACGCGGTCTCCATTTTTTAGCACATAGTCAATAGTGACGATTTTGCCATTCACCTTGGCACCTATCATTTTATTACCTACCCCACTATGAATGTGGTAAGCAAAATCAATCGGCGTAGATCCCTTTGGTAAGGTTAATAATTCTCCAGAAGGTGTAAACACATAGACTTGATCACCATAAACATCTAAGTCACCTTTTAAAGCACTCATAAATTCTTGGTTATCACTCATATCTCTTTGCCACTCTAAAATTTCACGTAGCCAAGTTAACTTTTCTTCTGACTTATCTTGAGTACCTTGATCCGTTTTACCTTCTTTATATTTCCAGTGCGCTGCAATACCGTATTCTGCTGTACGATGCATCTCTTCTGTACGAATTTGCATCTCAAAAGGTGTTCCTTCTTCTCCCATTAAAGTAGTGTGAAGTGAACGATACATATTAGGTTTAGGCATGGCAATATAATCTTTAAAACGACCTGGAATAGGTGTGTACATTTCATGAATAATTCCTAGGACACCATAACAATCCTTAACACTTTTGACAATTGCACGTACGGCAAACAGGTCATAAATTTGGTCTAAGGTCTTATTCTTATTAACAATTTTCTTATAGATACTGAAGAAATGTTTAGGTCTGCCTTCAATAACAGCTTCAATTCCTGCTGCACTTACCTTTTCCTTAATCTGCTGTACAATGTGCTCGATATATTGAATACGTTCCATGCGTTTACTTGAAATTTGATGTGCTAATTCATAGTAAACCTCTGGTTCCATATATCTTAAAGACAAATCTTCAAGATCTGCTTTGATTTTACAAATTCCCAAACGATGTGCAATAGGCGCATAAATATTAAGTGTTTCTTCTGCAATTTCTTTTTGTTTAGCCGGTGTCATAAACTTTAAAGTCTGCATATTATGCAAACGGTCAGCAAGTTTAATGAGTACGACACGAATATCTTGAGCCATAGCCAAAAACATTTTTCGATAGTTTTCAGCTTGGATTTCTTCTTTTTGAAGCTGCTTATTTTGAGCAGAATATTGAATCTTTCCTAATTTAGTTACACCATCTACTAAAAGGGCTACTTCCTTATTAAATAAACGTTCAATATCTTCTAAGGTATAGTCCGTATCCTCAACTACATCGTGTAAAAGTCCAGCCACAATAGATTCGATGTCTAATTCTAAGTCTGCTAAGTTACACGCTACCTCTAAAGGGTGAATAATGTAGGGTTCTCCTGATTTTCTAAGCTGCGATTCATGAGCTGATTTAGCTAGCTGATAAGCTCTTTCCACCATTTCTAGATTGTCAGAAGGGTGATACGAACGTATTTTTTTTATTAGTCTTTCATAAATTTCATCCGGCATCTTTAACCCCCCCTTTATGTAGTGTCATTATAATTATTTAATATTATAGACATATTAAACTAAAAATTCAATGCCATTATCTATAAACTTACTTATGTTACGGTATTTTTACAGTTTTCCCGAAAGTTTTGATATAAAAAAATAATAAATAAGCAAAGCTCACGGCTTTGCTTATTTATTATTGCCTAATATTTTAAAATAGATTCAATCTCATATCCTTTTAACAACTCTCTACCTTTAAGGAATTCAAGTTCAATAAGGAATACAATCTTAACAACTTCTCCGCCCATTCTTTCAATTAAATCAATCATGGCTTTTGTTGTACCACCAGTTGCTAGTAAATCATCTACAATAACAACCTTTTGACCTTTTTGAATAGCATCAATATGCATTTCAATTGTAGATGAACCATATTCTAAATCATAAGTTTGTGAAACACATTGATAAGGTAATTTACCTGGCTTTCTAACAGGAATAAAGCCTTTTTTTAATTTATACGCAGTAGGTACACCAAAGATAAAGCCTCTTGCTTCTGGACCTACTACACTATCAAATTCTACATTTTCCAAGTGTGCAGCAATTTGATCAATAGACTCACTTAATCCTTCCCCATCTTGTAAGAGTGTGGTAATATCTTTAAAAAGTATACCCTCTTTTGGAAAATCTTTTACATCACGAACAAGAGCATATAAGTTCATATATTGCCTCCTAAAATATTATTCTTGTTAGCCTTTATTTTTAGAGCGATTGCCCTCGCACCTTTTTTCTTCTCATATAGGTTGCTTTTAAACTATTTTTATGACAAATTTCATTATAACATAGTATTTCATTTCTGATAATAGGTTTTGCGATATTTTTTTACCTTTATTAACGCATAGGATTAACTTTTTTAGTAAAGAATTTGATGAAATATTTTTTAAATAAGTATACATCCATTGGCAAACTATGCTATAATGTAGAAGTTATATATTTTAATAGGAGTGTTATCATGTCGGAAAAATTTCAAGTAGGCCAAATTATTGAAGGAACTGTAACAGGAATCAAACCTTTTGGAGCTTTTGTTTCATTAGATGAAACAACCCAAGGACTTGTGCATATCTCTCACATCACACATGGTTATTTAGAAAACATTAATGATGCTGTTAAAGTAGGAGATCAAGTCAAGGTTAAAATCTTATCTATTGATACTGAAAAAAACAAAATTTCTCTTTCTATTAAAGAAACACAAGAGAAACCTAAAGCACCTTCTTCTAGACCGTCTTCTTCTAGACCATCTGCTGCAAAAGCACCTAAAAAAGAAACTCCTACAGAAAGCTTTGAAAATCTTATGAAAGACTTCATGAAGTTTTCTAATGACCGTCAAGCGGATATTAACAAACGTTTAAATCGCTAAGTACTATTTATTCACGCAGATGTTAAAAGGCACCTTATAAGGTGCCTTTTTTTAATGACATTCATTTATTTTGTTGTCTATTAAATCTTTAATTACCTCTGCTGCTATAATAAGCCCTGATGTAGCTGTTACAAAAACCATAGAACCTGGTGTTTGTCTTCTTGCTGCACCTGCACCACCATGAACTAAACTTTGATCTGGTTTAATAGGTGCTTCTGTAGAATAAACTACTTTTAATTTTTTAATGCCTCTTTTTCTTAATTCGCTTCTCATGACTTTTGCAAGTGGACACATACTTGTTTTATAAATATCAGTTACTACCAATTTCGTTGGATCTAATTTATTAGCTGCACCCATAGCACTTATAACTGGAATTCCCATTGCTTTCGTGCGTTCTATTAAATCTAATTTAGAGGTCACCATATCAATGGCATCTACTACATAATCATAACTTTTATCTAAAAGTGTCTCAGCTGTTTCAGCTGTATACATTTCTTTAAAAGCCACAACTTCGATTTCTGGATTAATCTCTAACACTCTCTCTTTCATAAGCTCTGCTTTTGATTGTCCCACAGTCTTACTAGTAGCATGAATTTGTCTGTTAATATTACTTATACAGACCTCGTCATGATCAATTAAAACTAATTTACCTACACCACTTCTAGCTAAGGCTTCTACTGTATATGAACCTACACCACCTATACCAAAAACAGCCACTTTACTTTCTTTCAGCTTTTTTAATCCTTCTTCTCCTATAAGCATTTCGCTTCTTGAAAATGCGTGTAACATATATAAACTCCTTCTATAACTCAAGCTGTATTTTCGTTATTTTTTCCATTTTTTAATTAATAAGCCTGTCAAATTTTGTATGCTTCATTCATATATTATAGGAGTTTCGATTATTTGACAACCTTAAATTTCTTTAAGCCCTATTTACTACAATAACAGTATCATTATGTTTTTCACTGTTTTATTTATAATCAAAATGGATTGCATAAAAAAGTCCATGAGATTCTCATGGACTTTTCTTATTTACTGATTTTTCTTACCTCTATCATAAATTTCCTTAAATCTAGTTTCTGAAAGCGTAAGTGCTTCTCTTATATCCTCTTTATTAATAAATTGATCAGCCATTTTTTCTGCTATAGCTTCTACAGCATCTTTACAATCTGCATAATTAGTGTAATTTCTACATCCCATATAACAATCCATCATTTGTAAAAAAAACGATATACTTTCATCTGTAATACTATCTATTCTATCCCATGACCAACCACTAGGCACCATCTTGTAAGTGGTTTGTAATGCTTCTAAACCTTCTTCATAGGTCGATTCACTATTACGCATAATTTCAATATCAGCTATGCATGATTTGACAAAATCTACATAAAAAGTTTGCTCTTCTTCACTTAGAGCTTCCTTTGCTTCTTTTGTCAACGCATAAGGCTCAACTGCTTTTTTTTGACATCCTACTACAAATAATAGGCTTATGCATAATCCTATTAGGATTATTCTTTTCATTACACCTACTCCCCCCTATTTTAAAGAAGTTATTTTATGTCTTATTTTAACACATTATTCTCACTTTTGTTATAATTATTTTCAATATTTCATCTAATTGGTATATTTAAATTACAAGAAATGTCTCAACTCCACTGCAAGACTTTCTTCTAATGTAACCAACTGCTTAGCTATAGAAATAGATTCTTGATCTGCTTCTTTATACTTATTCATATATTTACATAAGGACTTTATGCCCATATTACAGCCATCTGTAATTAAATCAGCAACTTCTGCATCGCATTCATTTTGCATAAGCTTCACATTAACTTTAAGCCAAGACATCACTTTGGCAATAGGATTAGGTTCTTTCTCCTCATCATGATACTCACTTAATAAAACATGCGTTTTATCTCCCCAATCTTCATGAGCTTTTTTAGAATCCACTAATATTTTTTTAAGTGATTCACTCTTAATACTTTCTAGTACTTCATCAATAGACGTTACTGCCATCTTAGCACCAGCATTACATTCTTTAAGCAATTTAATTGTATCTTGATTTGCCATTAATCAGTCGCTCCTTATTTTATTAGATATTCTTATTTATCTTTCCTTTTCTCAACTTATTTATACTACTTCATTTTTGCTTTTTTGTTTTCTCCATATAAAAACCCTTAAGCTGTTCTTTTATCAAAGATCAACTCAAGGGCCTTATTTTATCTATTTAACATATTTAATATCATTTGTTTTGGCTTTACACCAACACTTGTGTCTACTAGCTGACCATCCTTGATTAAAGCTAATGTTGGTATACTTGCTACTTTAAAATCTGCTGCTAATTCTGGTTGTTCATCAATATTTACCTTGCATACTTTAATACCTGTCGTTTCATTAGCAATCTCATCTACAATAGGCGAAAGCATACGACAAGGTCCACACCAAGGTGCCCAAAAATCAATCAAAACTGGTGTATCTGCTTTTTTTACTTCTAAATCAAAATTTCCTTTTGTGATATTAATAACGCTCATCCCATCCACTCCTCTATTTATTCATATGACTCCGCTTAAGCTTTGTCAAAATTATTTACTTTAACTAACTCTATTATAATACTTTCTTTTGGCTACTTCTGTGACTCTATCACTTAAAAGTTATTTCTTATTAAATAAATAAGTTGAGTCCTGAATCTTCTGCTGCCCCTAAATAAGAAGCTACACCACCAATTTCTACACCTTCTATAAATTCTTCTTTTTTAATTCCCATGAGTTCCATACTCATGGAACAAGCCACTATTTTTACACCCATATTCATGGCATTCTTAATCAAGGTATCTAGATCATCTACTTGATGTTTCTTCATAATCTTTTTAATCATCCATGCACCCATACCACCCATATTCATATGAGAGAGACCTAACTGATTCGTATGTTTAGGTAACATGATATCAAATAGTTTTTCTACTAGATCTTTCTTTACCTTAGGTTTATTTTTTCTTTTTAAGATATTTAGTCCCCAAAAGGTGAAAAATAAAGTAACAGGTTTACCCATAGAAGCTGCTCCTGTTGCAATAATAAAGGAAGCAATTGCCTTATCTAAATCACCACTAAATACCACCATCGTAGCGCCTTCTTTTCCTTGACTGATTTGCACCTGATTCAGCAACTGTTCTTTAGTTTCTTTGACTCCTTTTTGAATATAAGCAATAAAAGCTTTTTGCTGATTATCGAAACTGGTTTCAAGTAATGTGTTTTGTGTTTTATCACACCATGCACCAATATCCTTAGTAAAACCAGGGTCACTTGCTTTTACTTCTAAGATTTCCCCTTCTTCCATTTGCTGTACTTGTTCATATACTTTTCTAATAGGACCTGGACACTGAAGACCACAGGCATTTAACGTGATATTGGGACCTAATTGTTTTTGCTTAACTGTCACTACTGATTCACTTCCTTTCTCTGCTTCTCTCTTTTCTATTTTCTTTTGACTTAAGGCCTCTTTAGCTTTTTGAACGGCAAGATAGGTTTTCATACCTCCATCAATATTCTTACATGAATAGCCCAAAGCCATTAACAAACGGCAGGCTACATAACCTCTTTGCCCTATTTGACAAGTTACATAAATGTCTTTTTCCTTAGGCAATTCTGATATTCGTTGTCTCAGACTACTAAGTGGTATATTGACGGACTTTGGAATTACACCAGTCACTAGTTCAAATGGTTCTCTTACATCTAAAATAAATGCCCCTTGGCTTACAAGGCTATCCACCTCGTACCACTGAGTATTTTCTACTAACCCCTCTATAAGATTGGCAGCATAATACCCTAGCATGTTAACCGGGTCTTTAGCTGAATTATAAGGTGGAGCATAACAAGGTTCTATGTCTTGTAAGTCTATAACTTTGAGACCACCTTTAATGGCTACTGCTAAAACATCTATTCTCTTTTCTACCCCTTCCATCCCTACACCTTGTGCACCTAAGATTTCACCTGTTTTAGGATCAAATAACATTTTAAAAGCAATAGGAAAGGCTCCTGGATAGTAGCTTGCATGGGCATTAGGATGAATATGCACCACTTCATAAGAACGCCCTAGACGCTTTAGCATCTTTTCATTATTTCCTGTAGTCGCCACTGTGTAATCAAAGACCTTGGCAACTGCTGATCCTAATGTTCCTTTATAATGAGATGCTCTTCCACAAATATGGTCTGCTACCACTCTGCCTTGCCTATTAGCTGGCCATGCTAAAGGAATCATCATTTTCTCACCACTTACAAAGTCTTTAATGCTAACAGCATCCCCAAGTGCATAAATCGATTCGTCAGAAGTACGCATGTATTCATCAACTATAATAGAACCTTTTTCTGTTACCTCTAGGCCTACTGCTTTTGCTATAGTCGTTTCTGGTGTTACCCCTATAGCCATAATAATCATATCTGTCGCAATAACCTCTCCACTACTTAAGACAACTTGATGCCCTTCTTGCTCAAAAGCTTCAACACTTTGATTTAAGATAAGGTTTATACCTTGATCTAGAAGATGTTCATGAATGATACTGGCCATTTCTATATCTAAAGGAGCCATGACTTGAGGAGTTGCTTCAATAAGTGTTACCTCTAGCTTCTGATGCTTTAAATTTTCCACCATCTCTAGTCCAATAAAGCCCCCACCAATGACAACTGCTTTTTGAGGTTTTTCACTATCTATATAAGCTTTGATACGATCTGTATCTGGAATATTGCGCAAGGTGAAGAGCTGTTTACATTCTGAAAGTCCTTTGATAGGTGGCACTGTTGGCTTTGCCCCTGGAGACAGGACAAGTTTGTCATATTTTTCACAATAAATCTCGTCAGTTTTTAAATTTTTAATGGTTAATTGTTTCTGCTCACGATCAATCGCTATCACTTCTGACAAGATACGAATATCTATTTTAAACTTATGGGACATCTCCTCAACGGTTTGTAACAGAAGCTGTTCTCTTTCTGAAATAACACCGCCTATATAATAAGGTAAACCACAATTTGCAAAAGAAATATACTCCCCTTTTTCAAACATGATAATATCTGCTTCTTCGTCTAGACGTCTTAATCTCGCAGCAGTAGAAGCACCACCTGCTACCCCACCTACAATTACTATTTTTTTACTCATATACATGCTCCTTCTATTTGTTAATTTATTAATTATTGTTCATTTTATTACTCATCATTGTAACCCCATTATCTTTTTCTCTCCGTAACTAAGTCACCAAGAAAGTGGGCTAGCGTCCACATTTCTTCCCCTAGGGAACCCTAGCTTCCCTTCGACCCTGACAAAAAACACGTCAGCTGAGGACTCTCCTGAATACGGCAGGAAATACTTTCCTAGACTATAAAAAAAGAAACACCTGCTTCTCTATTGAGAAGGAAGTATTTCTTTTTTCTACTTACTCTTACCATTGATTTATTTGAAGTACTTGCAACTGCATTTTATAGCTGATCCCTTGGGACTTGTTAAAGGGCCATTCCATATAAGTTGTTTGTTGTTTCTTAATAGTCCCTTTTAAAATTTCTTCTTCTATCTGCTCTATAGCTTGAATAGCTCCTTGTATGCTCCCTACTTGATTACTTTTACTCAGTTCACAGCCAACAATAGCTTTATACTTAGTCACTTGCCAAAAAGCATCATTAAACTTTCTAACCACCTTTTCATTAAGCTGAATAATCTTTTGTCTCACCCGCTCATCCTGCTGTCCTAATGTTTGTAATATGACCTGCCAAATCCAATCAAACATAGAAATAAGCTGGCTATGTACCCCTATTATTACGCCATACTCATAGCACTTTGTTCCTAAATCTAACTGTGTTTGATCAAAGTTGATTTCCACTTTATGAAGATAGCAAAGCGCCTGATCAACTAACTCATGGATATTGGTCTTTAACCCTTTTTTTCTGACTTCCGTTACCAAAAGATCTGCATACTGTCTATATACTGTGGCACCTATAAAGGTGAAATCACATACCTTTATTTGAATTTTATTAGATTCAGCTAATCCATACTGTTTAAGAGCTTCCTTCATCGCCATCTCATCTTGATCAAGTAAACAAATAGTACTAAAATGTTCTGATAAAAGTTGAAGGTCTAGATCATTACATCGCCCTGCCCCCCAAATAGCCAATTGACTTTTTGCTGGCAACTCACTGATGATATAAGATGTTAGTGCCTTTCTGTAATCCTTCCATTCTGTGAAAGCCTGTTCTAGTATCTGTAGCTGTTTTAACTGATCATACACATTCATATTATAAACTCCTGCCTATTGTCTTTCTATTCATCTTTCTCTTTATCTTATCACATTACAGCCACTACATGCATGTAATAAAAAATATAGAGAAATTCACCTATTATATAGCCCTATTATATGACAAAAGGCAAAGCCTTTTATGACTTTGCCTTTTGATTATACTTGAGCAACCACCTGCTTATTCTTCGCCACTTACCACAATATTTCCTGCTTTAATCTGGTCAGTCACTTGTTTAACAGTATTGATCGTTTCTTCTGATAAATTAGGATTATTGGCTGGAATACCTACACCGTTATTAGCCACATTAAAGGTAAGTGTTTGTCCACCTGGGAATTTACCCTCTACCTCTGCTTTAATCATATCATAGGTGGATTGATCTAAATATTTAATAGCAGAAGTCAGAATAACCGATTGATTACTTCCTGTTTCATAAATACCATCCATATATTGATCTACGTCTACGCCAATTACCCAAGCTTCTTCCCCTTTAGCTGCTCTTCCTTTTGCTTCAGTAATAACACCTAAACCCACATCACCTGCAGCTGCAAAGATCGCTCTAACCCCTCTATCATACATTTGTGCTGAGAGCTGTTGCCCACCTGCTTTATCATCAAAGCTACCTATATAAATAATATTTTCATCCTTTAATGAAATACGGGTACCTAAATGCTCATTCGCATAAGAAATGCCTTGTTCAAAACCACTTTTATATCTTTTTACAGAAGGAATTGCCATTCCTCCTATAAAACCAAAGTCACCTTCTTTGATTTGCTTGGCTGCTGCAACACCAGCTAAAAAGCCTGCTTCTTGTTCTGAAAAATAAATAGCCACTGTATTATTACCTACCTTCACGCTTCCAGCGTGATCACGTGGAGACCCATCTATTAATACAAACTTTGCATCTAGATATTTCGTTTGAGCAACATAAATAGCTGTTTCAAATTTATACCCAGGTGTTACAATAAATCTATACTCTGCATCATATAAATTGGCAATTTGCTGTAAATAATCTGCTTCTGTTGCACCATTAGGCTGTAAGTATTTCGTTTGACTTACTGTATCTTTAATGCCTTCCCAGGTCCCTTGATTAAATGAACGATCATCAATTGTTCCTGAATTAGTAACCATCCCTACACGAAGGTCTGTCTCTAATCTTTGAAACTTGGATGACATTTGAGAAGATGCCCCACTTCCACAACCTACTAATAAACTGACGGTAAGCATGCTGCTTATTAATATACTTAAAAACTGTTTTTTCATTTGATACACCTACTTCATCCATATTATCGTACGCGTCACATTAAACTTCGTACCTTTCCTATTTTATATTGTAGTAGTATCTACATCCCCCAAAAAAATATACCAACAATCTACTTTTATTAAAATAGCAAAAGAGCTAGCCTTCATCAGACTAACTCTTTTATCCTTAAGTTATTAATTTACCTAACACTTCTCTCAAATACTCTCCTAATAGGAGTCACTATTTATTTAACACCACATACTTTTACTTTTAATAATCTTTTTATATCCTCTACATGTTCTTGAGATAAAACTCGGTAATGAATCCACCCCCCATCACCACAGATATATTTATGATCGATATGCTCTTGTGCGTAACGATGCATTTCCCCGTACACCGCTTCAAATTGCTTATTGGATAATCTAAGCATGATTGTCAAAGCCCCTGCTTCAGCAAAAATATCACAAATCAGTTTTTGCTGTTCGCGATGTGTTATACTCCAACCATAAGTATTGCCATATGGAAAGCGGATTTCTGTTTGAGTTCCAAGTTGTTCTACAAGATAATGATTAATCTCCTTAAATAAATTTCCATTCACGCCACAATATGTATTCATTTCTTCTATAGTAGGTATGCTATTTTTATCAAGCATTCTATCAAACATAAGTACCTCCCTTAGCTTTTCTATATATTCTAGCTCATGGCAACTAGTTTTTTGTTAACAACCCTGCTTATCCAAGCCATAGCGTCTCTCTCTTTTATACAATATTATACCCACCTCAAGATATAGTCAAATATACTCCACCTTCTTAAATGTATCTAGTATACCCCTTTAGCCTTGTTGCATTTTGTAACTTTGTGTGACAAAAATAAAATCAGTATTTACACTTGCTACTCTCTAAAACAATTCCTTACTTCAATATACAGCCATTTATCTTAACATTTATGGGACTAACATTTGTAAAAAATTTTCTTCATTTTTTATTAGGGATTCAGTTACTCGACCACATATATAGAAGTGTAAAAACAAAACAAATAACTTCCCACGGCAAATTACCACAGCTTCAACCTGAGGAACTGACCGGGTCAGCCAAGTCTCAATCTATTGTTATAGGTACCTCTGGACTTAAGGAAAATGTTCACTTGTGCGCTGCAAGGAAGGCGCCATTTATAAGTTGTTTCAAATGTTTTTATACCTCGCATTACCCAAAATAAAGTTTTAAACCAGAGTCTTAAGGTCTTAGCTTCCTAGCATAGGGTGCACCGGCCAAGACTTTTAGGAGCTCCTCACTCATTGGTTTAGCTTTCATCACTAGTCTTAGTAGGCACTACGCTATAATGCATACATGCTGAGGAGCCATTTTGTGCTTTACTTAAGGTCTATTAAGCTAACTGTGAAAGCTTATTTCAAGAGCCTGGAATAAAAATAGAGCTTCAAGTATGAATACTTGAAGCTCTATTTTTGTTATTTTGAACTGCAATCAATAAAATAAATACAACTCAATCCAAATTTTACTTTTAGATATTTTCTAAATTTTTTCTATTCAATGTCACTTTCTGTTGATTTAAGTTGAATTTTCTGATAAAATAATATTACCTAAAGGTTTTATTTTCTTAGGAAAGTCGCCTTACAAACTCACTGTAAGCAATTTTCCTAAGTTTTTTTATGTCTAAAATTCATTTTCTTCACTCTTTTGCCCTCTTACTATGTTTTGTTTTTCTTCAGGTTATCCTTTTCAATTGCTCTTATTCTTTCTACAGATCATTCAATATACTTTCATTACAATTCTAATCTCATATAAATAACTTCCTGAAACCCTATCTTACGAGAATTAAAGCCCTTAGGATTTCTGCCATATTCAGTAAATCCTGCTCTTTCATACATTGATATGGCTTTTACATTTTCAGCAACTACATTAAGTTCAAGTTGCATATATCCAGCATCCCTTGCACATTCAATACATGCATCCATTAACGCCCGTCCAATCCCGATTCCCCAAAACTCTTTGGTAACACTAATACCAAATTCAGCACGATGTTGCACCTTATATTTAGCGCCTACTGATTCAATTCCAGCAGTCCCGACAACGACATTGCCAATCAGGGCAATTATCTCAATCTCATTTTCACTCTCAGCTTTTTCTTTCAAAAATTGGCTTTCCTGTGTCACATCAAAACTATTTTCATCTGGATATGAAAGTAAATAATCGGTTTGCATATGCGTCAAATTAAAATGCTCCAATACAGCCTGTCCATCACTTTCAATTCCATTTCTCAAACAGCATTCCTTGCCGTTCTTTAATATTATTGTTTTATTATATTTCATAACAAAATACCTCCTTGAAAATTCCAATTTTAAACTTTTTGCTTGAAGCCATATCTCTTCACTTAGCAACTTCAAATTTGCAATTCTATAAAATATCTATCTTGAGGGCGTTCTTTGGTGTAACATTTTATATAATCATTTATGACATATGTTAATGTTGCTTCATCTATAATTTCGTTCATCTGGTACATCTCAGATCTTATGATCCCCCAGAATCCCTCAGTTGGACCATTATCTATACAGTGACCCACTCTTGACATCAATTGTTCCATTTCATGAGTTTTAAGCTTTTGTTGAAATACTTTTCTTGTGTATTGAAAGCCTCTGTCACTATGAAAGATTGGCTTAGCATCCGGATTAGACTCTATTGCTTTATCAAATCTTTTAAACACTAGTTTGTTATCATTCCTGCAACTGATTACATACAAACCGGATATCTGTCATGTAAATCAATGATTGCACTTAAATATAGTTTCTTCTTTTCACCAGGGATTTTGAATTCAGTAACATCTTAAAATCAGATGTGTATCTAGTATTCCCAATTTCTCTAGCAAAGGCTAATATTCCATGTTCCATATATCGCTGTGCTCATCGTCGAACCGTTTTAGATGTGACATCAATAGAAGATGCCAATCCATCTAAATACTCTTTAGCAACCACGGCTCTCCATTCAGGCATATGTGGCGATTTGGCCATAAAAACCCCCTTAAGTAGACTTTGGTTATTTACCTTGTCTACTTAAGGGGAATCATATCATTAGCTGAGCCCATATACTTTAGCATATGCAAGATATAGTCCTGCAACGTTATAAAATCAATGTCAACACATAAGGTGTTATTGGGTGTAGCTTTAAAGAAATAACCTATATTTTCTTCATAGAACTTTATAGTCTTAGACAATAAGCCTTTAACTGTAGTATACGTAATAAACTCTTTAAACGCTTTTTTCATAGTCATTGATTTACTGTTATCCAACGTAATTCTTCTTACTATATCGTACGCCTCTTTCTTATCCTTTTTCGTGCTGATAACCATTCAAAACCATGACTATCAGCTCTTAATGGGCCATCTGGAAGAATTAAAGTGATATAATGACTTAAAAAACTCCTCCACTCTCCATATCTACCTTGTTAACAAAATCCATATGATATAATTTTTCCCAATGGTTTACGTTTAATGTTCCCTTTACCAGGCGGATTGCTAAAATACAACAATTCTCATCATTCTCATTGTTTGCCATATCATACCATGCAGCGAAAGCTGTGCGAAGTTTACTTCTAATCTCAGCATTTTTTGGGTCAAGTACCCAACCGAGGTTTTTAGCTACTCCAGTAGCAGTAAACATTTCTAAACAACCAGCAATTGATACATGAGGATTTTGTTCAATTTGTAGCATTTTGTTTGATTTTGCATATGTAACAACATAAAACGTACAATCTTCGTAATACGCATCCACAGTACGGACAACTGGTATAGGCTTTTCGTCAGTTCCTAACTCTCGTGCCACGGTTGCAAGAGAAATATTATTGTCTTTGCCATTTCCAAATATTTCTTCAATTAGCTGTAAACCTTCTTCATACTTATTCATTTTTAGTCTCCTTCCTAATTACATAAATAATCTTCACCAAATAAATATCTATTTCTATAGCTAAATACTTATAATAGTATACCATATGGATCTATATTAAATAAATAGACACGCTTTGCTATTGTAAATTATACATCCGCTACATCTTTATCTACCATGTTCCAAATATCTATTTTTCCTCATTTACTATTTCAAAGTGCTCATCTCTACTTACTTCTCGTATATTCATAGTGTTGATATCTTCTTTTCTATAATCTTCAATCAAGCATTCTCTAGCTTCTTCTTCACTTGTAGCAACTATAAAAACTTATTCCCATTGTTATATTGATCTGCTTACTATAATAACCTATACTGCTTACTGAATGGGGGCTATCCCTGTCTCTGTGACTTTATACGTTCAAGAATATCATTCACTTCTTACCTATTTGAGTTTCAAATCTCTATTCGCTTGTTCCATAATAAACTTTTAGAACACAAAAAGGCTTTCCATCGGTTATCAATGGAAAGCCTTTTTTTTAATTAATGAGCCATCTGGGACTCGAACCCAGGACCCTCAGATTAAGAGTCTGATGCTCTACCAACTAAGCTAATGACCCATAGCAAGCTTCGGAAAATGTTTCCTGTTCTTGACTACATATGCTATTATAGTGATTTTGTTGCTACTTGTCAACCGATTTTTTCTACAAATTTATTTTTATTTACATAAATATAAATTTGTATTACTTAATCGTAGGATAGCCTTCGGCTCTTCCTACGATTTTTAAGTAATATATCTTATTTTCTATATTTTTTAAGCTTACTATTAAGCACTTCTACCTCTTTATTTAGTACACTAATTTCTGATTTAACACGTTCCATTAATGCTTCCTGCTCTTCTGTACTGCTAACACCTTCTTCTGTATAAGAAGCCGTACTTTGAGTAACACCTGCTACTTGCTCAATGACAGCATTAACTTTTGTCTTATCTTCATTCACCTTAGTAATAGCTTCATTAGTAATGGCAATTTTATCTACTACAACTTCTATACTTGTAGCCATTTTAGCAAATACTTGCTCTGCTGCACGTACAGCTTCTGTTTCATCTTCAGATACCATATTCATTTTATTCATAGCTGTTACAGCTTTCTCTGATTCTGCTTGTATATTGGCTACTAAATTTTTAATTTGTTCAGTAGAATTATGACTT
Organism: Cellulosilyticum lentocellum DSM 5427; assembly: GCF_000178835.2. GTDB lineage: Bacteria > Bacillota > Clostridia > Lachnospirales > Cellulosilyticaceae > Cellulosilyticum > Cellulosilyticum lentocellum. The sequence goes on from NC_015275.1 coordinate 2,799,465, forward strand.
TGATCTGCCAGTCCTCTAATTTCTTCTGCTACAACCCCAAACCCTCTACCTGCATCACCTGCGCGGGCAGCTTCTATGGCTGCGTTTAAAGCAAGCAAATTAGTTTGCGAAGCAATGTTCTCAATGGCATCTACAAATAATGTAATATCTTTCATTTTAGCTGTTAAAAAGGCTACTGTCTTAACAATTTCTTCTGTAGCTTGCACTGCACTGGCAGCACGTTCTTGTAATAAGCGAATAGAGTTTTTTCCCTCTTCATTTAATCCCTGAATCTTATCAGCTTCTACCATAATACCTTTGCAGTTTTCATATGCCACTGTAATCTCTTCTGATAAGGTCTCCATAAGTGCTTCCCCTGTTTGACTTTGAGCAGCTTGTTCATTAGCACCTTGGGCAATCTCTTGCATCATACTACTCATTTGAGTAATAGATTTCATTGCTTCATCTGTACTTTCAGCAACTTGATTAGTTGTAGTTGTGATTGTATCTACAATTTTAAAAGAGTCATCTACTAAATGACTGAATTCAGAAAAAATGACATTTACAGAACTAATAAGTTTCCCAAAAAATTTATTGTCTCGATATTTATCTAGGTTTAAAAGTAAATGTAGATTACCTTCTTTTATTCTTTCAATATCACCATTATATTGCTTAATAAATTTTCTGATAGGTAATAATAATAGTAGGATAACACCTGTACTAATTGCCCCTAAAATAACTGCTAAAAGTACTGCTTTTCCTATATCTCCAATAATCATGTATGAAATCCCTATAAATATAAGTACACTAATTAATAATGCACCTACTATAAAAGTCTTAAAATACTCTAGTGCTTTTCCCATAATGCCTGTTTTATTGTCCATATTGGTCATCCTTCCTCATCCTTTTCTTTGCTTATTCACGTAATATTTATTATACTATAATTAATTTTTTAATTCAATTTTATATTTATATAACACTTGACTTTTCTTATAATCTCACTCTTCTCTTTATTCTTTTAGGTAAAACGTAAATCGAAATCATTCTTATCTTATTATAAAAAAGACTCTAGAATGAGTTAATTTTCTCACCTAGAGTCTTTTATTTAATTTATGCTTTTTTAATTTGTTTAGCTTGTTTCACTTTGTTACCCTTTCTATGTGTAAACTCGTACCAAATTGGACTTGCTACAAAAATAGAAGAGTATGTTCCCGCTAAAATACCAATAATGAGTGGGAAAGCAAAATCTTTTACAGAATCTGTTCCTAATGCAAATAAGAGAATAACCATAACGACAGTTGTAAGTGAAGTTGCAATAGAACGACCTATTGTTTGATTAATACTACTATCCACCAATTCTTCGTTTGCCGCTGCATGGTCTTTTAAGCCCACTTTTTCTTTGTTTTCTCTTATACGGTCAAAAATAACAATCGTATCATTAATAGAATAACCTACAATAGTAAGCATTGCCGCAATAAAAGAGTTATTAAGTGGAATACGGAAAATAGCATATACACTTAACATCACAAGAACATCATGAGCTAATGCAATAACTGCACTTGTTCCAAAACGATAATCTTTAAAACGAAAACTAACATAGACTAAAATAAGTGCAATACCTACTACTACTGCTTTAATGGCCCCTACTTTAATATCTTTACTGATTGTTGGTGAAAAGTCTTCATCTCTTAAAGCAATATCATCTTTTAAATCATACTTTTCTTTAATGGCCTCGAAAAGCTCTTTTCTAGTTGAGGCATCTTCACGTGTCATAGTGATTAAAACACCTGTATCTCCTGCGGAAGTAATACGTGCACCTGTATTACCTGTTACTTCTTCTGTGATAGCTAGTAATTCACTTCTTAATTCATTATTAAAAGGACGTTCCATGTTCACTTGAATAAGAGAACCACCTGTAAATTCGATATCTTGATTAAAAGCACCTTGCCCTCTAACTGCATTCATTACCATGAAAACTAATCCAATAAGGATAACTATAATAGATATGGCATAATATTTTTTTCTATTCTGGATAACTTTCATCATTTAGGCCTCCTTTCCAAGCTTTTTGATATTGGTATAAAAGGATGGCTTTCTTAAGTCCATACCTACAAAAGCTTTAAGAAGACTACGTGTAATAACAAGGGCTGTAAACATAGAAATAACAATACCAATCATTAAAGTTGTTGCAAAGCTCTTAATAAGGCCTGTTCCAAAGAAGTATAATACAACCGCTGCAATCATTGTTGTTACATTTCCATCTAAAATCGCACTAAAAGCCTTACTAAAACCAGCATCTACTGCAGCTCTTACACCTCTGCCTAATGCGAGTTCTTCCTTAATACGTGCGAAAATAATAACGTTAGCATCTACTGCCATACCAATGGATAATAAAATACCTGCAATACCTGGGAGTGTCAAAGTTGCATTCAATGCCGTTAACGTTAATACCATTAAACCGACATAAAGGACTAACGCAATATCTGCTGCCACACCACACATCCTATACATTGCAACCATAAAGATTAAAATAATAACAAAACCAATGGCACCGGCTAATAAACTAGAGTTAAGTGCATCAATACCTAATTTAGCCCCTACACCTGTTGCACTAATAGCTTCAAGTGTAAATGGTAATGCCCCTGCATTAATCCCATTAGCTAAATCCTGAGCTTCTTCAATAGTAAAGTTACCAGAAATAATGCCGCTTCCATCTGTAATATGGGCACTAATTTGAGGCATTGAAAGCACGGTTTCATCTAACATAATCAAAATAGTACTTCCAATATTATTAGCAGTAAAGTCAGAGAAAAGCTTTGTTCCTTCACTGTCCATTTCAATTCCTACGAAGTATTCGCCTGTTTGTGAATTTTGCCCAGCTCTTGCACTTTTGACATTTTTACCAGTTACAATCTCATTTCCTGACATGTCAATAAAACGAAGCATACCTGCTGCTCCAATTTCATCTACAGCTTTTTGTGGATCTTCTACACCTGGAATATCTACTCTTAAACGTTTTGTTCCTTCAATAGCAACTTCTGCTTCCGTATAACCTTTAGCATCCAAACGTTTTTGAATAAGAGCCTGTGCTGCTTCCATAGCAGATCTTAATTCTTCAGCTGACATATCACCTTCAAGTTCTGGTTCATAAACAATATTAACGCCACCTTGAAGGTCTAATCCTAGTTTAATTCTGTTACTTTCAAAGAATCCTGATTTTTTCGTTGACGCTGAAGTGTCACCCTTTTCCCCTGCTACTTCTGCATTAGTAGCTTGATCAGTGTCATCAATACTTTCTCCTTGATCCTTTGTTTCGTCTGTTTCTGTATTATTTTCTTGTGCTGCTTCATCTTTTGTTTCATTGTCAGTTGATGGTGTTGGACTTTCTGCACCTTCCTCCGACGTTTCTTCATTACTAGCTCCAGCAACTTGTTCTACTTTAGTAGATTGACCTTGTCCTACAGCAGTGCAAGCTATGTAAGCAAGTCCGCTAACACCTACAATGATTACAATCATAATCACAAGTGTCAAGATACTGTTAAGCTTTTTGTTCTTGGCTTTCATTCCTTTTCCTCCTTTTCCCTAGGCGACACTACTACGATTATATAATTTGTATAAAATATAGTCAAATAAAATACGACATTTGTTGCTATTCCCAAGCCTTTACCCAAAAAATAAGGCTCATGTTTGAGACATGAGCCTTATAAGCTTAAAATAATATTGTGCAATTTTAATTTTTTTATACTACTTTTTCTTAAGATAATTCAGCCTTAATCCCAATAGCACATTCTAGACGTTTCTTTTGAAGAGCACAACCAATTTCATATACATGGTGAATATCGCCATGGAAATTATACGAATTTGCTGCACAACCACCACTACAGAAGAATTTAGCCCAACAAGACTTGCACTCATCTTTGCTATACACATTACACTTTTCAAACTTACCGCGCATTTCTAGATTAGTAACACCTTCATCTACTGTACCCATTTTAAACTCTTCCATTCCAACAAATTGATGACATGGGTAAAGGTCACCTTCTGGTGTTACAGCTAAATATTCCGTACCTGAACCACAACCAGCTAAACGTTTATGAATACATGGCCCACCTTCAAGATCCACCATAAAGTGGAAGAAATTAAAGCTATCTCCTTGTCTTGTTTGCTTTACAATATATTTAGCTAATTTTTCGTATTCTGCACATAAAGCTGGGATATCCCCTTCTTTAAGTGCATAATCCATTTCATTCGGTGCAACAACTGGTTCTACTGATACTTCTTTAAAGCCTTGCTCTGTCATATGCTTAACATCTTCTGAGAAATCTAAGTTGTGGTGTGTAAAGGTCCCACGAAGGTAATATTTTTGATTACCTCTTTTTTCAACCAATTTCTTGAATTTTGGTAAAATCACATCATAGCTCCCCTTGCCATTAGCTGTTGGACGCATATGGTCATTTACTTCAGGACGACCATCTAAGCTTAATACCACATTATGCATATTTTCATTTAAATAATCAATAATCTCATCATTTAAAAGGACACCATTAGTGGTCATTGTAAATCTAAAGTTTTTACCTGTCTCTTTTTCACGTTCCCTGGCATAAGCAACTGTTTCTTTCACCATTTCCCAGTTCATTAGTGGTTCACCACCAAAGAAGTCAATTTCAATATTTTTACGGTGCTTAGAATTCTCAATAATAAAGTCAACTGCTTTTTTACCAACTTCAATACTCATAAGACTTCTATGACCGTGATATTCTCCTTCACCTGCAAAGCAATATTTACATTTCAAGTTACAGTCATGAGCCACATGAAGGCAAAGCGCTTTAACAACAGGTTCTCTATTTAAAAAGGCTGGGACTAATGTCTCATATTGGTCAGCTGTATAAAGCATACCTTCCTCTTTTAAGCTCATAAGTTCTTCATAAGCTTCATTGATTGCTTCTATTTCAAATTCTTCCTTATATTTTTCTATTAAAGCTTCTTTTGATAATTTTTCCGCTTCTTCCACTAAGGTATATGCTACTTCATCTACTAAATGAATACTACCACTATGAATATCCATTACAATGTTGGAATTTTCAAATCTAAACTTATGGATCATTGGTTATCCTCTCTTCTTCTATTCTCAATAATGTATAATGATGAACAAGAAACCGTAGCTCTTCCACGTTCCTTATTGATGCAAAATAAAAGCAGCGACACAGGGTCACTGCTGCATTACGAAATTATTTTTCGCAAGCTTGGTTTCCTACAGTACAAGATGTTTTACAAGCTGATTGGCAAGATGTTTGACATTCACCACAACCACCTTTTTTAGCACTGTTTGGTAAGTTTTTTGTGTTTAAAGTTTTGATATGTTTCATGATGCATCCTCCTTCTCATAACAAATCTTTTTTATTATAGCATAGTCTAGCTTTATTGCAAACTCCATTCTTTAACATCTAAAACTTTGTATAACTTGTTATAATTTTAGTTTCCTATTTGTTTTTTATCATCTATGTATCTTTACTTATGACAGTTAACAGAAATCATTCCTGCTATTGTGCTACTCATAATCACTAAAAGCGCAAGCATAAAAATAACACTAGGTGCTAAATGATTAAGTTTTTCAATAATGGTACCTAATACTAAAAAGATAATAAAGTAAAGTGAGCCACCAATTGCACCCCATTTATAGCCATTTTTGTTGTCAACTTTAGCTGTATCAAAGCCTGCAAGAAAAGCTGAAGCAATTACACCAAGGGTTACAATCCATACTTCAAACTTTGGTGAGGCATTGGTGTATGTAAGGATAATGGATGAGAACAAAATAAAAATGGCAGTTACCACATAAGCCATAATATTGGCTTTAACCATAGTGAGTACAGCTTGTGGCATATCCACTTCTACTTTTGCTTTATGTTTAGTCATCATGTTTCCTCCTTTTTACTTAAATCTATTAATATTTTACGTACATCTAGCCATAAGTATGATAAAATATTCATATAAAGGAGGTAAATCTATGAAATTAATTGATTTACACGTTCACTCAACTGCCTCTGATGGTACACTTTCACCACAAGAAATAGCTCTATATGCCAAAGCTAAAGGGCTAAGTGCTATTGCTTTAACAGATCATGATACCGTAGCCGGCGTTAATGAATGCATGAAAAAAGGTTTAGAAATAGGTGTTATTGTCATTCCAGGCATTGAATGTTCAGCTGATTATTATGGCAAAGAACTTCATATATTAGGTTATTATATTGATCCTGACTCCTCCGTTCTTCAAAATAAACTTAAAGAACTTATCGATGGCAGAAGCAAACGTAATCTTAAAATGTTAGATAAGTTAACCGAATTAGGCTGTCCTCTGACACTAGAAGATTTAGAGGTTGATTGTGTTCCTGATACTGTCTTCACTAGAGCTCATATTGCTAATGCCTTACTTCGCAAAGGGTATATTACAGAACGTAAAGAAGCATTTTCAAAGTATATTGGAAGTAACTGTCCTGCTTATATACCTCGTGAAAAATTCACCGTTAAAGCGTGCATTGATATGATCCATGAAGCAGGTGGTCTAGCTGTACTTGCTCATCCTATGCTATATGGATACAGTAGAGCAGATGTCACAAATCTCCTCCGTGGCTTAGCCTTAGAAGGGCTTGACGGTGTGGAATGTGTTTACTCTACACATTCTAGTGATGATGTAGCTCACTTACTTCAAGTTTGCTTGCAGCTTAAACTTTTCCCAACAGGTGGTAGTGATTTTCATGGAGATAACAAGCCTCAAATTGATTTAGGTTCTGGTTATGGCCATTTAAAAGTACCTTTTGATATTTTAGAAGCCATGCGTAAATGCTTAGGGATGTCTTATTAATGCAAAAAGGTGATATCAATACTTTTGATATCACCTTTTTGCATTATCTTTTTTCTTTTTTATCTTTAAGATAAGGTGCTAAACGTTCTGAATTTCTATAGACTTTGTAAAGCGCCTCAAAAACAAGTGGATGATATTTACCATTATCATTAATCCAAGCCCTTGCTTCGTCTTCTTTACATACTTCTATAAAAATTTCTCTATTTCCTTTAGCTCTTACTTCTTCTGCTATGCTTTTTAATGCCACATAGTCTTTAAATAAATCTATCTTTTCTTCAATCTTTAAGCGGTGAATAAGACGGTCTAAGCAATTGTCTCCTAATGTGTCTAATAGCATCTGAAAAGCCGCCACATCATTGTACTGACTAACAAAAGTATCTCTTAATCCTTCTGCTATACGCCTATCTGTCTCTTTACCTTTTATGATTACGCTCACTGCTGGTCCCCGCTTTCGTTTATATTTTACTTTACCATTTTACATGATTTAACTATTTTTTTAAATACATCCAGGCTTTTTCTGATTTGTATTTTATTTTAAAATAATCAAAACAAATAAACAATTTTATCCTTATTGATTATTTACAGCAATAAACACTATACATTTTTACCTATTTCGATTATGATAATACAGTAAAATGAACCATTGATCATAAGATAAAGGAGATGCAAATGAGCGTATTAACTGTAAAAAATGTAACCCACGGCTTTGGGGCACGTAGTATTTTAGAAGATGTTTCTTTTCGTCTACTCAAAGGTGAACACGTTGCATTAGTTGGAGCTAATGGTGAAGGTAAATCCACCTTTTTAAATATCATTACAGGTAAGCTTATGCCTGATGAAGGAAAAGTAGAATGGTCCAATCGTGTAACAGCTGGTTATTTAGATCAGCACTCAGTTTTAGAACCTGGAACTACTATAAGAGATAATTTACGTCTTGCTTTTAATCACCTTTTTGAATTAGAAACAGAAATGTTAGGTATTTACGAAAAGGTAGCTGAAGTAGATGAAGCTGAAATGACTCGCCTAATGGAGGACGCAGCTGAAATTCAAAATATTTTAGATAGCAGCGGCTTTTATACGCTTGACTCAAAGATAGAAGAAGTTGCTCAAGGTTTAGGCCTGTCTGATATTGGTCTTGATCGTAAAGTAGATGAATTAAGCGGTGGTCAAAGAACAAAGGTCCTACTCACAAAGCTTTTACTTGAAAATCCAACTATCTTAATTCTAGATGAGCCTACTAACTATTTAGATGAAAATCATATTGAATGGCTTAAACGTTATTTACAAAATTATGAAAATGCTTTTATCCTTGTTTCTCATGATATTCCATTCTTAAATGAAGTATGCAACCTTGTTTACCACGTGGAAAATTGTGAGTTAACACGTTATGTAGGTAATTATGATGACTTTAAACGTATTTATGAACAACAAAAGCGTCAACAAGAGCAAGCTTATGAACGTCAACAAAAAGAGATTGATAAACTTGAAGACTTTATCGCACGTAATAAAGCGCGTGTTGCTACAACTGGTATGGCTAAAAGCCGCCAAAAGCAATTAGATAAAATGGATATTATTGAGAAAACTCATGAAAAGCCAAAACCTATTTTTAATTTCAAACCTTACAAAGCACCAAGTCGTTTCTTAATTGAAGCCGAAGACTTAGTTATTGGTTATGATGAGCCACTTACAAGTCCTTTAACTTTTAAGCTAGAACGTGGACAAAAAGTAGCTATTTGCGGTGTTAATGGTCTTGGTAAATCTACTTTGCTTAAAACCCTTTTAGGCATTATTCCTTCCTTAGGTGGTAAAGTAGAATTTGGTGAAAATGTGAAATATGGCTACTTTGAACAAGAAGATAGTCGTGATAACAGTAATACCGCATTAGAAGAAATTTGGAACCTTTATCCTTCTATGAATAATCATGAGGTTCGTACAGCTTTAGCTAAATGTGGTTTAACAACTGAACATATTACAAGTCCAATGAAAGTTCTTTCTGGTGGTGAAAATGCAAAAGTTCGCTTATGTAAAATCTTAATGGAAGAACTTAACCTTCTGATTTTAGATGAGCCTACTAACCACTTAGACCCAGAAGCAAAAGATGAACTTGAAAAAGCTATTCGTGAATTTAAAGGAACTGTAGTTCTTGTTTGCCACGAACCTTATTTCTACCAAAGCTTTGTAACAGATGTATGGAATGTAGAAGACTGGACCACAAAAGTCATATAATCACCATTCTTCATGATTCATTCTTACTTTCTAATTGCTTCACATGATTCATCATAAAAATAGACTTACCCCTATGAGGTAAGTCTATTTTTATTAGCTAGCTTCAAATTGACTATTATAAAGTTGTGCATAGAAAGTACCTTGTTTTAGGAGTTCTTCATGAGTACCTTTTTCAATAATATCACCATCTTTCATTACTAAAATAAGGTCTGCATCACGAATCGTAGATAAACGGTGAGCAATAATAAAACTGGTTCTTCCTTTCATTAAGTTTTCCATAGCTTTTTGAATAAGCACTTCTGTACGTGTATCAACTGAACTTGTGGCTTCATCTAAAATAAGAATTGTAGGGTCTGATAAAATGGCACGTGCAATGGTTAATAGTTGCTTTTGTCCTTGAGAAACATTACTTGCTTCTTCATTTAAAACCATGCGGTAACCATCAGGTAAGGTTTTTACAAAACTATGAACATGAGCTGCTTTGGCTGCTTCAATGACTTCTTCATCCGTAGCATCTTGTTTACCATAGCGTATATTTTCCATAATGCTACCATTATACAACCACGTATCTTGAAGTACCATACCAAATAAATCTCTTAAATCACTTCTTGTCAAATCACAAATATCATGACCATCAATTTTAATCTTACCAGATTGTAAGTCATAAAAGCGCATTAATAGCTTCACGACTGTTGTTTTACCAGCACCTGTAGGCCCTACAATAGCTACCTTCATTCCTGGTTTAACATCAGCTGAGAAGTCATTAATAATGATTTTGTCTTGATTATATCCAAAATGAACATTTTCGAAGGTAACTTGCCCTTCTGGATTTTCTAATTTCACTGGCGTACTACTTTCTACACTTTCTTCTTCCTCGTCTAAAAAGGCAAATACACGTTCAGCAGCTGCTGCTGTAGATTGTAATGTATTTGAAATACTTGCAATTTGTGAAAGTGGCTGAGTAAAGTTACGCATATATTGAATAAAGGCTTGAATATCACCAATACTTACTGTATTTTTAACAGCTAAAACACCACCTAAAATGCACACCAGCACATAGCCTAGATTGCCTATAAAGCCCATGATAGGCATCATCATCCCTGATATAAACTGAGATTTCCACGCTGAATGATATAGGGTTTCATTATATGCATTAAACTGCTTTATGGAATCTTCTTCTCCATTAAACGCTTTAACAACTACATGCCCCCCATACATTTCTTCTACATGCCCATTAATATGACCTAGGTATTCTTGTTGACTTCTAAAGTATTTTTGTGACTTTTTAACCACACCCATCACAAAGAACATAGAAAGTGGAATAACTACTAATGCTGCTAATGTCATAATCCAACTGATACTAAGCATCATTATAAAAACACCTATAACGGTTGTTACAGAAGTAATAATTTGAGTCAAACTTTGTCCTAAAGTTTGACTGACTGTATCTATATCATTAGTGATACGTGAAAGTACTTCTCCATGAGTATGCGTATCGAAATACTTTAAAGGCATACGATTAATTTTTTCTGTAATATCATTACGTAGTTTATAAGTTACTTTTTGAGATATACCTGTCATTACCCAGCCTTGAATGTAACTAAAAACTCCAGACAACAAATATAATGCTAATAAAAGCAATAAAATATCTCTAATTCTATTATAATCAATTACAAGTGGTTTGCCTGTTAAAGCTATTTTTACAGCATTTACTAACACATCAGTTGCATCTCCTAAAATATCTGGTCCATAAATAGAAAAGACAGTAGATGCAATAGCAAAAATCATAACCACTACAATTCCCACCATATATTTCTTTAAATAGTTGATTAATTTTTTCATGGTGCCTTTAAAATCATCTGCTTTTTCACCAGCACCCATGCCACCCATAGGTCCATGTCCACCCATAGGTCCTCTCGGTCTTTTATTTTCACTCATTGCCTAGTTCCTCCTTTGACAATTGTGATAATGCAATTTCCTTATACACCTCACATGTTTTAAGTAGTTCTTGATGTGTTCCTTTACCTACAACATGGCCCTCATCTAGAACAATGATTTGTTCCGCATGCATAATGGTACTAATACGTTGTGCAACAAGTAAAACCGTTGCATTGGTTACGTTTTTCTTAAGTTCTGCGCGAAGCTGAGCATCTGTTTTAAAATCAAGGGCAGAAAAGCTATCATCAAAAATATAAATCTGTGGTTTCGTTGCTAATGCTCTAGCAATAGAAAGTCGTTGCTTTTGTCCCCCTGACACATTGGTGCCACCCTGTGCAATCCCTGATTTCATGCCCTCTGGTTTTAAATCTATAAATTCTTTAGCTTGAGCAATGGTGGCTGCTTCTAAGAGTTCTTTTTCACTAGCATCTTTTTTGCCATAACTTAAATTACTTTCAATGGTTCCTGAAAATAAAATACCTTTTTGAGGAACATAACCAATTTGCTCTCTTAAGTCATGTTGAGCAATATCTCTAATATCCTTACCATCTAATAAAATACTACCCTCTGTAACATCATAAAAACGTGGTACCAAATTAATCAATGTGGACTTACCACTACCTGTTGCACCAATAAACGCAGTGGTTTCTCCTGGCTTAGCCACAAAGCTCACATCATGTAAAACAGGTTCCTCTGCTCCAGGATAGCTAAAACTTACATTTTTAAATTCTATAACACCTATTGCTTTTTCTATAGGTAAAGCATTTTTTTGATCTATAATCGTTAACTCAGTTTCTAATACTTCCGATACACGTCTTCCAGATACGGAAGCTCTAGGAATCATGATAAACATCATAGAAATAAACAAGAAACTCATAATAATTTGCATCGTATACTGCATAAAGGCCATCATATCCCCTACTTCAAGCTGACCTGCTCCTACGCGGTGTGACCCTACCCAAATAACTAAGACACTAATGAGATTCATTAAAAGCATCATAGCTGGCATCATAAAAGTCATGACACGATTAACAAATAAATTCACCTTCATTAAATCCTTATTCGCTTCATCAAAGCGCTTTTCTTCAAATTTTTGAGTATTAAATGCACGAATAACCAGCATACCTGATAAATTTTCTCTTACAATTAAATTCAGCTTATCAATTAAACTTTGTACTTTTTTAAAACGTGGTAATACAATAATAGAAATGACTACAATTAAGCCAATTAAAATAACCACAGCTAAAATAATAATCCATGACATCGATACATCTTTGGAGAGAGCTAAGATAATTCCTCCCACTCCCATAATCGGTGCATAAAACATCATACGAATCATCATTGTCACTAAGTTTTGAATCTGCGTGATATCATTGGTTGTACGTGTAATAAGAGAAGCTGTTGAAAACTTATCAAATTCTGCATTTGAAAAACTACTTACTTTTTCAAATACATGTCTCCTTAAGGTTCTAGCAACACCAGCACCTACCTTAGAAGCAATCAGACCTACCAAAATAGCTGCTATTACTCCACCTAATGAAATCAGAAGCATAATGCCTCCTGTTTGTAAAATAAAGCCATTGTCTTTCATCAGTATCCCTTGATTAATAATTTTTGACATATAATCAGGTAACGATAAATCACACATAGCTTGAGTAAATAATAAACCAACAGCTAACAATATATAACCTATATAAGGCTTTAGATATTTCATAATCTTAAGCATACCTCTTTGTTCCTCCTTTTAGTTTGTTTGTTTAGACTTCAAGCCTCTTTTTATAATGTCCATCTCAAATCTAAAAATCTCTAGGCATTCTTCTTTACTGGTTATATCATTCAAAAACTGTGTAAGTAACCTAAATAACATACCATTTATCATTTTACCTAAGTATTTAAATTCCTTTTCAGATGCTAGCCCTAGCTTTGCCCTGTCAATAGCTTCCATAACCGTTTTAAATCCTTCCATACAAGGATGCTCTTTATGGGTAGGAATCATTTTATTTTTCATTTTTTCATTCATACTCAAAAAGATATTTCTTTCTAACTTTTTATTCTCCTCTGCAGTCAGATGTTGAATATAGTCCTCAAAGAATTCCTCAACAGCGCTTAGAAGGTCTCCCTCTTTTTGAATGACCTTATTGGTAAAAGAAGCAAACTTCTCTTTTATCTCCTCTGCTGCAATTTGTGTAAATAAATCATCTTTATCCTCAAAGTACTGATAAAAACTACCCCTTGGTATATCTGCATCTTTAATAATACGTGCAATGGATGCTTCCGCCAAAGGCACTCTAGCAAACTCTTTTCTAGCTGCGGCGCTAATAAGTTCCCTTTTTTCTGGTGCTAAATTATAAAAAGTTTTCTTTGGCATTTTCTATCTCCTTTCTCCATGTCACACCGTCTCATTAAGTCAAGGTCTCATTACCTTATTTTCTCTCCCCAGGTAATGTGACAATGTGTCATATCTCATTATTATATATGACACATTGTCATATTGCAACTTATTTAAACTTGAAAACCCTTACAAAATAGTGTTTACCGTTTTGCTATTTTTATTGCTTTTTACTAACTACTTTTATTTTTCCACAAAAAAATAAGATAACTTACCCAATCTTCTTCTTAAGTAAGCTATCTTATTTATTTATAGTCCCTCATTATAGTAGAGCCACACAATGTGACTATATCACTTCATTTATTTTCTTAATCATCATCAATGCTTGGTTATCATCTACTTCTAATTCGTCATGAATAAAACCTGGCTCAATGTAAAAAATACCTCTGCCATCTGGTTCATAACCCCTTTTAGCTAGTAAATGTTGGGCTGCTTCATAAGCTTCAGAAAGGCCCACTCCTATAGCACAATACTGACTTTTAGCTGCTGCTCGTTTTTCTAATTCATCCATGAGTCTAGAAGCAATTCCTTGATTTCTAAAACCCTCTCTTACATGAAGCTCTTTAATAACCGGAATATGCTCTTCTTCTAATTCTTCATCATTCCAGTCTAGTTTAGCATAGCCAGCCAGTTCCCCATTATATAATGCTATAATGAGTTCGCTTTCACCTGAAAGCATTTCTTCGTAATAGGATGTATAAGTAGAATGGTTTGTATGCATAAAGGTCTTCTCTAGTAACTGACTATCTGCACTTTCCATATCTCTAAGTATAATATCCCCTTCAATATCCATTAGCTTCCTCCTATTTTTGTATCATACAACTCACATCTTTTATTATACCGGTTTTAGGTGATAATGCAAGTTATCCTAGCTAATCCCAATAAACTTTTCAATAACGTGTGCAACACCATCTTCATCGTTATTCTTAGTAATATAATCAGCAGCTTCTTTTACTTCATCAAAGGCATTACCCATAGCAACACCTAATCCTGCAAATTGAATCATATCTAAATCATTACCTGCATCACCTATACAAATCACTTCTTCTTGTTTAATGTGAAGATATTCTGTCAAGGCTTTTACACCAGTTCCTTTACTTGAAGCTTTATTTAAAAACTCTAAGAAAAATGGTGCACTTCTTACAACTGTATACTTTTCAAAGATAGCCTGTGGTATTTTCTTAATAGCTTCTTCTAATACTTCTTCAGGATCAATGAACATAATTTTAATAATGTCTTCTTCCTCTGAAACCGTGTCAAAGTTAACTTCATGTACCTCAATCCCATTGATGCGCCCTTCTAATTGTGAGTACTCATTCATACGTGGGGTAATGCAACCTTGGTTTGAAAAAGCATGAATGTTAACCCCGATAGTTTTTGACAAGGCATAAAGTTCTTTTAAGTGGCTGCCTCTTAAAATATTCTTAGAAATAATCTCTTTCGTGCAAGCATTTTGAATCACACTACCGTTAAAACTCATTACATAATCATCTTTTGAATCTAGTTTAAGTTCTGTTAAATAACGTTCTAGCCCTTCTATGGGTCTACCAGAAGCTAATACAATTTTAACACCTTTTTGGACTGCTTTAGCAATTACTTTCTTTGTTCTATCTGAAATCGTTTTATCTTCTCTAAGTAAGGTACCATCCATATCTATTGCAATTAATTTATACATATTTTCAACTCCTATAATTTTCTATCTCCATTATAACAGTTTTTTCTTTGATTTTTAGTGGTAATTCTAACAAACTTTTCTCTTAGCTATCATTTTCTTACAGCTAATTCTCCAAAGGCACCTCAAAATAAGGCAGCTTTACTTTCAGCTGTTCCTCTAAAAAGGCTTTCATCTCTTGAGGTACGATTAGCTCACATTTTCTTGTAACAATACCTTTTCCTTTATAATCTACTTTTAAAATAAGCTTTTCTCCTCTTGTTACCCATCTATAAGCTACAATATTTTCCCAATTCATAGCGATGAACTGACGCTTACTTAGTAATCCTCCTTGAAGTAAACACCACATCGTATGAGGCGTATATTCTAATACATAATAATTAATTAAATACACCACAACTCCACCTAATAAGAGGTACCCATTTAGTTGACCCACAATACACCCAATGACAATATACCCACTTATAGCCACTAATAAAATCCATGATAAATGATTGCTCATACTATGAAATACACCTAGCTCCTCTTCTACTACCCATTCTGCTACTTTACAAAACTGGTTATAGCGCTTTTCACCTTGCCTTTTACTACTTGCTATGGCTGCTAAAAATAAAATGACAATAAAACCCAAAAGCATTTGATTCATGTTTTTTCCCCTTTACTTTGCTTAAAGTATGTAAATTATTCTTTTATTGTAATCTAACTTTCATACTTTGACAAATAAACAGGTTATACATTAGTCTGTTGCCATAATTTCTAATCCTTCATAAATAGTATCTATAATACTCTCAAAGGAACTTCTTACCCCTTTGACATCCCCAGGTAAATTAATAATTAGCGTATTTCTTCTAATCCCTGAAACACCTCTAGAAAGCATGGTTCTAGAATTATATTGTAAATGATAACTTCTTAAAGCTTCACTAATACCTGGCACTTCTTTATCTAGTACACCTTGAGTAGCTTCTGGCGTAATATCTCTTTTTCTAAAACCAACACCACCTGTTGTTAAAACAAGATCAACTTTTAAATCATCACAAAGCATAACTAAAGCTTCTTGAATACGATCAATTTCATCTGGTATAACAATATAGTATTTGATTTCAAAACCTCTATCCTTTAACATAAAATCTAGTAAATGGCCACTTTCGTCCTCCTCTTTACCGCTTGCTAAACCATCACTCGTTGTAATAATCCCTGCTGTAAATACTTTTCTTTCTTCTTTTTCTTTTTTCTTTGCTTTATTTTTTCCCATTTCCTTTTCCCCCTTGTTATAATCTGAAAAACAACAAAGGCGAGAAAGAGACGCTACGTATAGCATTCTTTCTCGCCTTTGAGATATTCATATATATTTTAGTATTGTATGCTTATTATTCCAAATTGTCAATACCATTTTACAACAATAAATGACCTTACACTAGGTAAGGCCATTTATGCCGCCAATATCGTTGCTTTATTTTACTCTTTATCCAAGCACAACTTCTACTTGGTGAGTCTTACCATCTTTAAAGTCAGGGATGATATTACCATTAATAACCTCACCATCTACTACTAAGCTCTTTACGCCTTTTGATACATGGTTTGGATTTTGGATACTAATTTCATAGTTAGCACCTTTAAATTCTCTCATAATCTTATAACCATCCCATGCTTTTGGAATACATGGATCCACTTTTAAGCCTTTATAATCTGGTTTAATACCAAGAATCCATTGTGAGATAGTGATAAAATTCCATGCTGCTGTTCCTGTAAGCCAAGAGTTCTTAGCTTCACCATGACGAACAGCATCTTTACCTGCTACCATTTGAGAGTATACATATGGTTCTGTTTTATGAATATCGCTCTTTTCTTCAAGGTAAGCTGGTGCAATTTTCTTATAAACTTCAAAGGCGCGATCTCCACGACCAATAACTGTTTCAGCACAAGCAATCCATGGGTTATTATGGCAGAAAATACCTGCATTTTCTTTATAACCAGCTGGATAAGTAGAGATTTCTCCCATTTCAATGTGATAAGTTGTAAATGCTGGATTATTAAGAACTATACCATATTCTGTATCTAATCTTTCTTTAACAGAATTAAGTGCTTTTTCAGCTTCGCCTGTTTCTGCTCCTACACCTGCCATGACACAGAAACCTTGAGATTCAATGAAAATCTTACCTTCTTCATTTTCATTACTTCCGATTTTATTACCATAGAAATCATATGCACGAAGGAACCATTCTCCATCATACCCATGTGCTAGGATATTCTTCTCCATCTTTTCAACTTCAGCAGTTGCACGAGCAGCTTCTGCTTCATTGCCAATTTCCTTGCAAAGTGCTACATACTCTTTACCGATCATCACATACATACCAGCGATGAAAACGGATTCTGCAACACCACCTTCTTGATTTTCTGTTGTTTGGAAAGACTCTCCTGGTGTGTTAGAGAAACAGTTAAGATTCAAACAGTCATTCCAGTCAGCACGACCAATTAGTGGAAGACCATGAGGTCCAAGGTTATTGGTAACATGATCAAGAGATACTCTTAAGTGATCAAATAAAGTAGCTTTGTTATTTTCATCATTATCAAATGGTACCATTTCTTTAAGAATATCTAAATCACCAGATTCTTTGATATAAGCAGTTGTTCCTAAGATTAACCATAATGGGTCATCGTTAAAACCACTTCCGATGTCATTGTTACCTTTTTTAGTAAGTGGTTGATATTGATGATAGCAACCACCATCTTCAAATTGAGTAGACGCAATATCAATGATTCTTTCTCTCGCTCTTTCTGGAATTTGATGAACAAATCCAAGGAGGTCTTGGTTAGAATCTCTAAATCCCATACCACGGCCAATACCTGATTCAAAGTAAGAAGCACTTCTTGACATATTGAAAGTAACCATACATTGATATGGGTTCCAGATATTAACCATACGATTTAATTTTTCATCATCACTTTGCAGCGTATAATGAGAAAGAAGTTTATCCCATGAACCTTTAAGTGCTGCAAAAGCTGCTTCTACAGCTTCATCAGTTGCAAAACGAGACATTAATGCTTCTGCTGGTTTTTTATTAATGATTCCTTTAGACTCCCATTTTTCATCTTGTGGATTTTCAATATAACCTAAAGTGAATACAAATACTTTTTCTTCTCCTGGTGCAAGCTCTACATTGATTTGATGTGCAGCTACTGGTGACCAACCACTTGCTACAGAATTTTTACATTCACCATTCATGACGCTGTCTGGTGCTTCAAAACCATTATAAAGACCAACAAAGCTGTCACGGTCTGTATCATAACCATCTACAGGTACGTTAACAGAATAGAAAGCATAATGATTTCTTCTTTCTTTGTACTCTGTCTTATGATAAATGGTACTACCTACAATTTCAACTTCACCTGTACTAAAGTTTCTTTGGAAGTTAGTTGTATCGTCTTGTGCATCCCATAAACACCACTCAATGAATGAAAACAACTTAAAGTCCTTTTTAGCATCAGAAGTATTTTTTATTTTAAGTCTATGTATTTCAGCATTTTCACCATTTGGCACAAAAGCAAGCTGCTCTACGCGAATGCCATTTCTTTCTCCTGTGAAAATAGAATAACCTAAACCATGACGGCACTCATAAAAATCTAATTCTTTCTTTACAGGCTTCCAAGTATGTGACCATACATCACCATTATCGTTAATGTAGAAATAACGACCACCATTATCAATAGGCACACTATTATATCTGAATCTTGTTATTCTTCTAAGCTTTGCATCTTTATAAAAAGAATAGCCACCACTAGTGTTAGAAATGAGTCCAAAAAAGGCTTCGTTTCCTAAATAATTAATCCATGGATAAGGTGTTTGTGGGGTAGTAATAACATATTCTCTTCTCGCATCATCAAAATGACCATATTTCATAGACGACTCTCCTCGCTTCTTCAGTTTATTATTTCCTAAGCATAATTTTATTTCAAATACGCTGAAAGTAAATGGAGAAAATTGCTTGTCTTTTTCATAAAAATTTACACATTTTTTCAAACAATTTTTAAGGTAGTTATTTTACTTTTTAAATAAATAATAACCCTGTTCTTTATTCTCCCAAGTTACAAGTTGTTTATAGAGCTGTGTTTGTTTAAAATCTTCCTTGGTATAAGCTAATCTAAAATTACCTTCTAATTGCCCTGGAAATAAATTCTTAGCATTATAGTTACCAAAAACGTGCATTAATCCTAGATTAATCACTACCATCAAATCATGTCCACAACATACTTGCCATTCATCATGATGTCTTGCTTTTAATTTTTTTACCTCTTTACTTATTACACTACTCTCCGTTTCTTTTGCTTTTTTACTTTCAAAAAGAACATAATCTATAAGTCTTGATAAATCCACTTGCAAGGTTTTCGTATCTATAAACTTTTCAAATTCCAGATTAGAAAAACGAAGGCCTAGTTGTTCCTTTAACGAATACCATCTTAAATAACCAATAAGTGCTACCTGTTTTATTAGGTAATCCCTAATAGGCATTTTAATGTGGGATTCGAATTTCATATATTTTTCTTTATCTCCATATTCGATACATATATTTTCAAAAGCATTAGACTTAATAAGCATACATTCTAAATCATGTCCATCTGTAACAAATACATTAGGTATCACTTCTAACTCTGGCTCTAAACCATCGAAATCTCTATCTGTAATTCCTAAAATACCCAAAGCCTTTTCCTCATTAAATACTTTAATACATGCCTCTACATTTTGTTTACTATCTGCTATAATCACTTCACAACAGCTAGGATCAATAAACTTACTATATAGTCTAAAGTCTGTAATTCCTTCCACTACCAAAAAGCTTTTATCTTTTTTCCCACTTCGTAGCATCTTAAGCTTAGTCACTAATCTGGTTGCACTCATATACTGCTTCATCAGCATTCCTCCAAACCAGTTGTTAAGTCCCATCTTCCATTAATGATATCTGGTGAATGTGTAGCAATAATTAATTTCACCTTCGTTAAAGTTGCAATAGCTTCCATATCTTCAAGGAAGCTCTGTTGCCATGCAATATGCAAAGAAATCTCTGGTTCATCTATTAAGATAATTGCATTAGCAGGTGATTTAAATAAGAGTTTAAAAAGCAAAATCAGTTCATTTTGCTCTCCTGAAGAAAGTTTATCTGCTCGTAATTTTTCCTTTGTAGGTACTTTAAATACAAAACCATCCTTCATATTGACTTCCATGACTTTATAAGAAAATCGCTTATTAATTAAAGTAGCTAATAAATTAATTTTAGTTGCCAAACTTTCAAAAGCTCTTAACTTTTCATGACTATCTTCAATATATAAAGTTAGCACTTTAAGAATTTTTTCATCTACTTGTGAAAGTTCTTCTGGTAAAGCTACTGGAACATTGGAAAAAAGCCCTGCACTTTCTAAAATGGTTCGTTTTTTCTCTAATTCTTGTAACTGCTCCCTTATCTCTTCTATACTTAGGTAAGATGCTTCTGTATCATTAAGGCGCTTAATCAGACGATTAGGAAAACTTCTATCTAACTCCTGTCCACAATAATTGGACTGTGCTAAAGCTTCTCTCATTAATTCACTTAATTCTTTAGCATACTCTAATACAGTGGGTAAAAACATGTGGGCAGCATCTGTATATTCCTTTTTCTCTAGCCATAGACGATCTGCATTAATTAAATAAATGGGCATTTCTTTAGTAATGCTTTTTAAACGATTTAAAATAGAAGCACTTAATTCAGCATTTTTGTCTAGACCTACTTGATAGGTCTCTTCAAATTGACCACTAATAAAATGATAGTACATTTCATTATTTTCCTTATAGACTTCCACTGTAATAGCTGGATCACAAACAATGATAAAACGTTTAAAGGGAATCTGCTGCAGTTCATCAATATAACCTTCTAAAATAGCTCTAATTAACTTCAAAATCGTTGTCTTACCATATCCATTAGGTGCATGAATAATTTTAAGACATTCCTCCTTATCAAAAGCAATGTCATAGTTATGAAGCCCATACAAATCTGTTACTTTAATATTTGTAATCAACATGCTACTCCCTCCCTATTATATGATAAGTCTATTATACCAATAAATGCTAAAAAAATCCTACTTTATCAAAATATTTAACCAACACTTGAACAATAAAAAAGCTCGTAAGTCAACAAATTTACTGTTGCTTACAAGCTCTTTATCTTAACTATTTCTTTTCAAAAATCAAAGTGCTACCATCCATATCCAATTGATTCTCTACAATTGAACATTCTATTACAACCCTCATGTAAAAAGGAATTAAGCCATCGCTTAACTCCTTAATAACAATTAAAATTCTGCTTGACCAGTCGTTCTTGGGAATGGGATAACGTCTCTAATATTAGTCATTCCTGTTAAATACATAATTAAACGTTCAAACCCTAAACCAAATCCTGCATGACGTGTACCACCAAATCTTCTTAAATCTAAGTACCACCAGTAATCTTCTTCTTTAAGACCAAGCTCTGCCATACGCTCTAAAAGAACCTCTAATCTTTCTTCCCTTTGGCTACCACCAATAAGTTCCCCAATACCTGGTACTAAAAGATCCATAGCCGCTACAGTTTTACCATCTTCATTCATTCTCATATAGAATGCTTTAATTTCTTTTGGATAATTAGTAACAAATACTGGCTTTTTAAAGTGTTCTTCTGTTAAATAACGTTCATGTTCTGTTTGAAGATCACATCCCCAATAAACTGGATATTCGAACTTTTTACCACATTTTTCTAAAATTTGAACAGCTTCTGTATAAGTTACACGTCCAAAGTCAGCTGATGCTACACCTTGAAGTCTTTCTAAAATACCTTTGTCAACAAATTGATTAAAGAACGCCATTTCCTCTTTTGCATTTTCAAGTACATAATTAATAACAAATTTCACCATATCTTCTGCTAAACGCATATCGTCTTCAAGATCTGCAAAAGCAATTTCTGGTTCAATCATCCAAAACTCTGCAGCATGTCTTGGTGTATTAGATTTTTCTGCTCTAAAAGTTGGCCCAAAAGTATAAACATCTCTAAACGCCATAGCAAATGTCTCTGCGGAAAGCTGACCTGATACTGTAAGACTAGCCATTTTACCAAAGAAATCTTCTTTAAAATCTACTTCACCATTTTCTGTTTTAGGAGGATGCACTGGATCTAAAGTTGTTACTCTAAACATTTCTCCAGCACCTTCACAGTCACTTGCTGTAATCAGTGGTGTATGTGCATATACAAAGCTTCTTTCTTGGAAAAACTTATGAATAGCATAAGCTGCTAAAGAACGTACTCTAAAAACAGCACCAAAGGTATTTGTACGTGGTCTAAGATAAGCAATTTGTCTCAGGTACTCAAAAGAATGTCTTTTCTTTTGAAGTGGATATTCAGGTGGGCATTCACCTTCTATTACTATCTGTGTTGCTTTTAGCTCAAAGGGTTGCTTTTGGTTAGGTGTCATCACAAGATCACCTGTAACGATAATGGCTGCTCCTACTCCTAGTTTAGCCACTTCTTTAAAGTTTTCCAGTGTGTCCTCGAATACAATTTGAAGTGATTTAAAGAAAGTTCCGTCATTCACCTCGATAAACCCAAAAGTTTTTGAGTCTCTTACAGTTCTTACCCAGCCTGCCACTGTTAAGTTGGTTGGTTGTACCTCACTAGTACGCTGATACAGTGTTCTGATAGATGTTGTTTGCATGATGCTATGCCTCCTTATTTTAAACTCTTCTACTCTAATCACATAGTAAGCCTATGGCTTTACTCCAAAACTATGTGTATGGATATAACAAAAAAGCTTCGTCCCTCTTCAAAGGGACGAAGCTTGTACTCCGCGTTACCACCCTAGTTAATTACCAAAAGGTAATTCACCTCAAAAAGATATATCGGTCTTTACCCGGCTAAGCCTACTCATTGCCCGTAGCATTTTCGATTAGCAACTCCAAGAGGTTCTTCACGCATTAGATTCTACTAGCTTCCACCTACCGCTAGCTCTCTGAAAGTCATCTTAATGGCTACTCTTCTTTTCATCGTTATAACTATTTAACTGCTTAACATTATATGAAGTTTCTAGTTGTTTGTCAAGTTCTAGCTTTTATAAAAAACATGTTTAAAATTTTCCCATATCAGAGATATAATAATGACCGATGATCTATTCAATCGCCCTTTTGACATTGTCTTGTTATTTCATACATACAAATGCTTGTTGCTATCGCTGCGTTTAAAGATTCAGCTGCTCCTGGCATAGGAATAATCACTGTATGATCACTTGCTTCTTTTACACGTTCAGAAACGCCATTACCTTCATTGCCAATAATGATTGCTACCTTTTCCTCAAAAGTAACATCATAAATAGGTTTTGCACCAGGTATGAGCGCTGTTGTATATAAAGTAACACCTTTTTGTTTTAAGAAATCCATATAAGTATCTATCTCTTCTTCTATTACAATAGGTACATGAAATAACGAACTCATTGTAGATCGTACTACTTTGGGACTATAAAGGTCTACAGAACCTTTGGTAATGAATACCCCTTTAAAATCAAAGGCATGTGCTGTTCTAATAATGGTTCCTAAATTTCCTGGATCTTGTAAATTTTCTAGTACTAAATAATGGCCTGCTTCAATATTGAAGTGTACTAAATCATAGGTTGGCATATAAGCAACTGCCATAGCACCTTGAGGAGATTGGGTATCACTTATACTATTATAAATCTCTTTAGACACCTCTAGCCTTTCCTCTGCCTTTACTGCTCCTAATTCTTTTTCATCTACTTCAGACGTTGTAATAAGATATTTGATTTTAACATGACTAGGAATTTCTTTTACCCCACGTATACCTTCAATAACAAATAAACCTTCTGACTTACGTGCGCTTTTCTTTTTTTGTAATTCCTTTATGTTTTTAATCACATTATTTTGAGGACTTGTTATTTGCTTTTTATTCATGCCTTTTAGCTTCCAATTCTTGAATAGATTTATTATTACCCACTACTACCAATAAATCATTTTCTTCTAAAATGTAATCTGGTCCAGGGGTTACATTAATATCCCCGCCTCTTTCAACTGCAATAATATTAATACCATATTTAGCACGGATATTAACTTCTTTAATACTGTGACCTCTCCATTGTGGTAAAATAGAGATTTCCATAATACTATAATCACGTGAAAGCTGAATATAATCAATAATATTACCAGCTATAAGATTGGTAGCAATACGTTTACCCATATCTCTCTCAGGCAAAATAATACGATCTGCTCCTATTTTCTCTAGTACTCTTTGATGAATTTCCGTACTTGCTTTAGCCACAACATAAGGAATACCCATTTCTTTTAAAAGCAAAGTAGTCATTATACTAGATTGCATATCTTTACCAATTGCTACAATAGCCACATCGAAATTACGAATGCCTAATGAACGTAGGGTATCAATGTCTGTCACCTCTGCTTGTACTGCCTGCGTGACTACAGGTGAAATATCTTGCACCTTTTCTTCACATCTGTCTACACCCATTACTTCGTAGCCCGCATCTGCTAGTGTAGTCGCTAGACTACTCCCAAATCTCCCTAGTCCAAACACCACAAATTGTTTTGCTTTCACAATAATCCTCCTCTATTATCCAACCATAACCTTTTCTTCTGGATATTGAATGTTTCCTTTATTTTTACTTTGTCTTACCATAAGGGCCATAGCCATTGTAATTGGTCCTAATCTTCCAATAAACATAACGATAATAATCGTAATCTTTCCTGTTATACTTAATAATGGTGTAATGCCTAAGGTCGTACCAACAGTGGCAAACGCCGATATGGTTTCAAAAAGAATTTCCATAAAAGTAAAGTTTTCAGATAAACTTAATATGCCTACAACAGTAAATACAACCATAATAGAAATCATAATAATTGTTAATGCACGTGTAATAATTTGAAGAGGTATTCTTCTTTTAAAAACAGTTGTTTGTTCATTACCTCTAATGGTTGAAATGGCACATAACATCAGTACCCCTACAGTAACTGTTTTGATCCCTCCTGCTGTACCAGCAGGTGAACCACCAATAAACATGAGCAATATTGTCACTAGTTTTGAAGTGTCTGTTAAACTAGCCAAATCCACCGTATTAAAACCAGCTGTACGGGGTGAAACAGATTGGAACATAGCCGCATATATCTTTTCTTTAAAAGTTAAAGGCCCTAAGGTTCCTGGATTTTTATATTCTAAAACAAATATCACAATAAATCCAATCAAAAGTAAGCTTATCGTTAAAATCCATACTAATCTAGTATGCACAGACATTTTGTTAAACGCTTGTTTCCACTTAAAATGCTTAGGCGCTTTTAATTTTCCTCGAATCATTTTATACGTATCAATCCATACACTAAATCCAAGTCCACCTACTACAATCAGTGACATAATAACTAAATTAACTATACTATTTCCCACATAAGGCGTTAAACTCCTGGTTCCTATTAAGTCAAAGCCCGCATTACAAAAAGCGGAAATTGAATGGAAAATAGAATAAATAATACCTTTTATAAAACCATAGTCAGGAATAAATGCAAAGCATAATAAAAATGCACCTATTCCTTCTACCAGCAATGTTCCTTTTACAATATGCGTAGTAAAGCGAACAATCCCTGCAGTTGTATTGAAATTAAGCGCTTCTTGCATAATAAGCCTATTTTTAAGGGTAATCCTTTTTCCTAAAACAATAAATAACATACTTACTAAGGTCATAAACCCTAGTCCACCAATCTGAATACAAAATAAAATAACCGTTTTCCCAAAGCTACTCCAATGCATAGACGTATTCACTACTGTTAAACCCGTTACACACACCGCTGAGGTAGTGGTAAACAAAGCATCAATCAAAGACGTTGCTTCACCATTTGCCGCACTAATAGGTAATGACAATAGCAAAGTACCTAAAAGAATAACTATCAAAAAGCCACCTACCAAAATCTGAGCTGGATGAAGATTCTGTCTTTGTATAAAGCCTCGCTTTACCTTAATAAACCCTGGTGCCTCACTCTGTTTCATGTCTTTCTCTCCTTAAACTAGCAACTGAACTTTTTACTTATTTTATACTATATTTCTAAAAATATCTACCTTGACTTCATTTTAATTACATCTATGCCTAAGACCCACTAAAAGCAGCAAGGGACTATCTTATAGATAGCCCCCTGATTTATTATGCTTTATGTACTACGCCATTATAGATATAGCCATTTCTACCATCTACAGTAATAACAGTAGCATTTTTAAGTCCTTCTATAATCCCATTAGCCCCAATAATAACGGGAATATCTAAAGTTCTCCCAACAATTACGGCATGATTATTTTCTTCAAGTGCACTTTCTTCTACAACAATAGCACTTGCTTTTTTCATATAAGGTAAATATTCGTTGCTCGTTTTATGAGCTACTAAAATATCTCCTTGTTTAAAATATTGATCCGCTTCGTCTAATACTTTAATCACACTGGCGCGTGCTGTGATAGACTTATTGCCGAAACCCACACCTTTAGTAAGTACGTTTCCCACGTATTGAACCTTCATAATATTACTTGTACCTTCTGCCCCTAATGGTACCCCTGTTGATAAAACCACTACATCACCTTGCTCAGCAAGTTTAAGCTCTTCAACTTTTTGAACCGCTAATGCAAAAGTTTCATCTGTAGAAGCCCCTTCTTTAGGTGTAATCAGTACAGGCGTACAACCCCAAACTAAGTTAAGCTGTCTAAGTACTCTTTGATTATTGGTACAACCTACAATACGACAGTTAGGTTTAAATTTAGAAATAGAACGTGCTGTATAGCCGGATTTCGTAATACTAATAATACATGCAGCATCTAATTCTCTAGCAGTATTACAGGTTGCATGACTTACTGCATTAGTCATACTAATACCATAGTTTTTACTCACTAAAGCTTCCTGTTCTTGTTTCGCTACAACAGCTTCTGCTGTCATAGCAATCTTAGCCATCGTTTGAATAGCTTCTAAAGGATAATCCCCTTTAGCTGTTTCTCCTGAAAGCATGATAGCACTCGTACCATCAAAAATAGCATTAGCTACGTCGGTTGTTTCTGCTCTTGTAGGTCTAGGATTACGAATCATAGAATCTAGCATTTGTGTTGCTGTAATAACAGGTTTACCTGCTTTATTTGCTTTTTTAATAAGTTCTTTTTGCACGATAGGTACTTCTTCTGTAGGAATTTCTACACCTAAGTCACCTCTAGCAACCATGATTGCATCTGCTACTTCGATGATTTCATCGATGTTATTGACACCATCTCGATTTTCGATTTTAGCAATAATTTGAATATCACTTCCGCCTGCTTCTTCTAGCACTTGACGAATTTTAATAATATCAGCAGCACAACGGATAAAAGAGGCAGCAATATAGTCAAAGCCTGCTTTTGGTGCAAACTCTACGTCTGCAATATCTTTTTCTGTAAGTGCAGGTAAATTAACAAATACATCAGGAATATTAACCCCTTTTCTTGAACCTAATACACCACCATTAACGACACTACATTCAATGTCAGTATCCGTCAAATTTTTGACACGGAGTTCAATGAGACCATCGTCAATTAAAATACGACTACCTCTTTTTAAATCAAAAGGCAAATTTTTATAAGTCACACTTACACGCTTGCCGTCACCTTCAATTTCCTCTGTTGTTAAAGTAAAACTATCTCCAATGTTTAACTTATGGTCTAAGTCATCTTTCATGACACCAGTTCTAATTTCTGGACCTTTAGTATCTAGAATAAGAGGAATAGGTTTTCCAAGCTCTTCTCTTACTTTAATAACACGTTTAACGGTTTCTCCATGAATTTTATGATCATCATGTGAAAAATTGATACGAATCGCATCAGCACCTGTTTCGATGATTTTTCTTATATTGTCTACGTCTCTGGTCTTAGGTCCTAATGTACAAATAATTTTAGTTTTGCGCATTGCTGCCTCCCCTGGTTTATCCATCATTAATGTAGTTAAAAACTATCCTTTTTTACAACTATACAAGTAATTCGCTTACTTTATACATATATTCGTCAATATTTTTCTTCATTGCAAGCGCTTCATTAATGTCATAATCCACATATTCACCTTTTACATAAGCAACTACTCGTTTTGCTTTACCTTCGCAAAGTAAATCTACTGCTTTTGCACCCATCATAGAAGCATGTACACGGTCCACTGCTGTTGGTGAACCACCTCTTTGAAGATGCCCTAAAATGGTTGCACGTGTTTCGATACCTGTTACCTGCTCTACTTTCTTAGCAAGTGCTTCAGAGCCGCCTACACCTTCAGCTACAATAATTAAGCAGTTCTTTTTGCCATGGTGTTTATTTTCAAGAATTTGTTTGATAATTTGTTCATCTGTTAAACGTTCTTTTTCTGGAAGAAGTACCATTTCAGCACCAGAACTAATACCACACCATAAAGCAATATAACCTGCATTTCTTCCCATTACTTCTACAATAGAACATCTTTGATGTGAAGTTGAAGTATCACGAATTTTATTAATAGCATCCATTGCTGTATTAACAGCTGTATCAAATCCAATAGTATATTCTGTACAAGCAATATCAAGGTCAATTGTTCCTGGAATACCGATTGTGTTGATTCCTAAATTAGCAAGCTTTTCTGCCCCTTGGAAAGAACCATCTCCACCAATAACAACAAGACCGTCAATACCAAATACTTTACACATTTCAGCACCACGTGCTTGACCTTCAGGTTTGACAAATTCTAGACAACGTGCTGTTTGTAGAATTGTACCACCACGTTGTACAATATCAGATACACTTCTTGGTGTTAATTCTACTACATCTCCTGCTAGTAACCCATTATAGCCTTTATTAATACCCATCACCTTAATACCACGTGCACATGCTACGCGTACTACTGAACGAATGGCAGCATTCATTCCTGGTGCATCACCGCCGCTTGTTAACACGCCGATTGTGTTAATTTTTTACTCATAAAATAACCCCCTTATGGTTGTTTTAATTTTCACTTTTTCCTTGTATATAACCGGTTGATTATTACAAAGAAATAAGACTTGTTTTCAAAGCTACTAACCTTTTTTATTTTACTTAAAACATGTTTAAATAGCAATACCTTATCCTTAATTCTTAATAGTCACACGCTCTTTTCCTAATAAATTTGTTATTTTTTTTACAAACTCGTCACAAATTTGTACATTATATTTAGATGGAAAAGCTTTTTGTGCACCATCCTCGCTATTTTGAACGATAATTTTAGTTTTTCCCTTATAATTTTGGAATATGTGCAGTAATTCCTCTCTCACTTCTTTTGTTCTTTGGTCTGCATCAAGTTCTAAAAGGATGTAAGACTCCTCTTCCTTAGGCTTAGTGAGTATTTCTAAAGTAGTCATCTCTTCTGCTAATATAACCGCACTCGTTTCTTCCTTTATAGAAATACGTCCTTTTATGACAAATACACTGTCCTCTGGAAAAGTAGTAAACTGTTCGAAGGAATTAGGGAAGACTACTATTTCCATAACTCCTCTAGTATCCTCTAAAGTTAAAAAAGCCATTTTTTTATTTTGTTTTGTAAAGATTACTTTTTTCTCTATAAGAATACCACCTACTACTACACGTTTACCATCATAAATTTGTTCTTCTTCTGTTTCTTCTTCCTCACTTGGGGGTGCTAACTGATCACTGGTTAAAGTAATATAACGTTCTAAGCTGCCTCTTACCTTATCTAAAGGATGCCCACTGAGATAGATTCCCATGACTTCCTTTTCATAATTTAATAGCTCTTTACTATCAAACTCAGGAATGTCCGGTAAATGATCCTTATCTTCTACAACTTCCTCGCTGCCCAAACCAAATAAGTCTATTTGCCCCTGAATATTGTTTTTACGATTCAAGTTAATACCATTGGCAATTTGTTTGTAAACAGCCATATATTGACTACGTCTACCGCCTAAATGATCAAAGGCACCCGCTAAGATAAGACTTTCAATACTTCGTTTATTAGTATCCTTACTTTCCATACGATTATAAAAATCTGTCAAGCTTTTGAATCGGCCGTTTCGCTGCCTCTCTTCTACAATGCGATCAATCACATTTTTGCCTACATTTTTAATAGCAGCTAGTCCATAAATAATCTTGTCACCATTGGCATCAAAATAAGCATGTCCCTCATTAATATCTGGTGATAGTACCTCAATACCCATTCGCTTACAAGTCTCCATGTAACCAGTAATCTTGGTGGTTACATCCATAACCGATGTCATAAGCGCTGCCATAAATTCAACTTTATAATAAGTTTTCAAATACGCTGTTTGATAAGCAACTACAGCATACGCCGCTGCATGTGATTTATTAAAAGCATACTTTGCAAAGTCTACCATTTCGTCAAAAATCTTATTACCAATCTCTGCTGGAATATTATTTTTGACACAACCTGGTACACTATCGCCATCACCATATAAGAAAATTTCACGTTCTTTATTCATCACATCAATTTTCTTTTTACCCATAGCACGTCTTAAAAGGTCACTTCGTCCTAGGCTATACCCCGCCAAATCACGCACGATTTGCATAACCTGTTCTTGGTACACAATACAACCATAAGTGTTTTCTAGAATAGGCTCTAAAGCGGGGTGGGTATAGGTAATACTATTAGCATCTCTCTTACCTTGTACATATTTAGGAATAAAATCCATAGGTCCTGGACGATACAGAGAAACTCCAGCAATAATATCTTCTAAACAAGTAGGTGCCAGTTCCTTCATGAAGTTCTTCATACCAGCGCTTTCTAACTGGAAAATACCTTCTGTATTTCCCGAAGCAATCAGTTCATAAACCTTTGGATCATGATCATCTATTTTTTCAATATCAATATCTATGTCGTGATTCTTTTTCACTAACTTAACAGCATTATCAATAACTGTTAAAGTACGAAGACCTAAAAAGTCCATTTTTAAAAGTCCTAATTCTTCTAGTGTCGTCATAGGATACTGAGTTGTTACAACACCTTCGCTGGCATTAAGTGGTACATACTCTACAACAGGTTTATTGGAGATAACCACTCCTGCTGCATGCATAGAAGAATGGCGCGGAAGCCCTTCTAACTTCATAGACGTATCTAATAAATACTTAATTTGCTCATTGGTATTATATAGCTCTCTTAGCTCATCATTCATATTCAAAGCTTTTTTAATGGTAATCTTAAGCTCATTAGGAATCATCTTAGCTACTTTATCCACATCTGCATAAGGCATATTAATGGCACGACCTACATCTCTAATAACAGCTCTTGCTGCCAAAGTTCCGAAGGTGACAATTTGTGCTACTCTGTCTGCTCCATACTTACGAATAACATACTCTATGACCTCTTGTCTTCTTTCATAACAGAAGTCAATATCAATATCGGGCATGCTGACACGTTCTGGATTAAGAAAACGTTCAAAAAGCAATTGATATTTAATAGGATCGATATTGGTAATCTCTAAGGTATAAGCTACAATACTACCAGCTGCTGACCCTCTTCCTGGTCCTACTGGAATATCATGATCTTTTGCGTATTTAATAAAATCTCCAACAATAAGGAAATAATCGACAAAGCCCATTTGAATAATAATGCCCAACTCATATTCTAAGCGTTCCTCAAGTTCTGGGGTAATGGTTTCATAACGTTTTTTAAGACCCTCATAACAACGTTCTCTTAAAAATGTTTCTGCCGTCTTTCCCTCTGGTACATCAAACTTTGGTAATTTCAGTTCATGGAAGGTAAAGTCCACATGACAACGCTGTGCTATCTTATTGGTATTCTCTAAAGCTTCCTCTGCATAAGGAAAAAGCATAGCCATTTCACTAGGACTTTTCAGGTAAAACTGTCCACCTTCGTAAACCATACGATCTTCATCTTCCATGGTCTTCCCTGTTTGGATACAAAGAAGCACTTCATGTGGATTAGCATCTTCATCCTTAATATAATGCACATCATTAGTAGCTACAATAGGTATTCCTGTTTCTTCAGCCAAACGAAGTGTAAGCTGATTAACTTTTTGTTGATCTTTAATCCCATGGTCTTGTATTTCTAAAAAGAAGTTACCTTTTCCCATAATCTCTTCTAAGGTAAGAGCTGCTGCTTTAGCTTCTTCATAGTTATCATTTAATAATCTTCTACTCACTGGTCCTGCAAGACAGGCCCCCAAAGCAATAAGCCCTTCATGATGCTCACGAAGAAGCTCTATATCTATACGAGGTCTTCTGTAAAAACCTTCTATAAAACCACTAGAAACCATTTTGATGAGGTTTTGATAGCCTTTATTATTCTCGGCTAGTAAAACCAAATGATAAGATCTAGCATCTACTGGCTCTTTATCAAAACGAGTACGTGCAGCTAAGTAGACTTCACATCCAATAATAGGGTTAATGTCTCTTTGTTTCGCTGCTTTGTAAAAATCTATTGCACCAAACATCACACCATGATCTGTAATAGCAACACTGTCCATTCCCAATTCTTTTACACGATCCAGTAAATCATTAATTTTAGCTGAACCATCTAATAAACTATATTCAGTATGCACATGGAGATGGGTAAAATTAGTTATCATCACCTACTTAACTCCTTTCTCTTTTCTGTCCTCATTATAACATAGATGTAAATGGCAATATAGCTCTAAAAAGCAAGAAAGAGGTAGGTTATAAAACCTACTCCGTTTTATAACCTACCCCGCTATTATATCGCTATTTAGTTTTATAAACCTAAAGATAATGAAGAATGAAAAATCAATAATGAATAATGGTTAATTAAAACATTTCCCTATTCTTGTTCTTTATTATTTAGTGCTCTTTTAGCTATAAATTCTTCACTCTTCATTATTAATTCTTCATTGGTTTTCTATAAGTAATCGATTAACACCTGCTAATTTCACACATACACAGAAGAGCTCCATAGCTTTTTGCAATTCTTCTACAGTAGGATAAGTTGGTGCAATACGAATATTTCTATCTTGTGGATCATTTTGATAAGGGAAAGTTGCACCTGCACCTGTTAATACAACACCTGCTTCTTTTGCAAGTCTAACGGTTTCTTTTGCACAGCCTGGTAAAGTATCTACTGCCACAAAATACCCCCCTTGTGGTTTAGTCCAACTTAAAAGTCCTGTACCTGCTAATTCTTTTTCTAATGTATTTAAAACAATCTCAAATTTTGGTCTTAACTCATTGCCTAACTTCTTCATATGGGTACGAATACCTTCTGCATTTTTAAAATAATTAACCGTACGAAGTTGATTAAGTTTATCATGACCAATCGTTTGAATACTCATATGTTTTTTAATTTCTGCAATATTACTTAAGCTAGATGCTATTAAAGCTACGCCTGCACCTGGAAAAGTAATTTTAGAAGTAGAGAAGAAATAATAAACGCGATTTTCATTACCTGCTGCACGAGCGGCTTCAAAAATATCTTTTAGTTTCACTTCATCATAAATATGATGAACACCGTAAGCATTATCCCAGAAGATTCTAAAATCTTTTGCAGCTGTCTTCATACTTGCTAGACGTTCTACCACTTCATCACTGTAGCAAATACCTTGTGGATTAGAGTAAAGAGGCACACACCAAATCCCTTTAATACTTGCATCTTCTTTTACAAGTGATTCTATATAATCCATATCTGGACCATCTTCATGCATAGGTACAGTGATCATTTCTATACCTAAATCTTCACAAATAGCAAAATGTCTATCATAACCTGGACTTGGGCAAAGGAATTTAACCTGATCTAGTTGACACCATGGTCGTTCTCCTTCTGTACCAAATAAAAAGAGACGTGTCATTGCATCATACATTAAGTTAAGACTTGAATTGCCCCCAATAATCATATTGGCTGGTGCAATATTAAGGAGCTCGGAAAATAATTTTTTAGCTTCACTCAAACCGTCTAATACGCCGTAGTTACGTGCATCAGTGCCATCTTCTGTTATATAAGTTTCTAATGTAGACAAAATATCATTATTAAGGTCTAATTGTGTACTAGCTGGTTTCCCTCTAGACATATCTAACTTTAATTTTTGTCCCACATAATCTGCATATTTTTTCTCAAGTAATTGCTTTTCTTCCATTAATTGTTCTACTGAACACTTTGTAAAATCTAACAACTTAATATCCCCCTTATCTCAGGCTATTGATGATGATTTATTTCTACTAATATAATACACTGTTTTGAGTTTTTTGCAAGTCAATACTTAAAATCTTGCAAACTTTTTTCTAAACTTTGTTTGTTTTATATAAATTTTCATCATCTATACAGCTTTAAGTAGACATTATCCCATTTTTCAGTTCTTATAATTCACTTACTCAATTTTCAAATGAAGGAGGTTTTGAATTTCAATTCAAAAAAATGGTATTCCTCATCTATTTATTTTTGTATTTCATTTCTTTATCCTTTTACTGCTCCTGCTACTAAGCTCTTTTGAACTTGTTCACTGAGCAACATATAAATCAAAACCGTAGGAATAGTGGCAATCACTAAGCCCGCTCCTATCTCTCCCCATTTAGTTGTATAGGTGCCTATCATAGACATAATCCCAACAGTAATTGTTTTGAATTCTCTTTTACTTACAAACGTTACTGCAAACATCAGCTCATTCCATGCTGACAGATAAGTAAAAATAGATACTGTGGCTAAGGCTGGCTTAATGAGTGGTAACATGATGTTTATAAAAATACGATAAATACCACATCCATCAATAGCTGCTGCTTCTTCTAACTCCCTGGGAATAGAGTCTAAAAAACTACTAATAATATAAATTCCCATAGGCAGGCCAAAGGCCACGTAAGGAATAATGAGTGCCCAGTAAGTATTTAAAAGGTGTGCCTTTTTTAATACCATAAATAATGGCAAAAGTGCTGCATGTATAGGAACCATCATACCCAGTAAAATAACCTTCATAGCCACCTGGCTTCCTCTCCATTCCATGCGTACAATAGCATAAGCAGACATGGCAGATAGGACAATTACTAGTAAGATAGTAATAAATGTCACCCATACACTATTACCAAAGTAGTCTAAAACCTTGGCTTGTTTAAATGCATTGATATAATTTCCAAACTTCCAATGCTCTGGCAAACCTGCTATGTTTCCTCCAAATATTTCACCATTGCCTTTTAGAGAGAAAAAAACTAACCAGACTAAAGGATAGAGTTGTATCACCGCAAATAGAATTAGGCCCATTTGCACGACAAATTTCCCAGCTTTTTCTTTCATCTTCTATGCCTCCTTTTTTCTGTAAAAAGCTAAATTAAGCAACATAGTAAAGAATAAACACTCTACAATAATAAATATAGAAATAGCACTACCATAACCATACTTGAAAGAATCAAAAATCGTGGTGTACATATAAATACTTGGCACTTCTGTTGAGAAAAAAGGTCCTCCATTAGTTAAAACGTAGATCAAATCAAATACTTTTAATGCACCAATTAAGGAGAAAGTCATACATACTTTTAAAATAGGCTTTAATAATGGAATAGTAATATACCATGCTGTTTGAACTTTATTAGCACCATCAATAACAGCCGCTTCATTTACTTCGGTAGAGATGCCTTTAATCCCTGCATACATAATGAGCATATGATAACCCACATATTGCCAAAGAATAGGTATAAAACTACATATTAATGCTGTTTTTTCTTGTCCTAACCAATCTTGTGCCACACTGCCTAGCCCAATAGATTTAAGCAGTGCATTTAATAAGCCATAGTCTGCATTATATATCTTCTGCCAAAGCTGCCCGATAACTACCGTTGATATAATAACTGGGATAAAGTATACTGTTCGATAAAACTTCTCTCCTTTTACACCTTGAGCAATGACAATAGCAATAAGTAGAGAAAATGGCAACTGAATCACTAATGATAATCCTGCAAAAAGCAAGGAATTGATAATTGAATTTATAAAACGTCCATCACATAATAGTTCCTTGTAATTTTTCAATCCAATGAAAGTTCCTTGCCCTATGCCATCCCAACTTAGAAGACTATAATAGCCAGATATAAATATAGGTACTACAACTATCATTCCCATAATGAAAAGGGTAGGAAACATAAATATAAAAATGGCCTTTTTGTCAGATAAAATGCTTTTCATAAGAACCTCCTTATTTACAATTTTAGGGTTGTCTCATGAAAGACAACCCTATTTAGTCACTTCAATTACTGAAGTTCTGTTGGATTTAATTTTGACATTCTCTCAGCAAACTGTTCAGGTGTAATCTTAAGTGCGAGTAATTCTGCTACTAGATTCTTGTAGTCTTCTGAACTATCTGCTGGTAAAATATTATCCCACCATGTAATATATGAGGTTCCTGTCTCCATAAGAGCTGCTGATTCTTTAGCTAAAGTAGACACACTGCTTGTATCTAAGTCTGATACATCCCAGCAAGCAAGTCCTGCATTATCTAAATAGCCTTCGCGTCCTATTTTTTCACTCAAATAAGCTAAATATTCTGCCACTTCTTTAGGATGTTTAGTCTTAGCATTAATATAGTATCCATCTGTTCCACCACCAGAAAACTCTGTTGCTGTACCTTTTCCATCTTCAAATATAGGGAAAGCAATGGCTTTTACTTTGCCATTAGTTACAGCTTCTTCATCTTCGAATGTTGGATGTACCCAGTTTGCTTGAAAAATCATAGCACCTTGACCTGCTGCAAAACCATCTACCATTTCACTATAGCTCATACTTAACATGCTCTCATTAAAGGCATTAGCCTTTACTAATTGTTGCATTTTATCTGCAGCTTTAATAAATGGTTCACTATTAAATTTAGAAGGATCTTTAAATGCTTCTAATAAAGCTGGATTTCCTGCTTGTCTTGCAGAAATAATGTCATACCAGTACATACCTGGCCATGTATCCTTTTCACCTAAAAGAATAGGTGTATAACCTGCAGCACGAAGCTTTTCACAAGCCTCAAGTAATTCTGTCCAGTTTGTTGGATAATCTGCTCCTGCTTTTTCAAACATTTCGGTATTGCAGTATAAGTTTGCTAAGAAAGTAATCGTAGGTAATGTATAAGTTTTGCCATTGTACACACAGTTTTCCAACATACCATCTAATACCTTAGATTTTGTTTCTTCGGTTAGATATTCGTCAATAGGTAATAAATAATCTGCATCGATATAAGGTTTTACAAAGCTTCCACCACCAAACATATAAGCAATATCTGGAGCCTCTCCTGCTGCAAAAGCTGTTTTAATTTTAGTCTTATATTGTTCACCTGTTACGCCATCTTGAACAATAGTAATATGAGGATGAAGTTCATGATATTCTTCTACAGATTCCTCAATAATACGTTTTACTGGGTCTGTATCTGATACAGATTGGTGCCATAAAGTAATTGTAATTGGTTCATCTTGTGTTTGACTACTTGTATCTTTGTTTTCGGTACTTGTACTTTGATCTGCTTCTTCCTTGGGCACTTGTGTCTTACTACATGCCGTTAAACCCATTACCATACTTCCCATTAAAAGGAGTGCGGATAGCTTTTTTAAATGCTTTTTCATATATATCCCCCATTCTCTCATATCACTTTTTTGTATCGTTTTGTACAAAACAATTGTTACTACTTGATTTAATTATATAGAAGATTTATATAAAAATTAATTCACTATCACTACTGCATCATTCACTATTCCAACACGTTTATTAATAAACTTTCATTTTTTGAACCTTACCCTTACGTCTAAATTCACTCAGCGAATCTCCACTCATTTTTTTAAACCATATGCTCAAATAATGTGGATCACATATTCCTATTGCTTCACCTATTTCATACGCCTTTAACTCTGTTGTTATTAATAGATCCTTGGCTTTTTGAAAGCGTATTTCTGACAAATATTCTCCATAGGTCTTGCCTGTATTCTTCTTTAGTAGTCTTCCTAAATAGCCTGCGCTAATGTAAAATTGATCTGCCACTTGATTCATACTGAGTTCTGGGCTACTTAAATTTTGTAACATATAATTTAAGATACCTTGTACTAGACTACTATTTTTCTTTTCATCCTTAGCAGCTATCTCTGTTGTAAGCATGCCTATGTATTTTAGAATTTCATCCCTAAAGGCTACCATTTCAATAGGGTCTTCATAAACCTGGCACAATTTTTTCGAAAATTGCTTTTGAATTGGTAAATCATTTTTTATAGCTTCATTAAAACACCAAGAAATTATCTCTATTAATAAATGAGGTGTTTGCTGAGTGCTTTTATACTTGTCTCTTATAAAATGCTCCCACAATCTCTGCACACTTTTTTCGGCCTCTTCCTTTCTACCCGCACTTACATAAATTTTTATTTCTTTCCATATCTTTTCTTGTTCTACAGATAAGTAACTTGTGCTAGTCGCTAAATCCCCATAGTAAATAATACAGTTTTCTCCTTCTACCATCTTATAATTAAGTGCTTCTACTGCCTCTTTATAGGCCGTAGAAATTTGACTATAATCTTCTTTCTTGCAACTTACCCCAATACTTATGTAACACTTTAATCGTGTAATTAACATTTTTCTAAGAAGTTCTAGACATTCATTTAAGGGCAAATCAGGATTATTAGACATAATAACAATTCTTCCAAATCCATCTCGACAAAATAAAATATAGGCATCCCCAGAAAAGAATTCTTCTATTAACTTTCTTGCTTTCATATGTAAAATCATTTCATTTTGATCTTCTTCATTTCCTATATTCTCCTTATTTACCTGATTCATTTCAACTAATGCAACCTGTATCTCTTGTGCATTAGGATGTATGTCAACTTGATAAAATTTCATCTTCCTACTAAATACTTCGGAGGTTACAGGTTCTAGTAATACTTGATTTAAATAGCCTTCTTGAAAAAGAGGTAAATTCTCTTCAATTTGAGCCGCTAATTTCTCATATTCTACTTGATAGTTCTTTTCCTTCTCTATCTTCTCTCTTGTTTTCCATAAAGTCTGTGTAATAACTTCTGCTTTAATGGGCTTTAAAATATAATCTGACACCCCAATTTTGATACTTCTCATAGCAT
The DNA here is from genome assembly GCF_000178835.2 of Cellulosilyticum lentocellum DSM 5427. Lineage (GTDB taxonomy): Bacteria > Bacillota > Clostridia > Lachnospirales > Cellulosilyticaceae > Cellulosilyticum > Cellulosilyticum lentocellum. The sequence continues at coordinate 2,838,596 of NC_015275.1, forward strand.
AATTAAATTCATCATGACCAGTTAATATAATAATTTTTACTTTAGGCATTAGATTAATACATGTTTCACTAAACTCAATACCATCTATTCCCGGCATGCAAATATCTGTAATAATAATATCTGGGTTCCATTCCTGTACTTCCTCTAAGGCCTTCTTCGAACTTGAGAATTCAGTTACTACCTCCATCCCCAATGCTTCCCAATCAATCTTCATACGAAGTAATTTTCGAATCAAGGTCTCATCATCTATTAAAATTACCTTTAACCTTTCCACACCTATCCCTCCAATGCCTCAATATGCACATAAAAACTAATATCTGTTAATTCATTTGCTTTACTAGTTATTTCGTATTTAAACTTGTCACCATAAATAATTTTCATTCTTTCTATGGTTCCTCTTAGTCCAAAGCTCTTACCTTTATAGCATCCTGGATCTGATTTAAGTTCACTCAGTAAGTCTACAGGTATTCCAAAACCATTATCTGCAATACATAGATGAATCCATTCTTTCTCTCGTCTTATCCCAATATATAATTCTCCTTTTTCTGTTCCTTCTCTTAATCCATGATGAATGGCATTTTCCATTAAAGGTTGTAAAGTAAGTTTAGGAATTAAATAGTTCTTGCAACAAGGCTCCACTTCAATTGTTTCTTCAAATAAGTTCTCAAAACGCACTTTCATAATCTTGATATAATCTACTACAATAGCCACTTCTTCCTCTATACTTAACAATTCTCTTCCCTTACTAACACTTCTTCTATAAAAATCACCTAAAGCTTCTACTGTCTCACACACCTTGCCTAGTTCACCTAACATGGCCAGTGCTTGAATAGAATCTAAGGTATTGTATAAAAAGTGAGGTTTCATTAGTCCTTGCATTTCATTAAGTTCTACTTTTCGTATCTTCTTTTGCTTCTCAATAGTCTGTTCTAATAGCAAGCTGATCTTATCAAGCAGTTGATTATAGCCTTCAAAAAGATAACGAAACTCATCAAAAAAAGGCTTATACTTTACTTTAGTAAATTCTCCTCGTTCTGCACTCTTCATAGAAATAAGTAAGTGAGAAATAGGTACAGTAATTAAATTAGCTACCAGTATAGTTCCCATTAAAATAAAAAACGCACTTAGAAGCATTAATAATATATTCGCTGATAATACCTCAAAGCTTTCTTGTCTCATATCTGTGGGCTGCAGGCGAATAATCTTCCATCCTTCTGTGGGAATTACTACTCCTGTCACTAAGTATTTCTTATCCCCATCTTTAAACACCTCTTTTAATGTACCTTCTTTGGCACTGCCTAACTTATTTAAAAACATCTCCCTTTCTTCAGCTTGTAATATCGTTAATCCATCTTGGCATATAATTCTATTTTGCTCATCTAAAAAGATAATCTGTTCTCTATCTTCTTTTAATATTTCCTTATATGTATTTCGAAAGGCTGTTCTATTAATATTTACAAATAAGACGCCTCTATTTCGAAAGTTTTTTAAGTCTTTATAAACTCTAATAAGTGAAACTTGATTACTTAAGGGTTTTCGCACAATATCTGGGCTATCTAACGATAAAATATAATTTCCATTCTTCTCAATAACGGATTGATACCATCCCATTTGCTCTTTGTTCGTTAATTTTCCAACCAAGTCTTCTCTTGCACCTACGGAATAAATTTGGTCTTTTTGATCAATTAAGTATACCCCATTTATTTCATTCGCAAATTGTAAAATGCCATAGATTTTTTTAGCCACCTTAAATTGGCCTGGTACATTGCTATAGATATCACCTGACTTAAGAACTTCCTGAATATCCTCATCTGCTAATAATATCTTTGAATAATTATTAGCTGTTTCAATAATAGCCAGTGTAACTGTCTTCATAGTTTGTAGTGTATTAACACTTTCTTCTCCCATTACCTTTAGTTCATGGCTCATATAAATTGCCTTAAATGCAATAAAGTAACTTCCTATAATGACACCTACAATGACAAAGTAAATGATGGCAATTTTAATTCTGAACTTTTGCTTCATGTGCGTCATCCTCCCTGCCTTTTCTCCTTGTCTTCTCTTTTGATAGTCTTAATCTAATAAAAAAGCACCTTATGCAGATTCAATGTTATTTCTTAAAAACATTCTCACTTGCACAAAGTGCTTCCTATTAATACTATCTCTAAAATAGCATTTTGAATAGCAACATGGTATATTTCTTTGTTTTTTTGTGTATTTTGTGTATATTCTTATAATAAAATTTCCAATAATTTTATTATTATGTATTTAATCTCCCATCAATTTCAACCAAAGAAGTGCATAAACCATTCTTACTTTTTATTTTCTTGTCACTATGCTTTAATCTGATGATCTGCTTTTCTTTTTCCACACAACTACCTCATTTTATAAATACGAATCATCACGTTATATCCTTCTACCTCAGTTTCTAAGCTTGCCACATAAACACCTTTATTTAACTCGCTATAGCTTCCTTCTTCATCCGCATAAAACTTTGGAGTTGTACGTATAAGCGCTGTATCTCTATTTAAAACCCCTGCATTTTCAATGGCTATATACTCTCCATTTTCCATCTGAAGTAAGTACTTAGCAAAAGCATGTGCCCCATTACTTTTTATCATACTCCAATCTGCACCACCAGGAATAACTATCCCCTGATACTTTCCCGTTACAACACCACCTATAATAGGAATTACATTTAAATGCCCAGAGCCTCCATCTCCTACGGCTAAGGTCTCACTACACTTCACCTTAATCTGCATTATTTCTTCTGCTTCTAACCACATATTACACCTCTTTTAGTTCTTATTTATTCAGTTAATACTCCACGGAAAGGACATAAAGGGAGTTGGGCACTATTATAAATATCTGCTTCTACAAAGTCACCAAAAGCATATCTTACTTCTATGGGGGTTTCTACATCCTCCGGCAACTGAATGTTAATCCACTCCTTTTGGATGTCTATATTTATTAAGTGAACGACCTTTCCTTTTGCATATACTTGTAAAGCTGAAAAATCTTCACTTTCCTTTTTTAATCCCTCGCCACAGTTTAAGCATTCTAAAACAAGTTTATTTTTCTCTCTTTTAATCTTGCTAATCCTTGGTGATTCACAAAGTATTTCCTGCCCATATACTTTTCCTCTAGCAAGTAAGGCTAATCTTTCCCCTACTTCTTTTTTCTTTTTCGGATGTATATCATCTGCCATTCCTAAATCCATAATAGAACTCATATATACCTGTGGTACTGTATCTGCTACGCGTTGCTGACTCTCCCTTAGTTCTGCATACCCCTCACCCGTACACTGTAACCATCTTTTAAATGGTGCAAGTTGTACAAATAAGAATGGTAATTCCTCCTGCCAATCTCTTCGCCAGCATGTTATCATGCTACTAAATAATTTATCATATACCAGTGGATGTCCTGTGTCTGTTTCACCTTGATACCAAATAACCCCCTTAATGCCATAAGGTATTATTTTTTGTAGCATCATTTCATAAAGTCCACCAGGTCGATTAAAGTATAAAGGTCCTATAGGTTCAACTGGTTCATCTTTGTGTTCTTCCATCCAAACTTGTTGTTGTTGCCAAGTAAGTCCATACATCATTTGACGCCATTCTATTTCTCTTTCTGGTGAAAGATGTACCGCCTCTGCTCTTTTTACTGCTTCTTGATATTCTTCTTTACTATAAAGCCCATAAGCCTCTTGGTACTCTTCTAAATACACCTTTAACTCAGGTACTTTTAAATAGTCCGTATCTAACCATGTGGCTGCTGTCGAGCCACCCCAGTTGCATCCAATAATCCCAATAGGTACTTGTAAGTTTTCTTGTAATACACTAGCAAAATGATATCCTGGAGCAGAAAAGGTTTCCCACGCTGTGCTTCTTTCATCAAACCAATACCCACTGTCTAAGACATCTTTTTCTTGCTTCTCATACGCTAGACGTTTGCAATTGTACATACGAATAGTTGGATTAAAGGACCTTTTCTTTGTATTTTCCCACTCATGATCATAGCGTAAAAAATACTCCATATTAGACTGTCCTCCTGCAAGCCAAACTTCTCCTATGGCCACATGTTTAATCTTATAAACTTCTTCTTGACTTCCCGCAGAAGTAATCTCTATCTCAGTTTCAAAGGTAGCTTGCATAGGGGGTATGGTTACTTGCCATTTTCCCTCTTTAACACTACCTACACCTCTATATTCTCCAATTACAGCAGTAATAGTGGCTCCTTCTTCTCCTTTCCCCCAAATCACAAAGGGTTTTTCTCTTTGAATCACCATGTAATCTCCAAAAATCTCTGCTATCTTCATGAACTTTCTCCTTTGATTTGCAACTTATTAATAAACGTTAAAACCTTTCTTACTCACCTAAAAATTCAACCATTATTTTAGTTGGCCTCATTCCTGTAAGTGCATAAGTACGTTCATCAGGTTGACCAAAACCTACATAAAGCTCAAAGACTTTACCACCTTGTATCCATTCACCTTGTTCATTCACCACTTTAAAAGCATTAGGGGAAACATTAATCTGTATTTCTTTGGTTTCTCCGGCTTCTAGTGAAACCCGTTTGAAGCCGCATAAACTATGATTAGGTACCGCAAACTCAGAGTCTAAATTCTTGATATAGAGTTGTACAACCTCCTCTAGCTTAAAGTCTACTTCATTATGAACAAGCACCCTTAAGCTTCCTTGATCATAGCTTGCTTCTTCTATCCTACATTTACCATAAGTTAATCCATATCCAAATGGGTAAAGTGCTTCTTCTTGCATATAACGATAGGTTCTTCCTTGCATACTATAGTCTTCAAAAGCAGGCAGCCCAGATAAATCTCTATAAAATGTAACAGGTAGTTTACCAGAAGGTACGATTTCTCCTAGAAGTGCCTTTGCAATCACCTGTCCACCTCTTGCCCCTGGATACCATGCTTGAAGTACTGCATCATAATGTGCGTCTGCATATTGAAGGTCAATAGCACTTCCTGCACTTAAGCATAAAATGACCGGTTTCCCCATCTTTGCCATAGCTTCTACTAGCTCTTGTTGTGGTTCTGGAAGTGCTAAGTCTCTCTTATCTCCAGAGGCATAAGCATTTCCTGTATCGCCCTCTTCTCCTTCTAACGTTTCATCTAGACCTACACACACAATAACCACATCACTATGCTTAGCAACAATCTTTGCTTCTGATAAGCGATCTCTTTGATAAGCCAAAGGTTCTACACGATCTGCATAAAGATGACTACCCTCTGAATAAAGAATACGCACTTCATCTCCCACTTCTTTTTGTAAACCTTCTAAAATTGTAATGTACTGGGATGAGGTGCCATGATAGTTACCAATTAATGCTTTTCTACTATTTGCATTAGGTCCTATAACCCCTATTGTTTTAATACTTTCTTTATTAAGTGGCAATAGCCCATTATTTTTAAGTAATACGATACTTTTAGCTGTTGCTTCATCTGCCACACTAAGATGTGGTTTAGATTCTACCACTTCATAAGGAATAGCATCATATGTTGAGCCATCAAATAACCCAAGCAAATAGCGAGTTGTAAATAACCTTTCAGCTGCTGTTGTAATCTCTTCTTCTGTCACCAGCCCATTTTGATAAGCCATTAAAATATGTAAATAGGTATTACCACAATTCAAATCACAACCTGATTTTAAAGCAAGAGCTGCAGACTCTTGGGCTGTACTCGTCACCATATGATGTTCATGAAAATCCTTAATGGCCCAACAATCTGAAACATAGTGCCCTTGAAAGCCCCATTTCTCTCTTAAAATATCTTTCATTAGAGTTGGGCTACCACAACAAGGCTCTCCATTTGTACGATTATATGCCCCCATTACAGATTCAACTTCAGCTTCTTTTACTAAAGCTTCAAAAGCAGGCAAATAGGTTTCCCATAAATCCTTTTGACTTACTCTTGCATCAAAATGATGTCTATCGGCTTCTGGTCCTGAATGCACTGCAAAATGTTTGGCACATGCAGCCGTCTTAAGTCCTTCTTCTCCTTGCAATCCTTTTACAAAAGCAACACCTAGTCGGCTCGTTAAATAAGGATCTTCTCCGTAAGTTTCATGACCTCTTCCCCACCTTGGATCTCTAAAAATATTTACATTAGGTGACCAAAATGTAAGTCCTTTATAAATATCGCGATCTCCCTCTTGACTATAAGCATTATATTTAGCTCTTCCTTCTTCAGCAATCACTTCTGCTACTCTCTTAAGCAACTCATCATCAAAGGTAGCCGCCATACCTATGGCTTGTGGAAAACTAGTAGCAACTCCTGCTCTTGCTACACCATGTAAAGCTTCATTCCACCAATTGTAAGCAGGTACACCTAGTCTCTTGATAGCTGGTGAATCATACTTTAGCTGACTTGCTCTTTCCTCTAATGTCATTTCGGCAACTAATGCTTTTGCTTTCTTTATTGCATCTTCTCTATTCATCAATTATTCTCCTTTTGCACTCTTGAATTTTTATGTTAAACTATAATTAAACTATAACAAATGAGTCATTTGTTTTCTTATCAGTAATTGCTTCTTAACACAAAAAAATTGCTATTTTAGGAGTGAAAAATGTTACCAGAACTACATGGTTTTCAAGAAAAAATAACTTTTGATTCTTCCACTGGTATTTTACTTTATGATAATCGCGTGAATGAAGACTATCCTAAGCATTGGCATTCTGCCTTTGAAGTCATTATGCCGATTGAGAATACTTACGAAGTTACTTGCCATAATTGCGTCTATACCTTAAATGAAACGGATATTCTTTTTGTATTTCCTGGTTGTCTACATAGTATGAAAGCTCCCAATAGGGGAGAACGGCTTATTTTACAAGCCAATTATAATCAAATCTATAATAATCAAGAATTAGAAGCTGCTCTAGCACCTCTTGCCCCTGTTTTACTTATTACAGAGGCGACCCATCCACAAGTACATCCAGGCATTTATCAATTATTGCTTTTGATTAAACAAGAATCACTTACTAATGCATCACTTTGTTCCTCTATCATGCTAGCTTATTTTATAGAAATTCTCGTTCTTCTAGGACGCAATTGCAATCGTTCCACCACAACTAAGCAGCTATCAAACTCCAAAGAGAAAGAATATGCAGAGAAATTCATTGCTATTTGCACCTATATTAATGAACACTGCACAGAAGCTTTAACCTTAGATGCTGTAGCTTCTTTATCCGGCTTTAGCAAATACCACTTTTCAAGGCTCTTTAAACTATTTGCCAATATCTCTTTTTATAAATACCTTAATCAGCAACGTATTTACCATGCTGAAAAGCTACTATTAGCCAACGAATTAACAGTAACTGAAATTGCTCTTCAGTCAGGTTTTGGAAGTCTTTCAGCTTTTATTCGGATGTTTAATATTGTGAAAGGTTGTACCCCTACTGATTTTAAAAAGCTTTATAAATAGAGCTTTTACTTTTCAAAACAAAAAGCGTTATAACACTCAGCTTACTTGTGTTATAACGCTTTTGTATTCTATTAATCTCTTAACTTAGCTCCGCAGTTCATTTCTAAACCGTTAAGCACCTTTTTCATTACTTTTTGAATATCTTCATCTGTTAAAGTACGATCTTCTGCTCTAAAAGTCAGTTTAAATGCTACTGATTTATATCCTACTTCAATTTGAGCACCTTCATAAACATCGAAAAGTTCAACTGTTTCAAGTAACTTACCGCTACGTTGGGTTATCACTTTTTCAAGTTCACCTACTAGAGTTTCCTTACTTACAAGCATTGCAATATCTCTTGTAGTAGCTGGATACTTAGGAAGGGCTTTGAAAGTAACATCATGATTAATCGCTTCTAACATGGTTTCAAGGTCTAATTCTACCATATATACTCTTGTATCTAAATTATAGTTTTTAGCTACCTGTGGATGTACTTCTCCAAAGAAACCAGCATTTTTACCATTAATTAAAAGAGTCGCTGTACGACCTGGATGCATGTAATCTAATTCGCTATTTCTAATCACTTCGATATTCTCAATATGAAGCTGTCCCATTAAGGTTTCAATCATACCTTTGATAGAGAAGAAATCTGTATTTTTACCATAAGCTCCCACTGTTAGTTTCTTAATTTCTGCTGGTAATAAGTTCTCACCTTGACGTTTAACATCTGTAATAACTTCTTCTGTAACAGGTTGTTTCACATAGATTTTACCAATCTCGTAAAGAGCAGCTTCTTCTACTCTTCTATTAAAGTTAGTAGAAAGAGAAGTTAAAATACCATTTAAGCTGGTTGTTCTCATAATGCTGAAGTCTTCTCCAAGTGGATTAGTGATCTTCATAGCATCTCTTAATGGACTATTTGCTTTAATACAAAGTTTATCAAATACTTTTGGACTTTCAAAAGAATAAGTTAAAGCACCATAAATGCCATAACTACTCATGACGCTTCTAATTTGATCATATGTGATTTGTTCAAAAGTTTTTGCCCCTCTTGTAGGTTCTGCTTTTTCAAGTGTTGGTTTAATTTTGTCATAACCATATAATCTTGCTACTTCTTCTGCTAAGTCTGCCATCATAGTTATATCACTTCTAAAAGTAGGAATAGTGACTGTCTTAGCATCTTTATCTACAGCAAACTCAACTGACTCAAAATAAGCTACCATTTCATCTTCTGGGATTTCAGTACCTAAGAAATTATTGATCCATTCTACATCGTAAGGAATGGTTAGGACTTCTCTTTTTCTTGGATAAATATCAATTTTGCCACTTACCACTTCACCTGCACCAGTCATATTAATAAGCTGCGCCGCACGTTCAAGTGCAAGTGTAATATTATTTGGATCAAGTCCTTTTGTATATTTTACTGAAGAATCACTTCTTAAATTTAACTTCTTCGAAGTTTGACGTACGCTATAACCATTAAAGTTAGCACATTCAAAAAGAATGGTTGTTGTTTCTTCAGTTACTTTTGAGTTTTCTCCGCCCATAACACCAGCAATAGCTACTGCTTTTTCAGCATCTGCAATCACAAGCATACTTTCATCTAATGTTTTTTCTTCTTCAAATAAGGTAACGAATTTTTCGCCTGCTTTTGCATTACGAACATGAATTTCATGTCCTGCTAATTTATCATAGTCAAATGCATGCATTGGTTGACCAAATTCAAGAAGCATATAATTGGTAATATCAACAATATTATTAATTGGACGAAGACCTGCTGAAAGCAAACGGTCTTTTAACCATTTTGGTGATGGACCAACTTTTACATTTTTAATAATTCTCGCTGCATAACGAGGACATAAGTCTTCATTTTCAATAGCAATAGAAGCCATCTCAGCTGCATTACCACCTACTTCTTCCACTGTAATGCTTGGGAATTTAAAAGGTTTCTTAAAGGTAGCTGCTGCTTCTCTTGCAATCCCTAGAATACTAAAGCAATCTGCACGGTTTGATGTGATTTCATATTCTACGACTTGTTCACCAAGACCAAAGTGAGGTTTTACATCTGAACCTAGTTTAATATCATTATGGAAGATATATACTCCATTATGTGGTGCATCTTCAATATCTTCTTCACTAAAGCCAAGTTCCTCTACTGAACAAAACATTCCTTCTGAAAGTTCGCCTCTAAGCTTACCTGCTTTGATTTTAAGACCTCCTGCTAAAGTGGCTCCATCAAGAGAAACAGGTACTACATCACCTAAATTCACATTTGTTGCTGCAGTTACAATTTGAAGTGGCCTTTCACCTGCTACATCTACTTGCATAATACGGAGTTTATCTGCATTAGGATGAGGCTGAACATCAATAATTTTACCTGCCACTACCTTGGTAATTTCTTTACCGCTTTCTTCTACTGCTTCTACTTTTGAGCCTGACATTGTCATTGCGTCTTCAAAAGTTTTTATATCTACATCTATATCTACATATTGTTTAAGCCAGGACATAGGTACGTTCATTTGATTTTCTCCTTTCTACTTCCCTTAGAATTGTGATAAGAAACGAATATCGTTTTCGTAGAATAATCTTAAGTCATTAATATCGTATTTAAGCATAGTAATACGCTCAAGTCCTACACCAAAAGCAAAACCTTGGTATACAGTAGGGTCAATACCAGCCATCTCAAGCACCTTTGGATGTACCATACCACAGCCCAGAATTTCAATCCAACCTGAACCTTTGCATACATTACAACCTTTACCACCACACATAACGCAAGAAACGTCTACTTCTGCACTTGGTTCTGTAAATGGGAAATAGTGAGGTCTAAATTTAACTTCTACTTTGTCCCCAAATAGTGCTTTTGCAAACTCTGCAAGCACACCTTTAAGGTCACCAAAGGTAATATCTTTATCAATCACAAGACCTTCGATTTGATTAAACACAGGAGAGTGAGTAGCATCTACTTCATCTGAACGATAAACACGACCTGGTGCAATCATACGAATAGGTAAACTTTCACTTTCCATAGTGTGTACTTGAACAGGAGAAGTTGCTGTTCTAAGAACAAGTTGACTATTAAAATAGAAGGTATCTTGCTCATCACGTGCTGGATGTTCTTCTCCTAAGTTAAGGGCATCAAAGTTATAGTAAGCTGTTTCTACTTCACGGCCTTCTACAATCTCATAACCCATTCCAAGGAAAATATTTTGTACTTCTTCTAATGTTTTTTGAAGTGGATGCATATGACCAAGGTTTAACTTTTTACCTGGCATAGTGATATCTAATACTTCTTCTTGAAGTTTCTTATTTTGCTCAGCTGATTCTAAGGCTACTTTTTTATTAGCAAGACTTGCTTCAATGTCTGCTCTTACCTCATTGGCAATTTGACCAACAACTGGTCTTTCTTCATTACTTAAATCTTTCATATTACGAAGAACCGCTGTTAATTCACCTTTTTTACCAAGGTATTGTACACGAAGTTCTTCAAGAACTGCTAGGCTATTAGCTGTTTCAATACTAGTAATGGCACTATGTTTGATCATCTCTAATTTATCTTTCATTGTAAAACTCCTTTCTTATTTTCACTTAATGAATCAGTAATGGCTCGTCATGAGAAAACAAAATAAAAAAGCTCCGCCCCCAAAAAGGGACGAAGCTTATAGTCTCCGCGATACCACCCAAATTTTTATACCAAAGGTATAAACACTCAATTAGCTCTAACGTTGCCACCGTTATCTTCTACTTTTAATCATTTCAAAGATAAAGCTCCAATGTGAAATTCAAAAAATAAGATTGCCAAAAGGTACTTGCAGCCGGTGATACCTTCTCTCTATTGGGTCTTACTTTTCTACTATGCATCTTCTTCGCTTTTCATGTATAAACATATTAGTTATTATTGTACTCACTATCCGTTTTTTGTCAAGTAGTACTATTGCAACTTCTATGTCCTTAACGATTCATTAGATGCCATCTGTATATTTATTGCAGGCTATCACTATTTCCAAGTAGATAGCTTTCTAGTTTTAATAAGTCTCCCTCATTAACTGCCCCATCCTCATCAACATCTGCACTCTTTAATGCTATATCTGTTAATAGGCTTACTCCTAATAAGTGTCTTTTTAGTAGTACATAATCGGTAGAATTGATACTTTGATCACCGTTTAAATCCCCTTTTATACCGGTTTCACCTGGATTTTCAGGTTGTGTACCATTATAATAAGCTGCTACTGTAATACCCTTATTTCCTAATGCTACTTCATGATCTAAGCCAATAAATTTTCCCTCTGCATTTTGCCATAAAGCTGATTTTAAGAAAGCATATTTGGCTTCATCCCAGGTTGCAAAATCATAGCCTACTAATCCTCCTGTATCTCCTGAATTAGCGTTATAGCACCAAAATGTGTGGTGAATTTTATTTTTAATCATATAATCTCTTAATAAAGTCATCCATTTTTCATTTTTGCCGCCATCCATAAAGCCACCCCATTCACCCATTAGTAAAGGAGCAATGCCTTCTTCATTAATATAAGCCCAGTTATCTCCCCAACAATCTTCATAAAGTGTTTCTGTTGTGAAATCTTTTTCAAACCATGGTTGTGCATAAACAAGTGGACCATAATCATGAGGTGAATACACCACTTGTGATTGATAGACACCTAGATCAATAGGATAGTCTTTAACACCTCTTAAATTCCCCCCCCACCAATTGTAATAGTAATGAGGTTTCATATATTCATCACGCGTAGTATAGTCATATCCTTCCATTGGATAAGCTTCTACACCTTCAATGACTATAAGTAAATTTGGATTAATAGCTAATACTTTAGCAGCAGCTGTTTCAGCTGCATACTTCCAGTTGTTTTCATCTGTTGAATTATCCCATTTAGCCCATACTTTATCTTGTCCTGGTTTTCCATGAGGTTCATTTTTAAGGTCAATAGCTAAAATCGTATCATCATTTTTATAACGCTCTGTAAACCACTCTAGTGTTTCATGGTACATTTCAATAGGATGAGCCTCGTCATACCAAACCGGATAAATATGCCCCATAGCATTAGTCTCTGCACTATGAATATCTAACATGATTTTCATACCATTTGCCTTGCACATCTTAACCGCTTCATCAAATAGCTGCAAACTACTCATACCAGCCAGTTCTGGATTAACATATTCATTGACATTCGCTTTTTTTGCCGTACCATTTTTCCATTCATAAATCAGCTGAGTAGAGATAGGAATACGTAAGAGATTAATCCCCCTGTTAGCCATTTCATCTAAAGCCTTTTTCATATTCACGCTCCATACACCATCGAATACATTGGTTCCTGTATTAAATCCAAACCAATTAGTACCCGTTAACCATACTTCATTTCCATCTTGATCAACTATCTTATTCCCTTTAGTTGTTAACCAATCATCATCTGATTTTGCTGTAGCAGCCATTAATGTGCTAGGCATTCCTATCATTACAGCCATTAAAGCACTTAATGCTAAACTTGTTACTTTCTTCCCTATTTTCATAAGACGCCTCCTTACTTCCTATATACTTTTTGAAATGTTACTTCACTTTAAATAGAACCGTTATCTTCTTCAATTGTGCATCTGCAATATCTTTCATACTTAATACTTTAAAAGGTGCACTTGTAAAATCCTTTTTAGCTTTAATTTTCACTTGTACCATATCGCCTGATTGCGTAATCAAATCACTTCCATCTTGCTTAGCAGAAGCAAAGAGTAAGTTAAAGGTTCCTTTCGTTTGATGAATAGCTGATTTAAAGCTGAGCTCTGAATTAGGAACAATCTCACCAGCTAGTATTTCCTGTACTTCTATCAGTTCTTTATCATAAGTAAAAACAAGATTAGCATTGTTAATACCCGTAGAAACATTATTAAGTTTTATAGGAATAATGGCTTCTTCTCCTGCTTTTAATTGAAGAGTTTCTAGTGTCATAGCAAAATCGTAATCTGTTGTATCCATAATCTGTAAATGAATCACAGAACTTTTGCCTGCATTAAAGCTAACAACTAATTGATAATCTCCCTCTGCTAGACTCTCTAGATAAGAGGCATTGAAGGTTAAGATTCCTTTGTCATCTATACTATAGTCACTAGTCCCAAGACTTCCCCCATTATTCTTAATACTTGCCAAGGTATTGCCATTAAAAGTGATTTGTGTTTCACAAGCGCCAATAACCGCTTTATTTTTATCATAGCTCAGTTCCAAAGGCGTCACGATTGCATCCACAACACCTTCATTTCTTGGTTCACTTCCACTAATAAGCACGCCTTTATAATAAAGTGTAACATGCTCACTAATGATATATGTATTAGGTGTGGCTTCGTAAGAATAGTCATTTGCTTGATTATAGTTTTTCCAACTGCTATTGGTAATTCTCATTTGTAATTCAATAGTTCCATTGGGCGTTAATTGGCTTAACCCTGATTTGAAACCAATCTCAACATAAGTATCTGCATTCTCAGTAGGACTAGATAAAGCTTCAAATTTGCTTGTTACAGAACTTGTTATGGTTTCATACCCTTTGCTCCCCATTAATCCTGCATGGTCACACCAAAGTGTCTGAGTTAAAGGTTCATCTACCGTATAGTAATACCTGACCTTTAAATCTTCCAGATTAATTGTTTCATTACTTGTATTCGTGAGCTTGATTTTTCCACCCATAGTATTGGTACTTATACTTGCCATCGTATTACAATATTCCAGTTTTACTTGTGTTGTAGCCGCTACTAGCTGACTTGTCAGTAATGAAGTCGTAGCCACAGCCAAACCAATTGCCCATAAACTATTTCTTCTTTTCATCAAAATTCCTCCTTTTTTAAGTGTGTTCGTCACTTATTTATTTATAAGTATAAATAATGATTCTTTTTTAACTATGTTTTTAGTTCATCATGTTCAATTTATAGGTGCAAAATGCTTTATTATTTGACCTTTTCTTTTGATTCTGCTATCATTAAATTGACGAATTATGGTCTCTTGAAAGGAGTTATCTTATAATGAACAGAAGAGGGAATTGTATTATTGGACAATCTGGTGGCCCTACAGCTGCCATTAACGCCTCGCTCAGTGGTGTATTACAAGGTATTTTAGAAAATGATCTTTATTCTAATGTATACGGTATGGTCAACGGTATTGAAGGTCTATTACAAGGCAAATACTTAGACTTATCAGCCAAATTTCAAACCAAGGAAGAACTTGACAGGCTAACACATACGCCATCTATGTATCTTGGTTCTTGCCGTTTTAAATTACCGACTTGTGAACATTCAGAAGTCGTTTATCGTGATTTATTCCGCTTCTTTGAAGCCCACAATATTAAAACTGTTTTTTATATCGGTGGTAACGATTCAATGGATACGGTTTTAAAACTGTCGGACTATGCTAAAGCACATCACTATGATGTCAATGTTATTGGTATTCCAAAAACAATTGATAATGATTTACCGATTACAGATCACACACCAGGTTTCGGAAGTGCTGCTAAGTTTGTAGCGACTTCACTTTTAGAAATTGCGCATGATACCTATATTTATAACATTCCTTCTGTAACCATTGTTGAAATTATGGGAAGAAATGCAGGTTGGCTTACTGCAGCTGCTGCCCTTGCACGTAATAGTTATTCGATGGCTCCTGATTTAATTTATTTACCAGAAGCTGTTTTTGATAAAGAACGTTTTATTGAAGATGTTAAGGCTATTAAAGAAAAAAGAAAAAATGTCATTATAGCTGTTTCAGAAGGGATTAAAGATAGCGAAGGCCAATACATTTCTGCTTCTACTAGCGCGGTAGACTCTTTTGGTCACAAACAATTATGCGGTGTAGGTAAGACCCTAGAAAATCTCCTTAAAGCAGAACTGGGCTGTAAAGTACGTTCTATTGAACTGAATGTTCTTCAACGTGCCGGTGGACATATTGCTTCTCTTACTGATCTCGAAGAAGCTGTTATGATTGGTAAAACAGCTGCTACTTTAGGTGCTCAAGGTGAAACAGCTAAAATGATTTGCTACAAACGTCTTCAAAATAGTCCTTATCAAGTAGAAACCTTTGCTTATGATATTCATTCTATTGCTAATGGGGAGAAAACAGTTCCTTTAGAATGGATTAATGAGACTCAAAACGATGTGACATCTGACCTTATAGACTACTTAATGCCCCTTATCCAAGGCGAAGTCTCATTAAGCTTTACTTCAGGCATTCCTAACTACTGCAACATTGACCACTTATTTACACCTGGCTATTTTAAAGAACACAAATAAACTTGTATCATTTTAAGGGATTGCCTCATTCATATGGCAATCCTTTATTCTCTGCTTTTTATATCCTTCTTCTTTAACACTCTGCTTCTTGCCCTTCTTCCAACTTAAACTATACAATTTTTAGAAAAGACTATATAATATTTGAGATAAATGAATTATTATTTCATTGTTACATCGCTTATAAATTTCTAATAAAGTTTAGGAGGCTTTGTTATGATTATTGTAATGAAACAAGGGACTACCCCTAACGATATTCAACCTATTAAAAACCACTTTGAACAAGCTGACCTTTATGAACGTGGTATTCGTACATATGAAAGCGCAACTCGTAATACTCTAAATATGAGTGCTATTCCTGTTATCAAATCTAAGAATCACCTGCCTATTATTGTGGACCCTAGTCATGCGGCAAGTAAACTTATGAAAAAACTAAGCTCTATTATTGCAGCTTCTATGAGGGCATTATCATGCATATAGGCATCATCGGCCTTGGCCTTATTGGAGGGTCCATTGCTAAGGCTATTAAAAGAGTCCATGTTCAAAATAGTTATATTATTGGTTATGATACTAATGCTGCTGACTTACATAGTGCATACGATGAAGGTATGATTGATTTTATGGCCACTGACCTAAAGTCTGGCTTCTCTAATTGCTCTGTTGTATTTATTTGTACACCTGTCACTACTATTAAAAGCGTTGTAACTGAGCTGCTACCTTATCTACCTAATGATTGTATCTTAACTGACGTGGGCAGTACAAAATATCATATCATGCAAGAATTAGAGCCAATGATAAGTACAGATAGTAAACGCATTTATTATGTAGGTGGTCATCCTATGACAGGATCAGAAAAATTTGGTTACAGTGCTTCTAGTGCTCATCTTTTTGAAAATGCTTATTATATGCTTACCCCATTAGGAGATACACCTGATTTTATCTTATTTATTTTACAAAAGCTCATTGAGCGTATGGGCGGCATTCCTTTAATTCTCTCTGCTACTTATCATGACTATGTGACCGCAAACATCAGTCACTTGCCTCACATTATCGCAAGTAGCCTAGTCCATCTGGTAAAGGAAAATGATGGAGATGCTTCTTATCTTCATACACTAGCTGCTGGCGGTTTTAAAGATTTAACACGTATTGCCTCTTCTAATCCTGATATTTGGACAAGTATTTGTTTAACTAACAAAGCACAAATTCAAAGAGTTTTTAGTGGCTATCTCGTTATTTTGCAAAACTTCTTGAACTGCCTTGAAAAGGATTCAGAAAAAGAGCTTTACAGCTTTTTTAATACTGCTAGGCTTTATCGTAATACCTTTAGTGAAGGTGCTTCTACCGATTTGTCTAAACATTATGCGCTTCATATTGATGCTAAAGATGAACCTGGTATTATCGCAAAAATCGCCACCTCGCTTAGTGACCATCATATTAACATTAAAAACCTTAGTGTCATGAGTGATCGTGAATTCGATGTAGGTGTTATCAAGATTTTATTTGGAACTAAAACCGATTTATTATTGGCTACAGAAATTCTATCTCAGCATCATTACACACTTTATTATTAAACAGCTTAGGCGTGCCTATTGAGGCAGAAGATACTACAGTCGCTGTTCATGTCAAAGGCCTACATGGACCTACTGCTAAAATAGACTTTCATATAAAGAGCATGGTATTGTCCTCCTTTAGGACTAATACCATGCTCTTTGTCATATACTAAGCAAAATTCACCTTTATAATTATTACTTTTATATTACGTATTATTTCTATTTATTTACCCTTTGTAACATTTATGATATAGTAGACCATGGAAAGGTGGTATGTTATGAAAAACAAACTCATTAGTTTTCTATTACTTCTTATGATGCTTGTTATACCTCTTCAAGCGAATACCTCTTGTAAGCTTATACTTAATGGTATCACTTATAAACCTACTTATACACCGATCATCTCTCAAAAAAATCTTTTTTTATCGCTAGATGATTTAGTTAATATGACCTATTCTACATACAGCAAAAGTAGCAATAATACTTACCTTTGGTCACTCCCAAAAACAACTTTAGAACTTACGACCAAAAGTAAAATTGTAAAGGTTAATCAAAAACAACAAACTCTTAATACTGCACCTTTTACAGTTAATGATGTACTTTATGTTCCCATTAGCTTTTTAAAATTAGCCGATTATCCTTACACTTTGTCTTCTGATTTAACCCAATTTGAATTAACTTCACTCTTACCTTATTCAACATCAACAGATACCTATACCTCTCATACAACTTTATCTACCGACTATACAAAATTAGAGGATATTTTTACACCACTTCTAAAGGAGGATAGCCAGCCACTTATTAAAACAGCCATTAAATATAATCAATATTTAAGTTTCGCAAGCAGTTCCTATAAAAAGGATATCCTTGCAGGATTAAATAAGGTGATTGGTTCTTTACCTGAATTAGAGGTAACTTTTAGAAATCTCGACCTGCTAAATGACACACCAACTTGCAATAATTTAACAACCTATCCTCTAAAAGTAATATCAGATAATAATGGTATTAGAGTAAAATTTAATCATACAGATATGGTATATGAATGTTTATGGCCTACCTATAATCCAAATAGCCATACTACCGCTATTGATATTAACAAATCCTTGGATGTCATGATTATGAGGGCACTTTATGAAAATTACAGAGATACCTATGATTTAAAAGATGATATTCACTTTTCTCCCATTACAACAGTTCAAATGGGACGTTCAGATTCTATTACTTATACAGTGTACTCAGATCACCTTTTAGATCAAACACATACTTATACGGTCACTATCTATAAACATATTACTCCAGGAAAAATTAATTATATTGTAGATTTAGGTGCACATACTATCACTTCTTAAAAATTTAGCTTTTAAAACCGAGTAAAAACTAAAACAATATTTTTCGTTTTAAGTTTACTCGGTTTTTTAGTGCCCAAAACATTTCCACCATAATATTATAGTAATGTAAAATATTACATTAAAAGGATGTCTTATTATGAATAATCTTATGAGTTTATTTTTACTTTCTACAGCAACCACTGCTCATCAGAAAAAAGTAGCCGCTTCGTATAAATATGCTTGCCAGCAAAAGCAGTTGCTTCGTACACCTACATGTGCACAGCCTAATCGTGAAACAGCAACAACTCCACCTCAGGCTCCTATAACCAAAGTACCTATGGTTAGCTCAAGTGAATTAGCTATGCTTAATACGCTTTATCAAGCAGATGAAGCTACTGATATACCTGCTTCCACTGGTCCTTTTGAACTACCTCCCTTGGAATATAACTATAATGCTTTAGAACCATATATTGACGAAGCAACCATGCGTGTCCATCATGACGGACATCATCGTACCTATGTTAATAACTTAAATGCGGCTTTGTCACGTTACCCGGAGTTTTATGCTTATACCCTAGAAGAGCTTTTACTTTTTTCTGACCGCTTACCTAGTGATATTCAAACACAAGTTATTAATAACGCTGGTGGCCATTATAATCACTCTCTTACTTGGAAGCTCATAGGTCCACCTACAAATTCCGAACCAACAGGACAACTAAAAACAGCTATTGAAACCCAATTTGGTACTTTTGATAACTTTAAAGCAGCGCTTACTTTAGCTGCCTTAAGTGTATTTGGTTCTGGTTATGCATGGCTTATATTAAATCCTTACGGTAGATTACAAATTGTAACCACCGGCAATCAAACGACCCCTATTCCGCTTCGTGGTATTCCTCTATTACCTATTGACGTTTGGGAACATGCTTATTATCTCAAACATCAAAACAAACGTGGCAATTATATTAGTGACTTCTTTAATGTTATTAATTGGGATCGTCTAGGTGAACGTTATGATGCTGCTCTAGCTAGCTTAAATCTCCCCACTAGTACCACCTCACAATAATCTGATACTTTATTTCTGCTAGAAATAAGAGGGTAATCATCCTTCTTATATCTAGCAGTCTCTCTCATATCATTCTTTTTTCAACACAATTTTCTTTAGCGCCTTGTCCCTATCTATCAAAACATGATATGATGTTACATAGTATAAAGATGAGATGAAAGGTCATAACTATGAATTTTAAAACACTAGGGATTTCCCCTGAAATGATAAATCACTTAAAAAAATCAGGTATCACAATACCAACACCCATTCAAGATCAAACAATCCCCCTTATATTATCAGGAAAGGATGTCATTGGTGAGGCACAAACAGGTACAGGTAAAACATTAGCTTTTTTACTTCCTCTTTTTGAAAAGCTTTCTTCTAAAAGCCCTAACATCCAAGCCCTTGTTTTATCTCCTACAAGAGAGCTTGCTATTCAGATCACCCAAGAAGCAAAAAAGTTAGCTGAAGCTAAGGCTATCGGCATTCTACCTATTTATGGTGGACAAGATACAGCCATGCAGCTAAAGAAATTAGGAAAACCTGTTCATTTAGTTATTGCTACGCCAGGACGTTTACTAGACCACATTGGCAGAAAAAGTATTGATTTAAGCAAAACCACTACCTTCGTTTTAGATGAAGCCGACCAGATGCTTTTAATGGGCTTTAAAAATGACGTAGAAAGTATCACTAAGCAGCTTCCTAAAAAGCGTCAAACCTTATGTTTTTCAGCTACCATGGATGCACCAGTTAAAAAACTTGCTTACCGCTATACTTCTTCTCCTACAACTGTAACGATTGCTAAAAAGAAAATAACTATTGAAGCCATCCATCAAGAAATTGTAGAGACCACTGATCGTCATAAACAAGCTGCTCTTCTTCAGGTATTAAGCGAAGATAATCCTTATATGGCTATTATCTTCTGCCGCACCAAACGCCGTGTTGAAGTGCTTTATGAAGCTATGAAAGATAAAGACTATAACTGCGTAAGGCTTCATAGCGATATTTTACAATCCAAAAGAGAGCGCATCATGAAAAGCTTTAAAAAAGGTGATATTCAATACCTTATAGCTACGGATGTTGCTGCTCGTGGTCTTGACATCTCGGGTGTCACCCATATTTATAACTATGATGTACCTGAAACACCCGAAGCCTATATTCATCGTATTGGACGTACAGGACGTGCCGGAAATGATGGCTACACTTGCATGTTTATGTCTCCAAAAAACGAAAAAGAAGTATCTGAAATCGAAGCACATATCCGCTTTAAAATCCCACGTCGTATACTTCAAGATATACTTTAATTACCTAACGAAGAAGTGCCATAAAATCAATTGATCTAGCAAATAGTCACATTAGCTTTTTATAAAAGCATAAAAAAACGACATGAGTTAACTTGCTAAAGCCAACTCATGTCGTTTTTTTGTTATATCCTATTCAATCATAATAGACCTAGCTATATCAATACTATCACATCATAGTTTTCTATATGAGTTAATGATGTAACAGAAATTCTTGTAGATTCATTACATTATTAACTATGTAATCTGCTCCAGCTAATTCTAATTCACCCTCTTCTGCATATCCAAATTTAACACCAATAGAATGAATATGACATGCCTTTGCACCTAGTATATCCTGTTTTCTGTCTCCCACCATAATGGTCTCATGCTTATCTTCCTCATTCAACTTTAGTTGCTTAAATACTTCTTGTATAACCTCAGCCTTATTACTTCGTGTACCATCCAATTCGCTTCCGACTATCACCTCAAAATATTGTTTAAGGTGATAATTTTCTAGTATTTTTTCAGCATAGATATAGGGTTTAGAAGTTGCCACAGCAAGTTTCTTTTCCTGTTTCCTTAGGGCTTCTAACATTTCTTTAATACCTTTATAAACACCATTTTCAAATAAACCAATAGTGCTAAATCTTTCCCTATATTTTTCAACAGCCACTTTAGCTTGCGTCTCATCTAAGCCATAGAATGTCATAAAAGAGTGCTGTAATGGTGGCCCAATAAAACAAGTCAAGTGATTTAAATCATTTTCTTCTATATTGAAATGTTTTAAAGCATATTGAACGCATTTAGTAATCCCTTCCTTAGGGTCAGTAAGTGTTCCATCTAAATCAAATAATATACTCTGATACATTCATCTTCCTCCTCAATACTTTTATCTAGGCCTTTGTAAGCTCTTCCTTTCTTTACTTATCACTTTGATTTTATTTTACAAGAATAATCAGATCTTCTATTACACTGAAACCATTTTTTTCATAAAATGTCCTTGAAGGATAGTTTTTTTCTGTATTTAACATCATGCCATTCATTCCCTGGGCTTTTATATCGGCTTCGATTAAACTGATAAATACACTTCCAATACCCTGTCCTTGCCACTTTGTACTGACACAAAACTCGTCAATGTAATACTCCATCCCGTTAATCCAAGGCTTCTTCATACCAACACTTAATGCAACCACCTCATCATCTATTATTCCAACATAACCTACAAAATAATTATTATCCATATGATTTTCAAAGAATGTAACCACTTGATTTCTAGATTCATACACATCATTCCATGGTGCTTTTGAAAAGGTCTCTATAAATAGATCTACGCAAGCATCCAGCTTATCTTTCTCAAGTTTAACAATATTTAATTTTTTAGCCATCTTAATTCTCCTCTTAATCTTGAAAAGTCTTTAAAGCCTTTATCGTCTGTTCAATCAGCTCATCTAATGTCCAACCCAGCATCTCTGCCCCTCTTTCAATGACCTCTCTTGAACATCCCGCTGCAAAACCCTTACTTTTAAATTTTTTCTTTACAGACTTGAGTTCTAAGTCTTGAATGCTTTTTGAAGGTCTCATCAAAACCACAGCCCCAATCAGTCCTGTTAACTCATCTACTGCATAAAGTACTTTTTCCATTTCATGTTCTGGCTTTATATCAACCGTTATCCCGTAGCCATGGCTTGCTGTAGCATGAATAATTCTTTCATCAATTCCATGTGCTCTCATGATTTCTTGTTCTTTGATACAATGTTCTTCTGGGTATTGTTCAAAATCGAGATCATGTAAAAGCCCTACAATTCCCCAAAATGTCTCTTCTTCACCATAACCTAATTTTCGTGCAAAATATTTCATTGTTAGTTCCACAATCTCCGCATGCTCTAGATGAAATGCCTCCTTATTGTACTCAGTTAAAAGATTCCATGCCTCTTCTCTTGTTATCATCTTTACCATCTCCTGTTTCTATTTCATTAAATTCATTAAGTCTACTTTATATATTAAGTATTAAGCACACTTTATGCCACTAAAAGTTAAAGATAAGTTTTAACTCATTTTATATTATTTCATGTAAGGATTCAATTTTTTATTCTATATAGACTTTGATAATCAAATAAAAAAGCACTCCTCCAAGTAACGTGTATACATTACTGGATAAGTGCTTTTTTGCTCCAGACTCTTGAAAGATATCAAAAATGTTAATAAGAGATACATAAACAAGTTGCTGTCCCTCTTTATTGATATGTAATATAATAGCATTTGCTAAAAAATCTCATGAATATTTTTTTTAGTTCTTTCACATATTAAAATTATTAATAATATAAAGGAGGTTCATTATGGCACAATTAACTGCAAAAGAACTATCTGCAATTAACGAGTTACTAGCAGGAGAGTCACATTTAGTAAAAAAATTTCAACTGTTAGCAGATTCTACAACTAATGCTGAACTCAAAACACAATTTACTGATATTTCTAATAAGCATCAACAACATTTTAATTCTATATATGAATATCTACAATAAAGGAGACACTTATGACTAATTACGGAGATAAAGAGCTTCTAACAGATGCACTAGATGCGCAGAAAACAGAAACAAATAATTATAATACTTTCGCTAATGAATGTGCACATCCAAATCTTAGAAATACCTTTTTAAGTATTCTTAGTGAAGAACATGATATCCAATTCCAGGTATTTAATACAATGCATGCAGCTGGTTTTTACCCAACACCTCCAGCTGAACAAGCAAAAATTGATGAAGCAAAACAAACACATGCTTGCTGCTATAAAGCATCAAAATAACAAACTCTCATAAACCTTTATAAATAACCAGTAATCTATGTTTTGAGTTATTCCACATAAATTACTGGTTATTATGCTCCTTAGACTATTAAAAAAAATAAGCGTTCATCTGTATATCTTCTAAAACCTTATGATATACAAATGAATGCTTGACCATTCCTACCCTGTGCAGTATTTTTATTTTTTATGTTATTATAGCTGATATATATAATCAATTATCTAGTTTTTACTCATTAAGCTAGGGCAAACACTTGTCTTACAACTAGCATTGATCTATCCTTTTATGCTTTAGGTATTTATAATCATTCAAAAGGGTTAACCCTGTAGACCTTTTGACTGTCTTTCCATATCTTCAATGACAATATCATAAATTTCACCAAGTGAAGCACAGTATTCTAACACTTCCCAAGGTTCATTGGTATGGTAATGTATTTTAATGAGTTCTTCATCTCCTACTGCTAGTAGGCAGTCTCCCTTTAAATGATGATTAAAATAATCATTGATCTTATCTTCATCAAGATTTTTTCCTTCAATCAATAGCTGTGTATCATATCTGAATTCTAGCATATCCTTCTCCTTTTCTAATCTCTATTTACTCATTTAATTATTTATTTAGCCTTAGTTAAATATTATACCCCTATAAATATATCGTCAAGATACTGGTTTCTTTATAAAATGGACCTATATATAAAACTACAAAAAGTATGCATTTAGTGCTTGAATAGAAACAAAGATGTGCGAGAACTTTGACAATGATGTGCCTTTTTATTTGACAGATATATACCGAAATATTAGAATTAATAAAATATAGTTAATTTTAAAATTATTAAATAAAATATAAAAATAATTAAAAGTGAGAGGTGAAGAGAATTATGAAGTATTATGTAATTGATGCGTTTGCTAGCCAACTTTTTAGAGGCAATCCAGCTGGGGTTTGTCTGCTTGATAGCGAAATCCCAGATGCTTTGATGCAAAAAATAGCTTTTGAAAACAATCTTGCAGAAACTGCGTTTTTATTACATACAGAAGGTTCGTACCACTTACGCTGGTTTACACCTGAAGTCGAAATTGATTTATGTGGCCATGCAACACTGGCAACCGCATTTGTAGTTATGAATTATGTTGATCCTGCATTAACACATATCAGTTTTGAGACCAAAAGTGGACTCCTATCTGTTACCCGCAATAACGACATGTATACTATGAACTTCCCCAGCCGAATGCCTCAGCCAATAGAGATAACCCCTTTTTTAGAAAAGGCACTAAACTGTCATGTACTGGAGACTCATTTATCAAGAGACTTACTTGTTTTAGTAGAAAATGAAGCTACAGTTGTAAATCTAGATGTAAATATCAATATGCTGGCTGAAATGAGCAAAGATATTTCCTTTGCTGTGATTGTCACCGCGAAGGGAGATAGCTGCGATTTTGTATCAAGGTTTTTTGCACCAAATGCAGGGATTAATGAAGACCCAGTAACAGGCTCTGCACATAGTACACTAATACCATTTTGGAGCAAACGACTCAACAAATCAAAAATGGTAGCAAAACAGTTATCTCAACGAGGTGGGACATTAATTTGCGAGTATTTAGGAGAAAGAGTAAATATAAGTGGTAAGGCCATTTGCTATCTTGCTGGCGATATAATCCTATAGAGACCTCTTATTTATAAATTCTCACAATACGAACCATGCAATATACTCTTGCATACAATATACTAGATTTTCTCTTTTTTGCCCCCATAATTAAGAGATTACTGCTTTTAATGACACATTTCATTTACACAATATATAATCACTTCATAACATTATAGTAAAATCAAATCCTAAAGGTTCTTATACTCTGCTTAGAAAAGCTTACTAGCATTTTTCTAAGCATTTTTTAATGCATAAATTAAACAAACTATCTTTTGTTTTATATGTGAAATGCTTATTTTATATCACCATTTTTTCTATATGATTAAAATGCATATCATACTCTTTAATTATTTCAGCTAAGTTAATGCTCCAATATCTGTTTTCATAAAAGAATTTTATAGCCCTAAATTTTGAATAATAAAGCAGTTTTCCAAGCTTCACCTCCCTTAGAATTCTTTCACTTTTTTAACAATTCAGCTAACATATCTTTTTCTTTAAGTTGTTGCTTAAGCCTAAGGTTTTCTCGCCTAAGACGTTCTAATTCATCAACTTCATCATCTGTTTTATGATGACCTCTTTTATCTACTAATGCCTCTTCGCCATTAGTATCATATTTCTTAATCCATGAATAAATCTGACTATATGAAATACCAAATATAACTGCTGTCTCTTTGTAATTTCGCTCATGCTTGATACAGTATTCAACGGCCTCCTTACGTTCCTTAATAGTTGTTTTTCTTCTTGCTTGGCCATATAGACCTCCCGTTTAGGACATAATCACTAAGTTCTCTATTGGCATTATACATCTTAATCCAGTTTGCTAAAACTGCTTCGCAAGAAATGTTATATTTAGCCGTAATTTCATCTGTTGACATTTCTCCATCTAAATATATTTTGCAGCACATCTTTTTGAAATCAGATGTATATCTAGTGTTCCCAATTCCTCTAGCAAAGGCTAGTATTCCATGCTCCATATATCGCTGTGCCCATCGCCGAACTGTTTTAGACGTGATATTGTATTTAGATGCAATATCAATAGAAGATGCCAATCCATCTAAATACTCTTTAGCAACCATGACTCTCCATTCAGGTGTATGTGGTGATTCGGCCATAAAAAAATCCCCCTTAAGTAGACTTTGGTTATTTACCTTGTCTATATTAAGGGGAATCATATCATATTCTAGCCCGGTCCTACTTTTTGTTTATTAAGCTAAATAATTATTTATTACGATAAACTGAAATTTATTACTTTGTTATAGTTTCAACCTCAACTGAAAATTCTTCAAAAAAATCTTTTATATCCTGTTCTGTATCCACATTAAAACCTTCATACAAAATAAAATTACCGGTCGCTGAAACCGCTCCATCTTCTCCTACAGCAAACGAAATTGCTACTGGCACAGCACTTTCGTATGTGTAAAGATAAATTACATCCTCGGTTAATTCATCACTTACAAAAGTTTTTCCACCCGTACAAATGCTTGCAGCTGCCAGAGTCGCTGCTCCTCCCGTTGCATTGACTTGGTTAATAATTGCGCCATTCATTCTCGATTGCACATAGCCCTTCAATGTATCAGACAAACCCTCTGTTGCTTCACTACCTGTTATCTCCGCCAATGCTAAAAGAGTTTCTTCTGAAATTGCAACCTTGTAAATAGCTTTTGGCTCAGAAAAGTCTCCTTCTCCTGCATTTCTCACTATATCCTGTATTTCGCTACTCGCAGAATATATTTTCAAGTATGTATCATTGCTTGCCATTTCCTCCATTAAAGAAATTACTTCAAGCCCCTCCTCATACAATGTTTTATTAGAGCTGTTTCCTCCTCCACAACCACACACCCCCAATACCAGTACTACAGATATTCCTATCGTAATAATTCTTTTTTTCATAAGCCACCTCTAACTTCCAATTTATATTTCTTATATATAAATATAATCCTAAATAAACATTATTCTTTTTTTAATATATAGTCAAATAAACTCTATAACTCTTACTTATATTTTCAAAACAAATTCGCATTTTATCTATTTATTCTTGCTAAAGTTTTATTTATTTTTGAGTTATTTTTCCAGCTGGTTAAGACCATCTTACCAAACTTAAAACTACCGAGTTAATGAGCTTTAGATAAGATGGCCCTTCATGTGTCCTTATTTGACAAATACACACAAAAATATTAGAATTAAAAAAATAATGTGTACAATAACTTATCTTAATAGGAGGTTCTACGCATGGAGCGATCAGATATTGCTTTTTACAAACAAATTGAACAAAACTTTATTGAGTTTGCAGAAAGCCGTCATGATATACGAGCTGCTTTTGTTATTGGTTCACGCGCTCGTTCAGATCATCCTGCCGATGAGTGGTCTGATATGGACATTGTGTTCTATACAACAAACCCAAATTTTTATCTTCAGCAGCAAGATTGGCTGGACAAAATCGGTGATATTCTATGCTCTTTTGTTTTTCAAACTGCAGGTGGTGATCCAGAGCGGCTTAATTTATTTAAAGATGGTCATCAGGTTGATTTTGTAATTCATTCTGTCGACACCTTGCGTGATATTGTGTCCGCAAAGGTAGTTCCCAGTAATTTTTATCGAGGAGTCCGCGTCATTGTTGATAAAGATCATCTTAGCAATGCCATTATGCCAGCCCATTTTCAGCCGCCGGAAGTTTTATCCATCTCAGAGGCAGCCTACTTACAAGTTGTGAATATGTTTTGGTTCATATCACTATATATTGCAAAGCAGTTGCTCCGTGGAGAATTGTGGGTGGCTAAAATGCGTGACTATGATGCCAAAGGACTTCTTCTACAAATGATAGAGTGGCACGAAAAAGTAGTGTTTGGTAGCGAGTATGACACATGGCATGCAGGACGCTTTATGAATGAATGGGTTGATGAAGATACTCAGGCAGCACTTTCTAAATCCTTTGGCAGATTTAATCAGGTTGACAGTTGGAATGCGTTACTATCAACCATAAATCTTTTTCAGAAACTGTCAGCAGAAGTTGCCCTAAAAATGCAGTATTCTCGTCCCGAAGCACTTGAAACCTATATATCTGACTGGATAAAAGCGAAATCAGAGATAGTCAATTAAATTATTTATTATTTTTTGTATATATTTCTCTGATTTCATTTTTTATATATTATGCCCTTTTCAAATTCTTTTTTAATGCATAGATTCTATTTTTAGTATTATATTAGGAGTGTAGTAACGTTGATGTTTTTTCTCCTACTTAGTTATTATCTACTCCGATCCGTCTTTGGGTCCTTATCGGGGCCATTAATATTTGAGCCTAGTATGTTTTTCCTATTACACCCTTCATCAATCATTGTAATTAGTCTTGTTGTCCTCTTCTTCGGCTTTAATATTGGCTTCTACAGTCTTTTTAACAGCTTCTTGCTGTTTTTTTTAATTCTTTTTCCACTCTGTAGATTTCTTTAGCCATTTCTTTCTTATATCCAACAGATTGCTTAGAATGCTCCGCAATACCTAAGCCTTTAGTAAAGAGGCTTAAAGCATAGTGACTTTTATTCTAACTATGGTTTAGTATTCTATACAGAAATAGACAATTCCTTTGATACTCACAATTTAACCCGATTATCTACAATATAACAAAAAAATAGGTGTACCTTATAGGAATTTTCATTTCCTAATGCACACCTATGCAACTAGACTATTTGAAAATAATGTCCCAATTAAAACTGTACAAGCATTGCTAGGACATAAAGATATAGCTACAACTATGAAGATATTCACTTATGTAATGCGAAAAACTGACAAATGAAGTTCAGTGCTAAAATAATACTTGGTTAGGTCCTGCATCTTTTAGGGCCCATTTTTTATATCATTTAAAATAACGTTGCAAATTATTTACAAGTTTTTGAATTATTGCAACCCAAAAACAAAAATAGCTAAAGCCTGTATCTATTGATATCCTAAGCTTTAGCTATATACTTTATGACCCATACGGGAATCGAACCCATGATTTCACCGTGAGAGGGTGAAAAAGGTATTTTTAATGAAATACTTGATACTCAATGCACAGCTAGTATTTTCAAGTATTTAAGAGCCTTTTATTTATTTTCTTGTTTTTCATTTTTTGCTTTGAATCATAGGTGTTTATTTAAATTTATTTGCAGTAAAATTTGCAGTTATTAATTTTCGCCCTCGCTTACACTCCATAATGCTTCTAAGTTAATCGTATGACTTTGTGGCTGATATTTTTCCTCCAATTTATCTACCTTTATAAGTACTGGGAAATTGCATGCAGTTCCCGTCATAATACACCCACCTTGCGGAAGAATAGGTATCATCTCAAATGATGCTCCATCTAAAAATGAAACGCTCCTTCCAATTGCTTTAATGTCTTCATTATTTACTAAACGATGTAAAAAATAATTATGCAATTGTGAAATAATAGTTTCGGAAATATCAGATGGTCTCTGACTTGATATAGTTAAGAATACCCCAAATTTTCTTCCCTCTTTGATTATTTCTTCAAACAATTCAAGCCTATAATCTTTCCACATGCTACTCTCACGATCCGATTGCTTAGATAAAATATTATGTGCTTCATCAACTATTATAAATAATGAACTACTCTGATTTTCTTGTAACTTATGAAAATCATATGCCCTCTTACACACTATCATAGGAATAATTTTTCTCATCTCAATATTAACTTCGACCAATGATATTATCTGTAAATTTTCATCTATAACATCAGCATTATCAAGTTTAAAAATCTTTCTTATCTCTAATAAACGATTGTCTAATCGTCTAAGTAATGGGGCAATATGCTCTTCATTTATATACCCCCTTGCTACATCATTTGCATATTGTAATTTTACTATAAACTCAAATCTATCCCATTCATCTATGTTCTCTTCTTCATCTTTGTATTTTAGATTATCTTGAGTAATAACTTGCAGTAAATTTATCACATACTGATTATGCTTAAAATCATCTTCACTATTAAAATAAATATTGGCTTGATCGATTATGTATAACTTTCTACTAGTACTATGATATGCTAGCTTTCCAAATAAATTATCCACTTCCGCAGAACAATTATCAAATCCCAAACTCAATATTTCTTTATAATACTTTTTTAGCGTACTAAATTTATCAGCATAGTCATAAATACTATTTATCATTTCTCTTATTTCATTAAGTATACTATTATTTTGTACTGATGCACTAAATTTTTGAATACACTTCTTTAAGAAAGGCTGTTGTGTTTTTTCAGTTGCTTCTAGAATAATTGACCAAAATTCTAAGTCTTCAATGGCTTTTTTATCAATTGGGAATAACTCTTCTCCTCTTCTTGTCGATAGATGATATACTTTTTTATTTACATTTGATATTGTATTTTCATATTCACCGTTAAAGTCAATAATAAGAAACTTACTACTATTTTTAAATACTTCACTTTCTTTATATATATCAAATAGTTCCTTATATATCTTTGCCAACGTATTCGATTTACCACTTCCAGTATTTCCAAATATGCCTATATGGCTTGCAAACAAACTCTGAACTCCGATTTTTAATTTATACTTATTGTACCCTATAATTTCTCCAATAGTTATCGTAGAAGCATTATTAGCTGAAAATGCGAATACACTTTGTATTTCTTCTTCAGAAAGTATATATACGTAATTTGATATTAATGGTAACTCAGATAGCCCTCTATGAAATCTATCTTGTCTATCCATATATCCTATTAAACTAATTTCAATTACTCTATGAATTTGCTCCTCTTTATCATAGTAAATAACCTGCTTATTAGGATTTAGTAACGTAAATTCTCCTTCTATTTTTCCAATTATATCTTGAAATCCCTTCCTTATTTTTACAAAGCCGCCCACTGATACATTCTTAATTACTTCCCCACAATAATTTAAATTTGATTCATTTTTATCTTTATAGACTTTGGCTCTTACCTTTTGCCCTCTAACTTCAATAACTTCCCCTATTTTAAGTATTTCGATATCCATACCTAGTTTCCCTCTCTTTGCCAAATTTTTTACTTAATATAGAAGAACTTAAGAACTTATTCAACTGCATTAAATCTAGCTTTGTCTCTTGTACTGCACACGCAACTTCTTCCTCATTTTTCCCTCCTTCTATTTCTTCTGTTTCTTCTGTTTCTGCCTCTTCACATAAAGTTTCATCTCCTTCAATAACACTTCCATTTTTTTCTTTATCTAAAGTTACAATCCAAACATTATTTAACAACTCAAATTTATCCATAAATGAATTAATATCTTTTACTTGATATGCAAAAATAATCATGATTAAAGATGGATTATTCAATGCTCTTAATGTAATTTCATGAATATGTTCATCAGCAAATGAAAAACCAAATACCATTAAAATAACATTATTCTTTTCTAATTCATTAGAATAAATTCTTAATAACTCATAATAGTTCTTATCCAATAATGTATCACTAAATTTTTCTTTGGTAGGATTTACTATCTTAAATGATTCCTGATACATTTTAGTTAATGGTTTCCATATATTGTTTAAATCAGCATCTTCAACATTAAAATTTTCAAGTAACTCATCAATAAACAATTTATTCACTTCATTCCAGTTTGCACCTTTTACCTTCTCCCATATTTCTCTTATTTCATCTTTCTTAGTATCAATTAATTCATGTACATGAGTATTAAATTCATTTAAAGATTGTTTATAATCTCCATAACAAAATCTGCTATCACTGTATTTTTTCCATGTAATAGAACCATGTATTTTAAACAAATTAACAATTGGTATCTCAGTCACTCTATCAGAAAATAATACTTGCTTCTCAAAAATCATATTGTAATGTGCTGTTGAAAAATATGGTATTATTCGCCCAACAAATCCATCATTATATACAATATTCGCTTCCTCAAATGATAGTTCTAAAAAAACGTCATAATTAGTTGTAAAAATATTTACTTGCTTATGTAATGTTGCACTTTCTCGCTTATTTAAAATATGTTTTATCATACTAATAAACTCTATTTGAGCCTTTAAATCTGTTTTATTGGCATGTTGATCAATAGGGTAAATACACTCCTCAAAGAATTTTAAGTATAATATGCTTTCCAATGCCACATATTTATTATTTTTATCCTTCTTGATTATCTCCATAACCTTTTCTATATTTCCTAGAGTCCCTAGTAATGGTGCAGAGAATCCTGCTCCTAGCAAGAAATTTATACTATTTGACTCTATAAGTTCAACCATATCACTAATAAATTGTTCATCGTATAAGTATTTTATTTGTGCCATATTTCATTCACCCCATAACAAATTTTTCACTAGTTGTATAAGACATATTAAAATATGTTAGTTACTTTTCCTCTGCAGATTCATATACTTTTACATATTTATGTACCGTTTGCCTAGATATACTGCATATTCTTGCTAATTCTGATTTATTTATTTCTTTACTTCTATATTTAGGATAATGCTTAATAAAACTACTAGGTAAATTCTCAATTGTTGTAATAGGCCTTCCTATAACTTTACCTTTAGCTACTGCATTTGCCATGCCACTCTTTACACGTTCACTAATCATATTGCGTTCCATCTCAGCGAATACACCCATCATCTTAAGCATTCCATCAGTCATAGCATCAAGTTCACCCTTGCTACAATCTACTACAAAACCACCAATTACTAACTTGAGTTGCTTTTCTTTTACCTTTTCAATAATCTCACATAACTGCTTAGTACTTCTCGTAATACGTGATACTTCTGTAGTAACTATTGTGTCTCCTGCTTTTACCTTATCTAATAACTTATTTAGTTCAACTCGATCTACCTTAGTACCACTTTCATATTCCCAATATATATTTTTCTCATCCACACAACCTAAAGCTTTAAGTTCTCTCTTCTGTCTATTAATATCCTGCTTATTTTCATTAGTTGAACATCTTGCATATCCATATGTAGTCATTCTAATTTCCACCTTTTGTCATTTATTGACTTAATCATAACTTGTCTATCTATATTCGTCAACAAAAAGGTGGTTTAATTTTCTTTTACACTTTTCCACTATTTTTATGCGCTTTTATAGGGTTTGATATATACTTAAAATTGTCAATGAAATCATTTGTTTTCTTTTACACATTCCTTCGAATCATTTACTACTATTCTTCATAATACATTATTCTGTTTTCATTAATATACTCAAAACCATTATCTAATTTATCTTGCTTAATATTCTTCTTCACTATTCGCTTAACACTATTCAGCGAACTAATTTCTTCTTCTACAAATAACTTTATAAGATTATAAACTAAATGACTTATGAATGATATTGTATGCTCAAAAATAACTCCATATTCAATTCTTAGCTCAACATGACTTACTCCATCATGAACTATCTTATTTCTTAATTCATAAAAGTAGTATACCCAATTAGCAATATATCTCTTCTTTTCTATATTAGCTGAATCTGCAATTAAACATGCAGATCTAATTGCAACTTTTTTTCTCTGATTACTTTCATTCTTTCCTAATAGTAAGGTTTCTAATATTGTAGCATATGTTGGTATTACCGTATCCAGATTAGTATAAGTAAGATTAGAATAAAGTAAATTTAATGCTGACCTAATACTATTAGCTACCTTATCATGTAGTATTATCCTTAAGAATAATTTTTCTACCGTATCACTAATATTCTCATTAATACTCATATCCTCTAAATAACTAAGGGGTGATACTATGCTATTATAGTTATCTTCTATAGATGTATAATATTTAGGAATTGTAAGCTCAAAATCATTTTCATCAAAAGCTCTATCCCCTATTTTTATTGCACATTCTGTTCGCCTACACCCACCATTAGTATGATATGCATCTATAAGCATAACTTGTTTAAAAAATGATTTAGTATTCTCTTCTGTCCATCTATTCGCTATATACAATATACTAATTGCAACCTTTAAATCAAAAATATCCACATATCGATTAGTATGAACATCTAATAATGCAAATGTATTACAGTCTCTATACTTTGTGATTACCCTATCCGCTTCCTTATTATCTTCACCTCTTAAATCAATAGCTAATTTCAACTTGCTTTTATCTGCAAAGTCTATTTTCTCTAGATACATTTCTTTATCATTACCATTAGTAGTATTTATATCTATTCCAAGTATTGTTGCCATTTGTTTAGCTGTGTAGGCTCTAACAATAATTCTAATGATACCTTTATATCTTATTCTTATTCCTTGAATTGGTATTATTAACATTACTCACCTCATGAAATAACCAGAATTTTAGTGTTCCTATACTATTAATTTTCCTAAAATAAAATACTTTCATTTTTCTTCTTGCCTAAATGAATCAATATTCTTTATGCCCCAATCTATCGTCTAGTTAGAAGTAATATCTGTTAAAATTATATCTATATTTCTTCTGATAATTTATGTTATTCATCATAAATATAGCATATGTGACTTTAATCATCTGTCACATTTTGTCATACAAATAACATATTTTCTTACTGATAAAGCAACCAACGTTCTATTTCCGACACAAAAGGCACCTATTACTAGGTGCCCTATACTTCATTACTTATGCAATTTCTACATACCTATATACTGACATACACTCTACATCCGTTCGCATTATATATTCATCTTCCCCTATATATTGCACCATAAATCCTTTATTAAAGAGTGAGTCTTCTATTTCCAACTCATTTCTCAGCAACTGAGTTAATGGATAAAATCTCACGCCATAATAATTCTCTGTATCACAAATAAGAATCTTTCCTTCCTCTCCACAGCTCTTTAAAAATCGCTCTGCTGCATACATTCTGCCTGTATAACTTTCTATTTTTCCATCATTAATATAATCGGTTGCTCTAAACAGTATAGGTGTCTCTTCTGGTGTATATCGCTCTAAAACCATTTCCCACACTTCTAGCCATTCTTCTTGCCTTTCATCTTCTCCACTATAAATCCAGTTTGCTAAAAAGCTATACGTTTCTTTATTAACTGCTTTTTTCGTTTTAATCGCCCTAACAAGGCAGTTTGCAATCTTTGTTTTCTCTCTTTTAGTCATCTTCTTTTATGTCCTCGCTTATGTTTTCATTTTTAAAAATTATCCCCCTCAAAAAATTTCATTTCAGGAATTTTGTGTGAGCGTATCGCCTCTCGTGGTCGACCTCTATATTCACCTTTTTCCCTTGAAACTAGGGGGGATAGGCATTTTATTATTAACCTCTGTTCCTAATAAAGTCTCTTTATGGTGCTAATACAAAATATAAAACCTCTCTTATTTGCCTTATTTCTTTATATAAATGCTCTGTATTTTCACTCATATGATCAGACATATTTTCAATTTGATATGCTATTTCAGCTAAAAGATTTGTCTTTCTGCAAAACTCTTCTTCACAATAGGCTTCTGCCTGCTCTACTGTATTAAATGACTTAATTCCTAATATCTTGTTATGTTTATCCCTAAAATAAACATCCGAACCCTCTCTTTCCATTGTTTTTACATAATAGCTATTAATATATTTCTTTTGATTTAAATCGATATACATTTTTGTTTTCCTTTTCAATTTCTTCTTTTTCGTTATCATTTTCCTGGGTTCTTGCGGTAGTCCAATCGGTAGCTGTCACATTCAAATCCTTTGATTATCATACGCTTC
Organism: Cellulosilyticum lentocellum DSM 5427; assembly: GCF_000178835.2. Taxonomy (GTDB): domain Bacteria; phylum Bacillota; class Clostridia; order Lachnospirales; family Cellulosilyticaceae; genus Cellulosilyticum; species Cellulosilyticum lentocellum. The sequence continues at coordinate 2,874,603 of NC_015275.1, forward strand.
GCTAGTTTCGGTAGTACACACCCAAACCTAGCTTTACTAATAAACTATTTTATCCTTTTAAAGTCTTCTTATTAATTAGATCTATACACAAACTACTTATCCTTTTAACTATCTCTACTACCGATAGCCCTTGATATCTCTAACTTCTTCTACCTACTAAACTACCGAAAAACTATCTACAAACTACTGCTAATTTACATTAACAAATTGGCTAACTGTTAATACCAATGCTATGTCTCTATAATAAACATTCCTTCCATCGCTTTCTTTAGGAATGCGCTTCTTCATATCTAAGCCAAATCTTGTTTTGTTATCTGGTACTTCATTATTAGCTCTACACCATTCTACATATTTGGTATACAAATCCTTTGCTTGTACCTTTGATCCTTCCTTATGAATCGTACACTCTTTAAGAAAAAGACCTAATGTATCACTTTCTTCTTTAAATTCATGTACTAGATTAATAACTGCTGGCGGCTCTTTTAGTCCTTCCTCCAAATATAAATGGATACCTTGAATACACCACCATAAAATACCCCCTACTTCTTTCATAAGCTTTTCTTTTAAATGCTTATCTTTCTTTTCCTCTGGCAAATCCAGTTTAAAAGGAATGACCTTTAACCGTCTCCAAATCCCTTTATCCGTTCCTACAACCTCTGGCATATGATTCGTAAATAGCCATAGTTTAAACTGTGGCAAAAAAGAAGTCGGTTCACAATATAAACGCCTTGCTGTGACCTTATCTTCACCTGTAAGCTGCTTAATTAATCCTTCATTAAATCGTACTCCTTTATTACTTTCTACGCATACGACCAAACGTGCATCCATTAAATTGATAATGTCAGGACTTGCCTCTGATCCTTGCCTAATTTGAGAGATTGTTTCTGCCTGTGGACACTTCACATAGTCATTTAGTATATAACTTAAAATGTCCTTAAATACCCCTTTTCCATTGGCTCCATCACCATACCCAATAAACATACACTGTTCATGAGTAAAGCCTGTTAAACTGTAACCTATGGCCTTTTGAACATACCTCATTAACTCTCTATCCCCTAAGAAAATCTGCTTTATAAATTTTTCCCAATTAGGAGCTGCTATATTTTCTACATATGCAACATTGGTAACTTGCGAAAGATAATCTGTCGCTCGATGTTCTTTAAGTTGCTTATCATTAATATCGTAAGTGCCATTTGGCATATTAATAAGGTGTCTTGGCTGATTAAAGTGTGTAGACACAATCGGCAATAAATGCTTAGTCTCATTCAAAATAGAACTCTTTCCTCTATAACTTCTGCAATTTTTAAGGTGCATATTGTATAAGAAAGTTTGTTTCTTTTTCTCTCTGCCCTCTGGCATTTTACTTAAGATTAAAGCAAAATCATGCCCCATACGTTCAATCATTTTACCAGCCAGTATTCTAACACCATCTACTCTATCTTCTTCCCACTTAATGCCATTGTATAGATACCATTTATTCATATCATAGGCAAAGCAAAGTCTATCTTTGTACATTATGGCCATCGTATGAGCATTATCTGTATCATCTAATCGATAATTCTTATAAGGCTCACTAATTCGCTTCTGCTCTTCTACTTGCTCAATAAGCTCTAAGAGTTCATGCTTGGTATGCCCTTCTTCTAGGTAGTCCGTCACATCACCATGTGGTTCTTTGCTTGGTACGACCACCCTAATAGTTTTAGCAACTACTGCTAGGTCAGCACAGATTTTCTTACTTAGTTGCTCACCTGCTTCATCATTATCTTGAAAAATGATTACATCTAGATTCTCAAAGTATTGTTTAAAATCCTCTAACCATGCAGTGGCTCCTCCTGCTGTGGTGGCTAAAAGTCCCAATTGCTGTAGTGTGTGGACATCCTTCTCACCCTCTACGTAATAGATAGGCTTCTGTTGTTCTTTCGCTTCCTTAATAGCTGATTTATTATAAAGTGTCTTATTAATGTTCTTAAAAACATTCTTCCAAATCACTTTTTCTTCCTTTACACGAAAATGACGAATTTCCTTGCCCTCATATCGTGCCTTATAGTACAATACATTTTGCAATTGATCATCATAATAGGGATATAAGGCTTCCAATCTTAAATCACCCTTTTTAGGATCTTGCCACACCTTTACTTTTTCTCGCCAAGTTAGAGTATAGGTGTTGTTTTGTTTAAAGAGATATTTCATTTCTAGTCCAATAGCACCTAGAATCATTTCTGTACTGCATCCTGCGTGACAATGTAACAAAATGCGTTCATCCGTTTCTTTGATTGATAAACTTGGTTCTTTATCTCTATGAGCAGGACAACAACAAATATATGAGTCTGCTCCATTCTTTTTTACCTTTTCTAATCTTTCTAATAAATCCTCGATCCTCAAATCTTTCCTCCTGCATGTCTTCCTTAAATGTCTTTTTATATTATTAGTGCATAACCTGTTTCTTGCTCTGTAAATACTTATATAAATCCTGTTCATCTACTCTTAATGCTCTTTTACCTAATACAATCTTAGGAAAGCCTTTGGACCAGAACATATTATAAGTTGCAGTTGTACTCAATCCCGTAATCACTTGTGTCTGCTTTGGTGTCAATAATTTCATGCTCGTTACTCCTCTTTCAATAAATCTTCTACTTTGACTTCTAATGCTTTTGCTAATTTACCTATTGTCTGTGGCCTTGCCACTTGTCTACCACTTTTTAAGCGTTGTAAGGTCACTCTAGATATACCAGCACATTTCGATAATTCTTCTGCTGAAAAACAATTTCTTGCAATTTCAACAGAAAGTTTATGTGTATCTATTTTCAATTCTCTACCTCCTTTTAGATACGTTTTGTATCGAATACCTTTTAACTATAAGATACATTTTGTATCTAGTCAATACTGTTTCAAAATATTATGTATACATTTTGTATCGTTTATGGTAAATTACATAATGAAGGAGTGAGGAAATATGTTAGGTAATAATATTAAGACTGCACGTAAAAAACTAAAATTAACTCAAAAAGAACTCGCTCAACAATTGGGTATAGCAGAGATTACAATAAGAAAATATGAAAAGGGAGAAAGGGAACCTAATTTAGAAACTATAGAAAAATTAGCGGTTACTCTTAAAGTTACCCCTTATGAATTACTTGGTAATCTTAATAACTCAGTAGCTCTTAATCATGCACCAATGGCAGAGGTTACTAAAAATCTCTCTTTATTAGCCGGATCGCCTGATGATGCCATAAATGGGCTTGGTACTAACTTAGAGATACTCATAGAGAATATAACAGCGAATACCTTAAATAAGCATAATGTACCTTATACAAGGCATGATGCTCATGCCTATATTGATGCTATGAATAAACTACTCAACAAACTCTGTATCATTGCTAATCCCATGCAATTCATTAATGACCCAGAGCATACCAATCTTATAAAGGAGATTGATAATTTTATGGGATATAAGCTTAACCAATTTAACGAACAGGAGGATTAAATGACCAAAGCTACACAAGAAAAGACTAGAAAGAAAGGACAAAATGTAGACGGACTCTATACTGCTACCGTTGATACAGGTATACGAAATGCTAATGGTACTAAAAAATACAAATATTTTAGAGCCAAAACTAAAAAAGAATTAAAGGCAAAAGTAGATGCTTATAAAATGGATGTGGCACTTAATGGTAAACCACTTGATAAAACAACTGTAACGCTCTCTGAATGGGTTTATCAGTTCTTATTTGTTCATGTGATTCATGAGGTCGCACCTACTACATTTCACCGTTATGTTAATCTATATGAGGTGCATATAAAAGATAGTTATATTGGTGACATAGGCTTACAATGCATTACACATACACAAATACAACGATATTTCAACAATAAAACCGATAAGGCAAAAGCCACCTTACAAAAAATAAAAAACCTATTAAATAAGGCGTTTAAATCAGCTATTCATAATAACTTTATTAGATATAATCCAATGGATGGCATTATTATCCCAAAAACAGCTAAAGAAGCTAAGGAAATCAAAATCCTAACGACCCAAGAACAGTTACGTTATATAGAAGCCTCAAAAGCTGAGCCAAACGGCCTCTTCCTTCGTCTTGCTCTTTATACAGGTATGAGACTGGGAGAAGTTCTTGCACTTAAATGGGAGAATGTGGACTTAGAGCAAGGTACTATTACCGTCAAAGAAAGTATGAAACGTTCTAGAGTCTACAGTGATGATGGGAACTTTATTGTGGAGGATGTGATTAAAGAGCCTAAAACTAAAAAAGGTATCAGGCTCATATATATACCTGATATCCTTATTGAGGAACTAAAACAAATTGAAAAAGAAGATGGCCTCGTGTTTGACACCAATGAATCTACAGTTAATCATATGCATGATCGCATCTGTACTGCTGCTAAAATCAATCCAAATAAAGTTTATAAAGGTGAAACTGCAACAACTGTCTATGGTGTAGGTATACACGCTTTAAGGCATACATTGGCTACTAGACTACTTGAAAACAACGTAAACATTAAATATGTGAGTGATATATTAGGACATAAAAACATTACTACTACCTATAATATCTATAGTCATGTCTTAGATGATAGCAAAAGAGAAGTAGCTACTACAATTAATCAAATCTTTACTTATTAAAAGGCTCAGTACACTTTAACTGAGCTTATTTTTATAAAATAGATTTTTCACTGTCATCTAGTAATAACTCCCATGTCACAAAGTTTATTTACAGTTTTAAGGAATCGTTTAGAATTATCTTCTCTAAATCTTAAATACTCTTGATTTACTATCGTCCTCTGACAATGAGGTAATTCCCCTAACGAAAAACTATTATATTCTCCACGTTTCTCCTGATCGATTAATGCCTCAATTATAGAAGCACCAATAAGTGAAAATCTTTCAATGTCATAAAAACTAACGATTTTTATATGATTACTCATCCATATGTACGCTGATGAACCACTCTCAATCTTTAACTTTTGAGCTGCATTTTCATAGATTAAATGCCGTGGAATATAATTATCTTCCAATATTGCTGCTATACCCCATGTATTTTCCCTTGTAATTTTTATATCTGAAATAAACGGATTATATTTTATTCCGAATGCTTTAGTTAGCTGATTATAGACCTGAACAATTATTTTACCCATAATATCTATGGTTTTATCAAAACTTCTTTTATCCATTACTCTTAAGCCAATACTTGGTACAGAAGATTTACTGTCTATTAATAAATACTGGTCCTTTTCTCTTAATAGAACATCTAACGATTTTCCAGTATCTTTCTTTGATTCTTCATAATCAACCTCTTTAAATATTTCATCATATGACATAGAATTTTTTAGTAGCTCATACAAATAATTTTCTAGAACCTCTTTACCAATCTTTTGTCGCAATGAATCATTATTCTGTGTAATCCTATATAATAACGATGAAGAAACATTTCTCTTAATAAGATGTGGCAAAGGAAAATAAACATAATTATTTTCTTGAATAAATGCATAGGTATACGAAGGTCTCAGGCAATATATATATAACTCTGGTTTATCTGTCACTAACTTTAATTGTCTAATATATTCATCTCTTGTAATTGATAAAGCACTATATGCATTAGGATAGAACTCATTCAGTACATAGTTTACAATGTTATTAATATTAACTTTGTCAGGAATACTATAGATAGTATTTAAAAAATATCCAAGTTCCATAAATTCATTAAAACCAACGCCAAACTTATCAACAAAGCATTTTTGTACATCAACATTTTCACTTTTATAATTTAATATATAACTATATTTAAACAGCCTATAATAGAAACATTCTTGTGGATAAAATTGATTTAATCCCAAACTTACAAGCATCATTGCCAATCCATTTTCGTCCAAATTTTTAGGTACATAATTTCGAATAGCATTAATCATATGTATAAACTTTTTTTCTTCTTTACCATCGAAATTATTGTTATTATATTCCTTATTTGATGTAATAGCCAACAATACAAAAGTCTCTAATTCCCAAGGATATGGAATCCTTAACCTTAACATTTTTTCTACGTTAATAGCTCCATTAACATCAACTAATTTATGTGAATATTTATGACATATACGCATTTTTTCTTCAAAACAATATCTATTTAAAATTCTACCAATATCACCATAAGTACAATAATGATTTTCCCCTAGCAAATGCTCATCCCCCTATAATAGGATTACTATGATTATCAATCCAAACATTAATGAATTAGATTAGTGATTTTAATCCCATCTAGCCTTAATAAAGTATTAGATTCCTCCATATGCCATCCATCTTCTTTTTTGGCTAAAAAACATAAAACGCCATATACTGGTTTCTTTTTCTTAAATGCAATGTTTCCTTCAATAGCTATCTTAGATGCATTAAGTATTTTTGTTCTCTCTTCCTCATCTCGAAAATAATATGTAACACCTACAACAATCTGATTATTGCAGTTTATTTTAGATGCACACTTAGATTTAGGATGCCCATTCAACTTAGATGTAATACCATTATTAGTCCTTATAGCAAAACATGCTGCATAAAATGGTGCATAGGCATACATCTCTACCATATCAAAACAAAATTCTATATTCATCCATCCATAACCATAGTCATTGTAATTTAGTAATGAAAATGTACTCTCATCTAGTTCAGAATATGGATTATCTGAGTTAAATAATTTTGCCTTACATTCACGTAATACTAAACAGTTTTGTCTTATTTTTGTGCTCTCACTGACCTCATTTTGTGCTGAAAATATTGTCTGTACACCACCTACTAAATCAACTACTGCGCCTATATTTTCTAACATAATCTTTAGTATATCCTCCTATTTATTATAAATAAAATAACGTGTGCTTTATAAAAGTAAACTCAAAAATTTGCAGTTTATTTGCAGTTAACGCAAAAACAGCCCAGCTATCTCTAGCTGGACCTTTTGTCTATCAATGAATGACCCATACGGGAATCGAACCCATGATTTCACCGTGAGAGGGTGACGTCTTGACCGCTTGACCAATGGGCCGGAACATGTATTAGTTTACCACACTGTTTTATTTTTTTCAATATCAAATAAATATTTTTTATTTTATGTTTAAGTAAAAAAATACTAGAAAGGCTATTAGCCCCTCTAGTATTAGGTTAAGCTTCTACGGCTTCTTCTTTTACTTTAGACTTGTTTTTACCCACAAGTTCAAAGGTTTCTATAACCACATTAGTGCTTGTCCTTTGAGCGCCATCCTTATTAACATATGATTCACTTGCTAAATGGCCTGATACAGCTAATTTGGTACCCTTTTGCACATAACTGGATAGACGTTCAGCTTGTGTACCGAAGGCTACCATATTAATAAAGTCTGCTGATCTATCCTTGCTTCCTATTGGATTCACTGCTAAAACAAATTGTACATATTTATGATGTGTTGCAGATTCTTTAAGTTCTAAATCCCTAGTAACATTGCCCATTAAATTCACTTGATTCATAGTGTACCTCCTTTGTTTTTAGGAGTATACTCACTTTTTCAAATATTATACACTTTTCTTGCTTAACTCTTAACTTTTTCTAAATATTCATAAGCCTCATTGATATCGCGAATTTTTTGATTAGCAAAAGCAATATAATCTTCTGGAACGCTACCAGAAGCTAATTTATCTGGATGATATTCTTTAACAAGCTTTCTATAAGCTTTCTTGATTTCTGATAGACTTGCATCAGGACTAACACCTAATACTTCAGAATATTTTTTCACCAAATCTTCTCTGCTTTGCATACTTGGATTGCCTCCACCTTGGTAGCCATAGCTTTCTCCAGTAAAGGCTGCTCTAATAGCTTGGTATTCATAAGCTGAAATACCTAGGTCTAATAAAATTTGTCTTGTCATATTTTCTTTAGCAGTATTGGTATCTCCACCTTGCATAGCAATACCTATGAATAGATAGGCTAATGCTAAAATAATATCTCGGCGATGACCATAATAAGTCTTGACCACTTGGGTAAAAATTTGATAATGCTCAGGATGATCTTTACCATAATCAAAAGCTTCAGCATAGCTATTGAGCTCTGATGCACTCATTCCAAAATGCCCTGCTATAAACTGCTTTATAAAATGAATTTCATCTTTTGTTACACTACCATCTGACTTAGCAATCATAGCTGATAAAGCCATCATTGAAGCAATGACAGGATTTTTATCTTTAAAAGCTGGTTCATCCCTGATTTCCTTTGGCAATTTAGGATATTTTTTAGGCATATAGCAAATACCTATCAGTATAAAAATTGGAAATGGCCAAGGTAAAATTAACGTTAATCCTGCCCATATCCAACTGTTTCTCCCTTTAAAATAAGCAATGGCACCTACTAAGCCTGCTAAAGCAAACTTAATCAGCCATAAGAAAAGGCTCATTCCAAGACCCAAAAGCTCCATCAAAAAATCAACTATAAACATCGTGTCACCTAACACCCTTCTTCTATAAAATCTATTGTCCCATTTTATCATATTTAAAGCTAAGATGCATTATGTTCTGCTAATCCTTGGCAAGAATTGTCGATGAAAAGCGTGCACCTTAAACTTTCTTTGTTAATATGATAAAGTAGAACTCTTTACTACTTTCTCATATCGTTGTTAATTTCTGATGAAAGTCGTATAATAGACTTATGTATTAAGTCGTTTTGGAGGAAATATAATGAAAAAACCTATTTTTACTGGATCCGGTGTAGCCATTATTACGCCTTTTAATGAACAAGGTGTAGATTTTGATAAATTCAAAGAACTCATTGAATGGCATATTGCTGAAGGTACAGACGCCATTATTGTTTGTGGTACTACTGGTGAATCTGCTACTTTACCTATGGATGAACACAAGGCCCTTATTAAATGTTGCGTAGAGCAAGTAAACGGACGTATTCCTGTTATTGCCGGTGCTGGTAGCAACGATACACGTCATGCCATTGGCACTAGTCAATATGCAGAAGAAGTCGGTGCTGATGCTCTTTTATCTGTGGTACCTTATTATAATAAGACCACACAAAAAGGACTTTATGAACATTTTAAGGCTATTGCAAGCAGTACTAACCTCCCTATTATTCTTTATAATGTACCGGGACGTACAGTGTTAGATATGGCACCAACTACTGTTAAAGCACTTTCAGAAATCGAAAACATCGTAGGTATTAAAGAGTGTAATTTCGCTCATGTTGGCGAGATTCGTAAGCTTTGTGGCCCTGATTTTGCCATCTACTCAGGAGAAGATGCTAATGTTCTCCCTCTATTAGCAATGGGAGGCTTAGGTGTTATCTCTGTTATGGCTAACATTATCCCTCGTGATACCCATGATATAGTAGCAAAATTTATGGCTGGCGATATTGAAGGTAGTCGTGAACTTCAACTTGGTGTATTAGACTTAGTTCATGCTCTCTTTATTGAAGCAAGTCCAAGTCCTGTTAAAGAAGCTATGAATATGATGGGTATGGGAGTCGGTAATTGCAGATTACCATTAGTACCTATGGATCCTGTTAATAAAGAATTTTTATCTCGTACCTTAAAAGCTTATGGTTTAATTTAGTCCTTATCTTTACTTTAAGCTCTAATTTTTACAAAAAATCAAGAGAGCCTAGGCCCTCTTGATTTTTTTATGTCAATCCTAATATCATTTTCACTTTTTAAAATAAGTTATTTGCTATTTTCAATTTGATTGCTTTTAACTGCCTCTACAATAATATCGCAGGCTTTTTTAATCATAGGATCCTTTGATTTCTCACTTAACCAATCAAAATAACTTTTATCTGTTTTATAAACTTGTTTTAAAGTTTCTCCTCGATGTTTATTGCCAAAGGGAATAACTACTGCTCCTGCTGCTTCTGGTGACATACTGATTTCTTCTTTAATGGCTATGCCTCTCACAGGTTCTTTTTCTTGCCCTTTTGTTGCTTTATTGGCATCATCATCTTCCCCTGTATTTAAGTTTAAAATCGCCTGATAAGAATATCTTCTTAAGTAGCTAATAACACTTCCCGCTGCTTGAGGGTCTTTGGCAATTTCATAGCCTCCCCCTCTAGCTATCCTCGTAGGTAACATATAAAGTGGTTCACTCTCAATAAATTCACCACTATCATGAAGTAGCACCGTTTGAACACCTATTTGACCATCCTCCCTAGTTAAAGGGAATTGCAAAATGGATAAGCCATTGGCTTGTAAAATAGGCCTTGTAGCTTCGATTAAAGCATCTAAGGTCACATATTCACTTTTAAATTGTGGATTTTCTGCATCCTTGGCAATGCTAGTAATTTCACCATTAAACTTAGCTAAAGCACTACCAATTTGTTTAATACTATCACTCTTTCTCATTTTTGCCCTCCTTTCTTATTCCTTTGTAGTTTCTACTACATTTTTAAATTGGTTTACTTATAGCTTTTGCAACTTCAAAAAGCTTATAACAAGAAATCCTTGTCAAAATAAAAAACACCTTAACACAAAATGTTAAGATGTTTCTTTATGTAAAATCATTTATTAGTTTTTTATTTTAAGCAACTTTTACTGTCTTTTTTTCAGTCGTTCTATTTTCAACTTCTGAGTTTTTAAAAACCATTTTAAGCAAAATAGGGGTTAAGATAGTAGTTACAACTACCATAATAACAATAGGTCCAAATAGTACCGTACTTAACAAACCTAGGCTAGCTCCCTTACTTGCTACAATCAGGGCTACCTCACCCCTTGAAATCATTCCAGTACCTATTTGTAGAGCCTCCTTACCTGAATAGCCACAAAATTTAGCACCTATACCACATCCTATAATCTTTGTTAAAATAGCCACTATTAATAATGCTCCTGCAAAGATCATGAGTTGTATTGACATTTGCTCTATTTCTACTGTTAAGCCAATACTAGCAAAGAATACCGGTGAAAGAAGTAAATAAGACATGGTTTCAAAACGATGACTAATATAATCTCTTTTTATTGTATTAGAAATAATAAGTCCTGCTAGAAAAGCACCTGTAATATCAGCCACACCAAACACTTCTTCTGCAATATACGCTAAAAGTAAGCAAAATACAAAAGCAATAATGACATAACGGCGACGGTCTTCATCATCTTTCATAGTCCATTTTCTAAAGAATCTATAGAATCCAAAACCAATAATTCCTGAAAATACAAAGAATAAAGCAATTTTTAATAATACAATTCCTACATTAACACTTGTATCTGCTAAACTTGTAATTAAAGTTAGTGCAATAATCCCTAGTATATCATCAATTAAAGCTGCTCCTAAAATAGCATTTCCTACTGATGTAGAAAGTTTACCCATCTCCTTTAGTGTTTCTACAGTAATACTTACAGAGGTAGCTGTTAAAATAATCCCTACAAAAATATTTTGTAAAATCATAGGTGTTTCTGGTACAGCAAACTCCTTTGTATTTAAAAGTGCTGCCACAGCAAGTCCGCCTAGAAGCGGTATGATTACACCAAATAACGCGATAATAATAGAAGCTTTACCTGTCTTTTTCATTTCTTTAATATCTGTTTCAAGACCTGCTGCAAACATAAGGGCAATTACCCCTAATTCTGCCGTTTGCTTAATAAATTCTGTTTCTTGTATTATATTGAGCATAGCTGGTCCTAATATAAGTCCTGCTAAAAGTGCTCCAACCACTTGTGGCATATGAAATTTTTTAGTAACTAAGCCTAATATTTTAGTACTCATTAAAATAATGGCTAAGTCAAGTAAGTAATGATATGACATATGTTTCCTCTCCTGCTCTGCATGTTCCCTATGACATGCTATAAAATACTATAATTTGGCTCGTTTATCTAAGCAAAATTTAGTATAATAATATCTAGGTCATAAGTAAAATAAATAATTTATATACTATCGATTAATTTTTTTAATAATAAAGGAGACAAAACTATGCTAGAGGAACTCAAAACTTTTATTGCTGTCGTAGAAGAAAAGAGTTTTACTAAAGCTGCAGAGAAGGTTAATTTATCTCAGCCTAGTGTGAGTGTACATATTAAGCATTTAGAATCTTATTTTAATACACTCCTTATTACGCGTTCTATGAAGCCTAAAAAGATTATGATTACTGAAAGCGGGCATTTGCTTTATAAGAGAAGTAAGCAGCTTCTGTCATTACTTGATACTACCAAAGAAGAACTCCATCATATTAATAGTTCTTTTAAGGGCCATCTTAAAATTGGTGCTACTTCTACCATTGGTGAATATCTGCTTCCTTCTTTTTTAGCGGATTTTTGTAACCACTATCAAGATATTAACATCGAAGTATCTATTGGTAATACAGCTGAGATTACTAGTAAGATGAAAACTTTGCAACTTGATGTAGCCTTAGTAGAAGGTGTGCTTTCCATTCCTTCCTTTAAACAAAAATGCTTTTTTGAAGACCAGCTCGTTCTTATTGCTCCTAGCAGCTATCTCTTTAATGAAGAATTATTAGCTTCTCATCTTCTCCATAAACAGCGCTGGTTGACAAGAGAGCATGGTTCTGGTCTTAGGGAAGCTTTAGATGCTTTTTTAGTGGCTCATCAAATCATTCCTAAAAGTAAATTGGTTTTAAGTAGTAATTATGCCATTAAGGAAGCCGTGAAAAATGGGTTAGGAATTGCTATGATTCCAAAATCTATGATTAAACAGCTTGGCTCCTTAACTACTATTCAGGTACTTCAGCTTAATACTTCCTATAAAATTGCATTTTCTTCCCTACTTCCAAAAGATTTACCTACTTCTCCTATTACAGATTTATTTTTAGAAAGCTTCGTACAATATATTAATACAGAATACAAACACATTATAAGGAATTCATAAAGAAGCTAAAAAAGCAAGCAGTGACTTATTTCACTACTTGCTTTTCGCTTTTAATTAAATCAATCACTTCATGAAGACTTGATAAAATAAAGCTTGCATCTTCCCTCATTTCATCATCAGCTTTGACTAAGTCAGGGATTAAAACACCATACATCCCGGCTGCTTTAGCTGCTTTAATTCCCATTTTAGAATCTTCTAAAACCATACACTTCTCAGGTATTTTTTGTAATGCCTGAGCCGCTACTTGAAAAATCTCAGGGTTAGGTTTAGATTCCACTACATCTGAGCCACATACAATATGATCAAAGCGTTCCTTTACACCACCTAAGCTTAAATAAGCTAAAGCCTTTTCTCTAGTGCTAGAAGTAGCTACTGCCTTAGAAATGCCTTCTGCTTCTAAAAAATCTAAAAGCTCCATCAGTCCAGCTTTTTTCGTTATTCCTTGTTTTTCAAGTATTTGGTCTGCTAGCTCTCTTTTCTTTTGACTTGCTTCCTCATACGGAAAATCTTCTCCATAAATCTTTCTTAAGATCATGCCAATGGTTCTACTATTTCTAGCTACTAACTGAATATAAATATCCCAATTAAATTCATAACCATAAAACTTAGCTGCCTGCTCCCATGCTTCATAGTAAACACGTTCTGTATCAAACATCAATCCATCCATATCAAAAATGACAAGCTCTGGTCTCACTATATTTCCTCCTCCTATTTTTCTACATGAATCTGCTTTTATTACCTTATTAGTATAACAATAGTTCAAGAGGAGTGAAACCCATCATGCAGTATCTTTTATATTGGGTAACTCAAAATGTAAACAAGTACCTACATTTGTGTTGAAGGCCTATTTAGTAAAAAGGGTGCTTAGTACATCTTTCTTTTATGTACTAAACACTCTATCCTTACATAATATCCATATCCACTACAACAGCAATGGCTCGTCTGGTTAAAAGTATACCCAAGCCTGCAGCTAAAACAACCAAAATAAGTGCTATACCAAATAAACTACTTCCCTTAATACTATAAAGAAAAATGGCTAATACAGCCGAACCAATTAAGGTTTTTTGAGAAGAAATCCATTTAACATCACACATCAATGGTATTAATGCTGCCAAACTTGCAAAAGCACTATGAAGCAGACTAGCTACTATATAGCTTACAAAAAAACTTATACTCATACTCCCTTGAGCAAAACCTAATGCTAGGTTTAAAATAGCAAGCACAATAAAATGAAATAGCATACTCAAAAACATGAGAGGCATGGTTACACTTATAACAAGAATAACTTTTACTACTAGCAAACGTTTACGAGAAAGTGGATAAGTAAATAAAATACTAATTGACTTACTATTTATTTCTTCACTAAACATACGGATGATTAATAGTCCTGCAAAAATAGTAAAAACAATTTTATTATAAGCAATAACATTGGAGAAATAACTTGTATAATCCTTATAGCTTCCCTCCATTAATACCCCTGACATAATTAAATAAATTAATAAAATACCACTTGTTAATAGCCCTCCCATTACAATTTGCTTGAAATTATTTTTTTTCATTTCTAGCAATAATAACTGTTTCATTGCCCTACCCCCTTGATAATACATTCAAAAAGTGTTCTTCCAAGGATGTCTGCTCATTTGCTTTAATATCTGCTAGTGCTACTTCTTCTAATAACTGCCCGCCTTTAATGCAACCAATGGTATCTGCTATTAACTCAATCTCTGATAAAATGTGGCTTGAGATTAAAATGGTGATTCCCTGTTCTCTACACAAGAATTTAAGCAACTCTCTGATATCTTTAATACCTATAGGATCAAGGCCATTAACAGGTTCATCTAAAATAAGAAGTTCTGGACGATGAACTAGTGCTCTAGCAATGCCTAGGCGTTGCCTCATTCCTGCTGAAAACTGACTTACTTTTTCATTTGCCATACCTTGTAAACGTACAAGTTTTAAGGCATTGGCCACACTTTCTTCAGCCTCAATTTCCATGTAGCTACATTGGAGTTCTAGGTTCTCTTTTACTGTAAGATGATTATAAAAAATAGGATACTCTATCATATTTCCTATGCGACGTAACAAACGTGGCTGCATTTCACTAATTTCTTCTCCAAAAAGCTGAATGCTTCCACTATCTGCTTTTACTAAATGTAATAGCATCCTCATAAGCGTTGTTTTACCTGCCCCATTAGGCCCTAGAAAACCATATATTTCTCCTTGTTTCACATGAATACTCACATGGTCTATAATTTGTTTGTCTCCTATACGCTTACATAAATCATTGGTGGTAATAATCTCCACTTATTTTCCCCCCTAACTCATTCCTTCTTCAATAAACCTCCTTATATCATATACAAAATATTGAAATTATTCAATTTTTTAAAACCACTTTATTAAGTTTATAAATTTTCAAATTAATTTTAAGAAATCATCTTTTTATTTAAAGTTCCTTAATTGCTTTTCTTTTTATTTCTCCCCATTTATGTCCATTTTTCCTATGCCCTAAAAAGCCTAATAAGCGGTAAAAGCTTAAAATTTGTCGATAACCCATTGTTTCAATTAAAGATAAAAGTATGAGTTTACCTATAACTTTTTCATTGTTTTTTTCTTTAAAAGCATACACTTCTAATAATAGTGCTGCTATAGACACAAAAGCATTAGCAACTAATAAAAAAACATACAGTTTTAACACATAAATGGTATCAACTAAACCTAATACGCTTAATACCACTAAAGAAACGATACCAAAGATTTCTATAAGGGGCGAAATAAGTTCAAATAAAATGTAATAAAGCTTTGCTCCAAACCAACGCCAACTTAAAAACAGCTGTGGATGGGAAAATAAACTTTGTATCAAGCCCTTTTGCCACCTCTTTCGTTGAGTTCCTAAACCTCTTATGGTATCTGGCGCTTGTGTGTAGCAGGTAGCATCTACTACTTGTTTGATTACGTATGGCCTATTTTCTTTTAGAAAATGGCTATGGAGCCTCATGACTAGCTCCATATCTTCACCTATAGTCTTTGTTTTATACCCACCCACTTCAATAACGGCTGATTTTTGAAAAGCACCAAATGCCCCTGAAATAATGAGATTCATATTCATAAAGTCCCATCCTATACGACTTGTTAAAAAAGCTCTTTTGTACTCTAGCATTTGAAAACCAACTAATAAGTTCTTTGGTTTCTGCTTAGCTACGATTTCTCCTTCTTTAAAAGTAACATCATTAGCAATCTTAATATTGCCACCTACTGCTAATGTTTGTTTGTTTTCAATAAACGGTACTATGAGTTCTTTTAAAGCATCTTTTTGTAAAATACAATCTGCATCAATACCTACAAATATATCATACTGAGCATAGTTAATCCCTGCATTTAAGCAATCTGCTTTTCCCCCATTTTCTTTATGAATTAAAATGAGGTTAACACCTTCTTGCTCACTTCCATAAACTTCAATAACAGGCTGTGTTTCTATAGCTTTTAAAGTAGGTTTAAAAATTTTTTTCATCTGAAAAGCTTCAACTAACACCCTTAAGGTATCGTCTGTAGATCCATCATCTACTATAATAATTTCATACTGCTGATAGGTTGATGCTAATAGTGAACGTATAGTTGATGTAATTGTAATAGCTTCATTATAAGCAGGTACAATAATAGAAACTGGTATGTTTTCTCCCTTTTCTACAACCAATACTTGTTTAAAGGCTTTGTAATGTCTATACTTTTTAAAATGATAATAGGCCATAATGGTAAATAAACCGGCTATTCCTACACTACAAAGTGTATAAACTAATACAACACCTGTTAATACTTCTTTTAAACCTTCTAATTCCATAACGCCTCCTAACTTATTTGTTCTAATAAAAATTGACGGTAGCGCTCTAATTCTTCTTCAGATTTTCTCGTTTCTTCCGTCATGATATAAGCTTTTAATTGCGCTTCATCTATCAATACCGCTTCTAATAAGTTCTGAATGGTGACTTGGTGTTCTTTAATCAAGCTTTGCTTTTGATTCATCCTGTAATAAAAGCTTTTAGCTGCACTTTCTCTTACTTTATAAGAAGGGTCGTCTATAGCTTTTTTCAAAGCTAACATACTTTTTGAATCTTGATAATATTTCAAAGCTTTAGCACTTAACCTTCTTATTGCTTCATGCTCATGAGCTAAATGAGCTATTAAATGATCTTCTGCAGACTTAGAGATCACTTTTTCAAAGTAAAGAATGCATAAGCATTTAAGCTGGATAGTACTGCTATTACTCACTAGGTACATTTCTACTAACCTAGCCACTGCTGCTTCTTCTTTTAAAGTAAAATAAGCAATCATAATAGGGGACAATTGCTTATCTTGATTTTCTAGCTGTAATATCATTTCTTTAGTAAATGCTACGTTTTCTCCTCTATAATTTAATAAACATTCAATGAGAATCTTATCATCCATAGTGGGTTCTTCAATTTTTAATTGTTTAATCCCTTTTAGTAAAGCTTCAGTAGCACCTATAGCTGCTAAAGCTTTTAAACGACTGATACGAATATAAAGAGAATCGTCATAAGCTAAAGATTCTATATAAACTTGGTCTTCAAAGCTTCCAAACTTTTCTATGCACTGTAATTTAAAAAGCTTATTAAATTCTTTATTGGAACTACTTCTTATAAAAGGAGCTACAATCTCACTTTGTCGAATCCATACAACATTATCTTGGTTTTCCTCTACCTTATCCAATAAATAAGTCAGCAAGGCAAGCTTATGCTCCCTTTTTTTTAGCTTTTGACTGCTTTGCTTTATTTTTTTATTAGTACATCTACCTGTTTGTTTAAACGCATATAAATCTTTTTCTATTGAGTCTTCTAAATATTTTATTCTCTTATAAAAGCTGCTACCCTGCTTATAACTCAAATGTACATATCCGTATACGCCTATCGCAACCAAAACAAGTATAAGCCCCATATAATAAACGGCTGTCATATTTTCTCACCCTCCTTACTATTTATTAGCTTTAAGAAATAGTTGCAAAAGATTTTTTTATTGTCTCATAAGATTTTTTTAGTCGCTCATGATAAACTGGCAAATCCCACCCTTCCCAACGATAAGGTAGCATGGGTAGCTGGCTTCTCATCTTACCTTCTTCTATAACGGAAATACCTACTTTCATTTCTTCTACTGTTATATGATTGATTTCATCTGTCTGATAAAAATCATCAATGACTTGATGCTTTCCTGGATTAGAAATTTGGAGCATCAGCCATGGAATTCTCATTTCAATTTCATCTCCTACGACTATAAAATCTGCCAAAGAATCATATTGCTCTGAATCAGGATTGGTATTTCCTGCTCGCAACTTACCAACCTCCACTTTTTTTAGAGGTATCGTTTCTCCTGTCAATGGAAACATGGATTCTCCCAGTACAACTTGACTAAAAACGTTAAAATGCTGACTTGTCGCTTCTGGTTTTTCAGGTTTTTCATTTAAGTAAGCAGATGCATCATAATAGTCTTGCACCAATAAACTAGCTTCCTCATTACCTGTTAGTTTAATGATAAAATCAGTACCTTCGTTAAAGGTGACTTCATAGCCTTCTAATCCATAAGCACCTGAACGTGGTGTGATATCAATAGGAATAAGTAGTTCTTCTTTTGATAAATCCAATTGATCTTTATGAATCCTTAAGTAAACAAAAGCTGCATCACTTCTCATATATAAAGATAGGTCCTCTGCTCTTCCTACCAAATCCTTCTTATCCCAATCATTTACCTTCCCATCTAAAAAAACGCCCTCCCCTTCTTTTCCTGGTTCAAAACTTAAAAGTCCAAAACATTGTTCATTAGTTAGGCGATCATGCCAGTAAGCTCTATTATCTGCTTCATCTAAATCCATGGTATTCCATGTTCTTTTAAACCACTCATCTTGCCATGAAAAAATAATAGCACCAGCATAATCTTCCTCATAGATATCTTGTAACATAGAAGCATTCATCTCCCCTTGTTCCTTTTCACTCACCAGCCCTTGATTAAAACCACGATGAGTATCTATATGAGTAATTCCTCTAGATGTAGGTACCCCAAACTCTGAAACAATGACTGGTCCTGTATGGTGAGCTTTTAACTGCTTTAAATACATTCTATAACTATTTACCTGTGCATCTTCCTTGGCAGGTGTAATATATTGAGGATCATAGTTTAAGAAATCTGGATAGTATGGATAAATATGATAGCTATTAAATAGTCCACTTTTAAAAGTATCCTGACTTTTAATTGTTTCTGTATCTATGGTAACGATACGATTGGCTTCGTCAATATCATTAGCTTGGTCAAATGGATCCGTGGTTAACCAATTAGTAATAGCTACTGGTTTTTGCATTTGATAGGTTCTTGTTTCATAAGCAATGGTATGCTCTAGCATCTGGGCAAAAAATAACTCTGTAGGTCTTGCTTCTTGTGTATAAATATATTCGCCTGTAAAGTCTCCTTTACCCTCATGTAACTGATTAGTTGCTTCCACAAAATAAGGATCCCATTCAATTCCTAAAATATAACCTACTACATAAGGTGAAACATCTTGGTTATAAGTGCCATAACCCCTTCCCTTTTTAGCTTCTATCTCTGCATTCCCATGTAGTACATCAATAATGTTACTCACTTCTTGCTTAAAGCTTTCCATAAGTTCTTCATCAAAAGCATCCATCTTTTCCTGCATTAACTCTTCATCTATCCAGACACCTTGTAATAAGTAAAGTGGTTCTTTTGCCTTACGGTTATACGCTGCTAGGGCCTCATAAAAAGCTGGCATTTGAAGGGTATACACACGGATCACATTAGCATTCATTTCTTGAATTTGACGAAACCACTTTAAATACTCTTTTTTAGTAACTCCAAATTCACCAGGATAATAACCTGGTTTTGTTGTTCCTAAATTAACACCTTTTAGAAACAGCTTTTCCCAATTATCCCCTTTAGAAATTTCCAAGTAATCTCCATTTGCTCTTGCTACCTGACTAACACCCTCTTCTTTATTTAATAAAGGACGTCTTTCTTGTCTCATAATTACTTCTCCTATAAGCCATACTGTGCATAAAAGCACAATCCCTATTGTTACATACTTCTTCATTTTTACTCTCCTTTTGTGCTCCTAACGACTCATTATAACAAACTCTTGTTTGAAATAGGATGTAAAATAAAAAGAATTAAAACTTCGATTTTTCAAGCATTCGTAGCCCTTAAACGAATAAATTAACGTACTATTTTTACTTTAATGTTATTTGATATTTTAACTTAGTTTATATTTATATTTTACTTATGATAGATTTTGTTCATTATGATATTTTTATAATACTTTATCCTAATCTCCCTAGAAATCATATTTATTTTGAGTATTTTAGCAAGTACTTGTGTTACTTTTTCTAAATCCTTTCAAATAATAACTATAAAGATATATAGTATATTACACCATTTAATATAATGACTATTTTATAAATATGTATATTTCACTCTTCACTGACTTAACTATAAATACCAATTTTCTCTCTCATCATTATCCTACGTCCTATCTATATAATTATATTTCATTTTGGAAACCTTAACATGTAAAACGATGGACTACATGGAGGTGCTTTCCCAGTGAAACATTATCATGGTAGTTATAAAAAACATTTTTATTTTGAAGGCTGGTATTCTAAACATCAGGGTGAGAATCATACTTTAGCCATGATTCCTGGTGTTCAATTTGATCAATTTGGTAGTCATTCGGCCTTTATCCAAGTGATTACATTCTTATTTAGGTGTTAAGGTAACAACCTACTCTAAGACTGCTCTTACCTTAGTGCAATCCCCTACCCTCCAAGTCTTTTTTTAAAACAGTCATTCTAAACCATTAAAAGCCCCTAATATAGGGGCCTTGAGATGAATAATCCATGAAAGTCCTGTGGCTATAGTTAACTATCATTTCTTTATGGATAATCAGCTTATTTTTGATTTAGAAAGCACTAAAGCCAGTTTTGAAATGGTATTAGGCAATGAATTCACTTGAAATACAAGCCATTTACACATAGGAAAGCTTAGTATGATTTGCAGTAGACTGATTAACTTAGCACCTTGCTTGATTTGCCAATAAATAGGTTCAAATAATGTTAAACTTATTCGCATGAAACGATGATAGGTTACAAGTTGTTCTTTAAAATGTTTTATATAATAACTGATTTCAAAAAGGTTATAAGGTGGTAAAGCTTCACTAGGCAGATATACCCCTCTTAAAAAAAAGAATCGAGTTATTAGAATGAGTATTAAATAGCTGACAATGTGGATGCCTTTCTGCCTTACGTTTAAATGAAGATGCAATAAACATCTATAGCTTGCCATGAAGCAATACAATATTAATATAACTCCAGCAACACTTGTAGCTGCTACTTTTAAGCTTCTTAGAGAAGCTTTTACATCCTCTCCATGCAGTATTTCACTATTCTCCTCGGTTAATCCTAGCGTTAAAAGTGCCTTTTCTTCAATGATCTCACCTGCTACTTGACTTGGTAAAATAACAGCCTTTATCGGTGCCTTTTTTCCTAAGGTACTTGTTGCAGGAAAATAAATGACATCCTCTCCTAAGTCAAACCAATAATCCCAAAAGTACCTGTACTTACGATACACACCCACAATCTGATAGACCATACCTTCTATTTCACATACATTTCCCGTCACTTGTATGGAGCCAAAATACTGCTTTGCAACTTCATCACTAAGTAATATCACATTTCGTCCTTCTCTATCAGCTGCTGCCCCCCAGAAGGCACCATCTACTATCTGAATAGGTTCCATCATAGGAAGATTGCTGGTAGTCCCTCTTCCAACAAGCTCTCTCTCCTTTTTAACCTTTAATGTCACTGACTGCTCATTTAATACAACTGGCTGAAGCTTTTTATAGCTATCGCTTTCACAAAAGCTTGTTACTTCCAGCTTTTCTTTTGGGTAAATTTCTATTCTTCCCTCAGTATAAACTTGGGGTAAGCTTTCAATAAGACCTATTTTCAAACATTGTAAACCAATAAATAGTAACAAACAAAGAAGGCCCCTCTTTTTTATAGTCTTCATTTAAGTGCTACCTCCTGCCCATCTTTTAAATCTCCTAAATGGGAAGTAATGATCCTTTGGTTTTGATCTATCTGAGCTGATATAGCTACTTTGTAGTCTCCTTCCTCTAAAATCGTCACAGGTACTT
Source organism: Cellulosilyticum lentocellum DSM 5427 (assembly GCF_000178835.2). Classification (GTDB taxonomy): domain Bacteria; phylum Bacillota; class Clostridia; order Lachnospirales; family Cellulosilyticaceae; genus Cellulosilyticum; species Cellulosilyticum lentocellum. Next base: position 2,896,637 of record NC_015275.1, read on the forward strand.
CTCTTACTTTATAAACCTTTCTACCAATCCCTTCACTTTCCTCTACTACTAATACATAAGCATTAGTATACACCTTTTTAATGGCACTTTGATCCACAATCATCTGATACTCACTAGAACGGTTGGTTATTTCTACACTCACTGTCTTATAAGTAGTAGGCTCTAACTGCATTTGTTTTAAAAGCTGCTCCTCAACTTCTGCAGTCATTACATATTGTCCATTTTCTTCTTTAAACTTTTTCTTATTAATACTAGCTTCGTAACGCATTTGATTAAAAGTAAAACTTACTCTTTGTCCCATTTGTATTTTATTAGCTGTTTCTTCAGATACTTCAAAGCTTAAACCATAGTTAAGTGCTTTAGGAATAACAACTAAAAGCTGCTCCCCAGTTTGAACATACGCTCCCTTTGCTACATTTAAGCGATAAACATATCCTTCCATAGGACTTACTAATGTTTCACTTAAAGAAGACTGATTGATTAGTTGTTGTTTTTGCTTGTTTAAAAATTGCTCTTCTTTTAAATCCTCAAGGCTAAGTGTCACTTCAGCAAGCTGATTTTGTATATCTTGCATACTTTGCTTTAACGCTGTTTCTATAGCTTTTGCCTCATCTACTAAGCTTCTTTCTAAAGTAGCTAACTTATTTTTTTCTGCTTCATAGCTACTGATTGCTATAAGACCTTCTTTATGTAGCTCCTCATTCACCTGAACTAATTTTCTTTGCTCTTTAATCTGCTCTTTTAAGTCTATTAACTTGCTACTCGTTTCGTACTGTTCTAGTTCTTTTTGCTTAATCTCATAGCTAATTTCTAGTTGGGCCACTTCCTCTTCTTTACTTGCGATCTGCCTTGCTAATCTTTCATATGCAATTGTAAGTTCTGTTTCTTGGAAGGCTTTATTACTAGCTTCAGTCTCATAATCGCCTTTTTGTACAGTACAAAGAGCTTCTCCCTTTTCTACAAATTCCCCTTCTTGTTTAAAAACTTCTATAACTTGACCACTTATAGAAGGTACCAATATAGCTTGCTGACTTTTTAAACTTTCTTCATTTAAGCCTATTTTACCAGTCGCTAAATACTTCACTTCTACAACGCCGCTTTTAACTTGAGCAGTACTTACTACAGGTAATAGATACTCATAAATGCTTCTCGAAATAAATGTACATCCTATTAGTACTGCTAAAAATAGCAGGATTACTTGAATTAGTTTTTGCTTAAGGGATTGTGTTTTCTCCATGACTTTCTCCTTACTTTAAACTAGATATTTTTAAACCGTCTGACAAATCATCTTGGGCATAAATAACTAATAAGAGTGGCAAAACCATATATAAAACACTACATGCAAAACCAATATGTATATTTGACATTGCTAGACTGGATAAATACACAGACAAGGGTAGTTTTTCTCTAGTGCTTATAAAAATCAAAGGCTGCTCTACCATACTCCAATAATCTATAAATAATAAAACTGCTGCTGCAACAATAACTGGTTTACACATAGGTACCAAAATATAACTTAGCACTTGCCTATCATTAGCACCTAATAAACGTCCTTCTTCTATAAAACTAGCATCTATACCTTCCATAAATTGCTTTAAGAAAAAAACACCAAAGGTTCCAAATGCCCCTGGTAAAATTAAAGCCTTATAACTATCTAAGAACTGAAGCTTACTTAAGATCATATAGTTAGGTACCAATGTTACTTGAAAAGGCATGAGCATCATAATAATATAAATGAAAAATAAAGTTTCTGAACCCCAGAACTTTAACTTACTAAAACCAAAAGCTGCTAATATACTTAGTAACAGCTGCAAGATAACAATGGGCACAACAACTCTGAGTGTATTCCAAAAATAAACTAAATACTGAGGTGTTCGAAATAAAAGGCGATAATACTGGTCTAAATTGATATAGAAGGGCTTTGGAAATGTTCTTTCCCATAAGCCCATAGGTTGACTATAAATCGCCTTAATAAGTGCTTCACCTTTTAAAGAGTGAGAAAATAAATAGTATACTGGAAATAAAATGCTCACTATTAGTAGTCCCATACCTACATAAGTCATTCCTTGTTTTAACTTCTTCATTATTTTCTCCTATCCATTTTCTCTTATATACCGTTGTTGCCATCTTGCCCCGAAAAAGATAATCGTAAAAATGACTGTATATAAAGCAAAAGCTGCAGTCGTTAATAAGTCATAATTTAGTTTAGCAAAATGATTATTCATAAAATGTTGTAATAAGTATAGCTTCCTATTGGGATAATCTCCTTGAAGTAAGTATACTTCTCTAAAAATTTTAAAGCAGTTAGATAAGGAAATAACCACTGTAAAAAATAGCATGGGTATTAAATAAGGTATTTTAATAAAACTAGCAATCTTAAAAAAGCCCGCCCCATCTAGCCCTGCAGCTTCTTCATACTCTTTTGGCATGGTAAGGAGTGTCCCTATCATAAGCAGTACATTATAGCCAAGATTTTTCCATATAATAAGACCAATAATAATCCACGGTGCCTTATCACTTTGAAGCCAATCTAGGTGAGTACCTAAAACTGCATTTAAAATGCCTTCCTTAGCAAATAAATCTTGCCAAACTAACATAAGTGAAGCTGCTGGTAATGCCATAGGGATAAGTAAAAGTCCCTGTAACCATTTTCTTTTAGCAAGTTGCTTTTCAATTAATAAAGCTATTATCAAGGATAAAAGGCACAAGCTAGGAAGGGCAACCCCTATAATGAGTAGTGTATTGCCCATAGCCAAACGATAATTGGCGTTACTAAATAAAGTTTTAAAATGTGCTAGTCCTACAAATCGCCTGTCATTTAAGCCTGCCGTAAAGCAGTATACAAAGCTCTTCAAAAAAGGAAGTATATAAAATAATAGTACCCCTGATAAGCTCGGTAATACAAATAATAAGCCCTTCCACTTTCTAAGCTGCTTCATAGTCTAATCCTTTCTTTATTCCTTACCATAAAGTTCTAACTGTGGTTTCAGTCGTTCTACTGCTTGCTTAGCACTTTCCTTGTTTTCAAAGTATGCTTTGCTTCCTTCTACAATAAGATTAGTGAGGGTCTCATCATCTAGTATAGCTGTTTTAATTTGTTTTACTTCTTCATAAAAAGCCTGTAATGCTTCCTCATGTCCCCATTCCACAAAAAGTATGTCATGGTCATCAACTGAATACATATAAGATGCATTTTTATTAGTGTTTTCTCCTTTAATCCATTTTTCAAAAGCACCTCCATGAGTTGGAAAGCCTTCTAAAGTATCTGTTAGCTGCACCTTTTCATCTAATATGAATGTCATTATCTCTTCAGTAATCATCTTATTTTTGCTACTTGCATTAAGCCCAATGATACTACTGGGTTTATAAGTACACTGTTCTTCTTGCCGTACTATTTTAAAGCTACCTTCCCCCTTTTGTTTATTAGCCTCATTGCAAATAAGTAAATCTAATATACTGCCTACATCCTCTACAAATACATGGCTTTTTCCAAAAGCATATTCAAATATATTCTGTGTATTAATGGCTTCATGTCGATTTTCCATCATAGTATTATAGCCTTTGGATACTTCTTCCTGTTGCCTAGAAAAGGTTTTAATAGTTTCTAAAAACTGTATTAATGATTCTTCTTGTAATTCTCCTTGTTCATTAAACCATCTTTTTTGCATTTGTCCGGCAAATAAATGAATGAGACCTTCTGAATCCTGCTCAGGTAATATCATTTCTTTTGAATGTGCTTTTTGATAAGCCCCTAGCTCTTCTAGATTATCTACTTCATCAAGTACCTCCGGATTTCCCCATATAGTTGGTACTTTAAACCTAAGAGGAAGTGCATAAAGTTGCTCATCCTTTTGAAAAGGAGCAGTTGCAAATTCAAACATCTGCTCTTTTTCCTTTATTTCACTTAAGTCTGCCAAAACACCTTTTTCCATATAAGTATCTATTGGAAGACCATCTAAGACCATGATATCTGGTCCTTCTCCAGCTAAAATAGCTGTATTAAGTGCTTTAATAGCATCTTCTCTTGTAATCCCCTCTTCTCCAGTAAGACCTACTTGCACATTAATGCGTACTTCTGGATGTTGTAATTGATAAGCTGTTAATGCTTCTTGCAGTGTTCTATTGGTTTCCAATGTATAAGCATTTAATTCTGTAGTAGGTAGTGTAGGCGTGGTTTCGGAATAGCGATACAGTTTAATCACATTTTGATATTGATCATTGGTCATCTGCACAATAAAACGTCCATCTTTTTCTATGGCATTGACTAAACTATAAGAAGGTAATCCCAAAGAAAGTCCTGTACTACTCATGAGCTCTTCCCAAATACTTCCGCCTTCTGCAAAGTGGCTAATACCATTACCAGTAACAAGGTACATATTATTATTTTCTGTTGGTAATAAAACTGAAAGTTCATCAACATTTTCACAAGGTACAAAGTGATCTACTTGACTTGCATTTTCATTATAAGTATCTATTTGTTTATCCACTAAATTAATGGCATAAAGCATATTATTAATCTGTGCGATATTCCCATCTGCCTCTGAATACTTTCTAACTTCATTTCCTGTATTAAGGTCATAGCCTATTTGTCCAGTCATACTGCCAGATACCACTAATTGATTATCAGGTAAAATCACAAGATGAGATGGAATAATATAACCTAAGCTATCTGTTATTTGCAGCTGACAAGTTTCTATAGCATCTCCTTCAACATAAATAACATAGGTATATGTATTTTTGACTACTTCACTTGTGCCATCCTCATTAGTTATTAAAAATGCGCCTTCTTCTTTAAGGCCTAGTCCATCTTCACCTTGTTCTGCCTGCCCAAGGTTTGCTTCTTCTGTACTTCCAGTATCACTATTTTCTGCCTTCGTTTCCATATCTCCAGGTGCTACATTTGGGTCTTGTTCTCCTAAATCACCAACCATAATAAAGTAAGGCTCTCCTTTATCATTGACAGCCATAGCAGAAATCCAGTTGTAAGCATATTGCTTATTAAAAACTTCAAGCCAAGCTGGCTCTACTTTTCTCCAAACACCCTCTTCTTGTTCCTCAAAGATAACAAAACCTTTTTCTGTTTGTTGATAAATTTGTGGTTTACCTTGATTCGATACTAAAAATGTTGGAGCTTCTGGCATAAAGCCATCAATGGTCACTTCTTCCTCTATGTAACGTCCCATAGCTACTTCTCCTGTAGCAGTTTCTGTTTCTTTATTACACCCTACTACTGCTAGTAACATCAAGCTACAAATCAGCATGCCTACTAAACTCTTTTTTAACATTCTTATCTCTCCTTTCTTCTTCACTCTGTACTATATCAAATCAATCTCTAAAAATCCTCAAAGGATTTTAGAGATAATTTAGAGATAATTGTGTTATAATATGAAAAATCACACAATAAGGAGTTGCATGATGAGAATCTTATGCATTGAAGATGATACTGAACTTGCTGAAAGCATTTGCTTTCATTTAAAACATGTAGGCTATAACATCGATTGCTCTGAGGATGGCCTAGAAGGCTTCGAACTGGTAAAAACCAATACATATGATTTAGTTATTTTAGACCGGATGTTACCTAGCTTAGATGGCTTAAGCCTCTTAAAGCGCATTCGTGCTTTAAATCTCCAGCTCCCTGTTATTATGGTCACTGCTTTAGATGGCATAGGCGATCGTGTCGCTGGGCTTAATTCAGGTGCTGATGATTATTTAGTCAAACCTTTTGCCATAGAAGAGCTCATTGCTAGAGTTGGCGCTTTAAGCCGTAGACCTAGTCAAATGATAAATACTGAACAAATCCATTTTGCAGATGTTACCTTAGACTTGCTAGGTCTTTGCTTAACAGGTCCCCTTCGTTCTTGTTCTCTTTCTAAAAAAGAAGGAGATTTAGCTGATTTCTTTTTAAGACATCCTAATGAACCTTTAACAAGAGAACTCCTTTTATCTAAGGTATGGGGCCCTGATACAGAGGTAGAAGATGGTAATTTAGATAACTATATTCATTTTTTAAGAAGACGCTTAAAAGCCGTTGGTAGTGAGTTACATATTAAAACGCTACGTTCCATTGGTTATACTTTGGAGGCTACTTATGCTTAAAACACTCCGTACACGTTTAGCTAAGATTTGTATGCTTATTACGGCAACGCTTCTAGCTATGATGTCTTTGATTTCTTTAGGTATTTTAGAAAAGCAATTTAATGCCCAGCAATATACCTTAATTGAGAATCAGTTAAATAGCATCGTTTTTCGTTTACAAACAGAGCGAAGTATTAGTCATACTTTTTTATCTAAATTAGAAGCTACTAATCAGCTTTTAATTAAGATAGAGGATAATAGTATTCCTCTTCTTTTTAAAGGTAATACCCCTTCTATTACGCCTAGAACTCAACTTTTTGCAGAAGCAACTACTCTTGCTGAGACTAACTATCATTTTAGCACCTCTAATTTATTTACCTCTACTTTAGATATTCCCAAAGTCAGTTTTGAGTTTAGAACACCCCAGCATGAACACTATTTAGCTATTATTGGGACCTTTTCTTCTGAAGTTGGGCATTTTCGTTTGATTTTATTAAAAAACATGAAAAGCATGGATCGCTATATTGGGTTTCTACGATGGCTATTTGTAGGGCTTACCATCATTGGCTTTTTATTATTGGGTATTTTTAGCTTTTGGTTTTCAGGACAAGCAACTCGTCCTATTGAACTTGCTCAAAAAAAGCAAACAGACTTTATCGCTGCTGCTTCTCACGAACTACGTTCACCTCTAGCTGTAATTCATACGAATACCTCGGCTTTAGCACTTAACGCTAATCAAGAAACACTTCGTTTTACTATCAGTATTCATAATGAATGTACACGTATGAAGCACCTCATTGATGATCTTCTTTTACTGGCTAATATGGATGCTAAACATTGGTCTATTCAAACTACTCCCACAGAAATAGATACTTTAGTTCTAGATATGTATGAGTGCTTTATACCCCTAAGTAAGCAAAAGGATCTTATTTTTAATGTCATTCTTCCTGATGATTTGGTTCCTACTTTAATGATTGATAACGAACGTATTCGCCAAACCTTAAGTATTTTGTTAGATAACGCTTTTACCTATACACCGGCTGGCAATAAAGTATCGCTCGTATTAAATTATACTCCTCATGAGCTTACTATTTCAGTCATCGATAATGGCCCAGGTATTGCCGAGGAGCATAAACCCTATATATTTGATCGTTTTTACCGAGTCGATACCTCAAGGCATGATAAAAACCACTACGGTCTAGGTCTCAGTATTGCTTATGAAATGATGCAGCTTCATCATGGGCAGCTTACACTTCAAGACACCCCAGGTGGTGGTTGTACCTTCAGCTTAATTTTTCCTTTAAAATAATTTTATTTTTACATACAAAAAGAGCAACGACTAAAAGCATTTCTTTTAATCATTGCTCTTTTTATGATAATCTTGCTTATTTACAAGCAATAACTTCTACTTCACAAAGTACATTTTTAGGTAACGTTTTAACAGCTACGCAAGAACGTGCTGGTTTACTTACAAAATATTTAGCATAAACTTCGTTAAAAGCAACAAAGTCTGCCATGTCTGCCAAAAAGCAGGTTGTTTTAATAACTTTATCAAAGCTTGTCCCACTTGCTTCTAAAACAGCTGCTAAATTCTTCATCACTTGCTCTGTTTGAGCTGTAATCTCTTCTCCTACAATTGTCATCGTAGCTGGGTCTAAAGGAATTTGTCCTGAAGTAAATACTAAATCATTCATGCATACTGCTTGAGAGTATGGTCCAATAGCTGCTGGTGCAGCATCTGTATGTGTTGTTTTTAACATGTTGCGCCTCCTGTTTTATTTTATGACTCGATTATATTGCTTTACTGGACTTTCGTCAATATTTTTAATAATGTCTATCCCTTGCTATAAAAATTGTCTTGTTGCTTCTTTTACGCTCAGATACTTTTATTTGGTATTATAAAGCTTATATAAATGATATAAATTAATGAGGATAATGGCAAGGTTAGCAACTGCTACAGGATATGCACCTACAATAAAGCCATAAATAACAAATAATAAACAACCTACTGTATTAAGCAGACGAAGCTTAATCACATCTGTCATTAAAAGCGAAATGGCAATCATAATAGAAGCTGCATAACCTACCCATTCAATCCATGATGTAGCGGACATATTTTCTTCCTACCTTTCTAGTCTTCCTTAAAATGTCTTCGTAATACTATATGACGCTAAATCATATTATTTGCTGTTTTTTAGTTTCTTATTATAATAAACACCATATAGCAAAGATAACTAAGCACTAATAAGCTTCCTTCTAGCTTGCTAATTTTAACTTTAGTAATAGAGAAAATATAGGTTATGATACTTACGATTAATAGAACTATCATATCCATGAAAACAGCACCATTAACTTCTATAGGGAAAATCACAGAAGAAATGCCTAAAATAAAGAACACATTAAAGATATTAGAACCAATTACGTTGCCTAGGGCAATATCACTTTTACCTTTTCTAGCTGCTATAATGGAAGTCACAAGCTCTGGTAAAGAAGTGCCTACCGCAACAATGGTAAGTCCTACTAATTTTTCGCTCATTCCCCATGTTAGTGCAATTTGACTCGCAGCATCTACAACTAATTGTCCACCCACTATAATCCCAACTAATCCGCCAATGGCAATGAGTATGCTTTTTCCTATTCGAATCTCTTTTTCTACTCCTTTATTATCAGTTATAGAAGCTTCTGCTGTGCTATTTCTGTGGTTCAAAGCAATTTCAATGAGATAATACATATAAATTCCAAAAAGCACTAATAAGATTAAGCCATCCCCTCTAGAAATAGTATTCAAGCTAGTAGATTGAAAAATAGTATCATTAGCTAATATAAGTAAGATAAAGGAGGATAATAAAGCAAAAGGAAATTCTTTAGTGATGATAGATTTTTGCACTTGTAAAGGGGTAATAATCGCTGCAATACCCACTACAATAAGTAAATTAAATATATTAGAACCTACTACATTACCAATAGCAATATCATTTTGCCCCTTTAAAGCAGAAGTAATACTGACAGCAGCTTCAGGCGCGCTTGTCCCAAAAGCAACTATAGTTAAACCAATAATCAAATTGGGTATTCTTGCTCTAATAGCAATGTCAGATGCACCTTCTACGAAATAATCTGCACCTTTAATAAGTAATATAAATCCTAAAATAAGCCACACATAAATCATAGATATCGTCTCCTTACTAGTTATAATATTAAATATTGTTAGTATTGTTATGCTGTTATATTTTCATTCTAAAATAAAAGCCTTTTAAAGGCTACTCCATCCTCTAAAAAGCTTTTACTCATTTTCTATTTATTTAATAAGTATTATTATAATAAGTTCTTAATTAATTCAGCTGATGAAAGTGGTGAAAGATAAGAAAGTGGTACATCAAATACTGTTTTAGCACCTAATGTGCCTTCCTTGTTCATTCTAACAGCAGCTCTTGCATAAGCTACAAGTGCAGCAGCTGTAAATTCTGGGTTGCTATCTAATTTAAGTGAGAACTCAATGATTTGTTTATGTTCATCGTTAGCACCTGTTACACCACTTCTAAATACGAAACCACCATGTGGCATTTTGCTATGATTAGCACGAAGTTCTTCTTCTGTAATAAAGTGAACAGTTGTATCATAATCAGCGAAGTAGTTTGGCATATTTTTAATATCTGCTTCAATACGTGCACGATCTGCGCCTTCTTCTGCTACTACAAAGCATTCTCTTGTATGTTTTTCTCTTGTTGTTAAAGATGGATTATTACCATTTCTAACTGCTTCGATAGCTGAATCTACTGGAATCGTATATTGGATACCGTTTTTAACGCCTTCTACTCTTCTAATAGCGTCTGAGTGTCCTTGACTTACCCCTTTACCCCAGAAAGTATAGTCATTACCTTTTGGTAAAATAGCACCTGACATCATGCGAATCATTGAGAATAAACCTGGATCCCAGCCTACTGAAATGATACTTGTTTTACCAGCTGCTTTTGCTGCTTTTTCTACTGCTGCTTGGTATTCTGGAATTCTTGCATGTGTATCAAAACTATCAATGGTGTTGAACATACTTGCCATTTCTGGGCCTTGTACTGGCAAATCTGTTGCTGAACCACCACATAAAATCATCACATCAATGGCTCCTTTATAGCCTTCTAGTTCATCCATATGTACCACCTTTGCTGATGGTGTGGCGATTTTTACAGTTTCTACTGGTCTTCTTGTAAATACTGCAACAAGTTCCATGTCCTCATTTTGTCCAAGCGCCACTTCTACTCCACGGCCAACATTTCCATATCCAACGATACCTACTCTTACTTTCGTACTCATCACAAACCTCCTTAGTTTCCTGCTGTTATTAACTCATTTGTACACTACTCACAACTGACCACTAAACTCTACCCAATTTAGTAGTATTGATTAGTAGTATTGATTAGTACTACTAAATTATCTTTGATTTCTTTTCATTTGTCAATATCAAATCACTTCAAAATACAACCTATACTTTCCCTTTAGGCATAGTTGCTGCAACACGCTTTTCCTGTGTCATATCAGCTAACTTTTTAATAGTTTCAAAATCAAGACCTAAGCATTCTGCAATAAGCTGCCCCATTTGATGATCTGCTTTATAAAACAAAGCTGTTTGGCGATATTGCAATGCAGGATCTGCATGTTTTAAGTTGTCGGTCACATTATAAATAAAGTGTGCTTTATCATCACTGGTCATAGCTCTATAAAATTCACCAGGCTGCACAAAATCAGCATCTATGCTTTCAATAACATGTCTCTTAATTTCTCCTATTACAGGAATAGGCGGTGGTGCTACTTCAGGTGATACCACTACATTAACAAAACTACTAGGAAAATAATTCGGTACATTACCCATATTGCCATTAACCTGCATATTACCATCTCTTTGTGTAGTATATAAACAAGCTTTTGGTTTATTAATAGGAATTTGTGTATTGTTAGCACCTAAACGATAACGATGGGCATCTTCATAAGCCATTAATCTCGTTTGTAAAAGCTTATCTGGTGAAGTCCATATACCTGGTACAAAATGAGCTGGTGCAAAAGCTACTTGTTCTACTTCTGCAAAAAAATTGATGGGGTTTTTATTAAGTACAATCTTACCTAAAGGAATAAGTGGATGATCCTCTTCATACCATGTTTTCGTTACGTCAAAAGGATCTACGCGGTAATGGGCAGCTTCTTCTGGTGTCATGATTTGCACGCATACAGTCCACGAAGGATATTCTCCTCTTTCAATAGCGTTAAACAAATCTTGAACGGAATAATCTGGATTCTCACCTGCTATTTTTTCTGCTTCTGCTGCTGTAAAGTTTTTAATACCCTGATTCGTAAGCACATGATATTTTACCCAAACATATTCTCCTTTTTCATTGTACCACATGAAGGTATGGCTACCGAAACCATCCATATGCCTAAATCCCATAGGTGTACCTAGATTAGAAAAAAGCCGCATCACTTGATGCAACGATTCTGGTGTTAAAGAAAGAAAATCCCAAAACATATTAGGGTCCTTTAAATTGGTTTGTGGATTTCTCTTTTGGGTATGAATAAAGTCTGGAAATTTAATACCATCTCTAATAAAGAAAATCGGTGTATTATTACCTACTAAGTCATAGTTACCATCCTCAGTATAAAACTTCATAGCGAAACCTCTAGGATCTCTAGCAGTATCAGCAGATCCCTTTTCACCACCTACTGTAGAAAAACGTATAAAAATATCCGTTCGTTTACCTACTTGATTTAAAAACTTTGCCATAGTGTACTTAGATAAATCATTGGTTACCTCAAAATACCCATGAGCTCCTCCACCTTTAGCATGTACAACCCTTTCTGGAATACGCTCCCTATTAAAATGAGCTAGTTTTTCCTGCAAATAAGCATCTGCCAGTAAATCAAAGCCTACTTTTTTTCCCGTACTTATAGCTGCTTGATCACTTGTAACTGGTATGGATACACTCGTTGTTAATTTATTTTCTTCCATACTGCCTCCTCCATTTTTATAAATAGCCCTCTTATTAGTTTATGAGGCTGAAGTAGTCTAATATGATGAAGTAATTATTAAAATTTTTAAAACATATTTAATATTATTTTCTATTATGTTAAAATAAATACAGGTGAGTTACTAAGATTTGTTCTGGTATCGAACCTCTTATTTTAATTATCGTACTGATTGCACAAGGGTTCGTCCCAAGTGGTAAGGCGGAGCATATGGAGACTTTATAGGAGCAAGGCCTTTTTAGGTACTACTTCTTCTTTTGCTATCCCTAGGCCTCTTGGCCTAGGGATTTTTCGCTTTTATAACCTCTATTTTGTGTTTTGCTGAGAGGTTCAATCCACATCTTTTCAATTTTTTTATTTCATTTTAATAAGGAAAGGATATGAGAAATGGAAACAAGAATTGCTTTAATTGGAATCATAGTAGAAAATAAAGATTCCGTAGAAAAAATCAATGGCATTTTACATGAGTATGGTGAACATATTGTAGGCCGAATGGGTGTGCCCTATAAACCTAAAAACGTTTCTGTGATTAGTGTCATTATAGATGCTCCTAATAGCGTGATTAGTGCTTTGTCAGGAAAATTGGGGATGATTCCTCATGTCAACGTGAAGACCGTGTATTCAAAAATAAATGAACCTCTAGAAATGCAGGATTAAGTCATGAAGGCCCTTATTGATATCCTTGCCAAAGAGCATCGTTTAAGTAAAGCAGACTACCTTCTCTTACTTACACACCACCAAGATGAAGACCTTTCTTCTTATCTCTTTGAAAAAGCAAGGCAAACCGCTAATCATCTTTTTGGTCATCAGATTTATACCCGAGGCCTTATTGAATTTACTAACTACTGCAAGCAAGATTGTTACTATTGTGGCATTCGACGGAGTAATACTGAGGCTGCGCGCTATAGGCTTACTTTAGAAGACATTTTATCTTGCACTGAAATAGGTTATCACTTAGGCTTTCGTACCTTTGTTTTACAAGGTGGTGAAGATGGTCACTTTCAAGATGATACCATTTGTGATATTTTAACAGCTATCAAAAGTCAACATCCTAACTGCGCCATTACGCTTTCTATTGGTGAGAAAAGCCGCTTAAGCTATGAACGCTTTTTCAAAGCTGGTGCTGATCGTTACCTACTTCGTCATGAAACAGCTAATCTTGCTCATTATAGCCAACTTCACCCTGCTTCTCAAAGTCTAGAGCAAAGGAAACAATGTCTTTATGACCTGAAAGCTATTGGTTACCAAGTGGGTACCGGATTTATGGTAGGTTCACCTTATCAAACCTTTGATACGCTATGTGAAGACTTACTTTTCATCCAAGACTTTAAACCCCATATGGTAGGTATTGGCCCTTTTATTCCACATCAAGCTACCCCCTTTAAAGACCACTCTGCAGGCACCCTGTCACTTACTTTATTTTTAATTGGCCTTCTTAGACTCATCCTACCCAATGGATTAATCCCAGCTACTACAGCCCTGGGCACCATTGATCCTCAAGGCCGTGAAAAAGGCATTTTAGCCGGCGCTAATGTTGTCATGCCTAACCTTTCTCCGGTTGGCGTTCGTAAGAAATATAGTTTGTATAATAATAAAATATGTACAGGGGAAGAAGCTGCTGAGTGTTGGGCTTGTCTTAATAATCGTTTAAAACAAATCGGCTATAGCCTAGCTGTCAATCGTGGTGACTTCTCTCCTTTATAAAGGAGCGTTAATATGTATAATCCCAAATCTATGACTGCAACTGAATTCATTAATGATGAAGAAATTCTAGAAACCTTAGCTTATGCAGATGCTAACAAAACTAATAAAATCCTTATTAGTAGCATCATTAAAAAAGCTAAAGACTGTAAAGGCTTAAATCACCGTGAAGCCGCACTCCTTTTAGCTTGTGAGTTAGAAGAGGAAAACAAAGAAATTGAAGCTTTAGCTAAACAAATTAAACAACGTTTTTATGGTAATCGTATTGTTATGTTTGCCCCACTTTACCTATCTAATTACTGTGTCAACGGCTGCATCTACTGTCCTTATCATCATAAAAACAAACATATTACTAGAAAAAAATTGACACAAGAAGAAATCAGAGCTGAAGTCATTGCCCTTCAGGACATGGGACATAAACGTCTTGCACTAGAAGCAGGTGAAGACCCTGCCAACAATCCACTAGATTACATCTTAGAAAGCATCAAAACCATTTATAGCATTAAGCATAAAAATGGTGCTATTAGACGTGTCAATGTCAATATTGCTGCCACCACCATAGAAAACTACCATAAATTAAAAGAAGCAGGTATTGGTACTTATATTCTTTTTCAAGAAACTTATCACAAAAAGAATTATGAAGCACTTCATCCTACTGGTCCTAAGCACGACTATGCTTATCATACAGAAGCCATGGACAGAGCTATGGCTGGCGGCATTGATGATGTAGGACTTGGTGTTTTATTTGGTCTTAATAAGTATCGTTATGATTTTGTAGGCCTACTTATGCATGCAGAACATTTAGAAGCAGTGCATGGTGTAGGTCCACATACCATTAGTGTTCCTCGTATTTGTCCTGCAGATGATATTAACCCTGATGAATTCACCAATGCTATTTCTGATGACATCTTTGCTAAAATTGTGGCAGTTATTCGTATTGCTGTGCCTTATACAGGCATGATTATTTCTACTAGAGAATCTCCTAAAACTAGAAAGCGTGTATTAGAATTAGGAATTTCTCAAATTAGTGGTGGTTCTAGCACCAGTGTAGGTGGCTATGTCACTCCTGAAAAGGAAGAAGAAAACTCTGCTCAATTTGAATTAAGTGATACCCGCACATTGGATGAAATTGTAGGTTGGCTCTTAGAGCTTGGCTATATTCCAAGCTTTTGCACGGCTTGCTACAGAGAAGGCCGTACAGGAGATCGTTTTATGAGTCTTGTTAAATCTGGGCAAATTGCTAACTGCTGCGGACCTAATGCTCTTATGACATTGCAAGAATATCTAGAAGATTATGCTTCTCCTACAACTAAGGCAGCTGCAACCTCTATCATTGAAAGAGAACTTAAAACCATTACCAATCCAAAAGTTCTAGAAAAAGCAGTTAGCCAATTAAAAGCTATTCAAGGTGGAGCTAGGGATTTTAGATTTTAATCATGCATTTTGAAATAGTTTTCATTTTAAACTTGAATAGCTATAATAAATCACTTATTTCAAGAAAGGAAGTGTAGATATGAGTTTGATGGATACTCCGAGAGCTAATCGTCTTCACATTGGCTTATATGGTAAAAGAAATAGTGGTAAGTCTTCTCTTATTAATGCTTTAACTGGTCAAGAAATTGCTTTAGTTTCCAAGGAAGCAGGTACTACCACTGACCCTGTTTATAAATCTATGGAGATTTATGGTATAGGTCCTTGTGTCTTTATTGATACGGCTGGCTTTGATGATACTGGTTCCTTGGGCAAATTACGTGTTGAAAAGACTAAAGAAGCTACACAAAAGACAGATATTGCCCTTATTGTTTTTACCGATTCTGATTTAGCAGAAGAACTCAAATGGCTTCAGCACTTTAAAGCACAAGATACGCCTTTTATCCCTATTATTAATAAAGTAGATACGTTAGAAAATAGGGATAGTCTTGCTGCTCAGATAGAAGCTACTTGTGGCATCTCCCCCATTTTAGTCAGTGCTAAAAATAAAGAAGGTATCGATGCTATTAAAGAAGCTATTATTCGTCTTTTACCAGAAGACTATGAAGTTAAGAGTATTACAGGACCTCTAGCTGCTCCTGGTGATTTAGTTTTACTTGTAATGCCTCAAGATATTCAAGCCCCTAAAGGCAGACTCATTCTTCCTCAAGTACAAACGCTTCGTGATCTACTAGATAAAAAGTGTTTAGTCATGAGCTGTACCACCGACCAACTAGCTGCTACTTTAAAGGTATTAGCTAAAGCACCTGATTTAATTATTACAGACTCTCAGGTCTTTAAAACTGTTTACGATCAAAAACCAAGTAGCAGTAAATTAACTTCTTTTTCTGTTTTATTCGCTGGTTATAAAGGTGACTTACAAACTTTTAAAAAAGGTGCCTATGCCATCGATACTTTAACAGAAAACTCTAAAGTACTTATAGCTGAAGCTTGTACACACGCGCCTTTAAGTGAAGACATTGGCAGGGAAAAGCTTCCTCGCTTACTAAGGCAGAAAATAGGCTCCGGCCTTACTATTGATATTACTAGCGGTCCTCATTTTCCTTCTAAACTTGAAGGCTACGACCTCATCATTCACTGCGGCGGCTGTATGTTTAACAGAAAATATGTGCTTTCACGCGTAGCCCAGGCCAAAGCCCTAAATATTCCTATTTCTAACTATGGTGTTGTCATTGCTTACTTATCAGGGATTTTAGAACATATTGATGCATAACTTTATTAATCTAGGAAATAGTAATACTAGAAATAAAGGAGGTATCATAATGACTAACTATTCTATTGCTAATTTATCTGAAGAAGAACTTATAACTGTTAAAGAAGCAGAAGCACTTTTTAAACAAAAAACAGGCAAAACTTATGCCTTGATTGCCTGGGAATCAAAATAATCATTTGATATTCCATCACTTATTTTTATTAACTTTTTCCTAATAAGCAAAAGCATCTCCTCTTGATAAAGACCATGCTTTTGCTTTTTTATTTGAAACAATAGAATAGATTGATCACTGTCTATGAATTGCTAAAAAAATAACAACTCTTTTCATATCTTTTTTCTGTTTCACCAATTTTCTATATGTAACTTTTTATTTTATTCATTTACCTTTCATATATACCTGGTAATTATTGGAATGTACTTGAAAAACTATACAAACTGTATGTTATGTTTTATAATTTTATTGTAAATAGTTACAACTAATTATAATTTATGACATGCTTGAGTAATTAATATTTCGAATAATTAATTCGTTATTTTTTTATCATTTCTTATTCTATCTATTAACTACCTCAAGTATTTTAGTCTAAAAAAATCACCACACAGAAGGGATGTTGTACATGGCAAACATTGGAGTATTTGACGTCTTAGGCCCTATTATGATTGGTCCCTCCTCATCGCATACAGCAGGAGCAGCTAGACTTGGAAAGATCGCTAGAACTATCGTTAATAAACCTATTAAAGAGGTCAACTTTTTACTTCACGGCTCTTTTAGCCAAACTTATAAAGGACACGGTACAGACCGTGCACTTGTTGCAGGAATCTTAGGCATGAATCCTGATGATGCTCGCCTTAGAGATTCACTCACTCTCGCAAAGGAAGCAGGCATTAAAATTACTTTTACCCCAACGGATTTAGGACAAGTTCACCCGAATACAGTTAAATTCCTTATAACAGATGGAGAAGGCATTCACTGGGAAGTTCTTGGTTCATCTATTGGTGGTGGGCTTGTAGAAATCCACGAAATCAATGGTAATAAAGTTCAAATCACGGGTGAATACCCAACAGTTATCACTTGCCACAATGATATTCCTGGTACAGTTGCTAAAATCTCTAGCTTATTTTATGAGAAACAAATTAATATTGCTTTTATGAAACTAGTGAGAAGTCAAAAAGGTAAAGGTGCTACTATGACTTTCGAAGTAGATCATAGCATTCCGGAAGATATTATTTCTGAAATCAAAAATGTAGATGGTATTAACCGCGTTATTGTCATTAATCAGCTAGGAGGTGTTTCATAATGAGGATTGCTAAATCAGGAAAAGAACTTATCGAAATCTGTAAAGAAGAACAAATCACTTTAAGCGAATATGCAATTCGTACAGAAATGGAAAGCAAAGAAGTTTCTAGAGAAACTTTAATGACTCAAATGGGTGCTACTTTAGCTGTGATGAGAGAAGGTGCTACACTAGGTCGTGAAAAAGAAGTATATTCTTTAAGTGGTCTTATTGGTGGTGATGCTTATCGCTTACAACAATACCTTAACTCAGGGAAATCTTTGATGGGTAATGGCATTATTAAAGCCATGGCTATGGCTATTTCTTCTTCGGAAGTGAATGGTTCTATGGGTAAGATTGTAGCTTGTCCTACTGCTGGTTCATGTGGCATTCTTCCCGCTGTTATTTTAACTGCTGGCGAGCAGCTTGGACAAAGTGATGAAGAAATGATTCAAGGTTTATTTGCCGCTTCTGCCATTGGTATGATTATCGGTATGAATGCAACTTTCGCTGGTGCTGAAGGCGGTTGTCAAGCTGAATGTGGTTCTGCTGCTGCTATGGCTGCAGGCGCAGTTGTAGAAATGATGGGTGGCACACCTGAAATGAGCTTAGATGCAGCTGCCATCATCTTTAAAAATGTACTTGGACTTGTTTGTGATCCAGTTGCTGGCCTAGTGGAAATTCCATGTGCTAAAAGAAATGTATCAGGTGCCATCAATGCCCTTTCAACAGCAGATATGGTCATGGCTGGTGTTAATTCAAAAATTCCTTTTGATGATGCGCTATCAGCCATGTATAAGGTAGGTCTTGGACTTCCTGAAGAATTAAGGGAAACCGCTCTAGGTGGTGTAGCTATTACACCAACAGGTAAGGCCCTTAAAGAAAAAGTATTTGGAAAAACTGATAACTAAAATAACTGATAAAAACTGACAACTAAGCGGAGGCATAATTAATGGATATCTTAATTGGAACAGCTCTATTACTCGCAGTATTAGGACTCTTTACTTTATTTAGCTATAAGGCGCCAAATGGTATGAAAGCTATGGGTGCTCTTGCAAATGCAGCTTGTGCAAGCTTCTTAGTCGAAGCTTTCCATGATGCATTCTTCGGTGGTGTATTAAATATAGAATTTTTACAAGGCGTAGGGGCTGCTAATGGTAGTCTTGGTGGTGTTGCAGCTGGTATTTTAGTACCACTTGCTTTAGGTGTATCACCTGTTTACGCTGTTCTTACTGGACTTGCTTGCTCAGGCTTTGGTATTTTACCAGGCTTCGTGGCAGGTTACCTTATTTCTTATGTGGTAAAATTCCTTGAGAAAAAAGTACCAGCTGGTTTAGACCTTATCGTAATCATTGTGATTGCAGCACCTCTTTCACGTTTAATTGCTACAGGCATGACACCTATTGTGGATAGTACTTTGTTAAAAATTGGTGATGTCCTCCTTTCATCAGCAAATGCTAGCCCGATCATCATGGGTATTATCTTAGGGGGTATCTTAACAGTTGTTGCTACTGCACCACTTAGTTCTATGGCCCTTACAGCAATGCTTGGGCTTACAGGTATTCCAATGGCCATCGGTGCGTTAGCCGTATTCGGCTCTTCTTTCATGAACTTTATCTTCTTCAAAAAAATGAAATTTGGAACAAAGAAAGATACAATCGCTGTAGCTATTGAACCACTTACTCAAGCAGACCTTATTAGTGCTAACCCTATTCCAGTTTATGCAACTAATTTCATCGGTGGGGCAATGAGTGGTATTATCGTAGCGCTTATGGGACTTACTAATATGACTCCAGGTACAGCAACACCTATTGCTGGTTTTGCCGTTATGTTCGCTTATAATCCTCCAATGCAAGTTTTAATTGCTGCTGCTGGATGTATTGCTGTAAGTGTCCTTAGTGGTTACATCGGCTACTTTATCTTTAAGAACCATAAAATTAAAACAGCTGCTGAAATCAGGGGAACTGAGGCAACTATTTTATAAAAATAATTGATATTCACATCATCTCCTATTACCAATTAAAAGCTATAGCTTTTTCTAAGTCATCTCGTTTAAGTAACTGATTTCTTAGAAAAGCTATAGCTTTTTATGTACCATTTCTTAACAAATCTTAATACTTTCATGATATTCAATTTAATATTTTTTGGTTATAATATATTTATAATAATAAAAAAAGAAAAAATAGAGAGAGTTATCGTATGAATGAAAAAATTATATCTAAAAAAGTGCTTCGGCTTATATCCATTCTAGGCATCGTTGCTACTATTCTAGCTATTATTTATGGCTATCAAAAAGGCATCTTTACTTCTACTGATAGACTTCAAGCAGCTGTTAAAGAAGCAGGTATTTGGGGACCTCTTTTATTTATTGGAATTCAAATCGTACAAGTTGTTGTACCTATTATTCCTGGAGGTATTACTTGTGTGGCAGGCGTTGTGATTTTTGGACCTTTAGAAGGTTTCCTCTATAACTACATAGGTATTGTTATTGGTTCCATTATTAACTTTGCCTTAGCCCGCTCTTATGGTCAAACCTTCATCCGCAGTATGGTCTCAGAAAAACTCTACGAAAAATACATTGGCTGGCTCAGTGAAAGAGAACGCTTTGACAAGCTTTTCGCCCTAGCCATCTTCTTTCCAGTAGCACCAGATGACTTTTTATGTATGCTAGCAGGCCTTACTAAAATGACTTATAAGAAGTTTACTACCATTATTCTATTGGGTAAACCAGCAGCCTTAATGGCTTATAGCTTTAGCTTAACAGCTGTACTTCAGTTTGTAACACGCTATGTTACAAGATACTTATAGGGTACAATAAAAGTAAAAAAGTAAGAAACTACCATCCTCTAGCACTTCAATAATGCTAGAGGATGGTGGTTTCTTACTTTTTATTCATTACAAAACCTAAGCCACAACCACAAATACCTCCTATGATATGAGTCAGTTGTGAAATATTATCTTGACTGATAAGGCCATTAATGATTTCATTTCCTATATAAGCTGCAGCTACTAAAATAAGTGTTAAAGGAATGCCACCTTGCTTAATATTAGCAAAGGAACTTAAAAGAATCAACATAAAAGCAATACCACTTGCCCCTAACAAGGCGGTATCAAAAAAAATAATATTGATTAAACCTGTTATAAAAGCCGTAAAAACAATCATCCCTAATAGTTTTTTACTCCCATACTTTTCTTCTAGCATAGGACCTACCAAAAGAATGAGCATAAAGTTATTTAAAAAATGCTGCCAATCAGCATGTCCTAAAATATGTGTAAATAAACGTATGTAAGAAAGTGGATTTAGAGGTGAACTCTTATAAACACAAAATAAAAGTTGTGTAGATAGACCTGCTGTTAAGTAACCTAATATAACTGCAAAAAGAGAAAGAAGCGTAAAACTTAAGATGACGGGGGAATTATATTTAATCTTTTTTAAGTAATTCATCATTTCCTCCTATTACTTTTTTATTAGTATAGCACAGGAAAATAATAGCGTCATCTTACAAATTTTTTATTACCCCGATTAGCTTACCCATAGCTCTAAATTCACCATCTTCAATAACAATCGGTCGATATTTAGGATTTTCACTTACTAATAAAATATGCTCTTCTTCCTGAACAATTCGCTTGAGTGTGATGGCTCCATTATAGTAAATTGCAGCAATCTCATGGTCACTCACACTACCTGCTTGGATGACTACATAGTCACCATCATCAATACCTGCCCCAATCATACTATCTCCTTGTACATGCAGCATATAAGTATTCTTTTTATGTCCTGTTAATTCTCCTGGTATTTCAAAGCTGCCACATGTATCATCTACTACTTCAATAGGCATACCAGCTGCAATATCAGAATAAATCGGTAGGCTTTGTACATCTTCTTGCTTAACTTCATCAATATAAGTCTCTCCTGCACTTGTGTCTTGCTTAAAGATGGTTTCAAGGCCTGTTAATTTATTAATATATTTATAAGTTTCCACATACCATGGTAAATGAGAGGCTTGATGATTATTTAGCTGATTGGTCATAAAGATTTCTAATGGTGTAGGTTCTAAAGAAATCTGTTTCTTAGCCTTTACTTTTCCTTTTTGTCTCATTCCTTTTAAGCGCCTTACTCTTCCAGTCATATCATAGCCTAACTTTTTGTAACTAGTTCCTCTCGTAAGCCCCAACATTCTAGAAAACTCAGGCTTAATAGCTACCAAGAAAAGAACCTCTCCTTTTTGCTCTTTTCTTAATAAACCAAGGAGTTCTAACTGTACCTCGGTTAATAAATGGGCATCATCTACAATCAAATGTACATACTGTCCTTTCAGTCTGCCCTCTTTAAGCGCTATTAAAAGCCTTAAATCTCTTTGACTAGTCGTCATTTTACCTTGTTCTTCTAATTCAACCTCTATATATGTTTTCAGTGCCCATAACGCTTGTCTGGTTTTTCCTTTTTTAGGCCATTTCATTTCACAACCAACGCGATCTGCATCTAAATAGCCCTCTAATGAAGTGTAACCTTTAACATCCATCCATTTCATTTCTTCTTTTAAAAGACGCTTTTCTTTTAAGCATTTTACACGTGGATATTCTTTTTTCACCTGATGAATGGCTTCTTCCAATAACATTTCTGGTATTTCTTCTATATAAATATATGGCTTTTCTTTAAAACATTCCTGAGCTAATTGGACTAACAAGTCTTCTAATCTATAGATTATTCCTTGATTTAAATGGCTATCACTTTCAAATAAGCTCATATTTTCTATACTTTTAACAGTCGCTAATTGCTGCTTAGCGACTTCATAAGCTTCACTTTTAATTGCAACAAAAAGGAGTTTTTTTCCTGTATTTTCTAATAGGTAGAGCATACGTGCAATCCCAATAGTCGTTTTTCCTGCCTGTTCTTCTCCTTTAATGATGCTTTGTCCTGTAATAGGATGGTGTGCTATTTTCTTTTGTGAATAAGTTAATTTTTGCATGTCCGCCCTCCTTCTTATGTTTTACTGATTACTTTTTATTATACGAATTTATGTCATCTTAATCAAGCAAGAAAGATAGCAAAAAAAGACTACCGCAACTTAGTGCAATAGTCCTCTAGGTCTTAACTTTTATTGGATTTCAATTAATCGTTTTGCTTTTGGTACTTCTTCTTTTGGAATATTTATCTTCAATACACCTTCTTCTAGTTTAGCTGTAATGCCTTCAACTTTAACATCTTTTAAGCTAATTGCACGCTCCATAGAAGTCATGCGACGTTCTCTATGGATATAGTGATCTTTTTCATCATTTACTTCTTGTTTTTGTTGCACGGCTATAATCAATTGATCATTCTGATAGTCAATAGCAATGTCTTCTTTTTTAACGCCTGGCATCTCTGCTTCAATAGCATAGCCATTCGCATCTTCTTTAATATCTACCTTAAAGGTGTCATACTTAAAATCCCTTAAGCCGAGAAGATCATTGTTAAAAAAGTCATCCATTACATGATAAAAGTCTGCAAATCCGTTGTTGTTCCTTTGAACTGCTTGACGATTGAATGGTGTTAATCCAAACATATAAACTCCTCCTCTAAGAAACCTTTTTATAGTTTTGTTAGCACTCTAATTGGTCGAGTGCTAATTACACTTATAATATAGGCTTCTTAAATGTTATTGTCAAGTATTTTTTTATTTTTTTATAAAAATTTTGTATTTACGAAATTTGCTTTAAACCTTCATTAAAAAAGAGCCGTACATGGCTCCTTTTTACTGGCTAAATAATTCATAATAAATGCGATCTTTACTTACGCCTAACCCAAGTAAACTTTCCTCTAAAGCTTTCATAAATACTGGTGGCCCACAAAGATAAAAAGTACTTTCTAAATTGGCTTCTGTACTTAACCATTCTTTAGTAACAAAGCCTATTTCATCATAGTCTCTTCCTTTTTCATCTTCTGCTAGAGGATTAGAATAAAAAACCGTATTTCTGAAGCCCTTTAGTTCTGCAATCATGTGAATATCTGTTTTAAATGGATGAAGCTTTGAGTTTTGCACGGCTTGAATAAAATGAACTGATTTTCTAGTATCAGCTGCTTGATAAAGCATGGATAATAGTGGAGTGATGCCTATCCCACCTGATATGAGGGTAATAGGTGCTTCTGCGCTCTCTTCTTTTAAAGTAAATAACCCCATAGGAATCATGGCTTCAATACAATCTCCTATCTGTAATCTTTCATGAAGATACGTACTTATTAACCCACCTGGTATTTTTTTAACACTGATACGATAAAGCTCGTCATTAGGAATGATGGATAAACTATAGGTTCTCAGCACATCTTTATAAGCTGCTTCCTCTGTTACTATTTTAAAAGGAAGATATTGCCCTGCTTCATGTTTGACAAGTTTGCCACCATCTTCTGCTTTAAAGTAAAAAGAAGTAATATCCTCACACTCTTTAATTCGATCAACCAAAACAAGTTTCCTAAAACCGCTCCATTTGCCATCTTGTTTCATCATTTTTCTCCTTTTTCTTTGTTAATAATAATTATTATATAATATGGCATAAATTAATCCAAGTCCATTTATATTATATTTTTCATTATCTTATATGATTTATACTCCTTTTTCATAAATAAAGAGGCTACCTATGAAACTTATCTCAAATACACGATATCGTGTATTAAAGTATTATTTCCAGACAGCCTCTTATCATTTTCTTAATTACGTCCTTTTAAGAAGTCGTAACTATTTCTTCTACAACAACTTGATTTGTTAGTGAAGCCCTATTTAATAATAAATAATAGCATTTACTTCATAACCTTGTTTTAAAACTGCTTGATTTTCTGTTACCTCTAATTCTACACTAATCATATTTTCTCCGTTAACAACTTTAGCTGCTTGGGCAATACGTGATACCTTAGCGCTGATTGCATCATCTGGGCTCGCTGCTAAGTATAGATCAGCTTTTTCTCCTACTTTAATTTTATTGATAAAGGCTTCTGGTACATCCACTAGAGCGGTTAACTTACTAGGGTCAATAAGACGCATGATAGGTTCTCCACCTTTTAGCCGCGTTCCTTCAGTTACTAGTATTTCATAAACAACTCCTTCTTTCTGATCCAAAACAATAGCTTTATCTTTTAAATAAGCTTTAGTGAGTTTAGCTTTCATTTCTTTCAGCTCAGTTTCTGCTGTTTGTATCTTAATATCTAAGGTCTCTACTTTGCTTGCTTTTTCTGTACTTGTATTACTTACTGTTAACTGCAAGCTATCTATTGACCCCTTAAGACTATCTACCTCTAATTGCTTACTTGTTGTCAGCTGCTTTAATGCATTTTCCGCTTGATACTTATTATTTTTAAGTTCTGCTAAACTCATTTCTTTATCTTTTAGTTCTTTATCTGATATCCCTCCTACTTCTATTAAACTCTTACTCACCTCATAATCTTTTTCTGCTATACTAATCTGCTGGTCTAATATTTTAATTTGTTCTTCAATCTTTATAAGTTCAGGATCTGTACCATTTGATAACTGATTTTGTTTTGTCTTTAACTCACTATTTTTTTGATTAATAGTAACACTTTGTGGATCTAAACTATTATAGGCAGCTTCTCTTTCTACTTTTAAAAGCTGAATTTCTTGTTCTTTTTTAATCATTTCATTTTTATAGCTTTCATAATCTAAAGTCATAAGCTGAGTACCTTTTTCGACAAGATCCCCCGCTTTTAAATCAATGGTTTCAATAGTAGCTGGAAAATCTACTGCTAATTCTCTAATAGTTGCAGCTTCTACTTTTCCAAATACATCTAATTGATTCACTTCCTGATTAACTTCTACTTCTTTTACTAATTCCTGTGCATTCACTTCTTGTGAGTTGCAACCAGTCATTGAAACACTTCCTAAGATAATTCCTGTGCTTAATAAAAATAAACTAAATTGCTTTTTCATATCCTTCTCCCCTTATCTTTGTAGACTGTTCTTCACAAATACAACCGTCTTTCACCATAATTAAATGTGTTCCATAATCTGCCGCTTCCCTTGAATGGGTAACTTGAACAATGGTTTTCCCTTGTGTTTGATTAATCACTTGTAAAAGTTCCATAATCTCTTTTCCTGTTTTACTATCTAAATTTCCAATAGGTTCATCTGCAAAAATAATATCTGGTTTATTAATAAGTGCTCTTGCAATGGCCACTCTTTGTTGCTGACCACCTGAAAGCTCTCTTGGTGTATGCCTTCTACGCTCTGTCAATCCTACAATTCTCAGGATTTCTTCTAAATCCTCTTTATAATCCTTCATTTTTTTACCATCTAATAAAATCGGTAACATAATATTTTCTTCTACATTTAAGTTGGGAATCAAATTGTAAAACTGAAATACAAACCCTATATCACGTCTACGCATTTCACTTTCTGCTTGATCCTTCATTGTAGATAATTCTTTGCCATTAATCTTAATAGTCCCAGTAGTTGGTTTATCTAGCCCTCCTATTAAATAAAGCAAGGTGCTTTTCCCTGAACCAGAAGGCCCCATAATTGAATAAAAGCTTCCCTTTTCAACTGTTAAGTTGATATCTTTTAAAATCTCTACTTTTTCACTCCCTAAATCATAGCTTTTGCATAAATGATTGGTTTCTATTACATAGGACATTTCTACTCCTCCTCATATTCTTTACTAATACCAATTTTATTTCTATCACTCTATCCAACTATTCAAATTTGATTGCTTCTATAATGTTCAATTTAGAGGTTTTAAAAGCTGGAGAAATAGAAGCTACGATAGTCACTAAAGTTGCTACTCCAATATAAACCCATAGGCCATTAGCTACAAAGTAAACAATTGGTGGTAGCTGCATACCTTCTATAACATAAGGCATATTGTTCATAATAATCCAACCGGCTCCTATACCTGCTATTGCCCCTAATAGCCCTGTGTATAAAGCTTCTAAAAAAATCATTTGAATGACTTGCTTTTTGTTCATGCCCACTGAACGTAATACCGCGATGCTTCTTTTTCGTTCAATAAAGCTAATAAATAAATTATTAATAATACCAATTACGCCTATAATGGCTGCCAAAACAGAAAAACCAGACAAAATACTCATAATCTGAGCATTACCTTCCTTATTATTTTGGAGTTGCTGCCTCATAGTGGCTCCTGATAGATGACGATCCTTATATTTTATCTTTAGTGCTTCTAATACTTCTGTAGGTTCTTTAGACGTTTTTAAGTAAATTGTAGTGTAATTGTGAACCCCTATATCTTGTTTAAAATAAGCCTCACCAATCTGAACTAAATCTCCATTGTTCATTAAGGTATCATAAAAACCAATAATTTCATAAGTCCGTAATCCCTCTGGCATTTTAAGCTGTATCTTTTGCCCTTCTACTAAGCTATAACGTTTCTTTAGTACATTTGAAAACGCAATATTACGTCCCTCCCCCAGTTGTTCTAGAATACGATCCTTTTCTTCTTCATTCTCATACCCATAAGTAAGGTAATCAGCATGAACCTTCCCTGAAACACCTTCAATGGAGGCAAGCTTTACATTATTGTAATCTACTAACTCTATATTCTTACCATAGTAATAACCACTGACATAACAGCCATAAGCATCTGTTACCCCCTCCTCATATAGCAAGGAACGTACTGTATTTGTATCCATATTATCTAGAGATAGTTGTACATCATACGCAAAGCTCTTCTCGTAGGCATTTACCACTTCTACTGCTAGATTTTCACCGATGTTATTGACCATAAGCAAAATACCGACCCCAAGAGTAATCAGTGACATACTGTTAAGTATACTTTTATTTCCTTTAATATTTTTCACTGCTAGGACCCCTACATTACCAAATAAGGTTGCAAACAGTTTCTCAGTTAATCTAGAAGAAAGTTTAATAATAGTAGGTAGAATCCCTATTATGCCAATTAAAGCTAAAAATACACAGATGCTAGCTGCTGTAATCCGATAGCTCTCAGGTAGAATTTTAATCGCTACAATACTAAATACTACTAAAATGATACTTCTTATTTCTTTACTTCTTTTACGCTTTACTGAGTGATTACTCCCACCTAATACAATTTCCTTAACAGGTACCTTAGCTACCTTTAATATAGGTAAAATACTACTAGCTAAACAAATAATAATACAAAGTAAAAAAGAACCTAGTAGATAATCTGGCGTAATGACTAAATCTATCTTTCCACCTATACCTTCTGAAGCAGCTACGACACTAAGAAGTACTTTTAAAATAATAATGCCTAGTCCCCATGAAGCAATTCCCCCTAATACACCATAAAAACTGCTTTCTAAAATGAGTACTCGTTTCATCATCTTTTGACTAGCACCTACGCTTCTAAAAGTCCCAATAATTGGCATTTTCTCTAGCATAATGACCTTGAATGAAGTATAAACGATAAAAACACTCATCACTGTTACAATTAAAGTCATCATCATAAATAAGGTAGAAAACATACTAAGCATGGTTCTTATGTCTTCAATAGGAATAGGTTCTGCTACTTCGTATTTAGGATAAGCTACTTTAAAATCTTTTAAGAGCTGTGAAACCTCTACCCCTTCTTTTCCTTTAATGTAAATGCTACTTGGCTTTTGATGTGTTCCTAAATACTTAGATAAAGTGGTATAGGGCATTAAAATTTGAGACCTATTTCCCTCACTACTAAAGATTCCTACCTTACTGGTAATACCATAAATCATCAACTTCCTTTTGATGTTGTTTATACGTATCTCTAAAGCATCACCTATTTCTAATTGATACTTCTTCGCAGTTTGATCACTTATGATGATTTGATTATTGGTAAAGTCTGCATTGCTACGTTTACTAATGAGCTGTAACTTATTCATTTGCAAGTAATCTTCAAGCGCTACCCCCATAATACTGACTTCATCTACAACCTTTTTTCCACTATCATAAGTACCACTGCTACTTAATACTGGAATCATGTATTCTACCTGCTGCTCAAGTGCTTTTCCTGGTGTTAAGCTGATTACTTGACTTGGTGAGTTTTCTCCTGGTCTAATACAGACCTGCGCCGTTCCAGTGCTTGTTTTCATCTGCTCCACATAAATAGCTAATAAAGAATCGGTAATGGAGAGGGAGGTAAGACATAAAGCTCCCGATAACATGACTGCTAGTAAAATAAGAAACGTTCTTAGTTTCTTTTCACTCATAGACTTCATAATGTATTTGATAATAATAGGCATCTTTTACTTCCTCCTTTAATCTGCCTTTTTGCTCCACTTCATATTATTTTTTATAAATAGATACCTCGCCTGTAATAGTACCCTTATTTCACGTTTATACTAATCTTAAAAATAAGGGCTGTCAATTAAAATACTGAAAATTCATATTTTTTAACCCTTCTCTAATCCTTCTTTAATCTTTCTTTCTAACTTTTCTCAGATTACAACCCCAAAATTGTCTTACTAGAGTTTTCTTTTCTCATAACATTTCAGACATTTTATTTTATTATTCAACCTGCCTCTTACTTTTTTTTAGTATTTATCAAATAAAAAAGAGACCATTTACTTTATCAGTAATAGTCTCTTATACATAAAATATCCCCTTATAACTAAGCATCCTTCTTTAAAGATTCTTTTAACATATTTTCTAACTGCTGCAAGAAATCAATGATACCACAAATAATAATAGCTTTTTTACTCATTTTAGTATTTAAGATATCTAGCTTGTCCCCAAATTCATTAATCGTTCCTGTTATAACACTTACCCCTTCTGTTGCATGGTTAATCTCTACATTGGCTCTTTCTATTTCACTTACAATTTGCTTACTTACTTCCTTTACTTCTAGAGAGCAAGCAGATACTTCTTTAAACTGTTGCTGCACATTTTCTGCATGTTGTAAATTACCTGCAATAGCACCTTTAGAATTTATTATTTCTTTCTTTAAAGCATCTAGACTACCATAAAGCGTTTTAATACTTTTATCAATACCGCTTGCTAACTCTTTAGTAGAAGCAGATAATTCTCTAATATGTGTAGCAACTACTGAAAAGCCTTTTCCTGCTTCTCCTGCTCTACTTGCTTCAATAGAAGCATTTAAAGCTAATAGATTAGTACTCCCTGCAATACCTGTTATGCTCTTTGACATCTCTTGAATATGTGAGAAATCCTTTTCTAGCATTTGAAAGGTTGTAGTCATACCATCTAGTGCAGAACAAGTTCCTTCTATTTGATGCGTTAATTCATCCATTTGTATATCTGCTTTTTGAATGGCTACATCAGATTTTTCCATTCTATGATCAATCTGCCCTACAAATACCTCAAATTGCTTAAAGTGACTATTCACTTGTTCAATCATCTCATTAATCGTACCCACCTGTTCGTAAGCTGAAGCAAATTCCTTTTGAACATCTAGTAAACATTGAGAAACGTCTATTTCTTCATTCATAAAGGCATCTACTTTTTTCTCAATATGTAAAATACCATAGTTAATGTACTCGTCATAACTTTCACTTTCTGGTACTTCTGCTAGGTATTCTTCTTCCCTTGATTTCTCTTCTCTTTTTCTAGAACCTAACCACTTCATCCTTCAGCCCCCCTATTCAAATACTGCAATAGCCATTGTCTGATTAAAATGCTGCTCATTAAGCTGCTCTCCATATCCTGAAAAAGCCACATAATCACCGACAGCTTCTCCCATTTTTCTAGCATATGCATTAATATAGCCATCTTGTTCAAATAAGATAGATCTAGCTAAACAGTGTATCATGATTGCTAAACTTGGACGTGGAATATCTCTCCTAATCTTCTCTATGGTCTTTTCAATCACCTCTTTGTAAGAAGCTGGCTGCAACAAAACTACTTGTGAGTTGCTATATACCCTTGCATGATAAGCAATACTATTATCTGGTAGTACCATTTGATTAGCTGTAATATACATATCATTTCCTATGATTCTTCCTAAAGGACGATTATCAAGATATGGACCTAGTTGGTCAACTCTTGTATTGAGTGCTTTTGCCATAGCTTTAGCTGCTGGCTCATGATTCAGCTCATGAACAATACGTTTTCTTACATCCACTTTCGTTGCAATAAAATGATGCTCTGTGGGCTCATAAATATTTTCTTTATAAAGCTTAATAGCTCCTTTAAGATTTCTAATAAGTACAAAAACACAGGCCTTATCATAAACTACTCCATTCAATGAAACCATTGTTTTTTCAGCTACGCCATGGTCTCCTGCAGAACCGCCAATTAAAGGAATTTTCTTTTCACCGAGCACACTATTTAAAGTGGATAAAATGAGTTCTTCACTGCTAATAAGCGCTGTTGAAAATTCTAAACATATGGTGTTTCTAGGGTTAGCTAGCTGCTTTACACAATTTTCTACTCGTCTTACATATTTTAAAGGATATTTATCTACTTCTTCTAAAACATCACCAAAACACTCAATACCTTCTTCAATACCTAATACCATCAATGTATCTTTATAAGCGCCTTCCTTACAAAGACTAACGTAGGTAGTAGAACCCATTATTATACTATCAGGAAACATCTTCTTCATTTCAATAGTGTATGCTTCAAACTGCTCAACACCTGAATAAAACAGGATTAGCTTAGGTTCCTTTAAACCACCAGCTGCTTCCTCAATAGCTTGTTTTGCATCTTTTTGAGTACTTTTTCCAATTTTATATTTCATAGATAGCCTCCTTACTCTGCTAATTATTCTAAATATGTAATTATTTTGTGTAATTGTATCATATTTTTAGAATTTATTCAACATTTACGAGGTACTATTAATATTCCTGTATATTATTATACTTTTTACCAATAGTTACTTATATTTTTATTAAAATAGACACTAAAAGCTACAAAACTTCTTTTTGTTTTATAGCTTTTAGTGTCTATTTTGACTTCTAATTTATTCTTTAAAAATCCACGTCATTTTTTTCATTAATAGACCTATAATTTAAGCCTTTAAAGGATGACAGGCTGTTCTACATAAACTAGGTCTATAACATCTGGAGGATACACAGGAACTTCTACCACTTGCCCTAATAGCTTCTTAAGCGCAAGGTAGGGTAAGTTTATGCCTGCATAATAGCTATAATGAATGCCACCCGACATACGGGTATTTACTTCTAACAAATAGAGGGTATCTTCATGGTAACGTAACTGTAAATTAAAGGGCTGATTAAATCCAAATCGCTCCGCTAAAACAGCTGCTTTATTTATAAGCTCTTGGCTACAACAAATTTCTTGTAATCTCCCAGGACCTTTTCGTCTTGGTACTGCTATTACTCCATGTTGTGTTTTTAGTGCATCAATACTGATTTCCGTTCCTTTTAAATAAGGCATGATGATGAGTGGCTTAAACGATTCTATTGAACCTAAAATCTCTACGATTGCTTCATAGCCTATATGCTTTTCACTCATCTCCAGTTGTTTAATCGATACTGGGCCATCCTCTATGATATTAAAACTACTAGCGCCTTCTCCCACTGCATATTTAACACATAAAACAGCACTCTTCCCTAACTGTTGCTTTAATTTTTCATAGCTGAGTTTAAAGGCTTCCACATTTGTTACTACCTCAAAAGGTGGTACGTTACAAATTTCTGGCAAAGACTTAAAAAGCTCAGCTGTCTTAACTTTATTATTAAAGTTTTCTAATAGTTCTATATCATCTTCAACTAATACTTTAATACCTAACTCCGTAAAGGCTTCCTTCCTCTTAGCAATAGCAATCATATGACGTTTTGGTATAAATACGTCTACTTGATGCTCCCTACAAAAAGTTAAACACCACTCTACGTAGTCTTCTGGGCTTATTCCCTTCTTAGGTTCTTCCCAAAATTCATCACAAACCTTTTGATAAACAACATTTTGATTGGTGCTTGTTCCAATAATATGTAAGCTTAAACCCTCAGCTTCAGCCCCTTCTCTTAGCTGCTTAATAATTTGATACATTGTACTAAACCACTGATTGACCCAAATTCTACACCTCATAAATTACCTACTTTCATTATTTATTAATAATAGTATATCACTTCTTGATATTTCTAAAAATATTTACTTTTGCTTGCTCATATTAACCCAAAAGTGCGCCAGACTGCTTATGTGTTTTCCTTATAAAAGCTGCATACTTCTAAATAACATAATGATTATAAACAAACTAGGCATAGATAAAAGACTGGTCCACACCACAAGTTGCCCTGCTAATTCTTCATCTGATTCCATAGCCCCTGCCATAATTGCACTTGAAACTGCTACAGGTGTCCCAAACAAAGTAATAAGTGCTGGATATTCTGTTGTCGTAAAATGGATAAACTGTGTATGCTGAGATAAAAGCAGTGCTCCACTTAAAGTAAGCAGTGGCGCCACGATTAAACGCCATACCGTTCCAATCATAATATCCTTAGCCAACGCTTTAACAGCTGAAAATCTAAACTGCCCTCCTAATACAATAAGTGCCAAAGGCGATGCAATACTGCTGATATTCTTAATAGCAGTATGTAAAAATGGTAAATGGGTTTTTAATGTAAAAGCATAACTCTTAGTTGCCTCATCATAAGGTATAAAGCCACGTATAACTAAACACATCATGCCTAATGCCACGCCAATAATAAGCGGATTTTTACAGATGCTAATTAAAATCTGTTTGGGGCCAATCTTATTTCCTTTTGGATCCTCTACATAAATAGATAACGCAACAACAGCTAAAATATTATAAAGAGGGATGCTAAAAGCTGAGATAACAGCAGCAATAGCAACTGCCTTAGAACCTCCTAATGCTTCGGATAAGGGAATGCCTATAATTGCAAAATTAGATCTAAAAATACATTGTAAGATAACTCCTTTTTTGCGTGGATCTGATGTACATAGCTTGACTGTTAACATTCCTAATACGAATAAAATTAAAATAGCTAGCACAACAAATGTGATAACACTCCAGTTTAACTCGCTTAAATTATCTATAGAATAAACATTATAAAAAAGTAACCCAGGCAATGCTATGTTAAACACAAAGGCATTAGCTTTTTTTAAAAATGCTTCATCAAAAAATTCAATTTGCTTTAAACCATAACCTAATGCAATAAGCAGGATAAGTGGTAAAATAGCATTGGCTGAAAATATAAAGGTATCCATTATTTGTTTCTCCTTATGTACTCTTTTTGTCTTTTAATACGTCTTTTCTACCCCCTCATTATAACTGAATGTTATAAAAAAAACGACTTTTCTTTTAAGAATAAAACGGGCAAAATAATAAGGGGCTTTCGCGCTAAAAACATATCCCTTATAAATATACAGTTTGTTAGGCTAAAACAAATTTATCGCCTTGATGATTGTATAAATATAAGCTGAAATGCTTAATGCGGCAGCCCCACAGTTTTAAACATATTTTTCTCTTTATACTTCATAAATAGAATAGTTTTTTCCTTCTCTCATCATAACAGGGATGACTTCTAATGGTGTAGGTGTTGTGATTACTTGACCCCCCTCGTAGGTTTGTTTTGTATAAGCATCCACCCACTTAGTGCCTTCTGGTAAATAGACCTGTCTTTCCTTCATACCTGCTTCCATGACAGGTGCTACTAATAAATCAGGGCCGAACATATATTGGTCTTCTACCTCCCAACATTTTGTATCCTTTGGAAAATCGAAGAACATAGGACGCATAACGGGCTCACCCTTATCACTAGCTGTTTTCATACATGCTCTTATGTAAGGACGTAAATGTTCACGAATAAAGAGAAATTGTTTTAAAATCTCATAGTTATCTTCTCCAAAGCTCCACACTTCATTGTCTTGTCCTGAGGTTAATTGACGCACACCATTGATAAATTCTTCTTCTCTTTCATACCATGGTGAACGTTCTCCATGCATACGAAAAACTGGACAAAAAGCGCCCCAAGCAAACCAGCGCACTAATAATTCTTGAAAAGCTTTATCTTTAATATCTCCACCTAAGAAACCACCAATATCAGAAGTCCACCAAGGAATGCCTGCAATCCCCATATTCAGTCCTGCTTGAAGCTGCTCTCTCATTGCCCTAAAGGAAGAGTAAATATCTCCTGACCAAGTCAGTACCCCATATTTTTGGCTACCTGCCCAAGCACATCTCACCAAACTTAAAATTTCTGTTTCTCCCTCAGCTTTTAAACCATCATAAAAGCCTTTAGCATACATTGCCGGGTAAATATTAGTACACATTAGAGCTGGTCCTTCATAATAACGGTAATTGTCAAAATCGTAAGGTCCATACTCAGGTTCAGCTTCATCTAACCAGAAACAGCGAATGCCTTTATTATAATAATGCTCTTTGCAACGTTCCCATACAAATTGCTGTGCACCTGGATGAGTAGCATCATAAAAAATCGTATTTCCCATCCAAGTCATATGATTTTCATTACCACGGTCTGCATGTACTAGGTAACCTCTATCAGCCATTTCTGCGAAATTCTCACTTTTTTCATCTATGGTAGGCCATACAGAAACCACAGTTTCAATACCCATCTCTTTGAGTTCCTTCACCATAGCTTCTGGATCTGGCCAATCGCGTGGCTCAAATTTAAAATCGCCTTGTCTGGTCCAGTGGAAAAAGTCAACGACAATAGCATCCATAGGAAGTCCTCTTCTTTTATGTTCCCTCGCTACACTAAGAAGCTCCTCTTGATTACGATAACGTAATTTACATTGCCAATACCCTAAACCATACTCTGGCATCATGGGTGTTCTACCTGTTACAGCGCTATATTGCTCTTCTATTTCACTCGGTGTATCCCCTGCTGTAATATAATAATCTAACTTCTTGGTGCGCTGTGCATACCACTCCGTTTTATTAGTACCAAAATGAGCTGTTCCTATAGCTGGATTATTCCATAAAAGTCCATAACCACGACTAGAAATCATAAAAGGAACACTAGCTTGACTATTACGATGAGCAAGTTCTAATAAAGCTCCCTTTTTATTCAGCTGACGTTCTTGATATTGACCCATTCCAAATATTTTTTCGTCATCAAAAGCTTCAAAACGTGCCATTAAGGTATAATCGCTGCTTCCTGCTATAGGTTTTAATTCCCTTGCATCTATACGTAGTGGCACACAATAACGATTTAGACGATTGCGGTTACGCCAGTATTCAGCTGTTAATAACTCACCTTTTTGATTATAATAGCTAATCCACCCTTCATGAGAAACTTTAGCTGTAATCTTGCCATTAGTGATACTTGCTTCTGTGGCTTTCATATGATACGCCTTATAAGCATCTCCCTTGTACCATGGGTCTGTGACATCTATTTCATTAAACACAATGGTTGCCTTACAGTCTTCTACCTTTTCGGTTAAAGCCCAGTCCTTAGTATCCATAACTGCTTCTTTGGTCATTCTTACCCTAAGACCATTCATTCCCCAAGGTTCAATCCATACCTCAGATAACCCCTCTGCTATAATGAGTTTATTATTCTCTTGTTGTAATCTCATGCTACCTTTCCCCCTTATTAATTTCTCTTTTATTTGCTTCAATCTTTTTAACTAATTGTATTTAATTCAATATGTAAATTTATTCCATATTCTAAAATGCTCATTTTATTTTCAAATAGTTAAAGTATTACTTTAACCTTCTTCACTCATAGGCTCTCCATATAGAACGCCCCTTGAACCTGTGGCAATAAAGAATCTCCCAAAAGTACGACTATCTCCCTCTATACTGTTAATGTCACCAAACATCTGATGCTCAGTACTTAATTTTACCCATGTTTTCCCCTCATCTAAAGAACGATAAAAACCATAATCACCTTTTAAATCCCCACAAATATATAAGGCTTTATCCTCTTTAAAATAATCACCATTAGGTCTTATAACTCCTAGACCAATACGATAAATGATTTCGTCTTCATCACTGAGCTTCTTTAAGGAGAGTTGATCTTCACGCGCATCATACTGCATCTTCCATAAGCCTTTTTCTCTTAGAGCCATATAAAAAATACCTTCTTTTCCACTTTCACCTCTAATTTCAGTCTGGTTAGCGCAGTCAATCAAAGCAAAGTTCACTCCTTTAAGCTGCTGATTTACTGGATACTCTTTAAAAGAAGCTCCACTATCTTTACTTATATAAATGCTCCCTTCACTATCAAAGCCATACATAAGCCGGCTATTCATGCGATCCGCAAACACTTTCATACCTCTATGATTAATGCGCTTATTCTCTAAGTTATAAATCTCACAGCATTTAAAGCTTTTTCCTCCATCTTCACTGTGAATCATGGTACACATAGGTAGTTCTATATTGTCAGCAATACTCCATACCAAATGGTCACAATCAGGTGATAAAGCTACCCACCCAGCATTTACATTAGGTTGTTCAATAGTCCTTAGCTTTTCATCTATTTCCTTAGACAAACCATATGGCATTTTTAGTCTTTCAAAAGTTTTTCCTTGGTCTTTGGATAAAATAAGACCACCTTTTGTTTTACCTGTCCAATTACCTCTGGCTGTCACCACTAGTACCTCCGGATTTAGATCAGAATAGTCTGCATTAATACAAGTAATATAACGATTCCCCTCGGCATCTGCAAAGGAATTGTCACAAGCCACCTTAAGGTCTTCAAAAGCAAATCCACCTAGATCTCCTAATATATCGATGAGCTTTACCTTTCCTGCTGGAGGACTATATACATTAAGATGTACTGTTTCTTCGATTCCTGTTGTATCATCTTGAAAATGAGGTAAAGTACTCATCAAATCTTTAGAACCAAAGATTCCTGTTCCTGAATTAAACCATACTTCATTCCCATTAAAAGGATTAATTTTAATATCACTTAGCCAATGTAAAATGGAATGACCACCATTGTATTCTGGCTTCATATAAGAAGTAACAAAGCTTAAATTACCTAACTTCAAATCATCTAGTACAGTTTCCCAATGTTCACCATAATCATAAGAGCGATAAATACAATCTCCATCCTCTTTACACAAGGTTGTAGCTACTAATAATCCAGGTTGAGTTTTGCAAGAACTTATTCCACTAAAACCGTATTCTAAATCTTCATTTGTTTCACTCTCCCTATAAGGCGTTATTTCCCTATAAGAGATGATCTTACCCTCGGTATCTCTTTCATAACGAATAATTCTACCGGCTAAAGCGTCTCCTGAATCACAGCTATAGCCATTCTCTTTCACATAAGACCGCCTACCTGTTTCTGAAAAGGTAATATATAAATAGTTACCATCATCATCATAACGTTGTGCCACATAACCTGACATTCTAGAACCTACCACATGAGATTTTTCAGGTTGCCATAGCTTTTCAAAATGACTGCCTCCATCATAAGATACATAGACGCTATGGCCTCTTTCCTCATCACTTTGCTTTGTTGTCACACCTGCAGTACCTACCACTAATGTTTTGGCATCCTTTGACTGCCATATAAAAGTCATGTACTTCTCACCCTGTACTTCTAAACTCTCCCATGACTTCCCTAAATCTTTACTTCTTAAAAGTCCCCCTTGCTGGCTGGCAAAATAAATAGTCTGATCTTCCTGAGCATCTACAATGAGTCTTAGACCTGTCCCTCTTCCATTTAGGTTACCATGTACTAAAGTAGGGATTGCTTCATAGGTAAAACTTTTTCCACCATCCTTAGAAATCGCTAAAATGCCTTTATTGTCCTCATTCACACCACAAGCAATAAGTAGC
This sequence comes from Cellulosilyticum lentocellum DSM 5427, assembly GCF_000178835.2. Lineage (GTDB taxonomy): Bacteria > Bacillota > Clostridia > Lachnospirales > Cellulosilyticaceae > Cellulosilyticum > Cellulosilyticum lentocellum. The sequence continues at coordinate 2,935,049 of NC_015275.1, forward strand.
CATTCTGGATGATTGATGTTTAAACCAATGGCTATAGGATAGCTTTCACTTAAATCTGTTTGTGTGACATGATCCATCAAACTTTTCCACTTGCTCTTTTCATAATCATAACGGTAAACGCCACCTATGTCTGTTCTGGCATAAAGTACATCTGGCTTTTGCGGATGAAATACAAAGCCTGTTACATAGCCCCCTCCTGGTATGGGTGCATGCTCATAGTGATATGGTATTTGCTTTTTAATTGTCACAACACTTCCCCCTTGTATTCTATTTTCCTTTTGTTTTACATACTTCTTACTTTAACGGTATTATAGCTAATCCTTCTTCTTTAAGATACCCTAAAATGTTAAGCATTTTTACCGTTATATCTATTGAAATCATATTTTATTTATAACATTTTAACAACTCAAAATAAACTAACTCTCTATTATTTATCATCAAATTTTAATTTTTCTCTCACACTTTTCTAAGAGGCACACCTTATACTAAATTTATATTAAAGATAACGGAGGATTAAATATGGATCGCACATCATTACAATCAAAGAAATTTTGGGGACTTATTTTACTAGCCTTAGGTATTTATGGTATTTTAAATAACTTTTTTGACTTTAATTTTTTTAGTATGAGCCATTTATGGCCACTATTTGTACTAATTCCTGGTTTAGCTTTCGAATATAGCTATTTTTCTACAAGACGTGCTCCGGGGGTCTTAGTACCTGGTGGTATTTTAACAACACTCGGTCTACTCTTTTTATTTGAAACGAGTACCCATTGGTTTTTCTCAGCTTACACTTGGCCAGTTTATATTTTAGCTCCTGCTATTGGCCTCTTTCAACTTTACTTATATGGCGGACGTTGCAAGGGCTTATTAATCCCTGTTGGTATTTTAACAACTGTTGCAGTTACTTGCTTTTCTTCTACTGTTCTTGGCCATTTCTTCTTCTTTATTAATGGTTCTATCGTTTGGCCAGTTGCTTTAGTACTTATAGGTTTATTTATCTTATTGGGTAAAAGTGATTCGACTAAACATATGTAAAATAAAAAGAGGCTGTCACAAAACGCCTATCAAATACAAGATATAGTCCAGCCCAAACTAATTGTTGGTTAAGTCTTGTATTAGAAAGTTATTTCGTGGCTACCTCTTTTTTACTGTTTACTTTAAATCGGCATCTGGTAATAAACTCAAATAGCTTAAATCACCTCTTGCTTCGCTAATAAGCCAATAGTTGTTACCTTCTAATGTATATTTCTTAATCGTAATTTGTTCTTTTACTGTTTCAAACACCTGTCCTTGAAGCATTTCTTCTACCGCTAAAGTATAAACTAAAGTAGCTTCTGCTTGCTGCTTCTTATCTAAAATCGTTACCTTGCCTGCTGAAGGACTAGAACCACCTGTTACCCAACCTCGTTTACTTGCTAATACTTGTTGTTTTAGTTCTGGTGAAAGACTACTATACTGCAATGCACCACTTCTTACTTGTTGACCTCTAACCCATAAAGCTAGAGTTTCTTCTGGTGTAAGAGGTGCCAGCACCTTTTGCATGTTTTCTAACTCTTTTTCAATTTGCTCTGGTGTAGGATAAACTATTTCAAGGCCTTCTGAAATCTTAGTAAGTTCTGCTAAAAAAATAGTATTAAACCATTCTGGTGTTACATAAAGCCGGTTGTTTTTAAAAGCATAATCATACGCTGCAAAAGATATGTTAAAACCATCATCGTCAATGGTGATACCAATAGGTTTTTGATGCAACATAAAAGTATCATTACTTTTTAATGGATACGAAGGTATTTCTAAAGTTTTAACTCGATCTGGCAACTTATAAGTAGTGTCTTGATTTTCACTGGTTAAGCCATTTAAGTATGATAAATAAAGATGTGCTTCTTGATAAGTAGGATTTTCTATAGTTACAGTTCGTGTTTTTTGATCCCAGCTCACTGCTATTCCCATTTGCATCACTAACCATCTAAGAGGATAAAGCAGATGTCCTTTTACTTCTAAAACTCCATCTGGTATCTCTAAAAGCTGACCATTTAAAAGAATTTGGTTACCACTCTCTTGAAGTACTTGTGCTTTTTCTATACCACTTTTAAGTGCTACTTGTTGCATGTCAGTAGTAGCATAAATAGTTTGACCGAACAACATAATACTTATTGCTAATGCTAAGCCTCTTTTTTTCATCCTATCACGTCCTTTAAATCTTTGCTTCTTACCTATTAATATACGCCTCTCGCTCTCTTTTGCAAGCAAAAAATACACTTAAGTCGGTCTTTTGTCCTACTTAAGTGTTATTGATACATTTTACAATACCTCTTCTAGACTCTCATAAAAGGTGCTACCAAATTCATGGCATAAAAGATCCTTATTAACCTTATAAACAGGTCTATAATCTTCTTCTTTAAAAACATCATTGTGAGCTTTTTTATTAATACAACGGAGTTCTACTTCAAGTGTGTTATAACTTCCCCAACGTCCAAAACGACGTGCAAAGTCTTCACTTACTACAGAAGTTAAAAGTAGAAGTTTTCTTTGCTTATTTGTAATGAGTTCAATAATCTCTAATGGATACATTAAACAGGATAGTGGACATATTTCATAAATAGGAATATCTCTCTTTAATGCATAACTGTGGGCTATACATTTATATATACCCTCTTCTTCTACTAGTAATGCACAATGGCCATCACATTCATTAATAGAGCCATCAGAAGCAATAAAACCGCCCTTAGCTAGAATTTTCTTATAGGTTGCTTCATCATAGGCTTTTACTTCTTCTTCAATATTTAAAAGATGCTTATCAAAGACCTTTTTATTACGAGGTCCTAAATTACAAGGACTTCCACAACAACAGCCATATTTATATAACTTGGTACAAGCAAAACAATTTAAGTTAATTTCATGATTTAATGCTTCTTCATCAACTAAAAATATCTGATCATTCTTTTCAATTACACTAAGTTTTTGTGCCAATAGATAGCTTTTTAAATCTTCTAACTGACTTGTAAAACTATCCTCCATGTCGTAATATTCCGCATCTATAACACTATTTAATAATTTTTCTAGACGTCTATCTTTTTCACTTAAATCACTACTTGTAGTCGTTATTAAAGTTTTTTCCTCATCTACTAAATCTGTAATAGCTGGTAATTTTTTTTGCAAATCTTTAACTAGCTTATTTATATTTAACTGTATATCGCTATTAATCTTTATCTTAAGACTATTAGACTGCATCTCTATTTGCTTTAATAAAAGCTCCTGTTCTTCACATAAATGAGCTATATGCCCTTGAGCCATTTCTTGTATTTCTTCTTCGAAGCTAGGCTTATTTCCTTGAGTGTACCAAGCAATGGTATAGTACCATTTAGATTCATTATCTATCATATTATTTCCTCGTCTTACTTATTAATATCACTTTCATTTTCTTCTTGTAGCTACTCAGCCGCTAATACTCACTATTTTATACAGCTGAAGAGTTATCTCCCTTTTATCTTAATATGAGATTTAATGACTGTCTATGCAGAAAGCTATTATAGGTATTTACCTATGTTTTTCATAACAACTATTTATTTTACAAATAATCATTTTTCCTTTACACTATTTCTATAATTAAGTTAAAACTTACTCAAACACATAAGGAGAATGAACACCATGTCACATAAAAAAGAAACTCAACATGGACATTTGTTATGGCAACTTTTCATCTCCACCTTTATGCTAAGTGCTTGTACTTTTGGTGGTGGTTTTGTTATTGTTTCGCTGATGAAAAAAAAATTTGTTGAAGAATTAGGTTGGATTGAAGAAAGTGAAATGCTGGATATTACAGCTATTGCTCAATCTTCACCAGGTCCTATTCCTATTAATGCTTCTGTTATTTTAGGTTATCGTATGAGGGGTATAATAGGCTCAATTGTAGCAGTACTAGGGACTTCCATCCCACCGCTTGTGATTATTTCTATTATTGCTGTATTTTATGATGCTTTTCGTCATAATGCCGTTATTGCTACTGCCCTTTTAGTTATGCGCGCTGGTGTAGCAGCTGTAATATGTGATGTTGTCATTAATCTAGCTAAAAATATTATCCGTACAGGAAATCGTTTTTACATGGTGCTTATGGTCATTACCTTTGTCATGACCTACTTTATGGGTATTAGTGCCATGACCATTATTTTACTTTGTATTGCCATTGGACTCATCACACTTTTACTAGAAATGAAACGCAATAAACAACAAGGAGACTGCTAATATGTTACTTCAATTATTTTTAAGCTTTCTAAAAGTAGGCCTATTTAGTGTAGGCGGTGGTTATGCGGCTATTCCTCTTATACAAAATCAAATTGTTAATGTACATGGTCTTATGACTATGGCTGAATTTACAGATTTGATAACTATAGCAGAAATGACACCAGGTCCTATTTCCATTAATTCTGCTACCTTTGTAGGAACACAATTAGCAGGACTACCTGGCGCGCTTATTTGTACTTTAGGTTGCATTTTACCTGCATTTATACTTTGTCTTATACTAGCTCATTTTTATTATAAATACCGCAACTTATCTGGGGTTCAAACCATTTTAGCAAGTCTTAGACCTGCTGTTGTAGCACTTATTAGTTCTGCTGGACTTGCGATTTTATCTCTTGCATTATTTAATGCTGATAAGTCTGAAATTGTTTTAGCCAACTTTAGACCTGTTGAGTTTTGTTTATTTATAGGTAGTTTAGTGGCCTTAAGAAAATTTAAATTTAACCCCATTATGGTCATTTTCGGTTCCGGCATTATTGGTACTTTAGTTTATAGTATCTTTTAAGCTTTCAAACCATTTACTCGTAAACAGTCTAAAAAACTCATTAACTGCTTAGATAAAAACTTATCCTTATGAGATACAACACAGATTTGTCTAGATAGGCTTATGCCTTCTAGTTCAATGATGTGTAGTATTTCTTTTTTTACTTCTTGCTCAATTGTACGTGCTGAAAATACTGCAATGCCTTGTCCTGCAATAGCCGCTGCTTTAATAGCCTCGGTATTTGTACACTCCCACTTAACTTCCATCATTACCTGATGTTCCTCAAGATGCCTACGAAATAAGCTTCTTATACCACTCCCTTCTTCTCTGCAAATCAAGTGATGTCCTTGTAGCGCTGTAATAGGTAGTGACTTTTGACCATATAAAGGATGCTTTTTCCCAACTGCTACTACGAGGGGGTCTTGACATACGGATTGCTTTACTAAATCCGGTGCATTAACTTCTCCTTCAATAATGCCTACATCCAATTGACTATTTAAAAGCATTTCTTGTAGTCTATAAGTATTATTAACAGTCACTTTAATCTTAACTTGTGGGTTTTGCTCTTCAAAAGTAGTAATCATCGGTTCAAGCATATAAGTCCCTGCTGTAATGGTAGCACCTATACGTAAGTTCACTTTTTCTCCCAAATGATTTAAGTTCACTTCCATTTCATCAAAGGATTGAAGGATATGCTGCGCATATTGAAACAGTAACTGACCATTTTCTGTAATGTAGAGTTTTTTAGAAAGCCTTTCAAAAAGTTTAATGCCATAATAATCTTCTATTTCTTTAATAGCCTGACTCACTGAAGGTTGAGAAATAAAAAGTGATTTGGCTGCAATCCCCATCTTACCCTCCTTGACTACTGCTACAAAAATCCTTAAATGCCTAATTGTCATACCTGATCTCCTTTATTACTTAGTTACTTCTATTATAACCCCATCTATTCCTTATATAAATAGTATTAAAAAACACTAGATGATTGTTGGCTTTTAACCACTTCATCTAGTGTTTCTGGGCTTATAGCTTGAAATTTTCTATTGAACTTTCTAAACGCTTCATAGATTCAACTAAATTTTGAGATAATACAGATAGATTTTGAATAACTCCTTTTTGTTCCTCACTAAACGCACTCACTTCTTCAGTAGCAGCTGTAGATTCTTCTATAACAGCTGCAATATTAGAAATCTTGCTACTTGTTTCACTACGAAGTTTATTCATGTCATCAACTTGACTATTAATATGGCTTAGCTCTTCATCCATGTGTTGTAAAATGGAAATCATTTCTTTAAATATAACAGCAGTCTTATCCACTGCTTGATTTTGCTTATTAAAGATTTCATTTGCTTTTCCCACAAGTTCAGTCGTATTCAGTGTTTTATTTTCTATCTCTTGCAAGGTCTTCCCTATGGTTACAGTAGAAGATTTAGATTGCTCTGCTAACTTTCTCACCTCTTCAGCAACTACTGCAAAGCCTTTTCCAACTTCTCCTGCACGTGCTGCTTCAATGCTTGCATTAAGGGCTAAAAGATTGGTTTGCTCACTAATACTATCTAAGAATTTCATCATTTTTTCAATGCCTTTATTAAGCTCATTTAATTCTCCAACACTAGCGTTCATTTCCTTAGTAATACTTATTGATGAGGCCATTGTTGTATTTAATAAAGTCATTGTATCAGATGCTTCATGAAGCATTTCTTTAGCACCCTGTGTGTTCTTATAGATATTTTGTGTTTTCTCGCTAACCATTTGTATACTTTCTCCAAGGTTAGCCATTGCCACAACCCCTTCTTGAGTATCAGAAGCTTGATGATTTGCACCTTCAGCTATTTCACCTACTGAAGTAGTTAGTTGTGTGAATCCTTCTACTGTTTCATTCGTTGATTCAGAAAGAATTTGACTATTTTTTAAAGTACTTGCTACTACTTCTTTGGTTTCTTCTAAAAGCTTATGTATGTTAAACATCATATGATTAAAACTCTTGCATAACAAAGCTACTTCATTATGTCCTTTATTTGAAGCCTCAATAGTTAAATCCCCTTCTTCTGCTTTCTTCATAAGCTTCATCAGTTCAATGATAGGATTTGAAAATTTCTTAGCAATTCTTGTACCTACTACTATAGCTAAAGCAGCTACTACAAGTACTAAAATCCAAGTGAATAAACTTGCCGTCTGTATACGTTCTGTAAGTGAACGTTCTGGTATCTGTACAATCATCTTCCAACCATTGCTCATGGTATGATAAGTAACTAATTGTTTGTCCACTATTGTAGAACCATTTTCTTCACCATTTTCAATAGTTGTCCAAATTTTATCACTTATTTGAGCTCGCTCTGCTGGTTTACTATAAATGTTCTTTTTATTATTATCTACAATGACAATAGAAGAATCACTTAACAAATTAACCTGATCAATAGCAGATACCATTTTACTTAAATTAACTTCCATAACAATAATATCTTTTGAGGTTTTTTTATTATTTACTTTTCTAGCAATAAAGATACTATCTGATAAATCACCTATTCCAGCAATCCAGGTAGGTGTCATATCTATGTCATAATCTCTTATACGTTCTATAGACTCTATCTTATACTTATTAGATTCTCCCCCGGCAATAATCTCACCATTGGTAGGTACGACCCATATATTAGTTACGGCACTATTTAATGAGAAAACAGCATTGATTTGAGAAGATATATTTCTACTACCTGTTAGTTTATCAAACATATCATCAGAATTATACTTTTCAAAATTATTTATAGGAATAGTATTAGACACTACAAAATCTGTTATTTTCTGTTCAACTTGTGCATTAAATACCGTTATATTCTCAGAAACTTGTTTAATGATTTCTTCAGATAATTGTTGGGTCGTATCTCTTACCACATCTTTAGAAACCTTTGCTGAAAAAATATTAACAATTAATAAGGGAATAATAGCAAAACATATACACATAGATATAATGCTTGACTTTATAGAAACAAATTTATCTTTTTTAGTAGCACTTTTTACTTTTAATTTTTCTTTCTGCTTAAGTGGCCTATTGGTTAACTTTTTTTTCTGTGTTAATTGAGTTCTACCTTTTTTTCGCATATACAATCTCCCTCTTTTTTCACCTTATGTTAATCTCTTTTATTCTACCATGATTTATCTATTTTGTATAACAATATTTTAAAATTTTAGACAAAAAAATACATTTTGCACATTAAAAAAGCCGCTATGATATACTAGCAGCTTTTTTGCTTTATTTTGTAAGTAAGTATTATGTTTTCTAGAAGTCAACCTCTGTGCCATAGTAACAGCATTTTAAGAGTTCTTCCATTTGTTTTTGATCTGGAATTCTTGGATTTGATCCTGTACAAGCATCACTAATAGCAAGAGCAGCTACTTCTGGAAGTTTTTCTAAGAATTCATCTTCTGGTACCATACCATTTTCATAGTCTTTAATGCATTTTGGGATATTGAGCGCTACATTATAAGCTTCAATTTTATCACAAAGCGCTTTAACTAAGCCTTCGGTCGTATCGCCTTCTAAGTCAATAAACTTGGCAATATCTGCATAACGTTTTGCTGCCACTTCATCTTTGGCATTAAATCTAATCACTTGTGGTAAATACATTGCATTAGCACAGCCATGAACAATATGTCCATTTTTATAAGCTGCACCTGTTTTATGTGCCATAGAGTGAACGATTCCTAAAAGTGCATTAGAGAACGCCATACCTGCAAGGCATTGTGCATAGTGCATTTGCTCACGAGCTTCCATATCTCCTTCATAAGAAGCTTGTAAGTCATCAAAAATCATCTCAATTGCTTTTAAAGCAAGTGGATCTGTAAAGCAAGAATGGCAAGTAGAAACATAAGCTTCAATCGCATGAGTTAAAGCATCCATACCTGTATGTGCTGTTAATTGAGCTGGCATTGTTTCTGCAAGATTAGGATCTACAATAGCAATGTCAGGCGTAATATTAAAATCTGCTAAGGGATATTTAATACCTTTTGCATAATCTGTAATAACAGAGAAAGCTGTTACTTCAGTAGCGGTTCCTGAGGTAGAAGGAATAGCACAGAATTTAGCTTTTTGTCTAAGTGTTGGGAATGAGAAAGGCTGAATAATAGCTTCAAAAGTAGTTTCTGGATATTCATAGAAAACCCACATTGCTTTTGCCGCATCAATAGGTGAACCACCACCTATAGCTACAATCCAATCTGGCTCAAATTCGCGCATCACCTCTGCACCTTTCATAACGGTTTCTACAGATGGGTCTGGCTCAACATTTTCGAATAATTTTACTTCCATACCTGCTTCTTTTAAATTGTCTACAACTTGATCTAAGAATCCAAAGCGTTTCATAGAACCGCCACCAACTACTACAATTGCTTTTTTACCTGTTAAATTTTTTAATTCATTAATTGAACCTTTTCCATGATATAAATCTCTTGGTAATGTAAAGCGTGCCATGTTAATTCCCCCTATAATCTTTGTTGTGTAATGTTTTTCTTTCTTTGTTAATATTATAACACACTCATTTTTAAACTGGTAATATTAAATCAGAATACCCCCAATATATAAAAAACATTACTCGTTTTTATATTTATATCCTTTTTTCATTATTTCTTTATTTAATAGTCTACAAATTTTTATTTACAGATTTTTTGTGTTACTATAGAACTATAAAATGATGTAACTGTTCAGTCTTACTACAATAACCAGCTACTAGAATCGTAAAGGAAATGAGAGGGATGTTATGAATTTGCAACAACTACGTTATGTGCTTGAAGTTGAGAAATCTAGTTCCATTACCCGAGCAGCTAAAAATCTTTTTATGGGACAGCCTAATTTAAGTAAGGCCATTAAAGAGCTAGAACTTGAAATTGGCATTACTATTTTTAAGCGTACACCTAAAGGTGTAGAGCCTACCCGCGACGGCAAGCAATTTCTTCAGTATGCCAGAACTATTCTTTCACAAATGGATGAGTTAGAAAGCCTTTATAAAACGTATCATAAAGAAACCTTTAAATTAGCTGTTTCTGTTCCTAGGGCTACTTATATTTCTACTGCTTTCTCAAGGTTCTTAAATACTTCTTTAAAAGAAGAAAATGTAGAATCTTTGCCATTAAATATTCACTATAAAGAAACGAATGCCCATACTACTATCCAAGATGTTGCTACCGGCGAAAGTGACTTAGGTATTGTACGATATCAAAAGCTCCATGAAAGTTATTTTTTAGCACTTATTAAAGAACAAGGTCTACAGTATGAGTGTATCGGAGAATTTGCCATGTGTATTATGCTACATAAAAATCATCCACTGGCAAATTATCAAGATATTCCTTTTCATGCCTTAGGCCAATACATAGAAATTTTACATGGTGACTTTCAAGAACCTAATTTGACTTTTAGTCATATTAAAAAAGGTGCCGATATGGATACGGCTCAAAAACGGATTTATATTTATGACCGTAGTAGCCAATTCGATTTGCTTGAGCAAGTTAAAGGAACTTATTTATGGGTTAGTCCTATGCCTGAAGAAACCCTTAAAAAGCATAACTTAGTCACTAGAAAGTGTAGCCTTGCTTCTCCTACTACGGATATGATGATTTACCCACATAAGGATATGCTTAAATCTCATGAATTAGCTCTTATTAGTGTTTTACGCTCTACTTTAAATAGCTTAAATCCAAAATAAACGTAATCCCCAAGACCTTAACTAAAATCTTGGGGATTACGTTTATCCACACTTTGTATTCCTTATAAAAGTTTAATATTATCCTTGTCTTGGATACACTTTAAAATTTCTTCCCATATCAGGTTCTCTGTTACTCTTACTTTTCTTGGTTCACAAAGGTAACGTAAGCTAAGCCACATAGCACCATCTTTTATTTCCGTATAAATAATAGGTGTAAGATTATTATAACAAATTAAGTACTGTTTACTCGCAGTCTCTATTTGCTTCTTAGCTTCTTCGATGTAATCACTACTATACTTCTCTATAATCTCATAAAAAAGAGCTTTCACTTGCTCCAAATCACTTGCTAAATCTAATTTAACCGTCATTTCATTCCAAATATACTTAAATCCTGTTTCATAGTTAGCTAAAGGACCTGAAAAAACAAGCATATTAGGCATATGTAAAATACGTCCTGTACTTTGTTCCTGCATAATACGATTACCTACCTCTAGCATGGTGAAGTGAAGAAGATTTACATCGATCACATCTCCTATTTGCCCTGCAACTTCTATACGTTCACCTACTTTAAAAGGTTTCGCAAATAGAATATAAAGACCTCCTATCAGATTCACAAAAACATCTCGAATGGCAATAGTAAACCCAGCTGATAAAAAGCCTAACAAAGTTAAGAAAGATGTTGAGGATTTCTGCCATATGATAAGCAAGCATAATAAATACAATACAGCATAAATGCCACTTAATACTTTTCTATGTTTATATTTTCTTTCTTGTCCCTCCCCTACTGTTTTGATTAACTTTTGTGTATATTGTTTTAAGATAAGGATGATGATTAATGAGACAATACTATAAATGATTTTATTTATCATTGTATTAGAATGAATAATCTGCTCTTGAATCCATAACCACACGCGAATCACTCCCCCTCTTTCTATGTTAATAGACACTTTCCCCTAGTATATAATACTTTTCTCACTTTCTCTACTGCAATTGATTGATAAGATCATAGTGCGCATTAATAGCTGATAATCCTTTTTCTAAATTCTTTTCTTCTAAGCCTAAATAGATTTGCATGTGGTACTGGGCTAACTGTTCTCGCTCATCTATGGTTGCTTTTTTAAGGGTTTCCTCTATTAATTCTTCACAAACACTAGCTAATGGCTCCACAATATTCATCATAAACCCATTGCCTGTTGCTTTAACAATAGAAAAGTGAAAGTTTTTATCAAATAAAATCTCATTCTCAAATCTTTCATTTAAGGGATTCACTAAACAACTTTTTATATCTTTTAATTGCTGATCAGATATACTTCTCATAGCTATCTTATAAGCTTCTAGTTCTATAGCTCTCCTTACTTCAGTAATATCCACATAGTCTACTTGTTTCATCAAAAGCATTAAACTAAAAGATTCTGTTAAGTTTTTCGAAAAATTTCCTAATAAATAGTTACCTGAGCCCTGTTTACTTTCAATAAGTCCGATATTCTCCATACTTCTTAAAGCTTCTCTAATGGAAGGACGTGAAATACCTAGTTTTTCAGAAAGCTTTCTTTCTGTTTCTAACTTACCTCCTATCTGAATTGTCCCATTTTTCATTTGCTCTTTTATATACTCAATGACCTTAAAGTATTCTTTATTTTCCATACAGTCTCCTTGTGCCGATGTGCTCATTTATGTATAAACATTATCTCATATAAACGTAGCAAAAATTGAAGCCCCTACTACTGTTAAAAGGCCAGAAATAGCTATAGATAAACTACTCATAGCCCCTTCTATTCTTCCCATTTCTATGGCCTTTGCTGTTCCAATAGCATGTGCCGAGGTCCCTATAGCAATTCCCTTTGCCACCGGATGGTTAATTCTAAAAACTTTACAAACTGTCTCTGCTATCATATTTCCTAGAATACCTGTAATAATAATGACCGCTACTGTTATGGTGACCATTCCACCTAGCTCTTCTGATACACCCATACCAATAGCCGTTGTAATGGATTTAGGAAGTAAAGTCACATACTGTTCGTGGCTAAAATGAAACACAAAGGCCATTACTAAGATGCAAGTCAAACTCGTTAAAGCTCCTGAAAAAATCCCAATTAAAATAGCTGCCACATTTTTCTTTAATAATTCTAATTCTTCATAAAGCGGAATAGCCAAACATACGGTTGCTGGTGTAAGAAGATAACTGATATATTTTGCTCCTTGATTATAGGTATCGTAGTCAATGTCACAGATTAATAAAAAAGCAACCACTACTATGATTGAAATCAACAATGGATTAAAGATTGTCTTTTTAAATTTCTTCTTAAGCATCATACCTAGCTCATATCCCGCTAGACTTATGAGCACTCCTAAAAAAGTAGAATTATATAACATCTCTTTCATCCTGATGACCTTCCTTCCTATATACTATCCATTGTGTTATTTTACCTGCTACTACCATGACTAGAACTGTAGAGATTAGGGTAATCACAATTACCTGTAATAAGATGGACTCAAGACTCTGCCAAGATACCATTAATCCTACCGCTGCTGGAATAAACATCATTGGCATAATTTCTATTAAGAATACGCCAGTCTCTTTTATCTGTTCTAAACGAATTACACCTGTCACTAGTAAAATAAGCATCAACACTAAACCATATATACTAGCTGGTATTGGTAAGGGTACTATGCTATTTAGTATTTCTCCAATAAAAGTGATTCCTAAAATAATGCCAAACTGCCTAACATACTTCATACTGTCCCCTCTTTTCTGATTGGTCTTACCAATTCAGCATTATATACTTTATTTCTAATTTTTTCAACACTATATGAATACATAAAAAAAGGCATAGTAAAGCTAAATACAATAGAAAAGAGCCTTAAACTTAGCTAACGCTAAATTTAAGGCTCTTTTTCTATCCTAAATATTTCTCATAAGCTTCACAGAAGTCGCGCTTATGGTATTCTTTTCTTAAAGCTTCCATCCAATCTAAGTTAAAATTCGTTAATCTTTCTGTAATATCGACGATATCCCCTTGAATAACGTTTCTAGATAAATCTTCATTGGCCATTTTGAGTCCATTGACACCATCTCCAAACAGAGCTTCATTATGTTTTTGAATATAACTCACTTCAATGAGCGATTTATATAATTTTTTAAGTAATTCCATTTGATTTTTATCCACATCAATACTAAAGCCTTGCTCATTGATAAAGAATTTAATTTCAATATCTAAGTCAATAGTCCCTGCTGTTTCTAAAGTCACCTGAGATACCTTATAATATTTAAAGTCATAACGTTTAACAAGCCTTTTTTTCTCTATAGCTGACTTCCCATCTACATGAATAAGTCCATAATTAGTAAACACATACTCATCTGTTTTAGATTTAATAACAAAGAAGATTTTTTCTCCATCCTCTTGTAAAATAAAGTCATCTCCATCTACCTTATCAAAGTCTTGAGGTGAGATAATCTTACCAATATCTGATAGTCCTAAAGTATCTGCTGCTACTCTTCCTAAAAAACCACCTGCCATTTTTGGCTACCCCCTTATAAAAATTCATTTATATTTTTATTATAGCATATCTATATGCATTATTTCATTTTTTCTTTATTCCGATTCATTACCTCAATAAATACTTCTGCCTGTTTAGATCAATTGAATATAATAAGCTCTCTAGTCCATCTTTGCTGAACCTTATAATCTCATTATTGGCTTAAGCTAGTGAGAGGAAGAACTATAAAATTGTTGATGATTGTAGTTCTCCATTTTCTTACTATATTCACTTAGAATGCTCTTATATTTGGTATAACTTTTGTTGTCAAGTTCCCCACGCTCATAGCAACCTTCAATCAGCATAATAGCTTCTTGCCTTGCCTCAATAGCTAAGTCCTTATAATTATTTTCTAAGTAAAGCTGAAGGTCATTTATTTGTGTTTCAATTTGCTTTTGTGCTTTTTTATTTACCTTTCTCTTCAATAGATTGAACATATGACTTCCCCTTTTTTATTCTATTTAACACCCTTTTATTTTATCTTATTATAATCATTTCTTTGAATCAATGACCAAAATGATTTATGTTATCAGGGTGCTATAGATGAGGACATTTCTAAAATTCTCAAGAGATTTCTTGAGTAGTAACTACTTATTTTGAGTGAGTCTCTCAATATAGTTATTAATATAAGGAGAATCACCTTTATATTGTTCAATGGGCAAACCAGCATGATCCATATGAATGATAGCATTTCTTCTTATCACATTTTTTCCTCGCCAGCCGCAAGAAGTCGGACTCATTTTTTCCTTAAAATAGGAATTATCCATCCCTGCATAAACATTAGCAGGCTCATTCATATGGACGAGTGTTTGAAATTCTTCTAAAACATTAGTTGCCACTTCTTCATTATAAGGACATTTTAATTGACAGAAGTCACAGCCAAAAATATTTCCTTTTAATAGCTTTATCTCTTGATCACTAAGCTCCTTTTTTTGAGTGATATAAGATAAACAAATATTAGGATTACTCCTTGACATATTAATAGACTTTGTGGGACATTCCTTTAAGCAAGCCTTGCACGCTCCACACTCTGCATATTTTATTAGTTCATCCTGGCTTCTCTGATCTTCACATTCAATCTTTAAATCTGTCATAAGCTCACCTAAAAAGACATAGGAACCATATTTTTTTGTAATCAGCATGTTATTTCTTCCAATAAATCCAAGTCCCGCTAAGTAAGCAATGTATCTTTCAGGCAAAGCATTACTATCTACAAACCCTAGTGCCTTACCACCTAAGGTCTCGATGTATTCACTTATTTCATTCAAATACTTTTTAACAACCCTATGATAATCTAGCCTTTTTGTATAAATGGAAAAACCATTAGCCACCTCATCCTTTATCTCCCTATGATAATAAGGAAATGCTATAGAAATAATCGTTTTTCCCTCTTTCATATAAAGATTGGGATTAAGACGTTTTTCAATATTTTGCTCTTCAAATTCATTTTGCAAACCAAGCTTTTGTCTTTCCCTATAAAACACCTCTAGTTCATCAAAGCGCCTACAAGGAATAAAACCTATTGTATCTAATCCTATAGACTTACAAAAGTCTTCTATTCTCTTTTTTAACATCATTGTTCACCGTAAGACTACTCACTTGTCTTATCCTTTAAAATAATTCTTGTACATAAATGTATTTTTAATATACGCGCTGACTCTACTAAAATCAAGTCCATATAACACTTTATAAACCAAATAAGCTTATTTCATAAGCTGTATATTCTTTATCAAAATGATAACCTAGCTTTTCCGCAAGAGCCACTGACCATTTATTTTGCGCATCCCAGCTTGGATATAGATTTCTATCGATACACTCTAAAATTAGTTTTGCCGCAGCGGCATAAGCTAAACCCTTTCTTCTAAACTCTGTTTTGGTATCAATCTCTATTTCTATCCCTTCATTATATCTTGTATAAGAAGAAGCACCTGATACTAACTCTCCTTTGTAAAGAACGGCTACCCCTAATCCCTTTTCTTTATACACCTTACCATTTTCAAACTGTGAGCACAAATCCCTTGACCATTCACTGGCCATTGCCTGCTGATAAATGGCTTCATCTATTAATTTAATTTCATAGTCTGAGCCTATACTTTCAATAGCCGTTTTAAGCCTTAATGGGTCAAATACATTTGGTTCTTTTTTAATAGCATATCTTGTGATTTTCTTGGCGTGACTCCCGTAGGATTCTTCAATAAGTTTGGCCCATGCTTCATTTTCTGGCACCATAATAATAAACTGCGATTTTGACTTGTTAGGATTATGAAGTACTAACTCTAATTGAGGCTGTCCGGCCAAAAAGCAAAAGTCTGCAATAACAACTTGCGCAGCTGTAGGATGTTCTATACTATCTGCAAAAACACTTCCCATGCATTCTTGAAGTGCTGACCAAATCAAAGTTTCCTCCCATCCATCAAAAAGATGTGCTACTTTTCTTAGTTGCTCTCCTTTTATTGAATATACAGCCATTTCTATTCCCCCTCATATGTCACTCAATACTGTGAGTCAATTATTATTATACCCTAACCTACTATGCCTTTCATTAAATTTAAACACTCAAATTTTTATTCACAATCAAAAATCCTTGTACACTAGAATTTATCTAATGGACAAGGATTTTTAGTTTTTCTATTAAGATAATACCTTAAGTATCTCTTCATAATGAGGTTCTTCTGTTACCTCTTCACAATACTCTACATAAATGACTTTGTTATTTTCATCAATTACAAATACCGCTCTTGTCAATAAACCAAGTTCTTTAATATAAGTACCAAAGTTTTGACCAAAACTTCTATCTTTATAATCAGATAAAGTGACTACATTCTCTATACCTGCTGCTCCACACCATCTTGCTTGTGCAAAAGGTAAATCCATAGAAATCGTATACACCTTTACATCATTTAATTTAGTTGCTTCCTCATTAAAGCGTCTTACTTCTCTATCACACACGCCTGTATCAAGAGAAGGCACGCTTACATAAACTCTTTTTCCTTTTAATTCACTTGAAGAAATGGTTTGTAACTGCCCATCAACTACATTAAACCCTGGTGCTGGTTCACCCACCTCTATATGGTGCCCTTCCAAAGTTATTGGTTTTCCTTGAAATTTAACATTCATTTTAGTTCCTCCTTTATTAATAATCTATAACACACATAGCTTAGTTTTTACTTAAGCTAGTGATATATACATCCATTATGCTACTTATATCATATGTTTTTGCCTAGCTACTTTTATCCACACAGGAAACTCATTAAGAAGTTTATTATAAAGAGCCTCATCTGATAATTGATTAATGTTGTCTAATAGAAAAAATAATTACCCTAACATAAGACTCTCCCTTCCTAAAAACAAAAAATCCTTGAGCTATTTATTAATCTGCCTCAAGGATTAGTCTTATATTAATCTTATTATATACTTCTAAAGTAGTCTTGTATACTACTAAATAGTAGGTGCTTGATTATTCATGGAATACCCATCACTTCTCACATCACTCATTTCTAGAGTCACATCTTTTACTTCTATCTTTTTTAGTTTTTTTACTATGCCATAAGGCTCTTTTAATGATAGTTCATCTCCTCTTCCTGAGATGACCCACAGTACTTTATACCCTCTAGGGAGAACCTTTAGTTTGTCTTCACCTTTGCCATCAGTAAAATAGATTAGTAAATTAATCTTTTTCTTATTGGCATATTCAAAAACAGGGGTGAATTGAGTTCCTCCACCTACAGCTATTCTATCTTGTATATCCTTAATGGATCTGACTTTATATGCACGTCTGACCTGATTATCACATTCAATGATCGTGATTTCGTGATTATAATTCTTAACGATATGAAGTACTTCCTTAATAGCCTGCTTGAATTCTTCATCACTTATACTACCACTAATATCAATCGCAACTGCTATTTCTGCTTTATGACTTCTGAGGTTTCCTCTTAAATCTAGTCTTTCGGGCTGTCTTCTACTTCGCCTTGTGATGACCTTCTTCTTGTTACTTTCAACAGTTCCCATTAGTCTACTTAAATATAAGTTCCAAGGTAATTCTCCCTTACTATTTTTAAGAGCGGCAATCATATCCTCTAAGTAAGCTGGTATTTTTCCTTTAAGAGCATTATTTATAAACTTCTCTGTAAATTCTTTAATGGTTTGCTCCTCTATCTCATCAGACTCTCCCCACATATCATGTGTTTTCTCAGGATTATATGCCGTTTTTAAATCCTCATTTTCATTAGCGTCGTTTTCTTCTCCCTCCTCATCTTCCTCTTGCAAATCAAATTCAGTTTGAAGTTTCTCTACATAATATTCAAAGGTTTCATAGGGTTTCAGTTTTAAATTGTAATGTAAATTCACCGACTCTAATGTTGTAGCATAAGGTGGCAGATACTCTAAAAATTGGTTAACAACTACATCCATAGCCATATTAATGGCAAGTGTACTATATCTGCCTTTTAATGCCTTTGCTCTCGTTAAATGCATGGAAATGATATGAAAAATTTCATGCTTAATGACGCTTTCCATTTGTTTAAGAGTGAGGGTTAAGAAAATAATGGGGTTAAAATAAATCACATACCTAGCCCCTTTAAAATTCACCCCAGTTGGGCTACTCATGTCTACTCTTATTTCTCTTGCCATTTGTATCAAGAAATAGCCATAAAAATCATCATTATCCTGCATTAAACTTAAGCTTACTTGATCTACTAGGTTAAAGAAGTCACGTTTAAAGTCCTGAGGCCAAACTGGTTCCCATTTCTCACCAGCGCGGTTTGACTTTAACATATCTGTTGTATTAACAATTTCCTTGGATTTTTCATAAAGCTGTTTTACCTGACTATCAAAATGACTTTCCATAAGCTATCCCCTTATTAAGCTATATGCTGAAAAATAGGCCTCTACAAAAGCCTCATTGTCTAAAGCATTTTTGTATACTTCAGCATAACTTTCCTTCATATCCTTCATAATGGCCACCATTAAGTCTACAGGATAAGCTTTTAAAAAATCCATTAATCTATTCATCTTATCCTTTGACTCATCTTCATGAGCTTTCATATATGACTCTAACTGCTTTAAAATGTTGATTGCTGATAAGTAAAGTCTTGTATGACTTTCATTCTTAACTCTCTCTATTAAAGCTGCACTAAGGGCTTCTCCTAAAAACACATCTTCATACCCTATGAGTGGGCTATAATCAGCTTCAACAAAACTAAGAAATTCTTCTGCTATTACCTTCCCAACGTTTCCTTTAATGACGTTTAAAAACACTGATCTAGGAATGATTTCTTTTTGCTCTTTATAAATCTGATAGCTTTTAGAGATTCTTTCATAGCTTCTAGGTGTTGCTCTAATATCATCCTCATTATTTTTATTCAAGTACTCTGGAAAGGTTGAGATAAACCCTATTACCTTTTGCTCAATGCCTGTATCTATTGCCCATTTTAACCACTGGATATAGTCACTTTCCATGTTTAACCATACAAATCTATTTTCTTGGGCTGGGTCCATATCAACCACTTGATAATCAAAATCCGATCCATATTTACTAGATGGATTCATGGCTGCTAAAATTTTAACCTCATCATGTAGCTGGTAGCCATTGATTTCTCTATTTAGTATTAAATTCATAAGTTCTTGCTGCACTGTATGCTCACAGCGATTAATTTCATCTATAAATAAAAGAACTGTCTTACCCTCAGCTATTTCTTTATCAATTTCTCTTAGCTTATTATGAACGGCATAGACAGTCATTTTCTTTTCTACCTGATTGCCATTAACATCCATACTGCTATAAGATTCTACCGTTGGAAGACCACCTATCTCACCTTCTTTAAGGAGGTTACCATCAATAACGATTAAACTCCACTCTTTTTCTTTAGCAAGCGCCTTGGCTAAAGCTGTTTTTCCTATACCACTTTCACCAACTACCAAAGGCACTTCCCTTGTAGCTAGTACTAATTCTACACTTTTTAGCGTTTCTACAAAATTCATTTTGTCCCTCCTCTATCGTCTCTTTAGCTTTTCATCTACTGCTATTTTTTTCGCTGTTTTGCTGCCATATTGGTAAATGAGTAGCATCTTATCCATATGTTGTCTACTGCAATATTTATCTATGGTACTACAATTTAAAAAGTCTCTTACATATTTTTCTTCAACTTCTTCATTTGATAATACTTCTTTTAATACGCCCTCTAGTTCTTCTTTAGTTATTTGGTTGATAATGTACTTAACCACCAAAATATTAACTTTTAAAAACGCTAGCATTTTCTGTTTATCTAATGAAGTGATAAAGCTAATAGCTGCTTCATTTTCCTTAATAGCCATCATCTCTATCTGCAGACTAGGTGAATGGATATACCTAAGTGCATCATAACTTATTTTGACTGCTGCTTCCTGTACCCTTTCATCTGGTTCTTTGATATATTTGATGGCATCGTAATTTTTCCTAACTGCCAACAATTGCATTTCTATACTTGGATTTTTAGCATATTGAATTGCCCATCCAGCTTGATTAACGGCCAATTCTAAGACCTTTTCTGTTGGATTTTTAATATATTCTAAGGTATTCCAGCCTTTGTTAACGGCCTTTATCATCATCTCTTCTGTTGGGTCACTTACAAATTTAATAGCTCTTGGATTGCTATCTATAGCTAACTCTTCCATTTCTTTTGTTGGACTGTCTATATATTCTAGTACTAACCCCTCTTTTTTAAGTGCAAATAACTTCATCTCTTCTGTAGGATGAGGAATCATTTTAATAATAGAAGGATTAGCTTCTATTGCCTGCATATATTTTGCTTCTTCCATAACATTCCCTTCTTTCTATTCCTTACCGCAAATAAGAAAATGAATGTTTTCTGTCTCATGAAAATAACCTACGAATTCTATCTAGCTTACCAGAAATTCGTAGGTTTATCTATGACATTGGTTCTACTTTTATTAGGAACCATTTACATTTTTACTCAAATTACTTTTATTGCTAGCATACTGTACTTCTATACAGTGTTCTAGATTGTCTTATTCAATCTCGCTGTTTTTATGATTCATTATATGATACTCTCGCTCTTAATGAACGAAACCTTTATAGCCATTATCAAAAGCTTTACTTCAATTTAAGATTCATCCTCTTAAATCTCTAGACCATATGCCAAATAACGTGCTAACCTTTTTTCAATCACTGCCGTGCTTAATTGACACCTAGTAGCGTAGTTTTGTACTTGGTCTCTATCTAATAACATAGCATCAAAGTATTTGGCGTCTTCTGATGCAAAATATAAGCCACATACAGAAGCGACTGGATTCATCATAAAGCTTTCTGTTAGGCTTACTCCCGTTATCTTCTCTCCCTCTAATAAATCAAAGAGTTTTTGCATCTGACTTTGATCTATCAATGAAGGATATCCAAAGGCCGGTCTAATGCCTCTATATTTTCCCTTTAATAAATCGTTTATCCCTAGCTGTTCATCTTTTGCATAGCCCCAATCATTTTGACGTACATCTTGATGAAGTTTTTCAGCAAAGGCTTCTGCTAAACGGTCGCAAAGTAGTTTAACCATGATTGCGCCATACTCATCTCCCTTTGCTTTAAGTTCATTTGCATAAGCTTCTGCACCTAATCCAGCTGTTACAATAAAACCGCCTATATAATCTTCTTTGCCTAGTGCTTTAGGGCTGATAAAATCTGATAAACAAAGATATTGATCTTGATTTTGTAGCTTTTGCTGTCTGATGCAATTAAAGGTAGCCGCTAGAGTGCCATCTTGATGATAAAGTTCGATATCATCTTCAACTGAGTTAGCTTTAAATAGGCCTAATACGCCTCTAAGGTCAATTATTTTCTCAGACGCTAATACATCTAACATTTTATTGGCATCTTCAAAAAGCTGACGTGCTGCTTCGCCATATACCTCATCTTCTAAAATAGCCGGATACAATTTTTTCATTTCCCATCCAATAAAGAAGAAGGTCCAGTCAATATAAGGCCTTAGATCTCTAATTGTATAATGATCTATGGTCTTGATTCCTTTAAAGGTCGGCTCAGAAATAGCTCTATGTTCCCAATCTATTTTCAGTTTTTTACTTCTAGCTTCCTCTAAACTTACTAATTTCTTAGGCACACTTCCATAGCTTTGTCTCTTTTCTTCATATTCCTTCTTAACTTCAGCAACAAATACTTCCTTTTCTTTTCCTAAAAGTTTTTTGCAGATTTCTACGGTTTTAGAAGCATCATATCCATAAACAGTAGGGCCGCTATAGTGTGGAGCGATTTTTAAAGCTGTATGGAGCTTAGAAGTCGTTGCTCCTCCTATAATCAGTGGTATAGTCATTCCTCTTCTTTCCATCTCTTCTGCTACATGGGCCATTTCATCTAAAGAAGGCGTAATTAGACCACTTAAGCCAATGATATCTACCTTTTCTTTAATAGCTGTATCTAAAATGGTTTCACAAGGTGTCATAACACCTAAGTCTATAATCTCAAAGTTGTTACATGCTAAGACAACACCTACAATATTTTTACCAATATCGTGAACATCTCCCTTAACTGTTGCTATTAAGATTTTTCCTGCTTTATGAGATGCCCCTTCTTCTTTATCCTTTTCCATATAGGGTAGTAAAAAACCTACTGCTTTTTTCATCACCCTTGCTGATTTAACCACTTGAGGAAGAAACATTTTACCTTCTCCAAATAAATCCCCAACCTTGGTCATCCCAGCCATCAAAGGTCCTTCTATAATGTGTAATGCTTTAGGATAAACTGTAACGGCCTCTGCCAAATCGTCTTCTATAAACTCCGTCGTTCCTTTAACCAAAGCATAGCTTAATCTATCATCTAATTGCCACTGTCTCCACTCATTTTGTTGGATAGTTACCTTATCCTGGTCTTGTTTATAGTTTTCTGCTTGTTCTAATAATCTTTCTGCTGCATCTTCTCGTTTATTAAAAATCACATCTTCTACAAGTTCTAGCAGCGCCTTCTGAATATCATCATAAATCTGAATCATGCCAGGATTAACAATTCCCATATCCATACCCGCTTCAATAGCATGATATAAAAAGACAGAATGCATGGCTTCTCTGATGACATTATTTCCTCTAAAAGAAAAAGACAAATTAGAAACTCCACCTGAAACCTTAGCATAAGGTAAGTGCTCTTTAATCCACCTCGTTGCTTCAATATAGTAAGCAGCATAATGATTATGTTCTTCCATTCCTGTAGCAATGGCTAAGATATTAGGATCAAAAATAATATCTTCAGGTGGAAAATGAAGCGTGTCTACTAGCAAGCGATAGGCTCTTTCACAAATTTCTATTTTTCTTTCAAAAGTATCCGCCTGCCCTCTTTCATCAAAGGCCATCACCACCACAGCTGCGCCAAAAGCTTTCACTACCTTAGCATGCTCTAAGAATTCCTCTTCTCCGTTTTTTAAGGAAATGGAATTGACAATGGGCTTACCCTGAATACTTTTAAGTCCTGCTTCAATGACCGACCATTTTGAAGAATCTATCATGATAGGTTTTGATGCAATATCTGGTTCTGATGCAATCAGCTTTAAAAAATAAGCCATTTCTTCTTCACTATTTAAAAGACCATCATCAAAATTAACATCTATAATTTGAGCTCCATTTTCCACTTGCTCTTTGGCAATTAATAAAGCTTCCTCATAGTTCCTTTCGCGAATCAACCTTGCAAACTTGGCTGAACCTGCTACATTTGTTCTTTCACCAATGTTAATAAAGTTATTAGCTTTATGACTTTTTACTGTCTCTAATCCACAGTAGATACTTTCTTTAGGTAAAGTAGGTATGGTTCTTGGTTTTACACCTTCCACACATTTTGCAATGGCTGCAATATGCTCTGGTGTGGTACCACAGCAGCCCCCTACTATGTTGACATATTGTCCCTTGGCTAATGCTTCAATATACTGAGCTGTCATATAGGGTGCTTCATCATATGCCCCTAGAACATTAGGTAACCCTGCATTAGGATAAACTGATACATATAAATTTTGAGTTTTTGACAGTTCTTTAATAAATGGCATTAAATCAGCACCACCAAAGGAGCAATTTAACCCGATAGAAATAACATGCTCATTTCTAACTGACTGAGCGAAGGCCTCTAGTTTTTGTCCGGAAAGTGTCCTTCCTGACTTGTCCGTTAAAGTTCCTGAAATCATAATGGGTAAAGTCATATTTTGAGCTTCATAAACCTCTTGTGCTGCAACAATTGCAGCTCTAGCATTCAACGTGTCAAATATGGTTTCAATTAAAAGACAATCTACACCTCCTGCTATTAAACCAGCGATTTGCTCACTGTAAGCTGATACCAATTCATCAAAGCTAATATTTCTAAAACCTGGATTTTCTACATCTGGTGATAATGAAGCTGTTTTATTAGTAGGCCCAATAGCACCTGCTACAAACCTAGGCTTATGAGGCTCTTTTTTAGTCATCTCATCCGCAACCTCTCTGGCTATGCGAGCTGACTCATAGTTTAATTCATATATTAGCTCTCCTAAGTCATAATCCGCCTGAGAAATAACCGTCGCATTAAACGTATTGGTTTCAATCATATCGGCTCCTGCTTTTAAGAAGCTCCTGTGAATCTTTTTAATTACTTCCGGCTTTGTTAATGATAATAAATCATTATTTCCCTTTTGATCACGATGAAACGTTTTAAAGCGTTCGCTGCGATAATCTTCTTCTGTTAATTGATAGCCTTGAATGCTTGTCCCCATAGCACCATCAAGGACTAAAATACGTTGTTTTAATATAGAAATGAGTTCATTTTTATCCATCTTATATCTCCCATACAATCAATATCCTCTATTCCGATAACACTTTGTTTGTTAAATCTTATTATAGCTCTTTAAGACACATTTAACAATTATTATTATTAAATAATTATATTATCCAATAAGACTTTTTTATCCTCACTAACTACCAAAAAGAACCCAGAGTTACTTCATTTGATAACTCAAGGGTTCTCTTCATAAAATTAGCTCTTTTCCTTATTAACAATATAAATACCTAAGCAAACTAAAATTAATGAAATGATACTCATTAATCCTATCATTTGGTATTCCTTTAAAAGCATAGCCGATAATAATACGCCAAATACCGGATTCATAAAGCCAAATACAGCTACTTTAGAAATAGGATTATACTTGAGAAGGATACCCCATACAGAATAAGCGATGGCTGAAACTAATGCTAAATAGATAAGCATTGCTGCTCCTCCTGCTGTCATAACTGTCATACGTCCTCCCATAGCTACTCCAAATAAAATCATTAATACGCCACCTATTAAAAACTGATAACCGCTTAAACAAACAGGATCTTCTTCTGTAGAATAGCTTTTCATAAGAACTGAAGAAAAAGCATAAGCTACTGTTGATAAAAAGATAAACCCTTCACCAACAAATGAAAAATGGGTATTTATTTCACTTCCTGTTAGGTTAACCAATATAACCCCTAAAAAGCCAATAATACTTCCCATTACTTTTCTAGTAGTAAGCTTCTCTTGATGAAAGCAAAGGCTTGCTATAAAAATAGCTACAAATACATTAACTGCTTCAATTATAGAAGCCTTCACACCGCTTGTATTCGCAAGTCCAATATAGAAAAAAACATACTGTGCCACAGTTTGAAACATACAAAGCGTCACTATTTTTCCATAAGACTGCTTCTTAGGCACTAGGATTTTACCTTTTACTAAACTTCCAATAACAAGTGCTAAAATGCCTGCTAGTGCAAAACGGCAGCCTGCAAAAAGAATTTGGGTGGCTGTTTGCTCTGATTCAATTTGAAATAATTGATACCCTATTTTAATGCATGGAAAAGCACTTCCCCATAAGGCGCAGCATAAAAGTGCTCCTAGCCAAACGACTATCGTCTTTTGCATCAACTGTTCTTTATTTTTCTTCATCTTCCCCACTCTTTCTAGTTATCCTTTATGTACTTATAAACGACCCACTTCCTATATGTTTTAAGCTACTTCAAATGATACTTATCAAAATAACCCCTTAAATTCTAATAAAACTATCAGAAATTGAAGGGGTCATTTATTAAGCTTGTTCTTCTTCTAAAATAGATGTACAGTGTGAACAGCGTGTTGCTTTAATAGATATTTGGCTATAGCAAAATGGGCATTCTTTTGTCGTTACTTCTTTTGCTGGCTCCTCTGCTTTTCTAGTCCCAATAGTACTTAATCTGTTCATTCCTTTTACTAATAGGAAAATTAAAAATGCCATAATAATAAAATTAATGATGGCTGTTATAAAAGCCCCATAGCGGATGTTTACATCTGCAATTGTTATGACTAAAGCACTAAAATCTTTTTTGGCAAATAATCCTATGATAGGTGAAATCACATCATCAACTAAAGATTTAACGATCCCTTGAAAAGCACCTCCAATAATAACACCTACTGCTAAATCTAATACATTCCCTCTAAGAGCAAATGTTCTAAACTCATTAAGAAATTTTTTCATCTTTGAACTTCTCCTTTATCTCTTGAAAAATGTTCTTCATCTATTATATAGCCACATTTGGTTTTTTTACAAGTAACAATTCACGAAATAAAAAATATATGCGTGGCTGCTTTAATCTTACTTCATTAAGTTCCTTTCATGATATAATAGTTAAATCATAAGCTAACACTAAATCTTTATTCTTTTGTGCATTTTACCCAGGTATAAAACCAGATATTTATATGAAAAATGACTCTATATACTTCATTTCTATAATAAGGAGGTAAACATGATGTCTCATGGTAAATTTGTTTTTATTTCGGATTTTGACGGTACACTGACAGAAAAAGATTTTTATCAAATGATCATTGATGATTATTTAGGTGAAGCGGGCCAAAAACTTTATAAGGAGTGGCGCCAAGGCCTTCATCTAGATAAAGATTTCTTAGGTCAAATCTATAGTACTATCAATCGTGAAGAAGCTGAGATTCTTGAGGATATTCTTCGTATCGAATGGGATGAATCAGCTACTGAATTCATTCAAAAGGTTCGTGAAAATGGAGGGGAGTTTATTATTTTAAGTGCTGGTACTAGCTATTATATTAACCTACTCCTTAAGGAAAAAGGCTTATCAGATGTAAAAGTCTACTCCAACCCAGGTATTTATAAAGATAAAGGCATCCATCTACAAATAGATGAAAGCAGTCTCTACTACTCCGAAAGATATGGTATTGATAAAGCTAAAGTGGTTCTGGATTTTAAAAAACAGTATGCGCATGTTTACTATGCAGGTGATAGTGCCCCTGATATTTTGCCCTGTAAGTTAGCTGATCTAGCTTTTGCCAAGGGTGGTCTTCAAGAAATGCTACAATCAGAAGGTGTTAACTTTGTACCTATAAAAAGCTTTAAAGATGTAACCACTACTCTTATAGAAAACGGGGTGTTAAAGTGAATCAGCCACAAGCTCATCGTATCTCCATTCCCTCTTTACTTAAAGTAGGTAAAGGAACGCTTAATGAAATAGGCGTATTTTTAAAGGAAAACCATTTCGATCAAGTTGTTATTTATTTCGGCAATGGACTAATCCGTTTATTTGGTGATACAGTTTTTGATTCTCTTCACCAAAATGCTATTACGCTTCTTCACTCTGAAGAACTTGATACTACTGATATAGATGCTATTGTAAAGCTTGCTTTTAGCATCAGTAGTAAAACAGATGCCATTATTGGCATAGGCGGTGGAAAAGTCATAGACGTCGCCAAATATGCCGCCTTTCTTAGAAAAATTCCTTTTATTAGTGTGCCTACTTCTGCTTCTAGTGATGGTTTCTCAAGCTCTAGTGCTTCTCTTCTAGTCAATGGGAAAAGAACTTCTGTCCCTGCTAGGCTAGCCTATGGTATTATCATTGATACAAATGTGATCAAAAGTGCTCCGGACCCCTTCATTTATTCAGGTATTGGCGACCTCATTTCTAAAATCACAGCTTTATACGACTGGCTCTACGAGCATCAACAAGGCTATAGCACCTTAGATGACTTTGCTTATATGATTGCTAAAAAGGCTGTTAATAGCTTTGTACGTACCCCCTTTACAAGTATCAAAGATGATTTATTTTTAAAAGAATTGGTAGATTCTCTTGCTATGAGCGGCATTGCCAATGAGATGGCAGGCAATAGTGCGCCCTCAAGCGGCAGTGAACACTTAATTTCTCATGCTCTTGATAAGCTTATGGATGTCCCTTTGCTCCACGGCATCCAAGTAGGCATTGCCACCTACCTTATGAGCAAAGTTCAAAACCATAGATGGCAACGCATTCATACGGTACTAACAGATACAGGCTTTTGGTCTTACGCTAAAACCTTACAACTCAAAAGAAAAGACCTTGAAAAAGCTATAGATCTAGCCCCTACTATTAAACCTAATCGCCACACCTTCATTCATGAAGAAAAATACCGAACTGAGGCTAAGCTACTTCTCTTAAATGACCCGATCTTTCAGCAAATTCTATGTGAATAACCCTCTACTCATATCTAGCCAAACGTATTATAAATGCCTCCTTACGATGAATACTATCTGAATAATAAGTTTTTATTAAGGGTAATATAGTATTGACACTAAAATGAAATCGTCTAAGGAGGCTAGCGTAATGGATTATCCAATGTTTTGCTATCAATGTGAACAAACTGTTGGTGGCAAAGGTTGTACTAAAATAGGTGTTTGTGGTAAGACCCCTGAAGTAGCTAATCTGCAAGATTTACTTATCTATCAATTAAAAGGTATTAGTTGTTATGCTGTTCCACTTATTGAAAAAGGAGAAATGATTGATAAAGATATTATTAAGTTTGTAGAGAACTCTCTTTTTACAACATTAACTAATGTTAACTTCGATGCAGATGCTCATGTAGAACTTTTAAAAAAATCTCAAGAAATTAAAGAACGTCTTAGACAAAAGGCACCTGCTAATATCAGCTATCCTGAATTTGCTACTTATAACCTAAGCCAAACTAGAGAACAAATGCTTGAAGATGCAAAACGTGCAGGGATTATGTTTGATAAGGATTTACATGAAGACATTCGTTCTTTAAGACAAACCATTATCTATGGCCTTAAAGGAATCAGTGCCTATGGCCATCAAGCACGTTTTCTCAATTATTGGAGTGATCAAGTAGACCATTTCTACTTGAGGGCTTTAGAAATAGCTACAAAAGATGATATTTCTGTAGACGAAATGATTAGATGGGTCATGCGTACAGGAGAGATGAGCATTGAAGTCATGAAAACCCTTGATGATGCTAACACTCAATCTTTCAAAAACCCCTCTCCTCATAAGGTAAATGTGCATATCCAAAAAGGACCCTTTATTATTGTTTCAGGCCACGACCTAAAGGATCTTTATATGCTACTTGAACAAACTGAAGGGACAGGCATTAACATTTATACACATGGTGAAATGCTTCCTGCACATGGTTATCCCGAACTTAAGAAATTTAAACATCTAGTAGGTAACTATGGTGGTGCTTGGCAGGATCAACAACCCCAATTTGATGGTATTCCTGGCTGCATTCTCATGACCACTAACTGTTTGATGCGACCTCGTGAAACTTATAAGGATAGAATTTTTACGACTAATACAGTGGGCTGGGATGGTGTGACATTTATTCCTAAACTTCCCGATGGTACAAAGGACTTTACTCCTATTATTGAAAAAGCCCTTGAACTTGGTGGTTTCAAAGAAGATCAAGAACCACATGAAATTTTAGTAGGCTTTGGTCACCATGCTACCCTCTCCCATGCAGAAACTATCGTTAACGCCGTTAAGTCTGGTCAGATTAGGCACTTCTTTGTGATAGGTGGCTGTGATGGTGCTAGACCTGGAAGAAACTACTATACTGATTTCGCTAAAATTGTACCAGAGGATTGTATTATCTTAACCTTAGCTTGTGGTAAATATCGCTTTAATAAATTAGATTTTGGAACAGTAGCAGGTCTTCCAAGGTTGTTAGACGTCGGTCAATGTAATGATGTTTATTCTGCTGTTGCTATCGCTACTGGCTTAGCCGATGCTTTTGAAACAGATGTCAATGGCTTACCTCTTTCTGTCATTTTATCTTGGTATGAACAAAAGGCTGTTGCTGACCTACTAGCTCTTCTTTCATTAGGTGTTAAAAATATCTACTTAGGACCAAGCCTTCCTGCTTTTATCAGTCCTAAGGTCTTACAATATCTTGTAGATACATTTAATTTAACACCTATTAGTACTCCTGATGATGATTTAAAAACTTGTTTAAAGCAATGCTTATAACTTTTTCTTAACTTATTAAACGCCTGAGTTTCTGATTAAATGTTCAGAGACTCAGGCGTTTATGGCTAGCATCACTACTTACTCACATATTTGTCCTTTAATGATTTCTAATACATAATTTTTAAATGTCTCAAAACTTGTAGGATCGCAAGAAGTGCCTTTATGCATTGACTTTGTATAAAAATTGTATTCTACATTTCCATAGTTAAAGATCGGACTTGTTAAAATAAAGCTAAATTCTGTAACTCTATAAGTTATTGCTTTTTTCATGGCTTCTCTACAAATTTCAAGTAAAGCGTCACTCTCTTCTAATTTTTGATCTGCTGTTAGTTTAAGGATGAAGCTTAATAAACGATATCCCCCATTCAACGGAAACATTTCTCCTCTTCCTGTATCAAATAATTTTCCTGTGTTATGAAAGTACTTGAGATTTCTAAAACTGATATTCTTGTATACCTCCTCTACCTCTAATCCATCTAGCTGCAGAGATTTTGCATGGTCACTTATACTTTCCCAGCTTGTATCCTGCATACTTCTGTTGTTTTTAACTATTTTTTCGAACTCCTTATAAGCATCCTCTATTTTCTTATCTGTATAAATAACTGTTTCGTTAACAACTACATTATATTCTCCATTATCATAAACTAAAGCTACTTTACTACTCATATCAATCTCCTTTCGATATATAATAATAATTATTATATCATATAGATTATTTTATTGATATGTTTATTGTATATCTGTCACTTCTTCATACCTACTATTCTACCGTAGCTTCAATCTACTTAATGAACGCCTCATATTAATGTGGGAATTCATTTCAATGTTCTCTAATAAACCCTCTACTATAATAAGACTAATTTGTTATCTTAAAAGCTTCTATAATTCGGCTTAAATCATCTGAGTAATGTTCATATGATATGCTGTCCTAAGTTTAATTTTCTCCATCATTTTAAATTATCTAATAAGTAGCCTACTTATTTCTGCTATTTTCTCATTAGCGATGACTTTGTTGTATTCAATCTTCTATATATTTTATTAAATACACATTACTCGTTTTAGTTTTACAATTAAGAAGAAGGGTTTTTTCACACTTTCATCAAATTATTATCAAGATTTCATCAAATTTAACATCTATACTTAATGATATAAATACCTCATGTGCGCCTCTAAACACATGCGGTCGATCTTATTCAATTTAACTACATAAATGGGGGGTTTAACAATGAATTTGAAAAAGTTTTTATATGGTCTATTATCTGCCACTTTAGTAGTATCATCTGTTACACCTGTTTTCGCAGCCGAAACAGTTACTACTACCTCTTCTCAAACACAAATTTCATCTGAGGAAGTAACCATTTCTTTATCTGACACTTCAATTTTAGTCAATGGTGAATCAGCTTCAACTGATAACAACGATGCTGTTTATACAAGCCACGATATTATTTATTATGAAGATAAAGATACTTACGATAGTGGTAATGCTTATGGTGAAGGTACTGCAGAGGATAAACATAGCAGCGAAGAAGCCCTTAAGCATACTGTTGTTAATATCACCAAGCCAGGTACATACCGTATTTCAGGTCAACTTTCTTACGGACAGATTTTTGTAAATGTAGGAAAAGACGAGGCCGACAAAGTTACACTCATTCTTGATCATGTAGATATCAACTGCAGCGTTGCACCTGCGGTCTTCTTCTATCAAGTATATGAATGTGATGCTGATGCCACTGTCGAAACTGCAACGAATCAGGTAGATACTTCAAATGCTGGTGCACGTGTTATTATTGCTGATGATTCTGTGAATCATGTGACAGGCTCATATGTTGCACGTATTTATAAAGATACTACAGAGCAAAAGAAACTTCATAAGTATGATGGCGCTTTCTACTCTCGCATGAGTATGGAAATTGATGGTGAGACCAAAGGAAATGGTGTTCTTAACATTACTTCTGATAATGAAGGTTTAGATACTGAACTTCACCTAACTATTAACGGTGGAAAAATTAATATTCAATCTTCTGATGATGGAATCAACGTCAATGAAGATGGTATTAGCGTCTTTACAATGAACGATGGTTACTTAAATATTTACGCAGGTAATGGTTCGGAAGGAGACGGTATTGATTCTAATGGTTGGAATGTCATTAACGGTGGAACTGTTATTTCTTTAGCTAATCCAAAAAGCATGGATGGTGGTATTGACTCAGATATGGGTTCAACAATCAATGGCGGAACAGTCATTGGTGCTGGTAATATGTATGATCCTTTAGAGGATGATTCCAAGCAGCTTTTCATGTTCCTTCAATTAGCTGAAAAAACAGATCAATTACTTGTTGTCACTGATGAAAAAGATAATCCTGTTTTTGCTTATGATTTTCCAAATGACTATACATACATTTCATTGAGTACCCCTACATTAACAGAAGGAACTTACCATGTTTATAAAGGTGGTACCATCAAGGGAACTGAAACAGATGGCTTCTACACCACCATTACTTCTTACTTTGAAGGCACTAAGCTTCATCATGGTGGAACTTCTACAAACCAAAATATAGGTATGATGACACCTCCACAAGATGGCAATGGACCAAGCTTCTCCACAAATGGAACTCCTCCTGAAATACCAGACAATACTCAAATGCCTAATCAAGGCCAGTCACAGCCAACACCTCCTGAAGGTATAGGAAATGGTGAGCGTCCTACACCTCCTGAAGGTATAACAAATGGTGAACCTCCTACACTTCCTGAGGGTATGGCAAATGGTGAACCTCCTGCACCTCCTGAGGGTATGGCAAATGGCGGAGGCTTTGGAGGCCCACAAGGTATGCAAAGTTCCAGCGAGACAGAAAACTATGATTTTGTACTAAGTGCATCTAACAAAGGCTTCACTAATGTTTCAAGTACAACAGCTACAGGTAACACAGCTAGTACAACGCCAAGTAGCACTACCACAAATACAGTTGGCACCACTAGCTTTTCAGATGTAAAAGGTGACAGTTGGTATGCCCAAGCAGTTACTTTCTGCAAAAATAAAGGCTTAATGGGCGGCACTTCATCAACTACCTTCTCACCCTCTGCTCCGGTTACACGTGAAATGTTTGCTACTATTCTTTACCGCTTAGCAGGTTCACCTAACGTTACTACTCCTACTTCATTTACTGATGTTAAAAATGAATCCGCTTACTATTACAAGTCTGTTTCATGGGCTAATCAATCAGGTATTACCAAAGGCATTAGCTCAAATGCATTTGGCGTAGGCCAATCTATTACTGTTCAAGATGCTGTCGTTATGTTAGAGCGTTATGGAAAAGGTGGTGACCTCACTCAAGTAGAAAATGTTTCCTCTACTAGTACATCACCAGCAACTCGTGCACAAATTGCGGCACTATTAATGCAGTATTGCAACAACTAAATAAGCATCTATCTTAATCACTTGAATTTATATTATTTCCAGTTTGGTAGCCCTAGTTTTATTAAATCTATCTATTCAATCTTTACTTTTTTTCGAGGCAACCTTCTATTTCTTTAAGTGTCTTTAATCCCTTAGCTATTTCAAAGTAAAGGACTAAGCTACAATTCCCCATAACTTAGTCCTTTATCTTTTCCTATTTTATTAATAAATCTTCCCTATCTTATAGTAACATCTGTAATGATTACCTCACTTACACCACTACCAAGGTTTCCACCGAATGTATAGCTTTCACCTGCTGCTAATTGAGGTTGCCATGCTGGATTGGTAATCGTATATGTTTTGCCTGATTGGTTCGCTAGTTCTGCACTCCATATAGAGTCGATTGGGCGATTGATTGTAAATGTACAAGTCCAACCATTTAAATCTTTTCCTGTTGTATTCTTGATTGTAAATTCAACAGTTGCACCACTATTCCAATCTGATACCACCTTGACAGCCATCACATCATCCGTAGGATTAGTAGGTTGTGAAGGTTCAGTTGGATTCTCGCTACCAGGTGCCTGACATGCTTCAAATACCCATGTTTGATTACTTGCACCATAGTATTCATATTGCTGCACATTAGCACCATCTGTTACTGCTTTGTTAGCAACATCTAATCCCTTAGTATCTGCTGAAGCTCTTGTAACAACTCCATATACATTTTGTGTGGATGTTTTTACAACTTTAAAATCTTGTGCACTCATATTATTTGCAGAATATACTTGGATATTAGTACCATTCTTATTTTCACCATAGCATACATCTAGCATATAACCTAAACCATTCTTTAAAGTTACATATCCTTCAGTTTTATTGGTTAAGTACCATTTTTGACTTGCTGCACCTGTACCTTGAGCAATCTCTACGTTCTGTCCATTTGCTCCTGTATTTCCTTGTACTTGTAAATATTTTTGAGCATTAATATTCTTAATATAATACCATCCATCTGCTAATTTAGCAGCTTCTAAGCTTGGTTTCTCCGGTTCTGTTGGTTGCCCCGGATCAACTGATGTGCCGCTTGTGAAACCTGCTTCTTCTAAGAGCTGAAGATTATTCCATAAACTTGGACTCCAAACACTCCAATCATGCCCTCTCCCTTGTAAAGTCCAATAAACATGATTAATTTGTCTAGACTGACAGAAGTTATGTATATTATCACCAAATGTCTTTAATGAATCGGTACTTCCACAAGAAATGAATAGCAATTTTAAAGAGCTTTTTGCTTTTGCCCCATTATCAGGGAATAATACATTAGTTGCTTTAGTATTAGGTGCTGCTGAATAGCCTCCTATATAAGCAAATACATCAAGGTTAGTAAAGCCAATATTATAAGTCTGACCACCACCCATTGAAAGACCTGAAATCGCTCTATGTTCACGATCTGTATAGACTGAATAATTCTTTTCTATATAAGGTATTAAGGAGTTTACTAAATCCTTCGTGAAGTTTTCCCAACCATCACTTATACCTGTACCTGTTGCATTGCCATTTGGAAATACAATAATAGATGGTTTAATTTTTCCATCTGCTATTAAATTATCAGCAATAAGATTAGGTTTTCCATTGTAAGGCCATTCATTTTCATTGCCTCCAATACCGTGTAATAAATAAAGAACGCTATATTTTTGATTACTAGAGTACCCAGGTGGTAAATAAATTTTCGCTTTACGCATACTATTAGTTGCTGTTGAATAATAAGTAATCTCATTTATCACACCATGTGGAATATTAGATCTAAGACTATCATACCCTGTTGGCGGTATAACTGGTGTTGATGCAGCAAATGTATTTTGTGGTAATGCTATGCAAAGAAGAAGTGCTACTAAATACATTTTTAAAATACTAAGTATTGGTTTCTTAATCATTTTTTCCGTATAGTTCATAATGCTTTCCTCCTAAAAAAATATGTTTTTCTCCCTATGTTTTTCTATAACTACTTCATTTGCCTTAATGATTTTCTACATCTTCCCTCCCTTATCTAGACATTTTAAGTTCTAATCCTAGGATTAATCCTGGTTCTAGGTTATATTTATAATGATAGCAGGGCTTTTCCGTAAATACTTGTACATTTTTCACATATATTAGCATTATTTTAAACTTTTTCAAAAAGGAGGTAATAATTATGAATGAGTGGCCTTCAAATACACTGGAAGAGCAAAAAGAACACGACAGTTCCCTTTTCCCTGTATCACTCCATGTCATGCAACATCATACTCTAGGTTGCATACTTCCACCTCATTGGCATGACAAACTGGAATTCATTTATGTAACAAAAGGAGAAATTCATTTTTCAATTAATAACGAATCCTTTTATGTCCATGCAGGTGACTGTCTTTTTATCAATTCTTGTCAGCTCCATGCTGGGTTTTCAAGAACCCCTCTTATCAATTACTGCTCCATTGTTTTTAGTTCCAAACTGTTAACAAATAGTCTTGATATTTGTCAAAACTTCTTTGAGAATATCACAAATCATAGATGTATTATGCAACAACATTTTCATTCTGACATACCTGCACATTATGAAATTATTGAACATATAAAAAGAATGATTACTGCACTAACTCATAAGAATCTAGCTTATGAACTAATTGTCAAAAGTGAACTATTAGTTATTTTTAGTATCCTCATACAAACTTCCCCTCAGCTCACTTCTTTAGATGCTAAGTTGCCTAATCATCAAACTAAAAACAATGAACGCTTAGAGCAAATTATTACCTATATTAGTTTGCATTATCACGAAAAAATTGCACTTACTGATATTAGTGAAGCTGTTCATGTAACACCTCAATATCTGTGCCGTTTTTTTAAAAATATGACTACCATGAGTTTGATCGACTATATTAATCACTATCGTATTGAACGTGCACGTAGCCTACTAGAAGAAAGTAGATTAAGTATTACTGATATTGCCTTGATGTGTGGCTTTGATAATATCAGTTACTTTAATCGTGTCTTTAAACAACATATTCATTGTACCCCTAGTAAGTCACGATTAAATAAAAAATAAGATCAAGATGATACTTGATCCTACCCATAAATAATGATTTAATTTTAGGAGTATTGTCTTTAGCCTAATAGATGCTCCAATCTTCTTCCTGAGTTAGAAATACTCCTCTCTCTCCCCCCACGTATTTTAAAATAAAACCTAGTATCCTCGCTGCCATTCATTTGTTTCAGCGTTTTTTTCTAAAACTAGTTTATACCCCTGATTTCCACTGTAGAAATAAACATACTGGCATAAAGGGTCTACATCGATCTCAAACTTGTCTTTAGCGCCAATACTGCTATTCAAACCAAATGTGGAGTAAAAAGTAATATAGAGCGTATCGCCATCTTGTTTCGCTTTATAAGTCCGTATATATCCCATACTGCTTGCTACACCAACATAAAGTGTCATTTTTCTTCCATCCTCGGATATGGAACACTCTTTTCTAAGCATTACATCCCCTCTTTTTCCACCTGTTGCCAAGATACAGCTCACCAATAGCGCAATTATAATAAATATAATTATAAGTTTCTTTTTCATTTTCTAGTCTCCCTCCTATTCAAACCCTATTTTTTATTATGCTGACTTTTCATCATTCAACCACTCCTACGTTAGAGCTAAGCAACTTTTCCTTGCTCTTAGAAATTGATTCTATTTTTGCCTACCCTGTATGGTGTTTTATACCTCTTCTTATTTACTCATCCATATCATGTGTATTTCTGTTTCTCCAGTATATTCATCTATTGACCTATTAATAGGTCTAAAACCTTGCCTTTTATAAAATGCTATAGCTTATGTATTCTTCTCATATTTTGCCCTCTTATCACTTGAGCTATTTTCTATATTTCCGATTTCTTCAACCCCTGACTGTTTGTACCATTGTGTATCCTTTAAAATTAGATTTCTATAACGTTTTCTTCCCACCGTATATTTCCCATACTCTATAGCTTCCTTAGGACATTCATGAATACATCTAAAACACATAAGACAATTGTGTTGCCAAACGATCTTTCCCTCTTCATACTTAATATTGTGATTAGGACAAATATGTGTACACTTCTTACAACTAATACACCTCGAGCTAGTCCAGAAGTTACTATCTTTATTACTTAAGTCCTTCATAGCCTTAGAATAAACTAGTCTATACATAACACGTCCAAACCCTGGTTCTTTTATTTCAAATCGATTTTCTCTGTCTTCCTTAATCTCTTTGACTATTTGTAAAACCTTTTTCTCCATATGCTTCAATAACTGCTCTTGTTTTCTTTCATCTTGAACCTTAAATTCTGCAATATATGTTCTGGGCATCATCACTAAATAGCCGCCTGCCAGCTGCATCTGTCTTTGCTTCAGTATCTTCTTAACTTGCCACAAAGCTTCACCTGGAACACCTCCACAAGTACAAACTGCGTAGACCTTTACCTTATTGTTTGTTTCTATCTTATTAATAAACGCTAAGACAACTGGAGGTATTCCATACATATGTACTGGGAAGACAATGATTATTCTCTGATAAGCTAAATATTCCCCTTTATATTCTAATAAATTGTATATATTATTACTATCTAACTGCTGTGAAATCCCTCTAGCTACTAAATAACTATTTCCCGTTCCGCTATAATAAAACACACCATATGACTTTATATTCCCCTTCATTTACCTCTCCCCCCCGACTACTCCTTGTCGTATTATTTAAGACATATCATAACGCAAGTAACGCCCCATACGGGAATAAATCGTTTGCTATAACTATGTCATGTCATTTTCCTTATGGCATAAAACTAACTATGATTTTGCTGATTATATAAATAGCGCTGCCTATATTTTAGCTCTGCATATTCTGTAATCTTTTTCATATAAATCGCATCATATGCCCCCCCTATTGCCCCTACAACTGGGACCCCTTGTAGAAACTTTATGTATAATAATTCTTTTGAAAGTAAATCTGCTGTTACTTTCATTTCACTTTTTACAGACTCTGATTCCATTAGCTTTTCTGTTTTCATATAGTGATTAATTCTATTATTAATTGCTTGTATTGATGTGCCATGGGAAACGGCTCCCTGGATCAAAAGCAAGATATAAAATTGTTCTTCTATAGCATCATAGGGATAACCATAACGTAATGCTATTTCATAAATACTTTTTAAAATCATTCCTGTAAAAACTGGAATGTCTGGAAGACCGATTCCCATTACTCCCATACCAATGCCCATCACACCCGATACTGCTAAATTCTTTATGCCAGATCGCCCTGCATTTTTCTCTATTACACGAATAGATTTTCTACTTTGACTCACTTGGGCAGCATACTGCTGAATCTTATGGTTCTGCTCAATAGTCTCTTTTCTATATGTTTTTTCAATTATCCCTGTCCCCTTTTCAAAAACTAAAGCAAATGCTTTATTAAAAGCAGCATTAAGTGTTTCCTCTACTTTCTTTGGTACTTTTGCTTCTAACTTTTGATTTAATAGAGATTCTTTTTTCTCAAACCTTTTTTCCAAAAACTTTTTCTCTTGCTTTAATGCTTTTTGCCATTCCCGTTCTAATGCTGATTTTTTCTGAAACAATTCCATAAGCAGCCCCTCTATTTCTTTTTCTTGTCTATATCAAAATAGTGTTAACACCTTATATTTTATATTACATGAATTTTATGTAAAAAGTATATTCTATTATATTTTTTACTATAACTGAATTACAGTCCACTATAAATATAGTGGACTGCACCATGAAGAAATCTCTCCTTATGAAGTAATTGCTTTCTGTCTTAATAATATATCTCCCGCATTTTAATTCTACTACTTCCTCAAAACTATTACTTCTTTGAATGGAATATCTATCTTGATGTTATTATTTCATCATCTAATAAGTTAGTGTATGATTCATTTTAACAAACCTCCAAGTCCCTCAACTTGATTATCTCTCATTACGAGGACTAGCCTATGGAGATAAATTGTTTTTGTATCATCTATCATTGTTCATGAAATTTGCATCTTTTTATGCTACTTAGCTCCCTTAAAACTATACCTTATTCCTGCTAGTTTTGGTTATTAATAGATAAACTATCAAGATACTCAAAGCTTTTTAGTTGTTCTTGATCTAAATCTTCTTTCTCAAATGCTATGGCATTCAGTTGAAGATTGTTATAGGTAGAATAATAATAAACTCCCTTTTCTAGCGCCATGCAGGAGGTATAAAGTGTAAATTCTTCTTTACTCTTTGGCTTAATCACTGCTCCACCTGGCATAGCTACATTATTAAGAATATGATAAAACTCAGCCAGGGTTGTCATCTCATTATCTAGATGCGTCGCATGACTTTTTAGATAAGCTACTCTTACAAATCTAGCAGGCGGATAAAAATCACCGGGTATACCCACTAAACCAAGTCCACAGGAATCCGGATTCAATTCTTGTTTATACCATGTTGTTCCCTCTACCCACTTGGAAGAAAGATGAATATATTGTTTTAAATTATCAATATGCCAATCAAAAGTGGGGGGATTAGTGAGTACCCCTATTTTATTTTCAAAAACACAGAATTTCTCTTTTGTCTGTTCAATAACAATACACTGATCTTGCTTATCATATACAATCCAATGAAGTGTTGAAAGTGCTACATCTGGAGCAAATGGTATATTAACCAGATTCACCTGTGAAACAGCTGCTTTTACCTCTTCTACTGTCTCAAAGTTACTTAAGATCCAAAGAATAAAATCGTAGGGTCCTATATTGATCTTGTCAGGGTATGGCTCAGGACTATGATAGCAGTAATGAGGAAAGTTAAGCCCAGCACAAGCAAGTCCTTTTTCATTCAAGCCATCTGCTAAAAGAGGGTGATCATTTATAATAACGCCCATTCCTAATATGGCATACTTTATAGGCAGTATCTTCTTGCTAATCACATTCTCCCATTGATATTTTCTAGGCACTAAAATCACAGATTGATTAAAACTATATTCCAAATCCATATTACGACCAAAAAAATGAAAACCGTCTTTACTCTTCAGTGTTAATGCTGTACACATACTGCAACCTCTCTTCTTTTTAGCTTTATTATCCCCAAAAGAAGTGTTAATATGAGTAGATTCACCCTCTATCTTTTACGCCATTTCTTTTATATAAGATTTTGTAAAAAGTAGTATGATACAATTTATTTTAGGCTTACCTCACTCAAACTGCTTTAATAAATTTACCATTTCAATAGCTGTTACCGCTGCGTCATACCCTTTATTACCTACTTTTGTTCCCGCTCTTTCAATAGCTTGTTCAATGGTATCAGTTGTTAGAATACCAAAAATAACCGGTTTTTCTGTCTGCATAGCAACACTTGCAATTCCTTTTGAGGCTTCCGCACAAACATAATCAAAATGTGGTGTAGAACCTTTTATGACCGCTCCTAAACAAATGACTGCATCATATTTTTCACTTTCTGCCATTTTCTTCGCCACTAGTGGTATTTCAAAAGCACCTGGTACATAAGCAACTTCTATTTTTTCAGATGCTACGCCATGTCTTTTTAGCGCATCTACTGCCCCGCCTACTAGCTTTGAAACAATAAATTCATTAAATCTTCCTGCTACAATCCCCATTCTTAATTCCTGCGCCACTAAATTTCCTTCGATTACTTTCATTTTGGTTTCCTCCAATTTAAATTTCTTTTAACGAAGTCCATTTAATAAATGTCCTAGTTTTTCTTGTTTCGTTTTTAAATAAAAGGCATTCTTTTCATTATGATTCATTTGGATAGGTACTCTTTCAGTAACTTCTATCCCACCTTCTTCTAATCCTCGTATTTTTCTTGGATTATTGGTCATTAACTTAATCTTTCTTGCACCTAATAGCTTCAGTATTTGTACACTCTCATGATAATTTCTCATGTCTTCTAAGAAGCCAAGCATCATATTTGCCTCTACTGTATCATAACCTTGATCCTGTAAGGCATAAGCTTTTATCTTATTAATAAGACCAATTCCTCTTCCTTCCTGTCTCATATAGACTAAGATACCACTACCTGCCTCAGCAATTTTTTTCATCGCTGCATCATACTGCTCACCACAGTCGCATCTCTTAGAACCTAGTGCATCTCCTGTTAAGCATTCTGAATGAATGCGTGTCAGTATAGGCGTAGATTCATTTATTTTTCCTTTAACCAATGCCACATGATGCTCTCCATTTACTATGTTAACAAAACCATACATGGTAAAATCACCATACCTGGTAGGCATCTTAGCCTGAGCTACTAACTCAACACACTCTTCCCTTTGCTGCCTGTATGTAATAAGATCTGCTATTGTTATGATTTTTAGCTCATGCACTTTAGCAAACTCTATGAGATCAGGTGTTCTTGCCATGGTTCCATCTTCTTTCATGATTTCACAGATAACACCTGCGGGTTTTAGTCCTGCCAATCTGGCTAGATCAACTGCTGCCTCAGTATGTCCAGCTCTCTTGAGTACTCCGCCTTTTTGGGCTATGAGCGGAAAAACATGCCCTGGTCTTTTAAACTCTTCTGCTGGGCTTTCTTCTAGAACCTTTTGAATCGTTAAAGCTCTTTCAAAGGCTGAAATGCCTGTTGTTGTTGCACAATAATCTATAGAAACAGTAAAAGCCGTCCCATAATGGTCTGTATTCCTATTGACCATAGGTGAAAGTTGTAAGGCACTAGCATATGCTTCTTCTATAGGCATACAAATCAGACCTCTGCCATATTTAGCCATGAAATTAATAGCCTCGCCTGTTACCTTTTGGGCAGCCATTAGTAAGTCTCCCTCGTTTTCCCTTCCTTCATCATCTATGACAATGATGATTTCTCCCTCTCGAATCGCTTTAATTGCTTCTTCTATTTTACAAAACATCTACATCTCTCCTATCCTTTACATAAAGCCATGGTTTTTTAAAAAATCTTCATCAATCTTATTTTCTTTATGAACCTCATGCGTTAATCCTAGTAATCTTTCAACATATTTTCCAATGATATCTACCTCTAGATTAACTTGGTCTGTTACCCCCTTCATTAACAAAGTAGTTTTATTTTTTGTATGAGGTATAACAGATACTTTGAAATATTCTTTAGTTACATCGGCTACAGTTAAACTAATACCATCAATAGCAATACTTCCCTTAAGAACCACATATCTTAGTATTTCTGCTGGTGCTTTAATAGTAATCCAGGTTGCTGCTGCTTCTTTAGTAATACTCATCATTTCACCGATACCATCAATATGACCACTTACCAGATGCCCTCCCAACCTGCTACTTAAATGCATTGCTCTTTCTAAATTTACAGCCGCCCCTATTCTCAGACTTCCTAGGTTACTTTTTCTTAAAGTTTCTGCCATAATATCTGCTTCAAAACTGCCTGACGTCATATTGGTAATGGTTAGACATACACCATTAGTAGCAATACTTTCCCCTATTTGGCTTTGTTCTAATACTTTTACAGCATTAATTTTGATTCTTGAAAATTTCTCTCCGTTTTGAATATGTTCCACATACCCGATTTCTTCTACAATACCTGTAAACATTTTAATCACCTACTTCTGTATGATATACCCTTCTAATAAGATGTCTTCTCCAATCCGCTTTATTTGCAAATTTTCGACCTTTATAGATTCTTCCAGATCGGCAATTCCCCTACCTGCCACAGGCGTCTTAGCTTGCCCACCTACTATTTGGGGAGCAATGTAAAACTGCACCTTGTCTACTATGCCCGCTTCTAATGCACTTGCATTTACTTCCGCTCCACCTTCGATTAAAATGCTGTCTATCCCCAATTTTCCCAACTGAATCATCAATTCCTTTAGATTGACTCGATGTTTGTAAGCTTCTATAAATAATACCTTTACGCCAAGTTCTTCTAACTTTTTTACTTTATCCACTGCCATTTCTTCTATTTCTTTGACTGCTGCAATTATTACCTTACTGGTGCCACCTATTATTTTAGAGCTCATAGGTATTCTTAGTGTGCTGTCTACTACAATAATGACAGGGTTTCTTCCGCTTACAAGCCGACAAGTGAGCAGGGGATCATCTTTAATAACCGTTCCTATCCCCACCAGAATACCTGAATAAGCATTTCTTAGTTGATGAACCATTTCTCTTGACGCTTCACCAGTAATCCACTTTGACTGGCCTGCTACTGTGGCAATTTTTCCATCTAACGTCATTGCAGCCTTTAATAAAACAAATGGTTCTTGTTTAGTAATATACTTGATGAATATTTCATTAAGCTTGCGACATTCTTCCTCTAGAATGCCTACTATCACTTCAATGCCAGCGTCCTCAAGCCTCTTAATACCACTACCTGCCACTAAGGGATTCGGATCTCTCATCCCAACAACTACCCGCATTATTTTGTTTTGAATGATGGTTTCTGTACAAGGTGGTGTTTTTCCATAATGATTACAAGGTTCTAAAGTAACATACAAGGTAGCCCCTTCACTCTTTTGTGAAGCACTCTTTATAGCATTAACTTCTGCATGGTTAGCGCCATAAACTTCATGATAGCCCTCACCTATTATCCTTCCCTCCTTTACTAAGACTGCCCCTACTAAAGGATTCGGACTTACTTTTCCTCCTCCTTGTTTGGCTAGATTTAATGCATACCTCATATAGTTCTCATGCATTCTATCACCTCACTTTCTTTTATAGATAAACTTAACAATCTTAGAGTTAATCTACAAAAAAGGCCCTGAGTCACATGTACTCAGGGCCTTTTCTATAAGTATTCATACTGCTTATGTCATAATAAATGGGCAAACCTCTCTAGACTTCCCGACATAAACACTATGCTGATTAATCAATCTAAAAAAGCTCTGAAATAGATTACTATTTCAGAGCTCAATATAAAATATAGATTATATTTAATCACTATACCTTGTATTTATCTTCTTTCATCCAGACTATACTGTCGGCTTCGGAATCTCACCGAATCATACCATTTAGGCTCGCGGGCTTTACCGCCGGTAGGGAATCACACCCTGCCCTGAAGATTTATTAAGCTTTCTATTATAGAGAATATTCCAAATCTACTTGTTTGTCAATCTCTTTTATAGAATACATACATCCTGATTATTTCTTCTCATAATACTTAATAAGTGCCTGTGTTCCTAAATCACCTAGTCCCTTTTCATCTAATGCTCTATACATTTCAAGGACTTCATTTAGTACTTGTAAATGAAGTGCCACTTTATCCGCTTCTTCTGTGGCTATATCCATATCTTTAATATAATGCTTAATGAAAAATCCTGGATTTAAATCACCCTTTAAAA
This sequence comes from Cellulosilyticum lentocellum DSM 5427, assembly GCF_000178835.2. Lineage (GTDB taxonomy): Bacteria > Bacillota > Clostridia > Lachnospirales > Cellulosilyticaceae > Cellulosilyticum > Cellulosilyticum lentocellum. The sequence goes on from NC_015275.1 coordinate 2,980,040, forward strand.
TACGTGGTGCCATATTAGTCATTTGCCAACTTCCTGCTGCACCCTTACTAATACTGTCTAACATAGTTTGTACATCTAAGCCAACCTGCTTGGCATATGTCATTGCCTCACACACCCCTGCGATGATTCCTGCTAAAGCTATTTGATTCGCCATCTTTGTATGCTGACCACTTCCTGCTTGCCCTTCATAAATAATATTAGTTCCTAAACATTCAAAAATAGGCTGACACACCTCAAAGGCCTCACGATCTCCACCTACCATAATAGAAAGTGTCCCATTTTGAGCACCAATATCGCCACCTGATACTGGAGCATCCAATGCACTCATCTGTTTTTTCCTAGCTGCCTCATAAATCTTTTTAGAAAGCTGTGGGCTAGTAGTGGTCATATCAATAATATAGGCTCCCGGCTGACTGTTTTCTAAAATACCGTTTTCTCCAAAATAAACTTCTTCAACATCTTTAGGATACCCAACTATGGTAATCACAACATCCTTACCTGTTACGCAAGTCTTAATATCCTCACACCATTGTGCTCCCTCCTTAATCACATCTAATACCTTTTCTTTAGTACGTGTAAAAATAGACACCTCATAACCGCTTTTCATTAAATTTCTGACCATAGATTTACCCATTACACCTACACCAATAAATGCTATTTGTTTCATTAGTTACTTCTCTCCTTCTTACTTGTATATACTTATATCTAAAAACACACGCAAAATCTCATATTACATTACCAAATAGTTCATACTTAACAACCTTCTCTTTGAAAGTACTATTTATTCAGGTCCAAGCATCATCATTTTATAGCTACATTATACCACATGATTCAAAAGGCGTATTACCTAAATTCAAGTTATAATCCCTATTATTAGTTAATGTTATAGTGATTCTGCCATGTTATTAATATCTGTAGAATATGCCAATACGCAATTAGGTACACAGGTTATTTTAGATGAAGTAAATTTTTCTATAAACTCCAAAACCCCCAAACCTAGATTTTTCTATGTTCAAGGGTTTTGCAAACTTCAAAAGAAAACTCTACTCATATTAGCAATTAAAAAGCAAAGTAACATGCCCATTGCTGTGGGTAATAAAAAGCCGATTGCTGTCCATTTTAAACTTTGCGTTTCTTTTTTTATAGTCAAAAGTGTAGTTGAACAAGGCCAGTGCATCAGGAAAAACAGTAGGGTACATAGAGCCTTAATAGGTGTCCAACCATTACTAATAAGTAGTGCCTTAATTTCAGCAGTTTCATGTAGGGTTACAATATGCCCTGTGGACATATATGCCATAATCATAATAGGGAGTACAATCTCATTAGCTGGTAACCCTAAAATAAATGCCATAAGTATAATGCCATCTAGGCCTATGGCTTCTGCAAAGGGATTTAGAAAATCTGCAAAATAAGTAATCAGTGTTGTATCCCCAATAGTAACATTAGCTAGGATCCATATCACAAGTCCTGCTGGTGCTGCTATCAGCACTGCCCTTTTTAAAACAAACAAAGTACGATCAAGAAAGGAACGAATAAGAATCTTACCTATTTGTGGTTTTCTATAGGGTGGTAGTTCTAAGGTGAAGGCAGAGGGAATCCCCTTCAGTATGGTTTTGGAAAGTACCCATGAGGTTGCAAAAGTTAACAAGATTCCTAATATAATAATCGCCATCAGTAGTATGGTAGACAACAGTGAAGTAAAGGGTGACAGCCCGGAACCTACAAAAAACATGCTAATGATAATAATAAGTGTTGGAAACCGCCCATTACAGGGTACAAAACTATTGGTCAAAATCGCTATCAGGCGTTCCCTTGGTGAGTCAATAATACGACAACCTTCAACACCCACTGCATTACAACCAAATCCCATACACATGGTAAGGGCTTGCTTGCCACAAGCACAACATTTTTTAAAGGGTTTATCTAAGTTAAATGCCACTCTTGGTAAATAACCTAAGTCTTCCAGATATGTAAATAGGGGAAAGAAGATGGCCATAGGTGGCAACATAACCGAAATAACCCAGGTCAGTACGCGATATATCCCGTTAATCAGCACTTCCTCCAGCCACATAGGGCTTCCACATATCTGAAGCATATTTAAAAGGTGAACTTCTAACCTATAAAAAAAACCAAATAATATATCTGAAACGTAATTGGCACCAAATAAAGTAATCCAAAAGATAATGCCTAATAAAAGGAGCATAATAGGAATGCCGGTATATTTACTGGTTAAAATCTTGTCAATTTTTCTATCATCTTTATAGCGCGCCTTTGAATGATATTTTACCACTTGATGTGCAATGGCTTCTGCTGTAGCTATCAGTGAAATAACAATTTGATCCTTAAGCTCCTGCGTTGAAATCTGCTCCTCACATAAAAGACTTTTAGCTTCTTCCAGCTTTGCTTCAAGTTGCGAGATCTGACAATACTCTTCTTTTAAATAAGGTGCAATCAGTGGTAAAAAGGTCTCTGAATCCTCTAGTAGTCTAATAGCAAACCATCTAGCTGGTGCTGGTAAGGTATCACCTAGTGCTATCAAAGGCTGAATACAAGCAATGGCTCTTTCTATACTTGGTATATAGTTGACCTTAATAGGCAGGGATTCTTCTTTTTTACTTATTTGAATACTTACCTCCTGTATAAGTCTTTCAAGTCCTTTCATGCTCCTAGCAGTTGTACCTACTACAGGTACTCCTAAAATTTTAGAGAGCTTATCAAGGTCTACTTGGATGTTCTTTTTCTCTGCCTCATCTAATAAATTGACACAAATAACAACCTTACTTGAAATTTCTAAGATTTGTAAAGCAAGATTCAGGTTTCTTTCTAAATAGGTGGCATCACACACCACAATAATCGCATCTGGCTCTTTTAAACAAAGAAAATCTCTTGCCACTTCTTCCTCTTTAGAATGTGCCATAAGGGAATAAGTCCCCGGCAGATCTATTAAGTTATAAACTTTACCCAAGTAACTATACTGCCCTTCCGCATAAGTAACGGTTTTACCTGGCCAATTTCCCGTATGTTGCTTTAGGCCTGTTAAGCCATTAAATACTGTACTTTTACCCACGTTAGGGTTACCTGCTAATGCCACTCTATACGCATTAGGTTCTATTTCCTGTATAGGACAATGTGTCATCTTGCCTCCTTCACTTATGCCTTACTAAAAGCCTTTTATTAATAGCGCTCTTTACAAGACACAGTTACTTTATTAATGCGTTATTATAATCTTATTCGCATCTTCTGATCTTAATGCAATAATGGTACCCCTTATTTTATAAGCAACAGGATCCCCACTTGGACTCTTTTGAAGACACTCTATAGTCGTTCCTTCTACAATGCCTAAATCTTGCAGACGCCGCCTCATACTACCTGTTGTATATAATGTTTTTACTTTTCCAGTCTGCCCTTCTTTTAATTGTGTAAGCGATAATAATACGTTCATATTTCTCTCTCCTTGAATTACATAAAAATCTTTCTTATTCCTATAATAATGATTTTCCGTTATAATGTTACTATTTTCTTACATAAAATTTATTTTTTACATTTTTTTAAAATAATTGAAACTTTTTAAGTCCCCATTAATATACTATGAAAGAACCAAGTAAATTTTTAGAATATTTAGGTGTCAATTAGTCGTTTAGGAGGTAATTTTAGATGCTCAACAATAGAAATTATTCTAGAAGTCCTATGAATTCAAGAAATATGCAAAATATGATTCCTCAAATGAGTTATGGTAATCATTTAGATATAGAAAAAGCTTATACCGAGTGTATAGACAATATGCCTATTGCTATGGCCTATGTGCCTTTTCAACAATGGAGAAATTTATATGAACCTACGGAAGCCTTCCAAAGAGGCACTATTTTTAAAGAACTAGATCTTCCATTTAATTGTGCAAAGGAGTGTAAATAATGACACGTAATAACGCTAACGAATTATTAGATTTAATCAGAATCCTAGGATTTAATATGTTCGATGCTGTCCTTTTTTTAGACACACATCCTCGCAATCAACAGGCATTAGAGCATTATAAACAATATCAACAACTTATGGATCAAGCAACCAAAGAATATACAACTTACTTTGGACCTTTAACATCAGATGATGTAAATGTAACTAACGGATGGACTTGGGGCGAAACACCATGGCCATGGGAAAGAGAGGCAAATTAATATGTGGCATTATGAAAAAAGATTACAATACCCTGTTAAGATTACAACAACAAACCCTAAAATAGCTCAGCTCATTATCTCACAATATGGTGGTCCTGATGGAGAACTTGGTGCCTCTTTACGTTATTTATCCCAACGTTATACTATGCCTAGTCGCAAAATTGCTGGACTGTTAACTGACATTGGTACAGAAGAATTAGCCCATAACAGTTATCAATAAAATAATAAAAATCGTGTAGCCTATGCTATTCTAAGGCTACACGATTTTTATTATGCTATTCATTTTGCAGCTTGATCTTTCCTTTATTAAAATTAACAGCGTCATATATATACCACTTATTACTGTCACTCATTTGGCTTTCTGTTGCTACTCCTATTTTATAAGCAGTAAACAACGTATTTGCAAGGTTTATCAGTACTTTTGTAACTTTTTTGTATATTTTAATCGGCAATTTATACTTTCATTTGCCCACATATTCATAGAATAACTTGGGTGATATGTAATAACTCCACTTCTTATTCCCGGGTTTTTTCTTGGCCACTCCAAAAGAGAAAGTGCCATCTTGCAAACATAACCTAATGAAGTGTGGATCAAGATGCATTATTTGAGCCGCTTTTGAAACACTTATTCTTTCTAGGTCCTTATTTAATTTTACCTTATTATCAAATACAATCTTTAATGTTTCCCACTCTTCAACAGTTATCCCATCTAGCCTTTTTATATATTCTTGTATTAATTCTTCCACATATACCATCCTTTCAATGTATACTCATGTATCTTATGTATATTTAACCTCATTTTCCCATCTTTATTATATATATTTTATTTTCTATAGTAGTTTATAAGAAAAATAGATAAATATACATTATAGAGAGTATAAAAACAGCGTGTAACCTTACTAATTCAAAAGTTACACGCTATTTTTATATTAGAATTAAATATACATTATTTCAATGTAATCATTGTATTATCATCTAGCAACCAGTTTGAATAATCCACCTCACTTCTTGCAATACCTTATATATCTTTATTATATTTAACAACTACCTACCAGCTACCTGCTTTATTAAATTTTGATTTTATTTTCTATATAACCTATTCTCATTCATTATCTACCTTCGCTGTTCAACTACTTCTTTCATACTTGTAAGCGCTGCCTCAACACAAAGTATTCCATTCCCCCAAGTAATGTTAGGATAAGGTGACTGACTACTTGGTCGTCTTGCAGTACGTAACATAAAAATTCTAATGATATCTCCATACAAATTAATATTTCCTAGTTGATAAATACCGTACGACATCATTAAAACATAAGCACCTGCTACAAAAGCTGAAGCTGCGCTAGTACCTGATAATGTTGTATATAGATTTTCACTTTCTGAGGCTGGTACTGTAATATTCACTCCTGGTGCAGTAATCCCAGGTTTCACTCGTCCATCTGCACTAGGTCCTCTTCCTGAAAAAGAAACCGGTTGTACTGCAAAATTATTGTACGCTCCAACACTTGTAATCTTATTTGCTGTTGCTGGTGTTGTTATAGTTTGATTGAGATCTGCATTTAAAAATTGAGTTTGATTTTCTGTTTCTGTTACAATACTTCCCCATATATGGTAATTTCCCTCTAATACAATATTCCCACCTGATATAGTTAAGTTCCAAATTCCATTATTAATATTCCTACCACCTTGACCTTGGAATAAAATATAAATTAACTGTTTATCTATATTAGTGAGCGGAGCCGAAAAGTTAATCATTACAGCTGTTTCATCAAACAAATAAGCACGACTAGCATTTAACAAATTCAGTTCCTCCGTTTTTTCACCATTAGGTGCTTGAATAGTTAACTTTATATCATCAGTAAACCTGCTCCAGATACAGCAAGCATAATTTGCAATATTTCCTTCAATTAGTAATTGTTGCTCTTCAAATGTTCCTATATCAACCTTGCCTGATGTATGACTTCCTCTATTTCCTTGATTGCCCACACCTACTACAATATTAGTCATCCACATATTATATACTTGATTAATATATAGTTCTATAGGTGCACTTCCATCATGTGCTGTTAAATTATTACCTATACCCAGTAAAATTACAATAGGTTTTTCTAATTCTTCTGCTTTTCTAACTACGTAATAAAGTCCCTGCATGACTTCTATATCTCGTGGATGCTCATTTGTTACTGTTCCTAATTTAACGATTAACAATTCACATTCTGGTGCCATTCCCTTATTAATGTGACCGGTACTACCTCTCCCATTTCCTGCTGCAATACCCGTTATCGCTGTACCATGTCCTATCATATCTTGGCTAGGAACAATGGCAAGCTGTTCTTCTTTGGTGTTCCGACTTAAAGCATCATTAATTTGCTCACTTGTAAACTCTACTCCACTAGAAAAGCCTACTGGTGATGTACCCAAAAGTGTCTGATCCCATAAATACTTAATACGCGTACTACCATCTATATTTCTAAAGTCTGGATGACTATAGTCAATACCAGAATCTATTACTGCTAATAAAACACCTTCTCCTGTCACAGTAAAATTTCCACCTGGATTACTTACATTGGATGCACACACTGATCCTAATCCGATATCAATGTATTCACACATAGTAGGTAATGATAGGAATACCACTTGTGGATGATTAGATAAATTAGGGATTTCCATCTTATTAATAAAAATCTGAGCAAATCCACCTTGTAAGTTATATGCTGAAAATGCATATTGCTCCTGTATTTGATTAATATTACCTACATACTGCATGATGACTTCCCAAATACTTTCATTCTCTGTTGTCATAAATAAACTTCTAACTTCTTTAGTTAGCAACCTTTCATAGCGTAGTGCCAATTGTAATGTGGCATTAATCTTATTTGTAATCATTGCTTACCTCCTAATCTATGGGAGTTGCTAATAATTGTGGAAGTCTCTCTAATTGGTATACTCCATAACCTTGACTTCTATCTGGATAGGTAACGTCTTCAAATTGATATACATCACTAAGTATCAAATTCCTCATAATCAATGAATTAGCTCCTGGTTCTCCCATTTCAACTTGCCATTTATCATATAGGCAAGCTATAGATCCAAGTAGTGTACTTGCTGCTATAGCTGTTCCTTCTGCATTATTCCATCTATCATCCGATATTAAGATGGATATACCTCGACTTACACATATAGGATTGGTTATCCCATTCCAATTAAATCCCCTACCTGCACTTCTTAAGATTACAAAGTTTTGTCCATCGAATCCTGATACACTAATAATTCCATCAGTAGTTGCATTAGAACCCAATGTCGTAAATGGCGTAGCAGGGCTTAACGTTACATTAGGATTTAGTTGTTGTTGTGAAAGCCATAAATCAATCATTCCTCGTGTTGCAACTTGTTGTTCTATCTCAATTGTCCACGTTCCTGGTGTCATGTTCTCTATACTAAATAATATATATTGACTGCCATTATTATAATCATCCAAAAGTCCTGTTGAATAAATTGTGGCCTTTTCTCTATTCGTAATGGCTTTTCTTTCTAGTTTAATGGCATGCTCATTATCCTTTGGAGGATAAAGCATAAATTCAGTATTTTGAATACATTTTATATAAATAATACCCACTAAGTAAGGTGTCTGCTCTTTAACTTGTAAGGAAACCTTATTTAATACATCATAATCACTTACTAAAATACTATGATGATTTTTATCACCTTCCTCCCCCGTAGGCATAATAAAGGTATAGTTTTGTTTTCTTGCTAACTGAGAGAGCATTTGTTCTATTATGCTGCTCCCATCATGCGCAGAGATATTGGTACTATATGGAATATAGATTACAATAGGCTTATTATTAAGTTGTGCAAGCTCCATTAGTTTATGTACTGCCACTAGAACTTCTGGCATTAACACCCCTTCCTGTTCTTCTACTCCACCATAAATCCTATTAATAGCTTCAGGTGCTTTATTGATTTTAGCTACTATAAACTCAGCATGAGTAGCAATCCCCCTATACTGTTCATCTTTTCCTCCAGCAATCTGTAATATTAAGGTTTCATCCTCTTCACTAGCTGGCAAGGGTACACTTTCTCCTGGATTAGATAACGCTAGTGCTGCATTAATTTGATTCGAAGTATAATAAATGCCCTCATTACCTTCCTTCTGTTCCCACATACATGCAATACGTGTTGTCCCTGATTCATTTCTTAAATAACTTTTTCTATAATCGACCCCTTTTGTCCCAATAATGCCAATGTAAACACTTTCTCCTAGATATTTTAATTCTTGTGATACTTGGTTATATGCTTTAAGAGGCTTTACCTCTTCTTTTTGAATCAGCGCAGGTGTTAAAATAGGTGACATATAATTAGGCGGAACATGATGTGCTATTTCTTGTCTAAAGCTATCTATCTTTTGCCTTTCATCATAGATAAATGTATAATTTTTACCCACACAAACTGTTCTTAATCCAAGTTCTTGGTAATAACTATAATCTTTATCATCTAATAAATTAAGCGGCACATATATTCTCTGACTGAGTGGTATTCGGTCATAAAAGTTGTCTTGATAAAGTGACATTTGACTTTTATTTTCTAGTAACTCATTGCCTTGTTTCCTAAAACACTTTTTTATGAGTAACTTAACCTCAGCCTCTGACTTATGTGTATAAATCATTCTCTTTTCATTAAACTTATTTCTTTCACTTAGTGGACATTCATATTGATATATTTCTTCCCTAGCTACGCTATTTATACAAATACTCTTATATGTTTCTAGATATAGATTGAAAATTTCCTGCATCAATGAATGAGATTTAAAATATGGCAACTGACTTTCTATATGACTAACAATCACTAGTGTACGCTTAAGTTGTTTGGCGATTTGATGAAGCTTCTCTATTCCCATTAAGTACTCACTAGAGTAAATTCTTTCGGTACTACTATAACAGCAAATCCATGGGGTATGTTGTTCCTTTATATTTTTTTCTTCCCATTTTTGAGAAGAAAAATCATATTCATAACTTACCTCTGCTGAATCTACTCTATTACCTATCGTTGCTACTATAATTGGTAAATGTATTAGGCCTTTCACTGTCGTAAAGGGTACCTTTTTTAACAGTAGCTCATAATCCGGCTCTATGTCAGTGACTCTTTCTTTTATCTCTACAAGTTTATCATCTGTAAGTTCTATTATAGATCCAAACTCTATTAGTTCCTGTCTTTGCTTCAGAAATAGTGTTTTACACAACATCGCATCTACCTTGGGCACAATGTATTTCATGATATCCCTCCTATATATCAGCAATACTACTTTGTAAATCTAACCTTCCATACCCTTCGAGATTATTAGGATACATCACATTTTTTTGCCTTCTGGCACCCTTTACTAAAATCCCTGTAGCAATTACAGTATTCATATAAGGTGAGTTTTTATCTACTACTGCCCATTGTAAAAGCAATGCGCAGGCCGAAGCTGTTATAGCTGCGGCTGCACTTGTACCAGTATAAGTTGTAAATCCTCCACCTGGACTAGGTCCTTGTATATTGACTCCCGGTGCAATAATATTAGGTTTAATAACACCATTGGGCGTTGGTCCCCTACCTGATGCAATATATACACTATCATCTATATAATCATAAGCCCCTACTATTAGAGAAAACCTCTGTGTTCCTGGGATTTGAACTGTTGTATTAGGATCAGGTCTTAAAAATCTAGTGGTATTTTCAATAAAGTCACGTCTAGGTAACCAAATATGAAACACGCCATCTACTATAATTTCCCCTAAAATCACTAATGACCAAATACCCGGGGTTGGATTCTGTAATCTAATAACAATTTGCTCATCCCCTGATAGAAAGCTGGGATAGCGATAAGTTACTGTTGCTATGGCTCGTTCTAAATTAAAGCTATAAGTCTGATCCTGCTGTGATAAAATGGGAATACTTTCAATCACCTGACCTAGTGGACTTCTTATAGAAATACGTAATCGGTTAACGCTAGCTGTCATCATAAACATAATAAATCCACTTTCGTTTTCACCCACATTAATTTCTACTACTTCGCTCATCCCTAGAGCAACTTCTCCTCTGTAATGATGTCCACTGTTTGCTTCATTCCCTGCTGCAATGACAGTAATGACATTAGGGGCTATAGAAAGCTCTTGTAAAAAAATTTCTAAAATCTCCGTCCCATTATGTGGCCCATAATTTGAACCCATACCTATGCAAATGACAATAGGTCTATTTAAGTCGTATGCTACCTCCAGTAAGTAATTAATTCCTGTTAAAATATCCGTATCTTGATAAGCTGGTACTTCTTTGTTAATCATATGGTAATCTCTAATTCTTGCACTGACTTGCCTTAGTTTTACCATAACGATACTTGAATCAGGAGCGCCACCTGCAAAACCATCTATGTTTGTTTGATCATTTCCTGCAGCTATACCTGCAAGAAAAGTCCCATGCCCTATTTCATCCCTTGATGGTACAATACTAAAAGGGTCTTCTGCTTGTAATGCTGCATTTATGTCCCTTTGGCTATATATACTTCCATATCCATAGGTTTCTGGTGGATTGCCCTGAATTGTTTGATCCCAAATAGATATAATACGTGTAGTACCATCTGCATTTTGAAATAGTGTATTGGTATAATCAATGCCCGTATCTACAAATCCTATCAAGACTCCCCTTCCTCTTAACTCACCATAAGGATAGTTATGAAAGATTGAAATATTAGATACTTCCAATGCGTTGGTTACATTAAGCCCAAAGGGCGTTGGTTCTAATATAAAATTAATCACTTGTTGTAATCTTACAAATTCTTGTTCACTCTCTTTAGGTACTTGAACAGTATATATATATGATGCAACTTGTTTAAAAATAAGTTTTGGAAAAGCAGATTTTAGTAATTCAACATTTTTTATATCCCTAAGTGCATAGTTCATTAAGATATAAATATTACCATTCTCTTCTATTTTCAACACCCCCTTATAAAAGTTCAAAATCCTATATAATCCTTTAGAACACATATATATATTTATGCTTAACTCCTATTCACTTATGAGGATATTTTTGCAAAATACTAAGCTCGTATGATTTTATCATGCTAAGTATCACATTTAGTAACTTTAAGTTGATATTAATATGTAAAAATTTATTTACAACTATAAAAGCCACTAACTTTTGCTAGTGGCTTTTATGCAAACTATCTTTTGTTATCCTTGCATCTCAATTTTCTCATCTATTATGTAAAAGCATCGATCTCCTACTATCTTTGTATAATTATATATAAAACTCAGTATTGTATTGTTTTTTTTATCTAATGTATTAGAATAAGATCAGATATAATAATAAAGATTATTCTGATAATATTATGGTAATGATTTATTATTTCAGAGTTTAAAGAGTATATAAAAGGATATAATTAAAAAGATTACTATATAGGAGTTGATAATTTATGTTAGCAAGAGAACTTATTTGGTTATTAGTTTTATTTATAATACTGCTAAAAATTTGGTTTGCGATTTTAAATTCAATATTTAATTTAATTAATAATATTAAAAATAAAAAAAATAAGTAATATTTGCATTTTTTAGAAATATATGTTAAGTTATAATTAGATAAAATAAAAGGGGGTTTGTAGTATGTCAAAAAAAATAAAATATTTATTAATGGGATGCTGTATAATGGGGGCATCTGTAGTTCCGTTATATGCCAATCAAGTTTATCCAGTAACTGAAATTGAATATGAAAATATTCAAGAGAATACAATCACAGAAGATACTTCCGTTACTAAAGATAATGTTTTAGAAGTCCTAGATTACTTAGGTATTGATAGAAGTGACTATGTACAAGATAACTCAGTTGGTGACAATAGTGGGGAGTATACGGTAGGAGAATTAAGAAATTTACTTAAAATAGCCACACAAGAAGTAACTAAAATTAATGGCTCTAAATTAAATAATAAAACATATACTGAAAACATAATAACACCATATGCACTAACAGGCTCTATGCTATTATCATCGTCTTCAGATGCAGGTACATTTACATTAGTTACTTCAGTCAACGGAAAATATTATAATGATTATTGGACAGGCGCATCAGGCGAAAATGTCACATTAGTTTCTAATACTAATGTTGGAATTACACATGCAATTACAGAAAAGAGAGTAGTAACATCTTCGTATACCGCTTCTACAATATCAGTGAGATACGACGTTACTGTAGAGACGAGAATAACCATTCCTTTCGGATACATACCCTCAGGCTCAAATGATTGTAGCGGAACAATAGGGTTTCCTGCTTCAAAATATTTAAAGCCACTAATTGAAGTTTAACAAATAACTATAGAGAATTTTATATCATGATTAGATTTTATTTGTAGACCCAAAAGACATACACAGGTACCAAAGTATTCTCTGTGTATGTCTTTTTTGAACTTTGATTAAAACTATTCTTTTTTAAATCAAAAAGTAATAAACCAGACTACTCCATTTCGTTATTTTTTACTTTTAAAAGCTGGTACCCGCAACTCTAGAATTGCAGGTACCAGCCGAATTTATTACCTATTGGTAAACTTAGTATTTAATTCAATGAACAGCCACTTTAGTATTGGAAATACATTTCTTACACACTCATTTATTATTGCTATTTTAAGTGCCAAAAGTAGTGCTTCATTATTATCCATTAAACCAACCACCTCCATAATAGATGACTGGTACCTTAAATATAATATATGCATATTCAAAAAAAATATCCACTATCTAATTTTATAAGCAAAAAAATAGCCCAAGCTAATACCCAATGTCATTAAGTTAACATTGTGATAGAAACGCATCCCTAGGAAAAGAAGTTGAAGATTTATTTCTTCAGCTTCTTTTTCTATTTCCAGGTACCACAAATAGACAGATTTGCATCTGCCTCAAAATTTATATTCTTTTACAAAGATTTATGCTACTCTATAAAGGAAGCCATGAAAAAGCTTGATAGTTAAGTTTCGTTCCCTATGCCTATTAGGCCGTACAGGAATGAGATTTCTTGCGATTATGACTTCTAAATCAGGTGATGTTGCTTTTCCATGATAGAATAACCTACACATATGCACTGCAACTGAGAAATTTGCTTTATATGTATGCTTTCTTTGCTTTTTTTCAATGACTACGTGCCATGTAATCATTTCTGCAAAGTTATACATTATCATATGTGCATAGATTTCTTGTTGGATACACATCACCTTTTTTGAATGAAAATCTAACATTCCAATCGTATATTTCAAATCTCGAAAAGATGTTTCAATCCCCCAACGAGAAGCATACAGTTTTTTTACCTCATCAGGAGGATACTTTTCACTGTTTAGATTTGTAACTATTGTTTCATAGGAAGTTTCTGAAATAGGAAATCTCACTATTCGGAAGTGTAATTCATAGAATTTAGCAGGTTCAGATTTCTTGTTTTTAAGTGGTAAATAATCAAACGGTTGGGCTGAAGAAACACTTCGATAATGATTTTTGTCTTTGAAAAGTTCTTTGACTGCATTCGTTTTCTTTCTTGTAAGTTTTAAAGAAATATCAATATCAAAACAGTCTGTTTTGGGTAAATCCAATCCATTCTTTATACCATTAATTCCATCTTTGACACGAATAAGAAAGAACCATCCTTTTTCTTGAATGTGAGCCATGCTGTTGAAAGATTCATAACCTCTATCAGCTATCACGAGTGCTTTAGGAATTTCAGAACGATCAACCATTTCTTGTAGAGCGTTATGTTCATTCTTTTCTTTAGATTTTTGTATTATCACATCATGATAAATAGAATAATTTATATTATACAACGCATTTATATGCAGAAGATTATATGATTTTCTTCCATCTTTTCCAGAATGAAATGAATTTAAATCATCAGGATTGGTAGGAATCTGTACATCAGACCCATCAACAGCAAGTATGGGCATATCTTCATTAAAGTTATCTATAAGTTTACTTGAAAAGCCGTCAAATATCTTCTTAAACGCTTCAGGCTTTATCTTTTTTCTCTGCTGAACAAACGCAGAAGAAGTTGGTGTATCTGCAGATGCACCAAATAGATCTAATAATTCGTTTGTAAGGCTCCCACTTCCCATTCCAATAATTCCAGCTAAAATTTTATTCATGGGCAATTTCCTTTTGCGTAAAAAATCACTACCTGGATTGGTACAATAATCTTGCGGATTGTCAGCTATCTTTTGGATTTCATCTACTAAAAGCTTTTTAATTTGTTTGGGTTTCATATGTGTCCTCCTTGTAACTAAGTTTCCTTTAATTACAAGGGCCGCTCTCACTACCTCTTTATTCAATCAGTAGTGAGAGCGGCCGCACATTTTCTTTGTCTTGTCAACTACTTTTTCAAAAAAAGATCCCTATACCATTTGATTGGTATAGAGATCTTTTTTCGTCATCTTAACTTAATGACATTGAGCTAATACCTAGGCTATCAATAGTTATTCTTTTATCTTGGTTTTATATATATACAATACAAATTTGTTATCATTCGAACCAATATAAGTAAAATATGGATTGTTGCATAAACCTCAATAACTAATATTATGTGGTATAAAATATTTGATTCAACCATACTAACTAAATATGCTGATACAAATATACCTATTAAGAAAAACACTTGGATTATTAAGCTATACGTAAAGTTTATTAACATTAACCTATGAAGAGTTATTTTTTCATTATGTTTTATTTTTCTATCTGTTTCAGTTTTTAATGCAGGTATTTGATTTAGATCAGCAGATGTGAGCATAGCAATACAAGATATTGTAAAACCTATTAAAATAGCTAGTACATTGGGTAGCATTTCTTCTAGTTTATTTATCGCAATAATAACATTATTATTAATGGTATAGAAGTATGTTGAAAGAGCTGCTATTATTGCAGGACTAATAACTTCAAAGAACATCTCATTCTTCTTAATTACCTTATAATAATGTACTATAGGTATTAACCATTCTCCATATATAAATTTACCTAAATATAGAAAATCACCTCTATTTCTCACTCTACTCACCACCTTATCTTATTCATTCTAATAACGAACTCAATTTCTCTATCATATCACTTGATTTAACCGTACCATCGATATCTAGCTGAACATCTATATATCTAACTTTCTTGAAAAAACCAGTGTCTATTTTTAAATCAGCTCGAGAATTGTCTTTTCCATACACCCTTATCCTCCTAATCTTACTTCCTTCTGAAATAAACCTCTGGTAGACACCTTTAAGAACTCTAATTGGTAATGATTGTTTAGGTGTTGACTTAATTGTAACATTAACCTCTTCTCGTATTAAATCAGACCCTTCTTCCACAAGCCCTAACCCTTCGCTTCCTATAATTTCTTTATCCATTATAACATCCGCAAAAGTTACTCTTTCAAATTTATTCAATGATTGTAAGAAATCATCATCAGGAATAGAGGCATATATAATTTTATGATCATATTCTAAGTTTCGTGCAATTAAATATTTTTTATACAGCCAGTTTAAATAGTCTATTAACATCGTAATCCCTATAGCTGTTTTACGTTCTTCCATGACCAGAAATACTTCTTCCTCATTAACAATTCCACATATATGAGTAAGCTCCTTTTCACCTTCATCTAGTTTCTTATCACTTTCTCGTTCACTTCCATCTCTGCTTGACATATAATTAGGACTATGGTTATACTTGCATGATTTCATGATTAATTTAATTCTAGGTTTGCTTTGATCAACGAAATCTAGGTTTTCTATAGATATTGCTTTGTTTTGAGACTTTTTATCTTTTAATGCATCTGCATGGCTAAGTGTTCGCAAATAGTTTATGAAATCCACAAATCTATCCTTGCAAAAAAATGGTTCAACTTGTATTTCACTATTTTCTCTTTTAGTAAAGCAAATACTATAATATACAACTTTTCTCTTATTTGTACTCATAATAACACCCTTTCCTAATTTTCATAAAATTATAACATATTATTACACTTACTACTATTAGGAACTAATGTTCGTACATTAATTATACCACATACCAAACATATGTTCTATATCATTTTAAACAAATCTACGTTTTAGGCATAAAAAAAGAAGGGTAAGGCTTTTGGCCCTACCCTAACTTACTAAACTTAATTAGCAATGATCTAACATTGTTAACTGTATATCTTTTTTCATCCCATATTAAACGTTGTGAAATAGCTCCTAAGAGCACTAACTTGTCTATAGCCTGTTTGTACTGTGCATCACTTACAGAACCATCTATTTCGACTCCTGCGAGCTTGCATACTAATGCTGGTACATTGTTAAGCTTAATTAAATCTAAGCGTTTCCACGCGTTAAATGTTAACTGTACGCCATCCTTAATTATGGTACTTACTGCATTAAATAAGTCATTATCTGTTACAGCATTAGTAGTTGTCACCTTCCAAGATTGATCTATTTCAAAATGAGGAGTATCGGGATTACTATTCCAATCCCCTCCCCAAGTAATTCCTAGAAGAGCTGCAACCTCTGCACACTTCTTAAAAAATGAGCTATCTGAGTATTCCTGCCCTCTAACATTCTTACAAATATCCCAAGCTCTACGTGATGTATGACGACTGTTCTTCGTCCAGGTAACTACCTTACCTGCTCTACTTCTACCCTGTTCATATAACCAGTTTTGACGTTCTTGAGAGCGGTATGTTTCCGTGATAAGTACATTAAGCCCTTGCTTCTTACATTCTTCTAAAAAAAGAGCACAAGCCTTTTGAGCCTGTGATGATAGTTGATTCATATCTCTACATGCTGTAGTTACATCCATAGTTATCACCTCTCGTTGTTTACTAATCCCTCTTGGTTCATAATATAGAATGTACCCTGTATAAGTAATCTAAGTGCTTTCTCATCAAACCATTTAAAGCGTTTCCTAAGAAAATTATAAACGTACTCTCGCCTATCTTCCCCTACTTTATTACCTGTGATTTGTGTCTCTGCATAAGCAATAGCTGCTTTAACCCAATACTCTAAATTGGAATACTTTTTGATAACTGGAATAACCACCATACTTAAAAACAATAATACTACTACCACTAAAACTGTCCATAAAAACTCTAACATTCTACATCATCCTCTCTTTTATTAACTTCACTTTTCTTCTCTTCTTTAGTTTCAAAGAACGACTTCGCACAGTAGCTTGGAACTATGTATTTAAGACCATCCCAACAACTGGCCACAACCCCATCTAACCCCATACCATTTTTTAGATTAATGTAGCATGATGCCAGAGTAGTAACTGTAGTTAAGAATATTACTAGGTTAAGTAAAAACTTTGTATACTGTCTTTTTGGTTTGTCTACTTTTACAATTTTAAATCCCATGTGAGCCTCCTATTTAAAATACATTGCAATAACTCCTGCAATTATTGCTCCCACAATACATCTCCACAGCCATTTATTCTGTTCTTCTAAATCCAATATCCTGTGGTTTGCTACTTTAAGCATGTTTTCAAGGTTTTCAATCTTTAAGTCTACAGTTGGCATTATACTCTCTACTGCAGCTTTTATGCTTCCTAATTTCTCCATAATTGCTTGTAGTACATCTTGTGTGTCCTGTGGCATATTGTATCCTCCATATCAAATTAATTTATAATGTGGCTCTTCTTCTCCAAATAACCAATATCTAAGATAGTCATCCAATAATATAGCGAGAATTGATAAAAAGAACCAAAACATACTAAATACTAAACACACTTGGCCAAAAATATTTAAAGGCATTTGAGAATAGTCCCAAATGCCTAATTTAAGCCAGATATTTAATACACAACCAAATATAAACTCTAAAATCGTCACTATTACGCTACCTATCAATGCTTGTATCCACATAGATGTGTCCCACGATAGAAACTCATTAATTAATCCTATTGCTATAAAACATATCCCTCCTAGTAAAGCCATAGTCCAATGACTATTACCATCCCATAGGACTTCAATAAAATAATAAGCGCCTGATCCCACTAAAAATAGGATTAGATGCTTAAATAGTTGCGTAATCGATTTCAATAGATTCAACCTCCTCGTCTGTAGCTTCTCTAATTTGAACCTCATAAAGTTGTTGTTTTTTAACTCTTGGAAGTACATATTGAGCAATTTCAAATGATAGCATTGTAAGTTCTTCAATAGTCCAATCTTCACATACTCCAGAAGTAGAATTCCAAGTAGTTTTAAAGTTAGATCCATTTGACATAGCTAATTGTGCTAAAGTGATCATTTGAGTTAGTTGGGATTGCTTTTCTTGAGTTACGGTATAATACTCTCCATTTGGATTATGTACAGTACTAAATATTGGATTATTACTAAGCCAATCAGCAAGTAACTCCTTACTTTCTTGTATTTTCTTCTCTTTACAAGTAAGTCCTGTTTTTACATACTCAACTGATAATTTTCCATCAATATATACATACTGCCCTGTATATCCTTCTCTTTCTTCTATAACAGGAGCATCTTCAACTACCACATATTTTATGTTATCAGTTTCACTTAGCACCTTTATATCTACAATTTTATTCTGATCGTTATCTTTTAAAATTAATATTTTCATTTCAATTTCTCCTTAAAGTATTGTATATCCACTTACAGCATTTGAACCAGGTGACAAGGTGATTGTAGCTGGCTTTTTACAAACAATAACAAATCCGGAAATGCCACTAAAATATTTACTAGATGTTGTTCCTGCTGTTATTTGAGTACCATATACTATTTGAGGTGCATAATCAGATATTTGAAATACATAACAGTCCTCTGAACACGTTACAGTACATCCATTCCTAGAAAAAAAGCATCCAACTACTGTATTATATAGTGTAACAGGCACACCAGATCCAGGATAATTGGCATAAAAACTACTTTTTATAGCTGGCATTAGTACCATAGTATTAATATAATATGCCAAATCTGCAAAAGGAGTTTGGTTGCTCAACGTTGTACCTAAATGGCCGTTAATGGCGTTGGCAACACTTTGTTTTCCATCAACGACAGTAGATTTTAAACCTGTTATTTCATTGTATATATGAAGTCCACCTGCATATGTAGCTGAATCAGCAGTAGCTGAACTTACGGCCTTTCCATTACTTGCTAAAGCACCTACTTCTGTATAGGTATAAGTAGGTTTAGTGGGTGCCTTAGCCCAATCATACACATCTGATGCAGGTAAACTTGTAGGAAAGTCTGTTATTTGACTTTTTGTATGGCTGTGTGAACTTGGAGGAAATGTACTAGGTTTACCTATAATATTATCCCAGGTAAGCTTTAAACCATTAAAAAGGCCTTGAACCCATGTACGGATAGGAGTATGTGCTTCTTCATCATTGTTATGCTCTTCTAGATCATTCTGATTAAGATAAACTAGGCTATTATTAATAGTTGCTGTTATATTGGTGGCATTACTAACTAATACACCAATATTAATCATCTTCTCATTTAACATATTCTTTGATATATAAGAAGCCTCGTTAGCACTACCGTACATATAAAGAATTTCTAATCCATCAGAACCTTTAGCATATACGCCAATCTCTTTCCAATAAAAATCTTCTATAATAGCACTTTGTAATAATGTAGTCGATAATACTACTTGACTACCTTTCCTGGTAATACTCTTAATGTCTAGACTTTGCTTTTGATTTACCAAGCTTTCAATAAGTCCAATATCACCTTCATATGTACCACTTCCCATAACAATTCTTGTGAATTCTAGTGTATTACCTGCTAATGCTGAACTTAGCAGTTCAAGACCTTTTGAGGTAATAGTTTTATTATTAAAGTTGCTCACTTGTTCTGCCCCTTTCTATATAGTAATTACATCAGCTGTTTGAACATAAAAACCTGTATAACTGGTAGAATCTATCGATTCAAGTACTTTGACTGAGGTTCCCATATTAGCTGGTATTTTTTTTCGTAAATCCTCTCTAAGCATTTCTAGTAAATCTTCTTTTGTAGAAATAACGCCTAGCTCAAGATGATATCCTGATATCTCTAACCAATAATCATCCTTTCCTATAACATTATTAAGCAAGTTATTGAAGTACTGTAATGTAAATGGAAGACTATTATTTAGGTTTTGAATAATATGTGTTCGTCTCAACTCTGTCGTTTCCTTTTTATGAAGGCCTAACATATTTTCATATCTACTTAAACCTACGTTTGTAGCTGTACTAACAATAATCTCTTTAGGAAATTGCTTTACCTTTTGATTAAATAAATCGATCTCTGATTGCTCTGCATCAGCTAACTTCTTAAATTCATTTATGTCTTGAATTTTAGGAATCCAGTAATCAAAAATCTTAGGCATAATTTATCACAACCTCTCCTAAAACTGGAACGTTCTCTGCAGATATTACCACGTTATTTTCTGTACTATTTATGGTGGTTGTCCCAACATCTAGTACACCATCTACATTAAGTGTCCTAGAATCAATATGGGCCAGCCTTACAGTGAGTGTATCATTTTTCTCCCATTCCTCACGAATGGTACGGATATAATTACCAATAGTTTCTTTAATAGCTAACGTTACTACTTCTTGAGAATATCCATTTGCTAATATTACGGTAATGCCTACATCTATAGTTGTTGTTCCCGCTCCAATTACAGTTACTGTATGACCTATAGGAGCTATACCTAAGCCATTTTCACTATTATCTGGAGTAACTTCATCCTTAACATAAGCAATCAGTGTAGAAGTCGGAATATTATATTCTGAATCCAATAGTACTAATTTAACGGTACCTTCACCATTCCACACTGGAAAGACCTTCACGCTTCCTACACCATCTAATGCCTTTATCTTTCTCTTATAATCAGCCATATTACCTCCAAATGCTGGTTCTCTAACATATTCAAAGTAGCGTTCCTTCAGCTGATTATCTGTTTCCTCTTCTTCTCCTGGAATAAGAACATCTTCAAGCTCAGCACTTGCCAATCCTTCTATATAATCAACTGGTATAAGCTTACCAAAAGAGGTGTTGCCAATCGTTCCTGCTGTTTCACATCTTAGTTGAAATATCCCTTCTCCTATCTTTTCTATAACCGAATAAGCTAAAGTATCAATGGTGTATCTGCTTCCTATTGGTACATTAAAAGGATTATTGCTTCCATTTTTAAAACTAGCTTTACGTACTGCATATGTAGCTGCTTGCCTGTCTACTCCAAATTGACTACATAATCTAGTTAAATAGCTTTCTGCAGATGTATCTACAAACACTAAATCCAAGTAACCTTCTAGTTCTATGTATGCTTGAACTAATTCAGCTGCTGCAGGTGCTAACGCATCATATATAATACTTCCTTCTCTTTTATCTACAGTATCAGGTACTCTATCAAGCATCCTTTGTAATAAAGCATTAAAAGTAATTACTTCACTCATCCTATTTTCACCGTCTTTTCTATCTCAATTTCTCCTTCTGTTGTAGTAGCTCTAAATTTAACAAGTACATTCCCTTTGCTATAACTAAATTCAAAACTATCAAGACTTTCTATTCTGTCATCTTGTAACAATGCCTCGGTTATACGTCTCTTAATCTCTGGATAGCAATAGGTAATAGGTTTTCCAAAGAGATCTGCTAATTCAACCCCATAGTTCCAGCTATAAATTAAGTATTGATATCTTTCTGTATTAACAATGTGATAGATAGCTTGTTTCATTGCTTCTATCCCATCTATATAATTCCCCATCTTGTCCTTATCTAGCTTTATCTCATAAGTTAAAGAAGGCTGCTCAATTATTTCAATATCTGCTAATAAATCATCATCAACATTAGGAATCATTCCTCCACTCTCCTTTAACTGATACTTCTCCTATACGGTCTAATACCAAATACTTCTGTCCTCCTTGCATTCTAAGCAATAAAACACTCTCACCTTGCTTAAGCCCGTAATGAAGTAGTATTTTCTTCCTACCAGAATAATTGTGCCCATGCTCTCCACCACCACCAGAAGTTGTTTGTCCCTGATAACTATGCTTATGTCCAGTATTAGTTGTCTGCCCTGTTGGACCTGCATCTCCAGAGTGTACATGTGTGTCTATGTTAGTTTCTTCAGTCTCGCCTTGATAGCTATGCTTATGATCTTCTATGTTTGTTGTTGCTGTAGAATGCGATACAGTCATATCTACATAGTGATCCGTCACGTGTTTAGTTAATATTAGAAACTCCTCACTCAATGGTAATCGTTGTTCTAGGGTGATAACTAAAGGGCTTTCACTTGTAACTACTCCCATCAATAAGTTCATAGGCTTAGCTGCTTCATTAGCTTCACATGCTGCTTGTTTTATAATTTCTACCAAATTAGGCACTAAAGTTCACTCCCTTCTTAGTTCCACCCCTAAGTGTTAGGTCCATAGTATGTAAGTTACTAGAAAAAGTATGCTTAACTTTTTCGACTAGCATATAATTTCTAACGTTAACATCACCTAGATTCAAGCACACAATAACACTGGAACCACCACGAACTCTCACATCACCAAATGCATCTTTAATGCTTAAATTTCTAGTCTTATCATTATATAGTTTAAGTAATGCGTCAGCCTTTGCTTTACCATTTGTCTTTTCATCAATCGTATCAAAGTACTGTAGTACACCCCACTTATTGATATTGGTTCCATCTTTAGCTATGTAAATTTCTCTCTTACCTGTCTCTTTATTCTCATAGCTTAGTTTAATCTTGTTGTAGGTTTCGCCATCTATACTAGACTTATAATCAAAGTCTTGAGCAGTCTCTTCATTAATTATCAAATCTAACTTCAAAGACTCTACATTCCTTAATGCTAAACTTCCAAAATCATCATATAAGACGTACATCTTTCCTTTGTTTTGTAATGTGAGGTCTAAAGCATTTTGCATGGTATCAAACAACGTTGTATTATCTTCAACTCGTGAAGCAATTACATACTCGGTATCTTCCACATTGCCCCATTTTAACCTAAACTCATTACAAATCTTTTTAAGCAATGCACCAGCAGTCTTGTTTTTATATACATATGTTTCTTTATTCTTAAAATACCTAAGCTGATCATATGCAACAACTTTAATAATGGGGCTTTTATCTCTCGATTTATTAAAAACAAAACCATAAAATATTTTTTCCCCATTATAAGTAAATGTAACTCTATTACCTTCTTGAAAGTTAATTATCCCATCTTTTAGAACATTGAAAGTAAGTTTGCCAGGCGTTCCTTTTCTTTCAGTCTCCCATATAATTTCACCTTCAATTACAGGCTGATAAACAATTTCTTCATTTTGAATAAGCAACTCTACATAGCTATCCAAGCTTGATCACCTGCCCTACATGAATTAGATTAGGATTATTTATACCATTTAAACTAGCAATTTCCTTATATTTAGAACCATCATTAAGCTCCTTTTTACATATGGCCCATAAAGTTTCACCGCTTTTTACTGTATGTGTTTTAGCTAAAGTCTTATCAGATCTTCTGTTTTTTTCTATAGTAGCAGTTGTCTTACTAACTGTTTTATTACCTCCGCCACTTCCGCTACTATTTATAGACTTTTTTGTAATATTCAATTTCTGTGTTTCATATCCCTTATACTCCTTCAATTTAATGCTTACCCAAACATCAGAACCATATTTATCAGCATCTTCAGTTATCGTGTAATCTTCAATTGTGGCTGTGAAGATAGTTTTAAATAAATGATTACCTGAAGGTAATACCCTAGACACACTAAATTCAAAAGGTTTATTTGAAGTCTTTAATAACTTAAGCACACCAAGATAATATTCTGCCTCTTTAAATCCATCTGTGTAGCTAGCAAATGGGTATTTTACATTTGGTAATAATACATCAAAACTTATATCAGACAATCCAGATGGTTTGATTAGATTAATTTCTCCTTCATTAATAAGCGTTATTGTCTTATTATTCCCGTTAATTTTAACTTGAAGTTTTGAAGGGGCAATCGGTAACTGCACCCCTCCTAAATAGAATAAGTACATTATTCATGCACCCCCTCAGCTGCTATTTTCATTTGTTCTTCAACTTTTACTGCTAAGTAATCAGCTATTCCATCTAAATCAGCATTACTGTTAACTGTATTATTCACACCACCCATGTCTACTTTAATTTCAGCTGTAGTAAACCTGTTAATGGCTTCCTGCTCTGCAATATCTCTTAGGTACTTCAAATCTTCCTCAGACGTATCTAAACTGTCTGACATTTTACCAGTATCCCCAGCTATATTGTCCAAATTCTGTCCCATTGATGAATAGTCAGGTATACCACTAGTTAGATCATCCATGTTAGGCATTTTAAATGCCGAACCTAATTGTTCATCTATATATTTACCTGCCCAATATCCAGTATCATATGCATCTGAATATTTTGTTCTTTCTAGGTTTACACCTAAACTAGATAAAGCTTCATCGATATCAAGTTCTGATAATCGGTCCTTATATGTACCATTACCATATTCTTTTACTGCATTTTCAGCCATAGATTTAAGACCATCTCTCCAGCCAGCAACAGTTCCAGCCATATTTGAACCAAATATGAAATCCATAGCTGATGCTATTTTTTCTAGTACACCAAGAACATTATCTGCTAAATCAGCAAAAAGATTTATTATAGCTGCAATTGGATCATTGAATAGGTTTCCAAAAAAGTTAGCAAAAGCAATAAATGTATTATAGAAATACTCAATCATACCAAATACTAATTCAAGTAATCCAAAAAACAAATTATGTATAAAAGCAAAAGCTGTCGATAATACACCACAGATTACGCCAGTAGCACTATAAGTTGATCCTGTCACACTATTAATTGCACCTACAACTGAATATATCAAAACAATAACCAAAATAATTGCTGCTATAATCCATGTGATAGGAGAAGCTAAAAGTGCCGTATTAAATCCATGCTGTGCTGCTGTTGCTACTGCGGTATCCCTGGCTAGTGTTCTTGTAGCTGCAGCATGAGCATAAGAGGCAATACACGCTGCTATTTTAAGACCCTCACTGATAAGTTCAAGGCCATTAGTGAGTAACAAGTAGCCAGCATATATAGCAAGTGCCCCTACAATACCCCATATAATAGGTTCTATAGTAGACCAATTATCAGAAAAGAAATTTGCCACACTCATGATCATTTCTAAAGCCACACCTAGCACCATTGACATAACACCTATAGCACTTGATATACCATTTACCATAGCCTGTCCAGTGTTAGAATTTAGAAATCCATTTATCTTCTGCATCAATCCTGAGAACTGCTGTACTGCCGTGTTCTTTATACTTGTCCAGACATCACTAAATGTCATTGTTAAAGTTGCAAACTTGCCTTCTATGTCATCAGCTGTAGCAAATACTGCTGCTTTAATAATATCTGCACTGATGGCACCATCACTAGCTAGTTCCTTTAACTCACCACGCGAGACATCGCAATACTCAGCTATGGCGTTTGCTAACATTGGAGCATTCTCAATGATACTTCTATACTCATCTCCTTGTAGTCTTCCTGATGCCATGGCTTGAGTTAATTGATACATAGCATTAGTTGATTCTTGCGTACTAGCACCAGATATTTTAAATGACTTATTCATAAGCTCAGTAAATGCTATTAATTCATCATTGCTACCAAATGCATCTCCTGCTAATAACCCTAGTTTAGCAACTGTATTAACCATAGCATTGTATTCTCCACGACTTCTTTGAGCCGCTTGATAAATCTTATCTTGCAACTCCGCCTGAGTCTGTAAACCATCATTAATTAAGTCTAACCTAGCATTATTGCTTACATAGGTATCAGTAGCTTGCATACCTGCCTCTAAAGATCTAATCCCTATATAAGCACCAACCATTGACTTAATTTTTCCTGCCATGCTATCAATAGCACTTCCGCCACCACGAACCGTATTATTAAATTGTTGTTGTTGACCATTGGCTTCTCGTATTCCTTGCTCTATTTCATTAATGCCAACCTCAACACTAGCTAGTGATTGTCTAGCAGCCTGTATACTGGCTGTATCTACTGCATTATGGGAAGCTCTTTGAAGTGCTTCAAAACTACTAAGAGTCATGTTTAATGCATTACTCATATTTCTAATAACAGGTGTGAACCTATCTTGCAACTGAATTGCTGTTCTAATCGTAGCCATGTAGCACCTCACTTCCTTTTACTTTTAGATTTAGCTTCTCTGGCTTTGTTTTTATCATTTTCTTGCTTTATTCTAATAGCTGCTATAACAAATGCTTTTTCTTTCTTAGGCAATCCTAAAAATTCACTAGGTAGCATCTTAAGCTTGTGGAGACAATAGTAAGCATAGTTAGCTTCGCTATCGTCTCCTTCTATTAGTTTTTTGCTTCTTCAACCATATCTTCCATACTTTCATCAAACCCATTGATTTCTTGGATTTTCTTTAATAGGTCCTGATACTCCCCTGGCTTCAACATTGTTTTTAGAAGCTTATCGGCTCCCATAACACCATAGCTATTTTGAAGCTCTGCATCATTAAGGTTAGGATAGGTAATACATCTAACTGCTAACTTACCTAAATAACTTTCAAAATCTGTTTCAGGCATATAAGCATTCTTTTTCCCTGGAATAGGTACTTTTCTAGTACAACTCTTTCTAATAGCCTCATCCTCATCAGATGTAACACATCCAATCTGCCATTCAACTGGATTATCCTTCTCATTTTTAAATCGTTTAGAGGCAACATATTTAACTACCTCATTCTTTTCTACATTCTCTGCAAAAAATACGCTTAATCCACTCATTTCTAATTCTCCCTTCTAAAATAAAAAGGTACTCATATAGAGCACCTTATTGCATACCTGCTAAGATATTAAATTTCTCTGGCATTTCAAAGTCCTCAAAGGTAAAGTCAATATCCTCATCTAAGTACTCAGCATCAGCATCAAACTTAGTTAGAATACCGCCATCTAAGTTACAATCTTTTAAGATGATAGTTTGACGACCTACACTAGAAGTAGGATCTTCATTAGTTACCTGAATATCAAAATAAACGTCTTCTCCATTCTCTTTAAAACGAACTAGCAACTCTCTAAAAATAGAGGTATTATAATGGAATGTTGCTGAACCAGAACCTTTCCAGCCAGTTGCCTTATTACCTTTTCCTGTCTTTCCAAGAATAGGAACCTCAGTTTTATTCTTTTCAAACTTAGCTTCTAAATTAATTGCTTGCATGAAATTATAACGATTACCTTCTATAGTTACGAAACATTCCGCAAGAGAAGCTGATACCGTATCTTTTGCATGCATTTGCTGAGCAAAGAATTGCAAATCTAATTTCATCTGTTATTCCTCCCTTCTAAGATACAACTACCGTCATATAAAGCTTGGCCATAGCACATACTGGCGTTACTGGATTAGTTACCACCACCGAGTCTTTGCTATTGCCTTTTTCTACAATGATTTCATCACTCTTAACGTTTTCTAAAGCTTGAATACGTTCAAGCTCTTTATTATAGCTTACTAAGTCATTCCAAAAAGCAATACGACCTGCAGCATTGTTTTGAACCTTGCCAATGTACTGCTTATTGAACAACACTGCTATATCATTAGCTATTTGATCTAGAACACGGATAACTTGATTCATAGAGAAGTCTTCATTCTTATCCTTTGTAAAGCTTGTGAATGAATTGATATCATTTAAAACATGTACCTCATCACCTACTTTATGGAATACAAACTCACCATCTTCAATTGCTTTTTCAAGTTGGCTCTGCTTGTAATCTACATTAATAGTAAAGTCACCATCATATTTCTTATTGGTATTTGACTTATTAACTGCACATCCTGCACTTGCGCCAGTTACCCAGTAAACTGCACTTGATTCAAGTTCTCCTGTATCGGTTACAGCATTTTTGACATTGATAACACCTTCATAATCAGCTTCTTGATTATATAGCACTGTTTGGAACTTAATTCCCATGTCATCACGTAATCTCTTTGTGAACTGAGCAAATAAATCCTTAATTGAACTTTCTGTAGATAAACAACCTAGTGTATTGAAGCTATAACTTTCAATCTTATCTAGGAAGGTTTGATAATCAGTTCCTGTTACCTCTCCATTTGTACCACCTGTCATTGGTATGCCTGCGGATGCTTCTAAAGTAGCTGATGTTTTCCATTCACCTACATAGTCATTTACTACTAGATCAGTTATAACACTAACAACTTGTACATCAACCTCAATGCCATCAAATAATGTTGTGACGTTAAATTTAGATTCATCATCCACGTTTGCTTCAACCTTGACTGTAATAGCATTTCCTCTAATTCCTTTATACTTAGCAGTACCTAATGTGTTTGAAGCCTTAACACCATTGTTGTTAAGTTTGTAGGCATATAATGTTTTGATATTCTTAAATAAATCTCTAAGCCCTTTTAACTGTTCTGCTGTATAGTCATAACCAAAGATTTTAAGAGACTCTTTCTGAAAGTCTGCAACCTCTACAGTGAATACTTCACCATCTGGTCCCCAATCTAATGTTAGGGGCATAGCTGCATAACCACGATCACTAATGTTAGTACTTGCTCTAGCAGCACTAATAAAGTTAATATATGTACCAGGTATCTTTTTATTTTGTGTTAAAAACACACCACCACCTAAAGCCATACTATTTCACCTCTTTCTTCATAAAACTATCAATAAGTTTTTCAACTTCTTTGATAGTGTAGTTTTTACCATCTTCTAAAATTACACTAAGCACATCTGTTTGATGAACATATTTCTTTGATTTTAAAAGCTGGGCCTTTGTAAATGCTACTTCATTAGTTGATTCTTTGGGTTTAGTCAACTTAGATTCACTCACTATTTCTCACCTTTCCTTTCAACTTTAGCTGTTCCATATAAGGATCAGTAATTGTATCTTTAATTGTGTGGAAATTATAATCCACAAAGAAATGTAAAACGCCTGCCACTGTTTCACTATACATCTTAGTTCCTCTAAGCAATCCACCATCAAACTTAATATACTCTAAAGTATCCATTAGCTTGTCAGCTACGTCATTAATTTCGGATGTGTTATCTTTCCTAGGGAAATAATGAATGTCAAATGAATTCTCTCTGTAGTACCTTTGCCCAAGTACCTGCTCTTGGCTAGGTTCTAACAGCATAATAAAAAAGCAAGGCTCAACAAGTCCTTGCTTAATCTGGTCTGTATGTATTTCAACATCACTAAATGCAGCATCTAGTGCTTGTGAAATACCTATAATTAGTTCATTAAGCATTGAATATCTCCCCTAAATACTGCATTAATTTTCTTTCAAGAATCTTAGGAGCCTGTGACTCTAATTCCTTTTCCGAAATAGTAAGCATAAATCGTCCTGGTACCCATCCTTGATGATTTCTAGTTCTATGCCCAAACTCTACATATGGTGCATACTCAACAGGATTAATTACATCAATCTGATAAGTATCTCCTGATTTTGTAATTTGTAAAGCATTAACATATCCACTAGCTCCTCTTACACCAATTACATTTCCTTTTTCACTTACGTTTTCTTTACCAGCAGTCCAGCCTCTTCTAAGAGTACCACCTGTTTTACCACTACCCTCTTCATATTGGCCTACTGGTGTACGTCTAATTACCTTAGCTAATAATCTAGCTGCTAACTCTTTTGCACAAGCTTCACAAAAAGCCTCTACATCTCCACTTGCTAATCTATCAAGCTTCTCTTGTAGTCTTTGTAGTTGCCTAAAGTCACAGTTTCCCCATCTAGCCATTAAGACCACCCCTTAAATAGTTCTAAAACTATTTCTTGATGTGTAGGAAATATCGAAGGAACACCACTATTTTTATACTCACTTACTTTACCATTATGATTTATAACAAGCTTAGATCCTTCCTTAATTTCAATTTCAGGGGCTATAAATAACTTAATTACTTGAGTTATTTCATTAGCAGACTCTGTTTGCTGCGTTGATTTACTAGTGGAAAAGGATAACTTACAAGGTTGATTTTCTAAAACTGGTATTTCTTTAGGGCTTGTTATTTTAGATATAGGATCTTTTACTTTCACATACTCAATGACTGTACAGTTATGCTCATACAAGAGTTCCATGGCTTTTCTAGCTTGTAATCTAGCTTGATTAATTTCATCAATCATTTTCTCAACCTCCTATACCTATTAAGCTGAGCTATGTAGTTCTTAAGCAAACTCTCTTTAAAATCACTATAATTGGTTTTAAAACCTACAGAAGAATCCCCTTCTGAGATACTAGAAACATACTTACCACTTTCTACACTTCCTAGGTTTTCATTTCTGTATAAATCTAGCGCCATCTTAAGCCACGTAGTTTTTAAACCATCTGGAACAGCGGATAGATTGCAGTAATTTAAGATAACATTCTCTGCATCATCAAGTGCAAATTGTATAAGTATATCTTTAGCAGTATCTTCATCACTAATTCCTAATAATTGTTTTAATCTCTCTATCAAGACTTATCACCCTTTCATATAAAAAGAGGGCTCTAAGTCCCTCTAACCTACTGTAATTACACCTACTTGATCCGCATATGGGAATGATGGCATAGCAGTTGCTACAGCCTTAATCCATTTAGCCACTGGATCATTAGTTGCATATTGCTCTACTAAAATGTTGCCAATCATTTCAATGTCAACATCACCTTTTGTAGCTAATTCAATTTCTTCTGCTGTAGGACCATAGAATGTGTCCCCCATCTTGCCATCTGGCATTAGTACTAAGGCATTTTCTGCTAGGTAACGTTTAGTTGTATATGTACCACCTTTTGCCTGTACACGATACATAGCATCATATACTGCAATCTGTGGAAGTGATTGAGCTACTAAAAACTGATTAAGCTGAGCAGGAGTAAGTAGCATTGCTGAATTAACACCAAATACTGCTGAACGAATAGATGCATCCTTTAGTAAGATGTTAAGATTCTTTGTACTTGTCAAGATACGAGAAGGTTTAAATCCTGTATTCGTATTAATAGTAGAGCATAAATCAAAAATATCCTGAAGGATATCTGGTGTACCAGTAGCCCAAGTCTTGCTAGCCTTATGTGCTGCATTCATACCATAATCGATTGTAGCCTTTACACCATTCTCATTTACTTGAAGCTTACCTGTTGAAAGTGCCTCAAGTCGCATAGCTTCTACACGAACAAGTACTGAACTAACAAGGCGATCAACTGAGTTGAATAATTCATTAATAATACGTTTTTCTTCTGCTGGTGTTCTTGGGTTGTTAAGTGCAATGAGTGTTTTTTCATCCACTCTTTCTTTCCTTTTGATTAATGCAAGGTCTTGAAAACTCTTGCTAGCTCCTTCTCTACTTCCTATTTCTGCCTCAGTATCAAATGCATGAATACTTGCTGAAACTGGTAAGTTGCTAGCACCTTTAATCATTTCAATTTCTAATGAATCCGTTTTTTGACTTGGAAAAAGTGTTTCACCTACCATTGCAGGCAATATTCTAGTTTTTGTATAGTCAACTAATTCTTTAGTAGTTAAGATTTCTTCAATTCTTGGCATTGTATAGCCCTCCTTATCTTAATTTAATTTCTGGTAAAGCTGTTTTAAATGCTGCTGATGCTGCATATCCTGCTACATTTGCTCCCTGTAAACGCTCTGCTATTACATAACCTTCTACCATTAAGGAAATAGGTTGTGCCCCTTCTGTGACGTCTACTGTGTGGAAAGCAATCCCTACTGGTGCTGCTGAAGGTGTATAATTTCCAGATGATTCTGTTACTGTAACTACCTTTCCGTTTGCATCAATTAAACTTCCTGCAATAATCCATTTCTTACCGTTACTATCTGCTGTAATACCTGTATTTACTGCTGTAGCTGAAAAACATACATGATGCTCTGCTGCTAAAAATTCTGGTGTATTATCATAATTCACTGTTTTTGCGTACATCTTCTAATCCTCCTTAAATTATTTAGTTGCCCATGGGTCAAGTGCTGGTGCTTGAGTAGTATTTCTTTGAGCTGCCATACTAGCTCCTAAACCTTCTTTGGTAGGATCACCACCGCCACCTGGATTGTATGTTTGTTTGGTTTGAGCTTCACCAAACATAAACTTGGTATCATCTGCTTCAGATAATGCCTTTAATTTTGAATCAAGCAAAGTTTTATAATCAGCATCATCCTTAGCTTCAAACTCATCAATAAGCGCCATTACTGCCTTAGCATTCTTAGCTTTGTATTTACCAATGAGTTCTGTGTTAATAGCTTCTCGTGCTAACTTGGTTACCTCTGCCTTATACTCTTTCTCTTTTTGTGCAATTGTAGCCTCGTGCTCTTTAATTTTAGTCTGTAATGCTTCTACATCAGGATTAGCTTTTTTTAAATCCTCAATTGTGCCATTAGCTGCTTCTAACTGCCCCTCAAGATTTTTCTTCTCGCCTTTAAGTGTTTTTAAATCTTCCTCTAACTTCTTTGTGTCACCTTTAGCAGTATTAATATCTGTTCCATTTTCAGCCATAATCTTATCGATTGCTTCTTTACGTTTTGTCTCATCTGTAATGTCTTTTAGTAATACTTCTAAAAAATCTCTTTTCATTACTATATCCTCCTACGCTTTTATACGTGGTTGCATCACATAGATTATTTAGGGCGTTCTTTTACGTCTGCTCCCATAAAAAGACAATATAAAAGCACTAGTAGAAGTTACTCACCGCCCTCCTTTCTAAGAGACGCTTTTCACTTAAGATTTACTAGTGCTTAATTTCTATAAGTAATTGATATAATTACATCTTTTGGTATGATGATACTTTTACCGTCAATCAACTGTAGCTTGATAAATCTACTTAAATCATCTTCTAATTCATTAAGTAATTCTATGTCATCATTACTTACTAATCCCACTTCTTTAACCTGTTTACCACATTGGTATGTTAAGACTGCTTCGCTCATGTTTCTCCTTGCGTAATTTCGACATATTAATCAACTTTTTTGTACTATAATCTATTTACTAGCTTGACAAAGCTGAAATATATAATGAAAGGTGGTGTTTACATGTCGGAACTTGCTGAACAAATTTATGAGGCTCTAAAAATTAGAGGTCAATATAATTATTCAACTGATTCTATTATCAAAGACTTAGAAACAAAAGCTTTAAAAGAATTAGAAAACGCAAATTATATTACCATCAAAGCTAGAACTATCGGTTATGTAATAGCTGACGTTTTATAATCTCCTCTAATTCAATACGTGCTATAAGTGCCATATCCAGAATTCTTTTACCTAAATGTGGATAGGCACTTATAATTCTTGCATTTGTTTTTCCTTTTTCACCCCATACACTTATATCATGAGTCCCTTTAATAAAGGTATCCCTAAAATGTATGTCATATTCTTTTCCATCCAATTCAAATCTAATGTACTTTGCTGAATAATCCGTACCCAAAAACTTCATACTTTCACCTCGATTTCGTGCATAAAAATAGCACCTACTCATTAATCTAAGTAAGTGCCGTTTATTCAACTGCTTTCCCATTCTTATAAATTTCTTTTGCCTCATTTAAACTCTTTTTATTGGCTCCACCTTTATAATCTGGATTATCATTTTGTAATCCATCATCCTGCCAACCACAAGCCTCACAAATATCAAACTTATCAACTTCTTCCCCGCAACATGCGCATTTAGTTTTTAGGCTCATATTTTACACGCTCTCCTTTCCAATATTCATTTCCATCTTCTGGCTTAAATAGAGTGGATATTTTCCCATCTGGCCTGCCTATAGCAAAATCATTATTTATTTTATCATATTTAAATAAAAATCCATCTTTATCTATGAATCCTTCAATATTATCAGATAGCTCTGCTGACAATAGTTCTTGTGCTCGTTGTAAATACTGTTCCGGTGTAAGTCCTGGATAATTATCAAGATGCTTTTCAAGATGCTTTTCAAACTTTTTAGTTGTAGGAAATTCGGATCTCAACCAATTTATATTATTCATTATACCACTATTTCGAGAATTTAAAACATTGTTTTTTACATATTCTTTCTTCCAGTCACTATAGGTCATATCATCAAAAACATAGTATTGTCTTCCTGACTCGCCTCTAGCAATACGTTCTCCAAAGTTATCATCAAAGTGTGGAATGGTAGTTGTTCTACACCAACAATGAAACGGTGGTGCTGTTAATCCTGGCTCATACTCGCTCATCTTAAATACTTTACCATCTAACTCTTGGCATATTTCAGATGTCTTATTATCTAATGTTGCTAGTATTTCATATTTTTCTACATCAAGATCATTAAAGCAGTCTCGCTGACTAGCTGATGCAAAAAAAGCTGATTCAGTCATTACTAACCTGCCAGCTCTTGTTCTGCTTGTATTAAACTTCTCTGCTATTCGCTTTATAGCTTTATCAGGTGCTCTACCCATGATAATACTTTGAGTAAGCTCCGTATGAAGTGTATTAACTAAATCTCCTTTAGCTTTCCAAATTCTATCACTAAAGTTTGAACCATCAGCTGTCCAAGGTTTAGAAAGTATTTGGGTAACTCGGGCTGAGTCTAAAGCTGGGATAGCCCATCCGACATTTAAACCTCTTTGTATTTCAAAAGCTGAATGATAATACCCATCTTCATATATGCTCCTTAATGCATCTGTCATGCCTATATTTTGACCCTGATATAAGGATTCTACTGTTTGTTGAAGTTGTATCTTTAATGCTTCTAATCTAGATATATGAGCTCTAGCAGAAGCATTCTCTAATTCTTTTAACCAAATTGGATTAATAGCATTCTGTTTACCGTGCTGCATGTATTCTTCAACGGTCCACTTAAACTCTTCAAGTTCTTTACCCTTTAGCCATTTTCTAGCTTGAGACATATTGATTTCATTATTTTCAGCTATCCTACCATACCATCTGGCCATTTGTGACTCTATTTCATTCATGGCTTTTCGATATTGCTTATCTAGCTCTCTGTAATACTCTTCACCCTTGGCCATTTGAGATTCTTGTAGGATTTCAAAGCGTTCTTTCCAATATTGTCTATTCTTCATTTACATCAACACCTTTAGGGCTCTTAAATGCATCTTTGAAGTCATCATTCTTTTGGGATAACTCCTGCTCTTCTAACTTTATTTGCTTAAGTTCCTCTTCTACATCTTCAACCCAAGGATGATTTTTTAATATGGTTTTATTAGAGATTATATCTAAACTAACTTGAGCAATCTCAGCTGTTTCCTTATCGTTTTTAATAGCATTTCTAGTCCATGTTTGAATAATTGGGAAATACTCATTATGGCCAATACTCCTAGCTATTAGTCTGATTAACTTATTAAACCCTTGTCTAAATTCAATCTCCATAAGTCCAGCCTTAAGTTCCAATGGTGCATACATAAATTTAAGTGCTTCACCTGATCTATTACCGAAACCACCTTCAGGATGAGGGTCTAATCCTTGGCCTTGTTCATAGATTTGTTTTCTACAAACTTCTAAAAGTTTATTCCTAGCTTCTACTGGAATATCAATAGCTATGGTTTGAATGCCACTTTTATCATCATCTCCTATAGATTGCGTCTTTACGGCCTTATACTTCTTAAGATCACTTCTGAACTCGTCTAGATCTTCCCCACCAAAATTAGTAAGCACCCAAATGATTTGCTGAATATCATCTAGGTCATTTACATATCCTGAAAGAATATTGTCCATAACATCAATAAATGGCTTAATCTTTGTGAGGTCACTGTCTTTGATATTGTTGTTAGGAAATTCTATAAATGGTACCTCTCCAAAATCATGCTGATAGTAATTACTCTCTGTGCTCTCCCCAGTATCAATATTAGTTGAAACGAACCGATTAATAGTTTCAATATCATCTAAGCTAATAGCATTCTGTTTCTTGCGAAATGTAGTACATCCCTCGTTATCCCAATACTCATATACCGTGTAATAGTTACTGGTGAAGTATGCTTCACCTTCATCAAAGTATTCTGAGTAAACACGAATAACAGCAGCTAAGTCCTTAATCAATCCACTCGAGTAAATAGGAATTACTTGAATAGGATTAACAGGTGCATACCTAAATTCGTTACTATCACTATCCTTCCAAACGTGTAGCCATGCATTACGATAATTAGAAGCATCTACACAGAGTACATTGCAATACTTCTCGTAATTATCTCCTAGCATCTCCTTAATTTTCTCATTAAGCTCTTTCTTACCTACGTCAAACATAGGAGGATATGAAAACAAATAAGATGCTTTTTGGTTCACAAGCTGAGCATGATAATCATGAGGGATTCGATTGTCAGCAGCTCTTAAAGGATTATCTTCTTTGTACTTGTTTCTATTAGCTGGAGCTGAATCTTTTAAGATATCATTCTCATGAGCATAGTATCTTCTAGCAACTTCGCATTGTTCAATGTACTTATCATACCCATTTTTATAGCGTTCTAAAATCTTCTTAAACTGTTCTAACTCTATAGCTGGCATTGTCTACCTCCTCTCTTTTGGTTTTAATACGCTAATACCAGACATTCGTCTAAGTATCGTATAACAAAAATAACGACAACTATCCATGCAGTGGTCGTTTTCTTTAATCGGCTTATCTTCTCCTCTTTTAGCTGCCTTTTCATCCCACACGTAGGATCCAAACTCTTTATGTGTTTCTATACATGAAATATCGAAGAATATTTTCCCCTCAGTAAGTAATGTTGCTACTAGCCTAATGCCATCTAAAACTGAGTTGTTAGCCTTCTTAACCTTGAATTTATGTTTGAGTAGCTCCGCTATAAAACTAGCTGCTGAAGGGTCAACTATAACAAATCTTACTTGCGTATCTCCTAGCCATTCAGTTAGGTCCTCTACATACTCACTATCTGTTTTCTGTGAAGCTTCTGAGCGTCCTGAGTAGTGATATTCTCTAGTGCAATACCAATTCTTATCACTAGCCAGCTCCCAAAGTAAAAATACAGTAGGGTTTTGGGTACCGTAATCAATGCTGACATACTTCTCACCTAAGAAAGTAAGTCCGTTTGCAATTAACTCCTGCACATCAACGATATGCTTCTCTTTATGGAACATATCATAAATAATGCCCTCTGCCACAGCCCATAAGCCTTTTATATAGCGGTCGTAGAACACACCACTATACATTGACCTATAACGCTGTTTAATCTTCTCTGTAAGGCTTAGGTTATCATCCATAGTAAAGTGGAGGTATAGCAAATTCTTTTCAACCTGTTTATCAATCCAATTAACCTTAAACCAATGGTAAGGTCCATCTGGATTACAGTTAAACCAGAACTTTGAGCCATCTACTGAACAACGTCCTGTTGCTTGGTTAACAAATGATTCTGGCATAAGTGCTACTTCATCAAAAAAACAGCCTGCCAACGTGATACCTTGTATCAAGTCTTGAGACCGTTCATCTTTACCACCAAATATATAAAAATAGTTTGTGACATTGCCACGGCTAACAATAACTAAGTTGTCAGCTCTATGATCTACTACCCGATATCCCCTTGATTTAAGCATTAATTTAAGCCAGAACAGCACATTACGTCTAAATGAGCCGATTGTCTTACCACACATACCGAAGTTCTGACCATCAAATGATTCCATTGCCCAAATTACATAGCTTAATGACATGCAAAGAGTCTTGCCTGAACGAATAGCTCCATCTGCAATAATGCCATCCATTTCACCAACTGGTGAATTAGGTAGCCACCAAGTTAATACCTTGAGTTGCTTTTTTGAAAAAGGCTTGAACTTGAATACAGCTTTTTTTAGTCTTCCCATATGTCATTCACCTGACCTTTGAGAGCGTCAATGAATCCATCATCTTCTTGCCATTCCTCTTCATCATCTGATGTTACTTTAGCTTTAAGCAGTGCTATCTTAGCTCTTTGTTCTTCTGTAGCTAAGTCCATATGGTCAGCTATCCATTGTAATGCCTTCATACGATCAGCAAGCTTTATACTAACTCCATCTTTCCCTTGCTTAACCTCGCTTATTAGCGTTCCATCAACTTGATTGCTATCTTTGAAATCAACATAATTGATTTCTGCTGTGACTTCGTTTCCATCCTCATCAGTATCAACTACTATTTCTTTTCTTCCAAACGCAAGGTAATCTGTAACGTCTGAGAATGCTATATCCATATACTTTTGGAATATGTCTCCTGGCTCTAATGTGGCTTGATTAAGCTTAGCTTGCTTAAGCCTTTTAATTTCCTCCTGTATACTAGCTTTTGCTAGCAATCTTGAACCATTCACATTAGCAGTTATATAATCACAACCGTATGCCTTTTGATAAGCCTTAGTTGCGTTAAAATATTTTATTTGATATAAACAAAAAAGCCGCTGCTTATCAGTTAAGTCAGGATTATTTATAATCTGCTCAACCCCATCTAAAGGTTTTTTATTTTGCTTACTCTTCGGAGGGCTTTTCCCTTTTGGAACGTTCCGTTCTTTTTGGAGCGTTCCATTGAGTTTTTGTTCCCAACAATCCTTAGCCTTCCATCCTCTGATTGTTCCAGGTGGCACATTTAGTTGACTTGCAATCTCAACCAAATCAATATTACCATTGTTATCTTTATATATTTCAAATGATTTATCTCTGTTAGGGTCTCTAATACGAGGCAATATTGCCACACTCCTTTCAAAAACAAAAAGAGTATGCCTGCACACACCACATGTACCAAGCACACTCTTTTCGTTGTAATGTAATTCTTTAATTTAATTCAAATCTTACTGGGACGTTCGACTTGAAACCTAATATCATAATACCACATTCCTATGTGCACTTCTATGCACTATTTCTTAAACTTTGTAGTATCTTACTATGTATTTTCTGTATTCCTCTGTATGAGTAATTCATTTCAACGCATACTGTCTCCCATGTTTTGCACTCTATATATTTCTTTCTCATTAATATCCTATCTCTTGATTCTAACTGATTTATTAATCTCTCTATGAAAATAATCTCTTTCATGAGTTCATTCGATTTACGTATATATAATGTTTCTAAGTTGCTTAAAGTTGAAATCATATCACCTATTTTGTCACTACTGCCACTACAAGCTACAACATCATCAAATGTCTGTGAACGAATACTAGTAAGTTGTTCTCTTAAACTGTCTATGCGTTCTTTGAGTTGCTCGTGTTCTAATTTCAAATCTGAATATCTATAAAGACGTTTTTTAATGTCCATATTTTGTCCTCCAATCTTTTCAAAAAAGCTCTTGACAACAACACAGTTTTGCTTTATTTTATTTCTTCTTTTCTTTACTCTACTTTACTTTACTCTACTTTACTTTACTCTACTTTACTTTGGGGATTTCTGTAGTACATAAATCCTCGTAAATCGTATTGAGTAAGAGTTATTGCATACATAAACCCTAAGTAGTGAGGGTTATTGCATACATAAACTCACTAAACTATGCAATTTTGATTCCAAACAGTCCGAAAATCAGTTCATTATCTTTAGGCTTCATGTATGACTTAGTCATATCCACACTTTTATGATGAACAATAATTTGTATCTCTTCTATGGTAAAAGCTCTACCAAGCTTCTCACATAAATAGTGTGTTCCATTGCCTAGATTTTCTATTACTGAATGTCTGAATGAGTGAGGTGTAAAACATGGTGTGCTAGGATCTAATCCTTTTAGAATTTTATATAAATCATTAACCCATCCTCTTAGCGTGCTAGTAGTTTCTGCTGGACCATATTTACTCTGCCAAAACGCCCCTTCTTTTTTAGTACTAAGGTGTAGCTGTATGCTCTCTTTGGAACGCTCATGTAGCAATATGTATTCATATCTTCCGCCCTTACATTTCACTTTTAAGTATCCTTTGCTAGTAGTATCTGAATCAGTAACCTGTAATACTTCATTGACACGCGCGCCTGAGTCATATAAAATGTCGAGTAGACATAGATGTTGGTACATTTTATGTTCTAGCAAATAGTTTCTTAGTAGGTCTATTTGCTCCTGGCTTAGAAAAGCAACTGGTCTTACTGGTTCTTTTTCTAAGCCTTTTATGCGTGATGCCGGATTTCTGAAGTATTCCTCATACTCGTCGTCATCATCTTCTGCGTACCCCATCATGGTACGAATTGCACATAATAGATGATTTATACGAGCATTACTTACTTTTCTTTCTTCGGCCATAAAATACTTAAACTCTTCAAAATGACGTTTCTTAAAATCAAGTACGCTCATATTCTCGTTAAACAGCAGATTCCAACAAAGAAAAAATCTAAGATCATATCCATATTCTCTTATTGTCCCCTCACTTTTCTTGTCTGCCTTACAATTTCTTAAATACTGCTGCATTAAACGTTTGTTAATATCTAGTACTAATTCCCACCGCTCTTTCGTGTATAAAATTCTACTCATTTTAAATCTCCTAACTAGTTATAGTTAACGTCCCCAAGATGTTTACCACTAGTCTAAAAGTCGAATTTGTTTAATCTAATAAGTCTAGATTTTCATAGATATTACCGATTACTTCAATCTCATAATCACACCATCTATATCTAGTAATTCCACTACCTGAAATACAAAAACTAGCGTCTTTAAATTTAACTTCACCATTTATATCAATATTAACTTCTCCAGGTATATAATTATCTTTTACTTTAACTATGTCGCCCTCATAAATTTCCTTACCGTTCTTGTCCTCTAGGCCTGTGTACTGTTGTGGTTCTTTAATGTCAACCCATTGTTCACCTAGTTCATTTTCTATTAGCATTACCCATTGTTGCTTATATTCCTGGAACAATATTGTTTCACCATATACAAATTGATCTCCATCAAATTCCTTGTTATATCCTCTAAACTTAATCTCTCTCATGATTCCCTCCTATATAGAAGGTGCTAGACTAAGCCAGCACCCTATGTATTTATTTCATAAGTAAATCATTTGCTATCTTTTCTTCGCATTTCTCACATCTGCAATCATAATAATAAGCTTCTTCTACTGTTAGTTTTCTGCCACACACTACACATCTTTCTACTTGTCTATGTAGTACCCTATCAACCCATTTTAAAAATCTGTATTTCAATATTCTCACGCTCCCAAAAATCAGATTTTATTACATTAAACTACTAGGATCATTGTCACTTTCGTAGTATTCACAACTACATAATCCATTATCTCTTTCCTCTATTTCGCATTGCTCACACTCTCTGCACATTCCATCTGCATAATCTTCTGCATTCCCCATACATGAATTACATAAGCAATCTTTACACATTTCCTTTCTCACTATTGTTACCTCCACAAAACTTATATTTTATTTATTTCATACTTTTCTTTTGTGGCTAATCCACCTCTCAGAAATGCCTCTGCTTTATTTAAATCTAATATGTTACTTACTTGCAAATATAGTTTATTATCAATTTTAGGTAGCCTTTTTCTCATATCTTGATGTACGGTTGTTTCACTTATCCCAAACTTCCTAGCACAATCTTTGCAAGTGCATCTAGTTTTAATGATATACTTAGCTATTTCTTTGCATCTTTCTTCTATATATACTTTCACTATCTACCCTCCCAAACTCTGATTTTATTAATCTTCAAAACCTATTTCTTCTTTCCACTTTCTTCCGAATTTTAAGTATAAGAAGTTTTGTAGTTTTATATGTTTATTTCTCTCCTTTCTAGTTTCACGATCAGCCTTTTCTGCATCACTTCTTAATCTACCTACTAGGTTTTCGTCTCCGCTATCGTATAGCTTTTCTACATCCCTGTATAATGATCTAATAAAACTATTCTTAAGTATCTGTTCCTCTATACCTAGCTCCTGCTTCTTTGGTCTTTTAACTAATGTACCGTACACATAAACTCCTATATGCCCTGGTATTTCATCTATGACCTTTTCATATAACTCTCTTGTTATTACATAGTAGTTATAATGTCCTAAGAACGTCTTTTTGGCCTTACTATGAAAGTCTGATATACTACATTTAACTTCATAACACCGCCATTCTCCTTTAGTGTTGTATGTCATATAATCTACTCTCTCATTTCCAAACCACCCTATCGTAACTTCAAAGCAACCAAAAGTCCCTTGTTTTCTAGTTTCCCTATATATGGCATCTTCAAGTTTCTTAGTAACTTCTGTTTTTGCCAACTTATATCACCACCTTTTCAATTTTGGATTTTATTAGTTAGCAATATGCTAAGTTAACATCACTATTCAACCATTCACCTGCATCTATATGAAACTTAAGATGTAGACCTATTTCAGCATACTTATCGTATTTAACGACTCCATCATAAGCCGTGAATGTATTTTGTGTTTTCCACTCTCGATTAGAATTAATGAAGTACGGCTCATACAGCCATGCACCAGTTCCTATAAATGATAGGCTTCTTAATTTCTCCAAGGCATCATTAAAACTACTAAATAAATAATAATCAAAGCTATCTATCTGCTTCACTAAATAATTAAATGAAGGCTTATCTTTTTCTGTTTTTAATAGATACTTCATTTATTTTCTCACCTCACCAAATTCTTATTTTATATATGACTATTTTCTACCTTTTTCTCGCATACAAAACCATATAATTAACCTTAGGAGGTGAATATATGGCTGGTAAAATCAAAGAAATAAAATCTGCACATGCTTCTGAAAGGTTTGCTGATTTACCTAAAAAAATTAAGCAAGAATTACTTGGACATCATAATGATGATGTAGAAATTCAATACCAAGTTGTTGGTAGCACTCATTATGCTTTAATTATCATACGAGAAAAAGAATAGCTACATATATTGGTGTTAGAAATATCTAGCACCAATATTCATTTTGTTTTACCTTATTCGGTTATTACATGCTGCTCCACACATTCCTTTTTGTTCACAATTATTGCAACATCCAAACTTACAATCTTCTCCACAGTTTATAGCCACTTTACCAGCGTTATAGATGTTGCATGGTTTAATCTTATCTAGTAAACATTGTGTCCTATATAAGGTATTTAAGCTTACTTGTCCTTCTATCTTTCCCTTCATTGATACACCTTCTAAAAAATGCTTAACTGTTCAAATTTAACTCTATCTACTAATACATTTGTTGTATCTTGTTTAGCTATGTACTCTTTTAAATTCTTATCCTGTATTAGTAATCCACATCCACGTCCATCTTCTCTTTTACCTTTAATTATTAGCCATCTTTCTTTTTCATTTTCGCCTGGGTAAAGAGATTCCCTAAACCAGAACTTTTCAATTTTACCTTCGCATATATGTCCAGGTATTTTGAACTTTAGTTCCATTCCCTCATATATTTTCAAATGATCACCTTATTTCAATTTTTTACAAAGACCTAATGCCCCTTTTGATGTTCTTGTAAGTCTCTGATATTTGTCCTTATAAGGGCAAGTATCTTGAAGCTCACACTTCCAACACTCACATTTCTTCTCTTCATTCTT
Organism: Cellulosilyticum lentocellum DSM 5427; assembly: GCF_000178835.2. Classification (GTDB taxonomy): domain Bacteria; phylum Bacillota; class Clostridia; order Lachnospirales; family Cellulosilyticaceae; genus Cellulosilyticum; species Cellulosilyticum lentocellum. The sequence goes on from NC_015275.1 coordinate 3,023,602, forward strand.
GTAAATATCCATAATTTCTCTCCTTCCAACCTAAACAAAAGTCAATTTTAATCCATCTGGCAGAACATAAGTACGTCGTACCCTAAGTCTTCCATAACTTTATACATTGCTTCTACTTGCCTAACCCTATCATTTCCCTGTGCTCCTACTGGTGGTCCTATAAAGTATCTAGTTCCAATCCACTCTCTCTTACCTCTTGTATATAATCCTGCCGCCTTTACCGCTTCTATAACTTTAACTTCTCTATATCCTTTAAGCTTCAATGTAAGACTGTCTAGGTTAGCTGTCCCACCATCTTCACCAGTTACTGCCTTTTCTGCAGCTTCTCTTGCCTTAACTAGATCATCCGTTAACTTCTTATAATCAATCATGCTTTATCCTCCCAAAAGATTAATTTGTAATATTAATGATTTGCTTCATAAAATGCCCAGGCAAAACCCATAGGAGTAGCTGATCTGTCATTTGCATTTCTAAATTTCTTGCCTGTAGCACTGGTTCTTGTCCACATCGGAGATTCTTTAAAAAATGGTTCAATTCTTTTAGTTGCTGGTGTATTAAACTCACCCCAAAGCCATGTCATTTTATTGTATCTATTTTCATCTTGTTCTTCGCCTTCTAAATATCCTGCAAAATCACATGGATTGAATTTGAATTTAACCTCTCCTAGCTCTGGGTTAAGTTTGTGTATCCTACTCATTGGGTTTTCTATAACCCAAAACTTAGGCTTAAAGTATTCTACTATCTCAATTGTTTTCTTCACTAATTCAATGCTTTTTTCTGTAGTCCCATCTGCATCTTTTCTAGCGAAATGCCTTGCTCCACTTAACGAGAAATCTGTACAGGGACAAGCTGCTAAAATACCATACACTCTTTCTTTGGGTATGAGTTGGTACTTCCAATCAAGAATATCTATACCCATTTGCAACTCTACTTGAATAACCTCAAATCCATTTTCTCTATATGGTCTTGACCAATTACCTGTTAAATCAAATAAGCTTAAAATAATATTTCTTTTCATATTTTTTATAGGAGGTTCCTTAAGGATTTACGTGGCCACGACCTCTTTCCTCCTATCTTTTTTACTTAAACAAAAAGTTATTTGTTCTTATTATCTTTGCATGGATCATCCTCTGCTAATAATTCCCCTTGCATACTCCAATATTGCCTTACAATCCTACATTTATCACTTTCGTTATCTCCAGTACCTCTTAAAGAAGTTGTTTCTATAACTTGGATTACTCTAGCTGTATCTGTACCTCTTGGCCTTGCACTCATTCTTATCACCCTTTCATCAGAATAAACCTTCTAAGAAGCCTACTTGCTTACAATCATCCGCTTTAACACTATGTAAATAGCCTTTATTGTTTCTTAGAAGATAAGTATTTCTTGTCTTACCTTCTACCTTATAAATCTTGCCTGCTGTGAATCCTGGTCTATTCCATACCATCATTCTTACTTTCATGTTTATCCCCTTTCAACAAAAAACACTTTGTTTTAACAACTTCTAACTGGTAGTACATATGATTCCATGTTTATCTCTCTATCTGTATACGTTATATGTACTGCTTCTAAATTACTCTTAGGGTTAAATCCAAATGTCAACTTATCATTTTTACCTGCTTTTTTAATGCATCTTCTAGAAACTGTTTTTTAAATGATATCTTAAAGTCTTTCTCTTTTTGCCCTTCAATAAATCCATCAATATTAAATACTTTGTCTTTATTGTCTTGTGGAATATACATTCTTAGCCCACTAGGTATATATGTTATTTCTAGTTGCTCATCTACTATACTTATTTGAACTTCTTGTTCATTTGTAGGTACATAAATGCTTTCAAAACTTGCTTTAAAATTATCTTCATCCTGTACGAACATTTCATTAATCTCGATTCTATAACCATCTAGCGCCCATATTCTAAGCTTATTGCCTGTTACATCTATGTTGATATTCCTTAAATCAGGTCTTGCATCATTTTTAGCTGTAACTCTTTTACAACTATCAATCATTTTCTTAAAAGAACTAACTGGTAATTTAACAGCCATCTATATTCCTCCTTATTAAAAATCAACTTTTATCTACTTACCGTTTATTAACTCATTTGCTACTACTACCTTTGCTTTTTCACAATCCTTAAGCTCATTATTTTTCTTTCCGTGCAATGCAAGTATGTAAGGCACACTATATATGCATTTATTAGCCACTTCTTCAGCCCACTTCATTAAGTCTTGTACTTGCTGTTCATCCATGTTTTTCACCATCCTTTAAACATTAGCTGCCGCTCTCCAAATTCATCTAATACTTCTACATACTCTACTTTTTTTCAAAACGTTCAGTTAGTGTTACTTCGACTCGTGGATTATCACTAAAATGCTTTTCAACTATTAATCTAGTAACTTGACTATCATCATCAAAAGCCACCTTATTTAAGCTATCTAAAATAATCTTGGCTACATTATCTAGATCAGGCTTCTTGGTTGGATGGAGTTTACCTTCATCAATCAATTGCCTATTCTTCTTAGTCATAGACTTAGGTATTGGGTACATTGCCACTATCTTAGCCTCAATCTCTCCTTGTAGCTTTCTTGCCTCCATGGTGTTAGTAAATACCCATTTAACTAAACTTTCGTAACTCAGCGTATCCTGCGGAGTCATAGCATGGCTCTTTCCACCTTGACTATAAATACGTGGCCTCGCCTTACCTTTTGGTTCTCCTGGTACTGTAAATCTTATTGCCATATCATAATCCTCCAATCAGTCTATTGATTAAATCGTTATTTTCTTCTGTCCCCAACTTTCTTCTTATATCCTCATTTGGCATATCTATTGTTATTGTCATTCTCCTAAGCCTGCTTTTAATACGTTCATCATGCTTGAGATCTTCAATGCTTAGGTTAGAAGTTATAATTGTGATTCTTCGATATGTCATTCTAGTATCTAGTAGTTTAAAGAATATTTCTGTAACCCATGGTGATACATTCTCAGTTCCAATATCATCTAATATCAATACTGGTATCTCATAAAACTCATTAAGTAATGATTGTTCTGTATATTCATCACTATTGCTATAAGTTTCTTTTATTTTGCTTAATAGATCTAATGTTGTAATAAACCTCACTCTTTGACTCTTATGCATTATTAATGCATTACCTGTACTTACTGCAAGCCTTGTCTTACCACTTCCTCTTGACTTGCTAAAAAAGAATAGTCCCTTTCCTTGTTGTTGCATTTCCTCAAAATTATTTATGTATCCACCTACTATTCTTTTGGCCCTTATTGCTATTTCTTTTTGATTATTTGAATAGATAGAAGTATCAAAACTATTTACAGTTAAGTTTTTAAATTCATCTGGTATCATTGCAAACTTCAATCTATTGCTTTGTACCATTTCTTCATAACATACACATTTACTTGCTGTATTTGTTCCTACATCTAATATCCATCCCATACCTTTACATTTAGGACAATTAGAAGGGGAGTTTTTCATCTTCAAGCTTGAGGTCTGCTGTTGTTCTTCCATAAACTCGTAATGCTCTGTCGATTTCGCTTTCGTATTCGACATTACTTGTATTCTTTGGAGCACTTCCTGTATAGCTTCCATTATCAGACTTCCTTTCCCACGTTCTAATTGCTGCCTTCCAATCTTTCATTTTATTTTTACCTATCATCCAACCTTTAGAAGAATAAAAGTCTATAAATATTTCAGCATCTATAGTGTTATTTCTTTCTTTACAATAACTTTTAATTTCTTCTAGTGTAGGTGGAGTGAAACGACTAATATCTTTATTATTTACTCTACTTTCCTTTACTTTACTTTCCTTTACTTTACTTTGTGTATTTTTGCATGCATTAACTGTAGTTTTCGTAACATTAACTATAGTTTTTGTTTCTGAAATCTCTTTTTCACTCAAAAGAATGTATTTTTCATCAAGTTCTACACTCACTCTTCTTCCAACTGCTAATAAAAATCTTTGTTGTATACCATGTGAAGTTAATATTTGATACTGTTCAAATAAATTGCTATTAAACAATTTCCATTGCAAGCATGTATTTATTACATCATTTACTAATGTTCCCTCTACATTAACCCGCTTTACAAATAATAATTGCTCTTTTTCTGTCCAATTACTGTAGTAACCATTTTTATAAATTGCTTGTAGTAATTTGATGAAAATAGCAAATCCTACAAGGCCAAACTTTGCCTCAAGCAATTCAATTTCATCATCAATCCCGGCTGTTACGTCAAGTGGGAAATAATCAATACCAATTTTCTTAGGCCTTGCCAATACCTTAACCTCCTTTCAAGGGGCCTTGTATTGGCCCCAATACTATCTATAATCCAAGTGATTCAGCATATTGATTTAAAGTGATTATTTTAGCTTTCTTTTTGCTTCTGCAATAATCACATTTACCACATCCAATAGGTTCTTCAACTAGATTCCTTACAGCCATGATACGTGGTAATCTGCCTTTAATTTCTTCTAACTTTTCTTCAATAAAGCTGGTACCCACATCAATAATTGCATGATCTGGAACCTCTTGCTTATCTACTACGAGCAAATAAGGTTCTAAGTATGTAGTCATTCCTAGATTTTGACGTAGTATTTCAGCGTATATGGCTATTTGTGTGTAATAGTCATACTTATCAATAAAGGTTTCTCTGCGCTTTGTATGCTCATTATAGTAAGTCTCTGACAGGTTCTTTGTTGTCTTAATATCAGCAAAGTAACCTTTTTCGATATTAAGAATATCTATTTGAATTTTGAAAGGAATACCACTGATTTTACCTGTAAAAATACGTTCCTTTTCAGCTCCATCACGAAATCTTTCTACCAGTGCATCATTCTTAAGGGTATTAATCATAACGTCTCCTAGTGCAAATTTAGCGTAAATTGAGCCATCTTTCTTAAACATTTCAGGGTGCTCAATAATAAATTCCTTCAAGTTTCCTTCATTCCAAGCATGAACATAGCTACCAAGCAAATATGCATCATTCTCTTTTTCTTGCCACTCCCCATTATGCTTGGCTAATTCTCTAGCTTCACAGCCTCCAGCGTGGAGAATATCCCACGCTTTAAAGCTGCTACTACCCATGAATGCAGATTCGGCTTCTTTACTAAAGTAATTTTTTCTATTTAGCTCCATCAGCTTCACCATCAAGTCTTACTTGTCCTTCTGTTTCTTCTGTAAATTCAACATCTACTGCATCTGCAAAAGGATCTTTAGCATCTTGTTTTTGTTCATCTTGCTTGAATTGCATATCACTGGATTCTTCATACGCTTTTGCCTGATCAATACTAGCAAAATCTTTTTCAATTTTCTTTGTAAGCCTTCTTAAAACTGTTTTCTTATAAGCTTCCTCTGGTGTCTTTGTCCACATTAAACCATTTTTCATTTTGCTAAAATTATCTCTAATACCTTCTATTTGCTTTGTGCTCATAGTCTCATATTCCATTCCACCATCTTGATAAAGAACTACTGCAAAAGCCCCGATAATCTCAGCATCATTAAATGGTAGAGGTTTAAAGTCTACTACTTGTTGACCTGCAACAATTTCCTCTTTAAATTCATCCCCTTTTCTGACTACCTTAGCGTAAATATCCTTAATGTCCCTAATGCTATACTTCTTAGCCATCTTGGTTTCGCCTTTGTAATCTGTTTGGAATTGCAGCTCACCACCATAAGGAATTGCATAGCACTCTCTTTGAAAAAAATCCAAACCAAGAAATGCACCTTTTAGCAATGTTCTAGCAATGCTTACCGGATGGCAATTTTCAATGCCTTTTGTATCCTGTAAAACAGTCATACAATTTTGAAGAAATCTAGTTTGATTAAAATCCTTTGGCATTGCCTCCATCTTTGTAGCTAATAGCTGGTTTAACCTGCTATGGGTTTCTTTTAAAACTAATTCTTTTTTATCTGACATAATTACATAACCTCCAATTCTTTTTCTGCAACAACTGTTACAAATGCTTGAATATCATTTTCTTCACAAATCTTAGTTACTTTTTCTTGCTCCGATTCATTAAGCTTTTCAAATCCATCTATACACATTACTCGTAGTTCTCCCATGCGTTGTAATGCCACCTTGAAAGCAACCTCTAGCTTTTCACCATCACTTAAACCATCTAATAGAGTGCCACCAATTCTGATGTTTCCTTTTTCATCAACACTAATTCCTTCAATTGGTAAGGCATGAGTTTTAAGTAAATCAGAAGGCTTTTCTCTAGCAACCTTAATCTTTTGAGTAAGGCTATCACTATACTCTTGTTTCTCTCTTAAACTGCCATTAATAATATCTTGTAGCCTGTCCCATTCTCTAAGATAGCTTTGCATTTCAGCCACTTTATCAGCCTCTTCCTGCAATGGTTCAATATCAATTACTGTATTTTCAGCAAGATACTCAGCTGCATTACCAACCCTTGTCTTTTCAGTTTCAATTCTTTGCACTGTTTGTTCATCAACTGCCTTAATTTCAATTTCTTTCTTATCTGAAAGGCCTTCAATCTTAGACTCATTAACTGAAATCTTATTATTTTGGATTTCAATTAGTGATTTCTTTTCTTCTACTTCTGCATCCACTTCGCTAGAAATTTGATTGAACATAGCATTATATTTTTCTTCAATATCAGCTATCTCTTGCTTTTTAGCTTCATCTAATTTAAATCTTTCATTCTCTTTTCTTTGCTCAGCACTGGCTATGTAATTCGATGCATCTACAATCTTCTTCTTAGCTAAATCAATAACATCTTTAAGATCAGCTTCTTCTTCTTTGTATTTCAAGTTAATTCTAGACTTCTGGCTATCTGCATCTGCATTAATGGCAGCTATCTTATTTTCAATTCCTTCTTGCAAAGCCTTGGCTTTATCAATTAGGTTATTGATACTTTGAGCTTCACTAATCTTGTTGTAATACTCTTGAATGTTCTTTTCTCTCCACTCTTCACCGTCATAATTACCTGGGAGTTCTTTTTTAATGCTCTCACATTGCACCTTTAAGGTCATGATCTGTCTATTTACTTCCTCACGTTCCTTGTAATACTTAACTTCAATATCCTTAAGTACCTGCAAGATATGCTTGTCAAAGTTAATACCATCCGGTTCATCACCGAACCACTGAATAATGTCATCCACGGACCAATCAATTTCAATCATATTTAAAATAATGGCCGTCTGTTCCTTAATGCTCATGTTTACAAAGTCAAGAGGTCTAAAAATATCACCTGAAATAAGCTTTCTAAGCTCTGATTCTGTAGAATTGATTGCTTTACCCTCTTGCCTAAGCTTCATATAGTCGCTTTTTTCAGTTCTAATACGTCTATCAATCTCTAAACCTTCGTCTGTTTCTACATAAAGAGTAGCTTCATCCTCACCATGCCTTACAACTTCACTTCTACGCTTAAGGTTTGTGAAGGCTGTTTCAATAGCTTCCAAGATACTTGTTTTACCGCTTGCTTTTACTCCTTTAAGTACGTTAACACCTGCTTTAGGGCTCCATTCTAACTCTTTAACACCTACATAATTCTTTATTGCTAATCTCTTAATCTTCATTGACTAAGACCTCCTTATTCCGTTTTTATTGTATTGATTGCTAAACACTCTCTTTTTCTTCCACGGTTGCCTTTTTACAACCTTAGTATCTTCATCAAACTCATTTATGTACTGCCTCTTATCTTCACACATATTTTCACATTGACGCGGGTAAGCAAAACAATAGGCACATGGATCCATTTACCTCACCTCTAACACTTTGATTAATTCATTAAATGTTTCCCTCATAAATCTGCTTACTGTTACATTCTTTTGCTTTTTACCTCTATAATGTATAGCTTCTGCTATTTCTAATTTCCTTAATGTATTAATAACCGTTTGATTACAAGTGAACGTATCTTTTGCTCCTTGTTCTATTGCAAATCTAAACTCATACTTGTGGCTTTTCATCATGTTGTCTAATACCCATTTAGCAACATTTGTTTCTCTGTAAGTAAGATTATCTGTAAGGCTAGTAATATATTTCATTGCATTTATCACTCTCCTATGCTATATTTCTCTTATAAATTATTTGTTTAGGGCCTTTTTGTAGTTGCAGCTACTTTAAGGCTTTTTCTTTTTGCCTTCTCTCGTTTAGCTATCATAGGTTGTCCAACTTTCCAAGATGTGAATAACACTGTGGATAAAACTAATATGTATCCCCATGTCATTTGTCATCACCATCCTCGGATATAGCTTCATATGTGAGTGTTAGCTTGATGCCTAATGCCTTGTAGATATCAATTACAACACTTATTGGAGGCTCTACCATTCCATTCTCGTACTTTCTTATTGAACTCTCTGTCCTTCCAATCATTTCAGCTAGTTTTTTCTGCGTGATACCTCTAGCTTTTCTAAATGCATTAATGTTTACAATTAAACTATTCATAGCAGTACCGCCAGTGCGAAAATAAATACGAATGATGTAATACCTGCTAGTATGTCCCCTATTACTTCTATTCTAGGTTCTCCTCTACATAGCTCTTTAAACTCGTCTAGCATTAAAGCTTTTTTGATCATCTACTCAACTCCTTTTTTAATTATTAGAATTATGTTAAAATTTAGTATCAGCTTTGCAGAGCTGAAATACTAAATAAAGGTGGTATTATTTATGAAATGCCCTAATTGTGGTTTTGAAAAGCACATTGAACATGCAGAATTTTGTCAAGAATGTGGAACCTTTATGATTAACTTTTGTTCAAATCCAGTGTGCAATATGAACAATGGTGAAGAACTCCCATTATCAAATGACATGAAATTCTGTCCTGATTGTGGTCAACCTTCAACCTTTAAAGCAAATGGCTTTTTTGATAAGAAATAGGTTTACCACATTCCGTACAATACTTTGGATGTAATTTTTCTCTATAGGGAACTGTGTTCTCTTTACCACAACATTCACATTTCCCTACATACTGCTCTTGAACTTCCACTTCATGAGTAGTCTTTTTCTGTTTATCTTCCATGGTTCATTCCTCCATTTCTTTTCTTTCTAAAAATTTAACTATAAAGTAAGCTTGTCCTTTTGGTGTAACATAGGTAGTAAAGTTAGTATGGAAGTTTCCTTCTTTATCTGGACTAGTTCTCTCTACTAGCTCCAAAACCTTTAAATTGATAGCTTTTTGAGTAGCCTTAGTAGAATTTTTTTCAACGTAACCATTTTCTCTTAGCCACGCATACAAACTTCTTTCGCCTATTTTGATACCGTTTTGAGATATTAACCTAGCAAGCTCACGAACTAATATAGCGTTCTTAGAAGCTGTTATGGCATTTGCAAAGGCTATTTTCGGTTCTTGTTCTTCTAGCAACTTTCTATTTTTAGCATTTTCAAGCTCAATAACCTTTTTCTCCTCTTGTTCTTTAATCCATGCCTTAGCACGTTCCACCGGATCATCAATCATATATGAGTCTTTCTTAAGTGTTTTGTTTTCTTTCTCTAGCTTCTCTATGTACTGTACGGTCTTATATCTAACTACTGCTGATTCTTTATTTAACATCTGCAAGACACCGGCTTTGTTTAGTGAATAACATGGTCTTTCTTTACCTTGTGCATCATTATATGAGGCGAGTCCAAAATTGGATTGACCTATTCCGGCTTTTTCTAAAACTTCGATTTCAAGTTTTATATCTCTCATTAAGTGATTATGTTGTTTCTCTGTTGTATTTCCTTCTTCTGCTCTAAATGTGTTAATCATTTCTACTAACTTAACGCTAGTAATTCTTACATCGTTGCTATCTGAACCAACTAAAACAACTTCTGTCATGCCTCCTTGTGCTAATGCACTACTCATTTGATAATTCATCTTTAGTACCTCCTTTTTTACCTAATCAAATTGTTGTTTGTTTTGTCTTTTGTACTTTGGAATTAAATATTTATCCCTCTTTTTCTTGCGTTTATAACAATGTTCCAAGCTGCACGCATAATATCATCCTTTACTTGCTTCTTACCTTCTTCTGTTTTTAGAATGTAATCATCACAAATATATGTTTTCCCTCCACCTTCCGTGTAAGTTGCAACAACGTGACCATCAACTTTGTTCATAATCTGCCCCCTTAACACATACATAGTTAAATGTATTCGTGTCGTATTTTGTCCTATTCTTATTTCTTATCAAACAATGTTGTTTGTGAGTTCAATAAATTAATCTCTTGTATTAGCACTGTTGGTGCTTTGTATTCGTCAACAATCTGTTTAGCAACATCAAACTGGCTACGCTTGATTGCTTCGTACTTCTCAACACCAAATTCTCTTCTTAACTGTTTTTGAATATCTGAATAAACCTTTCCTCTAAGAGAATTGTCATTGTAAGCATTTGACTTGTATCCACCCAAAACCTTTGTTCCTGTTTTCTTTACTAATGATTGAATTTCCTTACATTCAACATTGAATAGTGGCATATTGTCTTTTAGGTCTGCTACTTCTGCCTTGACTTCTTGAATTTCTTGACTATGTTCCTCTAATGCTCGATAATGCATTCTAAGTTCTTCCATTGCTGAGGTTGGCTTTTGCCCAGTTGAATATGTACCTGTCTTTCTGATGGATGTTAAGACTACATCCGTAACCCAATCTTGAAAACGTTCTGCTTCTTCTTTGTGTGATTTAAATATTAGTTTGTAAACTCCGCTTTCTGTTAAGAAGTTCTCTCCTGCGTTGTTTAATTTTCGGATGTCGGTTTTGCCGATATCTGAATTTTTGAGTTTAATTACTTGGTTTTCATTCATTCTGCTAATATTATCATTAACATTTTTAATTCCTAAACACTCGGCTACGTGCTTTGGATTAAATAAAACCTTGCCTTGAAATTCAAACACTTCTACTTGCTTACCTTCAAAAATCATTAGTTCTTGCATTTTTCAACCTCCTTGTGTGATTTTAAATCACTTCTTGATTAAAAAAAATTTCATCCTTGTTTTTTAAGTCTAATATTTCGGCTAACTTTGCAATCTCACTAGCTTTAAACTCTGTTATGTTATTAATTTTTTTGTATAACCCCATTTCTGATAAACCAAGCATTTCTGCTAATTTTCGCTTTGTTATGCCAGCTCTTTTAATTGCAATCTCTAGTTCTAATGTATTCGTCATAGTTCTCACCCCTTTCTTAAAATTCGTGATTTTTAATCACACCAAAATAGTACAATATTCGTGATTATAAGTCAACAGTTTTTTTATAAAAAATATATTTTTGTTGATTTTAATTACACATAATGTTATTATAGTATAAACAAAAGTTTATATATGGAGGTAAAACAAATGAGCCTTTATACACGAATAAAGGAAAGAAGAGAAGCTTTGGGCTTATCTCAAGATGAATTAGCATTGAAATTAAATTATAAGTCACGTTCAACTATTGCAAAAATAGAATCAGGTGCAAATGACATACCGCAATCAAAAATAAAGGCATTTGCAGAAGCATTGAATACTACTACATCTTATTTAATGGGATGGGATAGTGAAGAAGAACAACTTCCAACTATTACAGAAAAAGAAAAGGAACTGCTTACTAACTACAATAAATTAAATGATTTAGGGAAGGATGAAGCTGTCAAGCGTGTATCTGAATTAACTGAACTACCTAAATACTGCAACGTAGTTGAATTACCTAATAAGAAAGATGTTAAAGAAGATAAAAGTTATTTAGAGCCTTTCGCTGCTCATAATGATTATGCTGATAATGAAGAAGAACTTGCACTCATAAGAGAAGATGAAAAGCTATTTGATACATTTGACTAGGGGGATTACTATTGTACGCATACGAAGAAATGTTAGATATTGCATACAATGAGGGTTTTTCTGTAAAGGAAATGAAGTTAAAATCTCATTCTAAAGGATTGTGTAAGGGTAGAAAGATAATAATTAACAAAGCGATTCTAGATACTACTATTCAAAAGCGTTGTGTATTGGGTGAAGAGCGCTGGCATGGTAAAAAAACTGTGGGCGATATTTCAAACCAAACTAAGGTTGAAAACGTTAAGCAAGAACGATTTGCTCGTGGATGTGGTTATTGTGAATTAATGCACCCAGATAAAATTGTAAAGGCATTATTGAATTACTGCACAACTCTTCAAGATATGTGCGAATACTTATATGTAACAGAAAAATATTTTTACGAAGCTATTGCATATTATAAGCAAAAATACGGTCTATATTACAGATGCAAAGACTATACGCTATATTTTGAGCCTTTATCTGTGGTAGGTTCTTCTGCCACGGAATAGGCTTTTTAAAAAAATGTTAGGATGTGAGAATATTGCAATACTGCATATATTTAAGAAAATCTAGGGCTGACATAGAAGCCGAAGCTCATGGTGAAGGAGAAACTTTGGCAAGACATGAGCACGCTTTAATTGAGTTGGCACAACGTCAAAACTTAAATGTAACTCAAATATACAGAGAAATTGTTTCCGGTGAAACGATATCAACTAGACCAGTAATTCAGCATCTACTTAAAGAAGTTGAATGTGGAATATGGGATGGAGTTTTAGTTATGGAAGTGGAACGTCTTGCAAGAGGTGATACATCTGACCAAGGAACTATCTCAAAGACTTTTAAATACTCAGAAACAAAAATAATTACTCCTTCTAAGACTTATGATCCATTAAATGAGTTTGATGAAGAGTATTTTGAGTTTGGACTATTTATGAGTCGTAGGGAATACAAAACGATTAATCGTCGACTACAAGCTGGACGTTTAGCATCAATAAAAGAGGGGAAATATGTCGGGAATACTGCTCCTTTTGGGTACACTCGATACAAACTAGAGAATCAAAAGGGATACTCTTTAAAACCTAATTCAGACTCTGATACTGTTAAACTTATATTTGACTTGTTCACACATGGTAAGAAAAATGCAGATGGCACATTTACACGTTTAGGTGTATCTCTTATAGTTAGATACCTTAATGATCTGCATATAAAACCTCAAAAAAATAGTGATTGGACTCCTTCGTCAGTTCGAGGAATACTTGAAAATCCTGTATATATAGGGAAAATTGTATGGAACAGAAGGAAAACAGTAAAAAAGATGGTTGATGGAGAAAGGAAAATTAGTCGTCCACGCTCTAATCCTGATATTTATGACGGATTACATGAGCCAATTATAGACAATGAAACATGGGAATTGACTAAAAAGCTACTAGTGCAAAATAAAATGGCACCAGTTCCCTCAAAAAAAGTGATTGCTAATCCGTTATCTGGACTAATTAAGTGTGGAAAATGTGGGCGTACAATGATTCGCAGACCATACGGTGCTAAATATCCAGACACATTGATGTGTCCTAGTACTGCTTGCACAACTGTTAGTACTCAACTAAGTGTTGTCGAAAAAAGAGTACTGATTGCTTTAGAAAAATGGGTAAATGATTTTAAACTTGAATGGGAATCAAAAGTTAAAGGTGAAAATAATAACTTGCAGATAAAAGAAAAAAGAAAGGCTGTCACTAAATTAGAGTCTGAGTTGAACGCACTTAATACGCAAATGAATAGTCTATATACTTTTTTAGAGCGTGGGATATATACTACTGAAGTATTTTTGGAACGTTCAAGAGTTATAAACGAATCTATCAATAGTGTAAAAAATGCTTATGAATTATTAAAAAGTGAATTAGAACAAGATTTACAAGCAAATGAGCATACACATAACTTAATTCCAAATATAGAAAATGTTATAAGTCTTTATCGTGTTGCAGAGACACCCGCAGAGAAAAATGCTTTACTAAAGAGTATATTAAGCAAAGTCGTATATACAAAAGAAACTAGTGGTAGATGGCACTCAAGCCCTGAAGACTTTGAACTTCATGTATTCCCTAAGATTGATTAATTATAGTACGATTAACCTACAACATTACGGAACAGAAGAACTAGCTCATATGGAAATGATTAGCGCTATGGTTTATCAACTCACCAAAGATTTAACACCTGAAGAAGTGCAAGCATCTGGTTTTGCACCTTATTATATCGATCATACAACAGGTGTCTATCCTGTAGCTGCATCTGGTACGCCTTATAGCGTTATGACTTTTCAATCCAAAGGCGATGCCATTACGGATTTACATGAAGATTTAGCAGCAGAACAAAAAGCAAGAACAACTTATGATAACTTACTTCGTTTAATCAAAGATCCAGAAATCTGTGACCCACTTAGATTTTTACGTTCTAGAGAAATCACCCACTATCAACGTTTTGGCGAAGCGCTAAGACTTATGCAAGAAGAATTAGACAGCAAAAACTTTTATGCTTTTAATCCTGAATTTGATAAAAAGCCTTGTAAATAATCTGTTTGATATGTATTGAACTCGATTGTCTTACCTTTTTCTTTGGTTTTGAACATAGCTTAGTCCTTTCATGAGCTTATCTTTGGCAGTGAGTAGCTACTAGGTTTTAGAAAACCATGATTAAAAGGCATCAAGCAAAGCCCCTAAGCTACTTGATGCCTTTCTTTTCGTTCTTTATCAGATAGTCTTCTTATCTGTTAAATTGGGATCATCCTCCTATTTACATAGTACAAAGTAATTATTGTAGTTTGTACCATCATGCCCTACTAATTGCTCGCTTGATAAAACAAAATTCATTTTTAGCAATGCATTTTTCCTCTCGCCTGCTTCTGGTATCACTTTTGTTGCTACTTTATCACATGTGAACATTTCAAATGTTGGTAGAACAATGAGTGATAAGATACGCTCTATTTCACTTGCAGTCTCATAATCACTTCTAAGATCGAGACGCAACAAACCACATTCAGTAAAATAGTCCTCAGCGTTTCTATGAAATAATTCAATTGTCCCAATCGCTTCTGCTTTGCATTTGTCTATAATCGACCAACGTACAAAGCCTTTTTTTTGATATTCCCCTTGCCAGGCTGCAATAACGTTTTGCATTATTTCCAAGGACGTAAAGTAAAAATCACCGAAACAACCATCGCAATTAAATAAGGGAACTGCTTTTTTATCTGAATATACCTTTAATAAATCCTGCGCATCATTTGCTGAAAGGAATCGCAATAAATAGCGTTCATTTTCAAATTGAGGGCATACTTCATAAACATCTTTCATTTCCTTTTCTCCTCCACAAATTCAAGATTATCCACTAATCAACTCTCTATTTATATCATCAAAACTTTGTCCCCTTTGCTCATTTTTATACCTTAAATTTGTTGCCACAATTCTTGCATACCCAGTACTGCTCATTAGTCGTTTTACCCGTACCACAAAGTCCTAGAAATCCACATAAGCATAATTTCCAAAGCTTAGTTCCTTTAGAGTGTACCTCATTAATTACAGTTAAATCTTCACTTGTACATCTCGGACAATTCATATTATTTCCCGTATATGCAACATTTTTCTTAATTTTATATTATATTTATAATATTTTCAACCACTTATTAACTAAACACCATTTTACTAAAAAATTTATCCGCTACTGCTTTAAATTATTACTACCTCTACGCATTAAAAACCACACTCCTTATGCTAGAGTGTAGCTCTATAATCTAACTTTTAAACGAACTATCTTTTTAATTGGTAGTTTAATAGCTATTTATTACTATAAACTGGGATTTGTCTGTTCAATATATTTTCATTACAATTCTAATCTCATATAAATAACTTCCTGAAATCCTGTCTTACGAGAATTAAAGCCCCTAGGATTTCTGCCATATTCAGTAAATCCTGCTCTTTCATACATTGATATGGCTCTTACATTTTCAGTAACTACATTAAGCTCAAGTTGCATATATCCAGCATCCCTTGCACATTCAATACATGCATCCATTAACGCTCGTCCAATCCCGATTCCCCAAAACTCTTTGGCAACACTAATACCAAATTCAGCACGATGTCGCACCTTATATTTAGTGCCTACCGCTTCAATTCCAGCAGTCCCGACAACTACATTGTCAACCATGGCAATTATCTCAATCTCATTTTCACTCTCAGATTTTTCTTTCAAAAATCGGCTTTCCTGTGTCACATCAAAACTATTTTCATCTGGATATGAAAGCAAATAATCGGTTTGCATATGCGTCAAATTAAAATTCTCGAATACAGCCTGTCCATCACTTTCAATTCCATTTCTTAAACAGCATTCCTTGCCGTTCTTTAATATTATTGTTTTATTATATTTCATAATAAAACACCTCCTTAAAAATTCCAGTTTTTCATTCTTTGTTTGAAGCTATATCTCTTCACCTCGCAAATTCAATTTTATAATTCTATAAAATATATATTTTCTCTATTATACAAAAACAGAACCAAGATTGCACCTGGTCCTGCTAAAACTGTTCTTCTACTTATTACTCTAAATAACTATTTTATCGAGTAGGTACTTCACTACTAACTTGGTGTTTTGTTCATTAGGTACGATGCTATAAAAGTTGTAAACTTTAAAATGACATTTAAAGTGATATAATGGCTTAAAAAATTCCTCCACTCTCCATATCTACCTTGTTAACAAAATCCATATGATATAATTTTTCCCAATGGTTTACGTTTAATGTTCCCTTTGCTAGACGGATTGCTAAAATACAACAATTTTCATCATCCTCATTGTTTGCCATATCATACCATGCAGCGAAAGCTGTACGAAGTTTGCTTCTAATCTCAGCATTTTTTGGGTCAAGCACCCAACCAAGGTTTTTAGCTACTCCAGTAGCAGTAAACATTTCTAAGCAACCGGCAATTGATACTTGAGGGTTTTGTTCGATTTGCAGCATTTTGTTTGATTTTGCATATGTAACAACATAAAAAGTACAATTTTCGTAATACGCATCCACAATACGGACAACTGGTATAGGATTTTCGTCGGTTCCTAACTCTCGTGCCACAGTTGCAAGAGAAATATTATTGTCTTTGCCATTTCCAAACGTCTCTTCAATTAGCTGTAATCCTTCTTCATACTTATTCATTTTTAGTCTCCTCCTAATTATATAAATAATCTCCACTAAACAAATATCTATTCTTATAGCTAAGCTACTTATAGTAGTATATCACTTTACACTTGTTACATTTTGTAGTTTTGTGCCATTAAAATAAGATCAAGTATTTATACCTGATCTTATCTAAAACTGGATAGGTTACACTTAATTGGACAGTTTTCTTAAGGTCATGTAGAATAAAGACTATATACTATCGGAGGAGATCATCATGACCACCCAAAGCCAAAAGAAACCACGTCGTACTTATACAGAAATATCAAAAAATTTATATTGCTCATAAATGCCAGGGCTCTTTGTTATTAACATATCTAATACCCACCCTTCTTATAAGTAAGAATCTCCACCAAATAAATAACTATTTTATAGAATTATAAATTAGAATGAAGTGAGCTTCTTACTTACTCAATTTCATCTCTTCTTATCATCATACTTTATACCAGTAAAATGTATAATGTCTAAAAACTTCAAACTCTAATTTTTTTATTTTCTAAATCATATATTGAATTTGATAAACTGAAATTTGTTACTTTGTTATAGCTTCAACCTTAACCGAAAATTCTTCAAAAAAATCTTTTATCTCCTGTTCTGTATCCACATTAAAACCTTCATACAAAATAAAATTACCGGTCGCTGAAACTGCCCCATCTTCTCCTACAGCAAACGAAATTGCTACTGGCACAGCACTTTCATATGTGTAAAGATAAATTACATCTTCGGTCAATTCATCACTTACAAAAGTTTTTCCACCCGTACAAATGTTTGCAGCTGCCAGTGTCGTTGCTCCTCCCATCGCATTGATCTGGTTAATAATTGCGCCATTCATTCTCGATTGCACATAGTCTTTCAATGTATCAGACAAACCCTCTGGTGCTTCACTACCTGTTATCTCCGCCAATCCTAAAAGAGTTTCTTCTGAAGTTGCAACCCTGTAAATAGCTTTTGGCTCAGAAAAATCTCCTTCTCCTGCAGTTCTCATTATATCCTGTATTTCGCTACTCACAGAATATATTTTCAAGTATGTATCACTGCTTGCCATTTCCTCCATTAAGGAAATCACCTCAAGTCCCTGCTCATACAATGTTTTATTGGAACTGTTTCCTCCTCCACAACCAGACACCCCCAATGCCAGTACTATAGATATTACTACCGCAACAATTCTTTTTTTCATAAGGCACCTCTATCTTCCAATTTATATTTCTGATATATAAATAAATATAATTCTAAATAAACATTATACTTTTTTTATTATATAGTCAAATAAGATCACATAATGTTTCTATATCTCTCTCAAGATAAAACTTCATAGTCCAACCAACAAATTCATCCATATCAACTTGTATTAATCTCCTACATTCATTACCTATTGTTGAATATGCCAAACCATAACGCTCTGGGCATTCTTTAATAGAATAAATAATTGTATCATGTACGTTATATGTATCGAAGCAACCATGACTCATTCTATGATTAAGGTATGAGCATTCCCACACTATAAGGAAATTAAGGACTTCGACTTCTTTCAGATTCCACCTCACGATGGACATCCTTGCTCTTGGCAATGTGCTTGGCGCACACAAAAGAATGCCGCGAAACTAATTCATAGTTTTGCGACATTCTCCACTTTTGTGCTTCAGCACTTCATTATTCACTTTTAATAACAAATGCTCAGTCAATCTACACTTTTAAGTTTAAAATCCTACTTGCGCTAATAACATATTTTTACTAATTTAGCCTATGTCTGAACTGATTTAATCACCAATATTAATTGGCTAAACGGATGAGTTTAGCGAACATAGTTGCCATATCAGCTCTTGTGACTACATTTTTCGGAATGAAGTAACCTTCATTTTTTAAGATACCTGCCTGAATACAGATTTTAATGCCATCAAGGGCATAAGCTGAAATATTTGCTTGATCGATGAACTGAATATCGCTTTGCGTTTCATCTAGTTGTATATTAAGGTAAGTTATAGCTCTAGAAAGAAGGAGCATCATATCCTGTTTACTAATTTTATCATTTGGTGCAAAGGATGTGGCACTTACCCCTTTGATAAGACCAGCTTCATAACACGCTTGAATTCCATTAAAGTACCAAGCATTTGGTTTAACATCAGTAAAAGCACTTGTTGTACTAGAGGTTGTAAGGTTAAGGACACGGCTTAAAATAGTAGCAAATTGAGAACGTGTCATTTCCATAAGTGGCGCAAACTGGCCATTTCCAACCCCTTCTACATAACCATTATTGGCAAGGAACATAATATCATCATAATAAGCATCAGTAGAAGTCACATCAGTAAAGTAGATTTTTTCAATCACTGGAGGAGTTACTTCTGGCTCTTCAGGTTTCACTTCTTCTTTAATAGAGAAAGAAGGTTCCCATCCTTTAAGGACATTGGTAATGGTCCAATTAGCTACTTCTGTTTGTGTTAATTGAGGTCTTGAGGCATTGATCACAGCTCCCTCTCCGCTACTGTTGTATTCAAAGAAACGGCCATGAGAAGCTGGTGTACCAGACATGCTAGTCCAAGGTTCTGTTTTAATATGAGCACCCATTTCACAGTTAATGAAAGCAGCACTTGGCTTATCTACACTCATACCACTTGGTGTCCAAGGACGACCTAAGTAAACAGAGTTATTTGCTGTTCCTTCTTCAGCGGTGAGTTTGCAATTCATAAAAGCAAATCCATAAGCTTCATCAATACTTGTTCTTGGGGCTACAATATAACCATTATTCGATGAACTTCCTCGATTTAAGGAATGAATTTCACTGTCTTCAAAAACGGCCTGACTTCTACCAAAGATAAAGTCTACATCGCCTTCAATGTAACAATTGGTAAAGTATTGTGTACCACCATCTAAAAGGAGCGTATCTTGATTACCAAGGAAACGGCAGTTTCTAAACTGAACATTATTTCCAGTAACACTAAGTGCAACAGCTTGTTCACCATTTGCCCCAGTTTCCTGAAAACTGTTTTCAAAAGTAATTCCTTCTACACTGATGTTACTACCTTTAATAAAAGTACTTGCACTGTCGCCTGTACCATAAGGTGTGCCATCCTCTTTAAGTTTTGCATTATAATTATCATAAGTTAAAATCGTTTGCTCACTGCCCTCTCCAATAAGGGTAAGATTTTTAACTGATTTAGGAATCGTAACGACTTCCTTGTAGGTTCCAGCTTTAATATGGATGGTTGCAGGAAGAGTAGTAGCCGAAGGAATAGCATCAATTGCTTCTTGTACTGTTTTGAAATCACCTTGTCCATTAGCATTTACTGTAAACGTAATTTCAGTAGCATCCTCTGGAATCGTAACAGGTGCTTTACTTGCAGAAATGCTCAGGTTATCAATATAATGTCCACTTACTTTATCTGCTGGCGTAAGGGTTTGGAAATAACTGATTTCAGAAACAGTGTTTTTGAAAGGAATATCTTTACCTTTCAAAATGTCATTAATATAGATATTAAAAGTTTGAGTTTTTATATTAGCTTCGATTTTAATAGTCATCCACTCGCCTGACGTAATGTCAGCAACTTTAACATAAGTGCCATTCATCACATAGTTAAGAGAAGTACCATTGTCACGTGTTTCAAGACGAACAGCACGTAAACCTGTCCCATCCGTTAAATTAATATGTGTACCGCTTCCTAGGTTGTTTTGCATAAAATCAACAGATAGTGTCACTACCTCTGATTGAGCAGCAAATTGTTTATTCATTTTAAGCTGTCCTTCCCCATCATTGAGGTAAACACAGTAGTTTCTATCATTATTTAAATCAACTGTCGTAATAGCTACGCTATCTGAAACTTCATAACCACTTGGGGCAGCGCCTAAAATCATATTATCAAAAGATTCATTAACAATGAATTCAGAGGCAAAAGTTACAGAAACGCTACTGACAGCAATAAGACTTGCCAAAGCAAGGTGAACATAACGTCTTAATCTTTTATTCATAATATTCTCCAATCATAAGTTCTAACCATGCTAATCATTTGCACAGCAGAAAATATATTAACATAATGTACAAATAGGGGCAATACGAACAAAGGAATAGGAAAAATTAAAAGTTGTTCATCATTTAGCAAATAGTAAACCTCAAAAATTGGAGGTTTATCATAACAGTGACTGCTATCCATTAGGTTGTACCCGCGCTGGGTGCACGCACAAAAATAGCCAAGCGATCACTCACTTGGCCATCTTTGTGCTCCAGCACTTCATTATTCACTTTTATAACTAATGCTTCTTTCCCAAAAAGGCATGACTACAGCTCCTCAGTGAGCATACACTTTTAAGGATCATAGCACCAGTTATAAAAGTTTAAACGAAGAGTGAGGAGCTCCTAAAAGTCTTAGCCGGTGCACCCTTATGTATGAGGAAGCTAAGGCTTTAAGACTCTGGTTTAAAACTTTATTTTTTGTAAAAGCTTTTTTAGCAACTTATAAGCGGCGCCTCCCTTGCAGCACACAAGCAAACCTTTTCCTTAAAACCAGAGGTACCTATAACAATAGATTGAGACTTACAAGGGCCGGTCAGTGCGCCAAGTTGATGCTGTGGTGATTCTACCATAGGAAGTTGTTTGATTTAATCTTTTACACTTATATATGTCGTGAGAAAGGTTATTCCCTAATGGTATCCCAAAGCTTGTCTTCTTTTTTGTTTTAGCCGATCCCTTTAATGCCTCTTTCATATAATCAGACATACTTGACTGTACATTATAATCAACTAATTTTTTTAAGTTTAATTCTTCCAGTTGTTCTTTTACATAATCATCTACATCATCTTCTAATTTCCATTCCACTTTACCTATCTTAGCCATTCTCTGTCTCCTGTCTACCTTTAATAGTGCTTAAACCCCTATATATAATAATTATCAATATATAAAATTTTGTACTTTATTAATCTTCATATTTTTCAATATTATTTTCTCTTTTAATTAAAAGCTAGCTCTCTATCATGTACATATATAAATACCTTTGCTATTTCTCTTTTTTCTATTTTACACTATTTATCCCTTATCGACAAATATTGATTTTAATCCTATATAGCTTTCCTATATTTAAAAATAATGTCTCATTAATATATTTTAGATAACTAAAATAACCCCCGAATTCCAACTAAATTGTCAGAAATTCGGGGGTTATAACCATGGAGGTGAGTCGCATCTCCTGATTTTCTCAAATTGTAACGTTACTATATCATAAAATTAAACTTATTCATCAAATTTTAACGAATATCTTTGTTCTCTTTTAATAAATGCTTGGTCTCCACCTTCCAATATGTCACAAACTAACTTACGTATTTCTTTATTTTCAAGTGAGCCACAAGTATACATTATTCTTGGTTTATCTTTAGCTGGCACATCATCAAATCTAGCTACTATAACTTGTTCACTATCTGTATTCACTACTAAATTAGGATTATGTGTGGCTATAATAATTTGTCTTTTTTTCTTTATCTCTTTAAAATCATTAACCAAATCTTTAAATACTGACTTGTTATCCAAATTGTCTTCTGGTTGGTCAATCAATAACGGTTTATTCTCATTATCTAATAAAAGGAATATTTTCATTAAAACCAGTCCTTTTTGACCTGGTGATAATGCTCCAAGCGGTCTGTTCTTAAATTTAATAGCATAATTTACTTGGTAGTAATCATCTAATAACCAATTGTATATATCTGTAATGGTATAATTCTTTTTTACCACATTATCTTTTGTTTTAGTGCTACCAAATATGTCTGTCATAAACTCTTCACTATATATGTATTCCACACATCCTTTAATGCCCTTTATGTGTTCATCTTTTCTATCCTCTTGATTTTCTCCAATCACATTTATATCTTGTAATTTATCAATAAACCTATTTTTTAATTCTTCATGTATTTTTTCTTGTGCATTCCCAGAACCATGATTAATAATTCTTTCTTCTACTTCCCATAACTTTTCAACATTTACTTCAATATCTTGCAATCATATTTTTGAATATCGCGCCAATCATTCCATAATACAGCTTAGCGGCTTCATTAT
Organism: Cellulosilyticum lentocellum DSM 5427; assembly: GCF_000178835.2. Taxonomy (GTDB): domain Bacteria; phylum Bacillota; class Clostridia; order Lachnospirales; family Cellulosilyticaceae; genus Cellulosilyticum; species Cellulosilyticum lentocellum. The sequence goes on from NC_015275.1 coordinate 3,046,576, forward strand.
AGATACTAAAAATGCTATTCAAGAAAATATGGACATCACTCTATTTTAAATAACTATACATACTACTACTTTTTATTTTTAATTTTATCATTATTCTCAAAAAAAGTACATTGAATATTACTTCTAGATAGTCATTATATATACTTCTACAAAATTCTTTATTATTTTTTGATACCTTAGGATATTACTATGTAATTCTTTAGCCATAACCTCTATTAATTTAACTCTTGAATATTCGCTTTCAAAAAGCGAAAGTGCATCTATAGCATTAACATATTGATACCCCTCTATATACTCTGCCATTTTTTTCCTAAATGATTCCAATCCGGCATACTAACGCCTTTAGGTATGTCAGCATTTTTTGAAAATCTTGTTCCGACTAATGGAACTACCTTATTATTAGTAAAGCCCTCTTGTAAGGTCTTAGGTATATATTTTAGATACTTACTCATATTATCCCCCTATTAGAAAACCTTATAAATACATTGTCATGTGCTTATAAATTTTAGTTAATTTATATCTAGTTTTCCTATTTAAGTGATTTTTTCTTAAAAACTCCAAAATCCCCGTAACACTCATCATCTGAGTATTACGAGGATTTAGTAAATAAAGGTAATTTACTCTATGTACAGTTCACGAAATAATAATATTATAATTTACATATACTATTCATAATACAGCGCACTCATAGTCATATCATTTATTCTTATTAAAATATTCCATTTTTCAACTATCTACACTCCTAAAATACATTAATACCAATCTATAGAATCCAAATCTGCTAAAAATTTTTCTCCTACTATTTCTTCAACCATCTTAATAAAATATGCTTTACCATATAAATATTCTTTATAATTAATACTTTTTTCACTATGGCAATTTCTTAAATGATTAGTAACGCCAAATTTTTTGCAATAGTATATCTCTTGTCTCAATTTTCTTTTATATTTTTTACACACTTTAACCTTATCATCAACTATTAATCCTGTTACTAACTTACGTTTTTCACCACTCATTTGATGTGTTTTCATTATGTTAGGGCTAAATCTATACTTCCCCAGTGATTTATAAACTTCTTTTTTAAATGTACTCAAATCATAATTAGCTGAGAATGTCATATCATCTGCATATCTGGTATAAGTAATGTCTCTATTTCTTACTACGTTAATAATCTCTTGATCTACTTCATCAAACGCTAAATTAGCTAAATAAGGACTAGTAGGAGCTCCCTGAGGTAAGCCACCTCTATAGCAACAAACTCTTGCTAATAATTGTGCTACACTATTACAATAACCCATTCTTCTAAATATCTTTTCAACACTATATTTTGTAACAGATGGAAAAAAATCTTTTATATCAATATTTAATACATACTCTTTATTTAAATGTTTTCTTGCATTTGAAACTATTGATTTTCCTTTAATGAATCCATGGACATTATGAGATATACTTATCTTTTCTAAAATATTTTTCAATATCCATCTTTGTCTTTTCTTTAATTCTTCACTTGGTGCATTAATCTCTCTCGAACCTCCATTTTTCTTATCAATATAAAAAATATGATACTCATCAAGAGAAATATCATCTAAACGTAATATTTGCTTTAAATGTGTAGGATCAAATATTACCGGTAATTCCTTATCCAATAATCCTTCAGCATAATTACAACATTTAGATATATATACATCATCAGCACTTAGACTTTTTAGTGTTTCACATAAACGTATTGTATATTCATAATTATACATCTTTTCCCCCATACAAAAAGAGCAACTACTATTTATTTCATTTCTGTCGCACACCAATTTATAAGCTTATAAATTGGTGTGCGACAGAAACTTAGTACCCTTTTCCAAGGAGGCGAATCGCCTCAATCTAGTTGCTCTTTTCTATATTATCAAAATTATCAGGTACATACAAGTAATTCCACTCAAATTCTACCTTATCACTTATGCTTTCTATATCACTAAACCACTTTTCACATTCAAGTAAAGGATGATATACTTTATCTGTAAGATATATTCTTTTTTGTTTAACTTTTATAAATCTTCTATCATATAGTTCCTGAACTAAATTTACTATCATACCAGCTGGTAATCCTAATTCAATGCCCAATTTAACAAAATCAATTCTTCCATTTTCTTTTATAGATTTCAAAATTATTACCTCTGGAATTGTTAGATTACTATACATTCTCATTATTTATTAGCACCCCCGCATTATATGCGTTTAATCTATTAATCTCTTTTTTTCTTCTTCAAATCATTTATACAAAGACGACTAGGCTGTCTTTGTGTTTGACGTGGAAAAATAGGTAGTCCATACTCGGAATACTTCCAAAATGAACATAGTGTATTATTGGGTGTTTCATAGTAAAAAGATATTAACGCTTTACTTTCTCTAAATCCTAAAAAATATTCTTTTTCTTCAATTCTTGGGTTTTCATTTACTAATCTTTCATAACTAGCAATTAATTCTTTAGCAGCTACCATTTCTTCATCTGAAAAACAATATCCTGTTTCAAAACAACGATGCAACTTATTAAAAAATACAGATTTTATATCAAGATTTAATTCCTTCTTACACCACTTCCTAACCATATTAATTGATTTTTCTCTCGCATAAAGACATGACAACATAATTTTTTTACTTTTCCAGTCTATGTTATTAAATCTCTCATAGGTCATCTTAATATTAGTGTATGTAGTAAACCCAGTTCCTATAATATCATCAATAAATATTATATATTTATATTTATCAACTATACTTGCGTCAATCCTGGAAATTGATGCAATATATTGCTCCTTAGTCATATAATTCATATTAATTGCTTGCAAAATAGAACGAATATTATCTCCTCCAGATTTATACTTTGCCTCTACTGAGATAAATAATATTTCACTATAATTTCCACCTTGCTTAAGTACTTCTTCTTGTATTCTTTCAAATAAGATGCTTAATAAATATTGCATCTCTTGTTGAGTAACATATGTATATTTACTAAATAACTTCAATAATTTATCTGCCATTTCTTCATCTAACCGGCTTATCCAGTTATGCAAGTTATCTTCCAATATATCTTTCCCAATATATATATCAATCTCTTTGCATTGTTCCCTTGCTAGCCTATGATCTGCTAAATATCTTTCCTTATCAATGTGGTTTCTAGTATAAAAATCATCTAAAGCACTTTTTACTCTCTTTTCAATATCCATTGTATACCCCGTATTTTAGATAATCTATGTTTCCTTAATATACTTAATTATAAATTTAACAATTACCATTGAAAATAACTAGCTAGTCTAAATTAAAAACCCTTTAATATACAAATTACTTTTTATCCAAGAATTAGTTATTTTTATCTAGTATTAACTTTTTCTGTAAATTTCCGTAAAAACTCCAAAATCCCCGTAACACTCATCATTCGAGTATTACGAGGATTTAGTTAATGGAGGTGAGGGGAATCGAACCCCTGTCCGAAAGCCCATATAGCGTGGTCTCTACCATCATATTCTTTGTTTTGACATTCCCTCCATCTAGCGCCCAAAGACAGGCTCTAGATTTTAGTAGCTTCATAGTGTTCACGTTGGCTCAAAGCTTTGCCAGGTGAAGGATCCGCGAGTCGAAGCCCTGATCTAGGCTGCGGAAGACCTAGGAGGACTGCGCCTTAATTAGGCAGCGATTGCTAAATTATCTTCAGCGTTTACTTTAAGTGCCAGCTTTTAACGTAGACTCCGGCGTTCTACGGATGGCTGCCCCAGTAGATGTGACCCCCGTCGAAACCAGTGCACCCCCTTATTATAACAAGAACAGTGTCTTGCTGAAGTAAGTGCCTTTTACGCTGTAAAGACATTCTCCTACTTCTTAATAAGGTGACTTTGGTTTATAACGGCTAGATCGACTACACTAGCAGTTAGAATGTTATTATACTATAGCTTGCGATTACTTACTAGAAGTAAATTCTGCTAAAGCTACCAAAATTTAAAGGTTTTTAATTTTAAATTCTCTTTCGCTAGCACGCTGTGTGTCCTTTTTCACGATATCTTGGCGTTTATCATGAAGTTTTTTACCTCGTGCAAGCCCCATTTCCACTTTCACAAGGCTGCCCTTGATGTACACACGAAGTGGTACAATCGTCATGCCTTTTTGAGTGGTTTCACCAATGAGTTTATTAATTTCTCTTTTATGAAGTAAAAGCTTACGGGTACGCAGTGGGTCTTTATTGAAAATGTTCCCGTGATCGTAAGGGTTAACATGCATATTGAAAATAAATGCTTCCCCATTTTTGATCTTAATAAAGCTTTCTTTAACAGAGCATCCTCCTTGACGAATGGATTTTACTTCTGTTCCAGCAAGTGCAATACCTGCTTCATAGACTTCATCTATAAAATAGTCATGGTATGCTTTCTTATTGTTCGCTATGACTTTAAAGCTAGTTCTATCCTTAGCCATGGTGTGCTCCTTTCTTCATCTCGTGTGCTTATACATTATAACATAATTTGTAAAAAATGCAAGGCTACTTATTAATTGCAGCCTTCAAGGACTTGCAACACGCTCCTTAAAGGGCTATCCTTATATAGAGGTGGCATTATTCAATCACCATCATAGATTATAGACAGATTCGAGGAACTTATTATGAACGAAAAATACAAAGGCATACTTTATATTCTACTAGCTGCCTTTTGCTTTGCACTAATGAATACCTTTGTAAGACTCTCCGGAGATTTACCTTCTATTCAAAAAAGCTTTTTTAGAAACTTTGTGGCCCTCCTAGCAGCTGCCTTTATTTTAAAGCGAAGCAAAATCGGCTTTTCTTTTAAAAAAGAAAATTTCACGCTTCTTTTATTACGTGCTACTTGTGGCACTGTAGGCATCTTATGTAATTTCTATGCGGTGGATCATCTTCTTCTTTCTGATGCTTCTATGCTCAATAAGATGTCACCTTTCTTTGTGATTATCTTTAGCTATCTCTTCCTTAAGGAAAAGGTAAACTGGGTGCAATCCCTAGCTGTCATTGGTGCTTTTATAGGAAGTTTATTTATCATTAAACCATCCTTTAGTAATCTAGACTTAGTACCCTCTTTGATTGGCTTATTAGGAGGCATTGGTGCTGGAGCTGCTTATACAGCTGTTAGATCATTAGGACAAAGAGGAGAAAAAGGGCCCTTTATCGTCTTTTTCTTCTCCAGTTTTTCTTGCTTGGTGACTTTACCATTCCTAATCTTTCAATATCATGAAATGTCTTTACTTCAAATTGGGTATTTACTCTTTGCAGGCCTTGCTGCTACTGGTGGTCAATTTGCTATTACAGCGGCTTATTGCTACGCTCCTGCTAAAGAAATCTCAGTATACGATTACTCACAAGTCATCTTCGCTGCTATCCTAGGCTTCATCCTCTTTGGACAAATACCGGATCTATATAGTGGCCTTGGTTATATCATCATCTGTGGTATGGCTGTCTTTATGTTCTTATATAATATGGGCTATTTAACCAGAAAAAATCCACAAGCTTAATTAACTTAATCAAAAGCACCGTGTCAAAATAGAATGATTCAACGCTCTATTTTGACACGGTGCTTTTTGTAATACACTATTTAGCTTATTTTTCTATGTGCTTGACTCAGCTAGAAGTTAGGTTTAAAAACTACCTTCTTCTTTATATCTAGCTAATAGATCTTCAATGCTACCTTTACACTTTCTACCATGACAAGAACCACTCATAGCTCCTGTCTTAGCTTTGACCTTCTCCATTGTATCTGCACCATCCATAATGGCTGCTTTAATTTTAGCTCTTGTCACTTGTCTACAAACACAAGTTTTAGTTAGTCGATCTTTAATTTCTTCTTCGTTCATTTCTATCCTCCTTTCTATTCCATTTATCTTTAATAGTAGATACCTATTTATTTCTCACTCTATTATATGATGAAGGCTTCTTTAGCCTCATCACTCTCATATGTCATGCTTTTTCATTATTATTGTTCTCATTGTCGTTAAGCAGTTTTTTAAGCTGTTAGTCATTAACTAGTAATTCCCTTTTTTTCGTTAAGTAGCCTCATTAGGGAGAAAAGCTATCTACTGAAGGCTACCTTGGAGCTGAGTTTAGAACTTCTTAGTAAAACGAGACAGTAGCTGAAAGTAGGTAGCTTTTCGGACTAATGAGGCGGCCTTAAGACAATAAAGAGGGCATTGCCATCTCGCAATACCCTCTGCTTTAAACAAATGCTTAGTGTTCGGTTGGCTATTCTTTGTCTTTTAACATCCTATGAATCTGACCTTTACAACGTTGTCCTTTGCAAGCACCTGCGCCTGCTCCTGTAGCAGCTTTAACACCCTCTAAGGTTGTTGTTCCATGATCAAGTGCTCTTTGAATACTTTCCTCTGAAACATGCTTACATAAACAAACTTGTTTGCTCATAGATTGTTCTCCTTTAGCGCTCACTTAAGTTATCATTCAAACTTCCTCTAAGCGTTGGTTTGTTTATTAGAAAACTATTTGTTAGCTTCGATTAAGGCTTCAATTTTCGCTTTGCAACGTCCACCGTGGCAAAAACCTGTTGTAGCTCCTGTAGCTTCTTTAACAGCATCTACAGTATCAGCTCCTTTTTTGATAGCCTCTACAATTGTTTCCTCAGAAATATTTTTACATAAACAAATAATATCGCTCATTGTCCCACTCCTTTAAATCTTATCTCGGTATTATTTTCTCCAGGAATCTTACACACATACCTTGTAAGTTTCCCCATTTATCCATTATATGGTAATTTTGTCATTTTTACAATGTTTCTAATGCTGCTTGATTTAATAAGCCCCAAGGTTTATTAAAATGTGGTTGGAAGAAGAAATCAGTCATTGCTAATTCTTCTACTGTCATTTTATTTTGGATGACTACAGAAAGGGTATTCATCATTTCTGTTAAATCATATTTAGATAAAATCTGACCGCCTAAGACCACTCTTGAGCTTGCATCATAAACTAATTTAAGCATTACTTTTTCGTTAGTTGGCATAAAGCCTGGGCGGTAAACATCTTCTACCATAACACTTGCTACTTCTTTAGAAGTTGTTGCTTTAGCTACTTCTTCTGTCATACCTGTAGAAGCAATGTCATAGCCATAGATCTTAATACCTGAAGTACCTTGTGTACCCATGTATTTAAGCGTTGGTTTCACTAAGTTTTTAGCTACTAAAGTACCCATTCTTACAGCATTAGTTGCAAGTGGAATATAACGTGCTTCTCCTGCTGGGTTAAAACGTACCACGCAGCAATCTCCAGCTGCAAATACATCTTTACGGCTTGTTTCCATATATTCATTGATTAAGATAGCACCATTAGGTAATGTATCTAATCCATCCTTTACAAGGGTTGTATTAGGTTTGAAACCAATGCAAAGCACTACTAAATCTGCTTCAAAACTATCTTTATCGGTAATAACCTTCGTTACATGACCATTTTCACCTTCAAAGCGTTCTACCATTTGGTCTAAAGCAAGTTTAACACCTTTTTCTTCAAAAGCTTTTTCTGCTACTGTTGTAAAAGGCTCATCTAGATATTTACTCATAATGCGTGTTTCTGCATCGATTAAAGTAACATCTTTTCCTTTCATTTCAAAGGCTTCGGCTAATTCTACACCAATGTAGCCTGCACCAATAACAACTACCTTTTTAGCTGATTTTGCTTTTTCTATAATCACTTGTGCATGGTTATAGTTTTTGCAAAGCTCGATATTACCAAGGTCTATTCCGTCAAGCGGTGGAATGATTGGCCATGAACCAATAGTAAGTACTAATTTATCATAGTGATCTGTTGTTACTTCATTTGTATTAAGATCTTTTACTTCTATTTTTTTATTTTCAAAGTCAATATGTGTGACATCATGTTCCATCTTTGTAACCACACCAAGAGCCGCTAAGCCTTCTGGTGAATTATAAAATAGACTTTCTGTAGTAGGTACAACACCACCTACATTTAAGGCAATACCACAAGATAAAAAGGAAATATTATTGTTTCTTTCATAAACGGTTACTTCTGCATCTTTATGTTCTTTTTTAATGTTTACAATAGCTGCGGTTCCTGCATGTGTACATCCTATAACAATTACCTTCATTGTGATACCTCCAATGTTTTTTTCAAAATGTTAGCCTCGTTTATTTATTATACGAGGATTTATAATTAATATACCACTAAGAATAATTATTATCAACTAAAAATTACTTTTTTGATTATTTCTTAACGAGTTAAATTTTGGCAAGAAAAAAGAACCAAGTTATTGTAAACTAAGTTCTTCCTTATGTTAATCAACTCCTGTTAATATCTCATTCATCATCCAAAGAAGACTTCATCCTTTAATAGAGCTTTTAAAAACCACCTCTTCGCAGCTAAGTTTGTCTATTCCTAAACATACTTTTATGATCCTACTTACTTTTCATTTTCCATTAAAGTTTGATAAGCATCCTCCACTCTTTCTAGAAAGTGTCCCCAATGATTTAAAATAAGTCTTGGACATTCCTTACCACTGCAATCTTGGTGGGTTTTTACCTGACTAAGTGGAATATCATAGGTTTTCATTAAATAAGCAATCATCTGTACGGCATTCTCTTCTGCTGCTTCATAATTACCAGATTCACAAATTTCAATACCGATGCCTTCCTTATTATCTTTACTGCTACCTGCATGAAAAGCGACTTCAGTAACTGGTACTGCTTCTACAATTTCATTCTCATCCACTACCATATGAAAGGAAGTACTTGAAGTATTTGTAGGGTTCACCAAGTAGTCCCTTTCATTTTGCGCTGTACTATTAAGATTAGCTGTATTATGCACTACAATTGATTTAATGCGCCTTTTCACCCCTGGTCTTTTATTAGACTCTGGAATATTTTCTATTTGATAAGGAATCCCTATGGCTGCTTCTACCTGTCCTACTTCGATAGGCTTTTGATGTGGACGCCATAAAATCCCCATGGTCATGACAAATAAGCTTCCTATAATGAGAAGCATCGCTATTTTTTTAATGACTTTCACTTTAATCCCCCTATAAATTCAATAGCTTACTATTGCTGTCTATTTTCTCATGTATTCATTCTCTTATGATATGTCATTATACTACAACTTTTTTATCAAATCCACAAACTAATCTTGGAAGTCATAAAAGGCCTAGATGAGGCTATATACCTCATCTAGGCCTTTTTACTCTTTATTCATTGTCTGCTTCATCTTTAACTGTTACAAGACTGCCTTGGTCTTTGTAAAACTCTTCTTCACTTACAAATCTAAAGTCAATGGTACGTGTCATTAAATCTGTCTTAATAACTTGTACATGTACTTTATCACCTAGGCGATAAATTTGTTTACTGTGTTCACCAATCCAGCGATGTCCTTCTTCATCAAAGATATAGTAGTCATCTGCCATTTCTGTCACATGAACTAAACCTTCTACTGTATTAGGAAGTTCCACGTAGCAGCCCCAAGAGGTAGTCCCTGTAATAGCCCCTTCGAACATCTTTCCGATGAACTGCTCCATGTATTCTACTTTCTTGAGTTTGATTGTTTCACGTTCTGCTTCATCTGCTCTTCTTTCACGAAGAGAACATTGCTTAGAAACCTCTGGCATACGTTCTAATAATTTTGCTTCTTTCTTACCTTTTAATTCATTATGAAGGTTGTATTTAATAATACGATGAATTTGAAGGTCTGGGTAACGACGAATAGGTGAAGTAAAGTGGCAGTAATACTTAGCTGCTAAGCCAAAGTGACCATTGCATTCTGCTGTATAACGTGCTTGCTTCATAGAACGAAGGAGCAAGTGACTAATAATACTTTCTTCTGGTTTACCTTCAATCTCTGCTAATACCTTTTGCATATCCTTTGGATGAATCTTAGTCGTGTTGCCTTTTATCTGATAACCAAAGTTATTGATGAATTCTGTAAGGGCTAAAATCTTTTCTGGGTCTGGATCTTCATGGCTACGATAAACAAAAGGTTTTTCTTGCCAGAAATAATCTTCTGCAATGGTTTCATTACATACAAGCATAAATTCTTCGATAATACGTGTGGCTACATTACGATCATATGGCTTCATTTCAAGAGGGACACCCTCTTTATCTAAAATCACTTTAGTCTCAGGGAAGTCAAAATCAATAGCACCACGTTTCATACGTTTCTTACGTAAAACATCAGCTAACTCTTCCATGGTCTTAAACATTGGAATAAGGTCTTTATAGCGTTCTTTTACATCTTCATCTTCATCTAGAAGGATCTTTTTCACATTCGTATAAGTCATACGTTCGTCAATGTTAATAAGTGTCTCCATAATTTCATGGCTTTGGACGTTTCCATTCTTGTCAATCACCATCATACAAGTTAAAGCTAGCCTGTCTACATGGGCATTTAAAGAACAAATACCATTACTCAGCTTATGAGGGATCATTGGAATAACACGGTCTACTAGATAAATACTCGTTCCTCTTTCATAAGCTTCTTTATCTAGTGGTGAATGTTCTTTTACATAATGGGTAACATCTGCAATGTGTACGCCTAAACGATAGTTGCCATTTTCTAGTTTTTCAATAGAGATAGCATCATCTAAGTCTTTGGCATCTTCACCATCAATGGTTACCATTTGAATAGCTCTTAAATCAGTTCGGCCCTTTTTATCTTTATCGGCTACTTCAGAAGGAATATTTTCAATTTCCTTCATCACATCCTCTGGGAATTCTCTTGGTAAGTCATACTGATAAATAATAGATAAAATATCTACACCAGGATCATTGATATGTCCTAAAATAGAAATAACTTGCCCCTCTGGATTACGACGTTCCTCTGCCCAATCTGTAATTTTAACAAGTACTTTATGCCCTGTTACTGCACCTTTAGAAAACTTTTTAGGGATGAAGATATCCCTTGTATATTTTTGATCATCTGGTACTACAAAACCAAAGTTTTGACTTTCCTCATAAGTACCTACCAGACTTTCTGGTCCACGTGTTAAGATTTCAATAACTTCTGCTTCTGCACGTTTCTCAGCTGTCGCTGGTCTTGTGATACGGCACATAACTCTATCTTTATGCATGGCACCATTAACACCTGAAGCAGGAATAAAGATATCCTTTTCTTCTTCATCTAGAATAAGAAAACCAAACCCCTTTGGATGTCCTTGAAAGGTTCCTGCTACTAAATTATACGTCTGTGGTACAGCAAATTTGCCACGTTTGGTACGAATGATTTTACCTTCTGCAATAAGTTCGCCTATAATTTCTTCTAATTCTGGTCTGTCTGAAGGTGGAATTTGGAGCACCATTATTATTTCTTTAATCTTCATGGGTACATAATTAGGATTTTTCATCATCTCTAAAATGACTTGCTTCCTCTCTGCTGTACGGTTCATTTCTTCTCTCATGATTATCATCTCTTTTCTTTATGGATGCCCTAACATCATCTCAATGCAACACTACTATTTTATGATTTCTTTCCTACTTCTATTATACCATATTTTACATATGATTATTTACTTATTTGACCTATTTACTAACTTTATTTTAAAGTCTAACAAAATAGGGATCTCTTTTTTGACAAAATAAAAAACACTCTACAGAAAATGTAAAGTGTTTGATATTTATTGTGCTGGTGATGCTGATGGTTCAGCTGATGGTGATGCACTTGCATCTGCATTATCTGTCGCTTCTGTTGTAGGTGCTGTAGAAGCTCCTGCATTATCAGTTGCTTCAGCTGATGCTGACGCAGAAGGTTGTACAATTTGTGCATTTGAAGCATTTGTATTATTAGGCATAAGCATAAGAATAAATGCTGCTAATACAAATACACCTGCCATGATCTTCGTCCATCTTTCAAACTTACCTTCTAAAGTATGTTTTTTGTTCTTATCCCAGTATGAATCGCTATTTGCTGCTCCCCCAATTGAGCCAAGTCCTGCAGACTTACCTTCTTGAAGTAAAACAACAACTGTAATTGCAAACGCTGCAATAAGAAATACAATGATTAAAATCATCTTCAGTATTGCCATGACTTAAAGCCTCCTTGAAACCATATGGTATACATATCTTTACTCATCATAGCAGATATTCGAAGAAAAATCAACAATCATACTTTTTTATGCAAATATTAATGAAAATCCCAAAATAATAACTTCTAATAGACTCACAATAATCGTTGCTTTTTTCTTGCTTTTGTGTGTTACCATACTATAGCCCATAATTAAATAAATCATACATACTATTCGTTCTAAAGAGAAAAAGCTTAAAATCGTCATGAGTGTATTATTTGCCATTAAGGTTGTTCGATCAAATAAACTTGCTAGATTAAAGACCATGTAATTAACACCTATCAGATTAGCCGCAAAATAATCTACTGTTTGAACTACTAAACTAATAAATAACCCTAATAACATAACAGTATAAAGCGATGCAAATTTACATCTGTCCTTTGCTATTACTTTTAATATTTGAAGCACAATAGTTTGTACGAAAGCTATTGCAAACAAAGCAACAAATGAGCTAATGGCTCCAATAATTAGGGTTACTATGTACTGCTGACCAATCATATCTTCAGCCACATCTTTGTTTCGTAAAGCATCATAAACCATTTGCCTTATTTCTGGATTAATATGCTGCATGAAGGTGATTAAAATAATAAATAAGATAAACCCTACAACTGCAATACTATTACCTTTAGGTGGTTCATGCAATAAATTTTCTTGCATCATTTTGCTAGGTGCAATAATACTATTAATAAAATGCTTATACCAAGGGGTAACCACCCTTGTTTCTTCTTCAATTAAGCGTTCACGGTCTACAACGGCAAAACCACCATCAAAGGTGTCTCTTTCTTCTTTTTTTAATTCGCTCATTTTCTTCCTCCCTACTTGATATGAGTTTGGTTATTGTCATGCTTTTTATTTTTAATTAAATTAATATCCACTTGTTTATTATACCTATTGTTTTCAGTTAATCAATAATCTTTACATTATTTTTATAAAATATTTTAAGACTCACTACGTTAATGCTCAAATACCAAATTGGTTTTCGAGAACTAACTAGCCACACACAAATTGAAATTTGTCGGGGAGTGAACTTAGTGCTTCAAAAAAATGTGAACCGGAACAACGGAAGGCACCCATACCCTATCATTTTCTCTCAGACGTACTTCTCATAAACTACAAGACAAATTTCAATTTATAGGAGTTATGAATAGCAAAAAAAATAGCTTACCAAGTGCTATTTGTACTTGGTAAGCTATTTGGGGTTCCAGACTCTTGAAATTTACTTTCATCACTAGCTAAATAGACCTTAAGCAAAGCGCAAAATGGCTCCTCAGCACGTATGCGTTATAGCGTAGTGCCTACTAAAACTAGCTATGAAAGTTCAACCAATGAGTGAGGAGCTCTTAAAAGTCTTGGCCGGTGCACCCTAGGCTAGGAAGCTAAGACCTTAAGACTCTGGTTTAAAACTTTATTGGGTAATACTAGGTATAAAAACATTGAAAACAACTTATAAGTGGCGCCTTCCTTGCAGCGCACAAGTGAACATTTTCCTTAAGTCCAGAGGTACCTATAACAATAGATTGAGACTTGGCTGACCCGGTCAGTTCCTCAGGTTGAAGCTGTGGTAATTATGCCGTGGGAAGTTATTTATTTTGTTTTTACACTTATATATATGTGGTCAAGTAGTCGAATCCCTAATAAAAATTAATAAAAATAATAGCTACATTTTACAACAGAAAAGAGAGGGTATTCATGTCCTCTCTTTTCTATATAGCTTATTGAGTTATTTAAGGTTAAAGAAAGATTTTCTTCCTCTAAATTCTGCAATATCTTCAAGTTCTTCTTCAATACGAAGGAGTTGATTGTATTTAGCAGTACGGTCAGAACGTGCTGGAGCACCTGTTTTGATTTGTCCTGCATTAACAGCTACTACAATATCTGCTACTGTGTTGTCTTCTGATTCACCTGAACGGTGTGAAACAACAGCTGTATAACCTGCACGGTTAGCCATTTCAATCGCATTGAAAGTTTCTGTAAGTGTACCAATTTGGTTAACTTTAATTAAAATAGAGTTACCTACACCAGCTTCGATACCTTTTTCAAGAATGCTTGTATTTGTTACAAATAGGTCATCTCCTACAAGTTGAATACGTTTACCAAGTCTATCAGTAAGGAGCTTCCAACCTTCCCAGTCATTTTCTCCTAAACCATCTTCGATAGAGATAATAGGGTATTTATTAACTAGAGCTTCATAGTAGTCTACCATTTCTTCTGACGTACGTACTACATCTTTGCCTGTCATCTTGCTTTCGCCTTTGAAGTAATATTTCTTATCATCTTTGTTATAAAGTTCAGAAGCAGCTGCATCCATGGCGATGAACATCTCTTCACCTGGTTTATAACCTGCTTTTTCAATAGCTTCTACAATTAGATTTAAAACATCATCAGCTGTTGCAAGGTCTGGTGCAAAACCGCCTTCATCACCAACACCTGTAGCAAGACCTTTACTATTGAGTACTTTTTTAAGTGTATGATAAGTTTCTACACACATACGAAGTGCTTCTTTAAAGGAAGGTGCTCCTACTGGCATAATCATAAACTCTTGTAAGTCTACTGTATTATCAGCATGTTCACCACCATTTAATATATTCATCATAGGTACAGGTAATACTTTGGCATTAATGCCTCCTAGATATTGATATAGTGGCATACTAAGTGCATTAGCAGCTGCTTTTGCTACGGCCATTGACACACCTAAAATAGCATTAGCACCTAATTTAGATTTAGTAGGTGTACCGTCTAAATCAATCATTACTTTATCAATAGCTGCTTGATCTAGAGCGTTCATACCAATAACAGCTTCTGCAATAATGTTATTGACATGATCAACTGCTTTTGTTACACCTTTACCCATATATCTGTCTTTATCATTATCACGAAGTTCTAAGGCTTCTCTTTCTCCAGTAGAAGCACCTGAAGGTACAATGGCAGATCCCATATAATCACCTTCAACAATAACTTCAACTTCAATGGTAGGATTAGCTCTAGAGTCTAATACTTCTCTTGCAAATACATCTAAAATTTCAATATATCCTTTCATTTAACAAACCTCCTTTTAATTAACTATTCTCTCGTATTTTTACCAACGCTTATTTAATTTATGCACTAGCACTTATGATGTCTCAATACAAGTTTTTATATTAAATATTATTTAATCTTTTCATTTATTTTTTACTACTATTTATACTTTAATATTATTACTAAAATTAACTTTTGTCAAATAATAATTATTATCCATTAGAAAATAATATGTCTTCATTCCTTGCTCACTGAAATATTGCCTGATACCTTTCTGGTAGACATAGCCAGATTTCATTTTACCTGGCATCTTGTTATAGATATCATTACCTACAGCTTCAATCCCAAAGTGCCTTAATAAAAATGCGGTCGAAAATGCTGAACAGTTATAACCCTTCTGTATATCCATTCGGTTTTCCTTCTCTATCAAAAAGGCTTCAAGATAATTTCCTTTTTTAAAATGCGGTATAGGAAGTGTCATCAATCTCCAATCTATAACCATAGTGATGATAAACCAATTTAAAAGCGTTAAAATAATTCCCCCAACTATATATTTCATACTTATATTTCGCCCTATTTCCCACCATAAAATTTATATCTATTTAAAAATTCCACAATATTATTTACTATTATTATAACATTTTGGCATTTTAAAGAGTAGCTTCTTCTTTAAACTTTTTAATTTCAATTTTTGATTTTTACTTACTCTTTATACATACTTTACCTATATCATCATACAAAAATAGAACTAGATTTTACTTAGTCCTATCTAAAATTATTCTTTTTATTAATTTCCTCTATAGCTAAAAAAGACTACTTCTTTGTAAAACTTACTGTACTATTAGTTACTTCACTATCAGCAAACATAGAAAAATAATCTACTGGGACATATAGAGTGCCTTCAATAAGGCGTGGTGCTGCTCCTGCACTAAAAGGTGCTGACATACCAATAGCTTTTACACTTGAATAGTGATATGAATCAAAGCCTACTTGTACTGTTGATGTAATACTGCCATTGTTAAGTGTACAAGTATAGCTATCAGCATCCCATGTTATTTTAAACCCCATGGCTTCTGCAACAGCCCTTATGGGTAGCATCACTTTCCCTTGATTATGACTTATCTTTAATCCTTTTAAATCTATAAGTCTACCGTCAACCTCTACATGCTCTACAAGTATTTGACTTAAAGCCGTGTATACCTTTCCTATATCAATATGACTATTTTGCATTGCCTTTGACAGTACTTCTACTTTTTCTTCATTAGGCATTATTTCTGACCAGGTATCTATTGGATAAGCTTTTAAATCTATAAGTCCTAGCTGCTCTGCTTTTTTCATTGCTGGCATTGCATAATGTGTATCCATAATAGGTATTAACTCTGTATCTGTTGTATTAATGATTGCTATAATAAACTCTGCTCTTGTAATTGCTACATCCATATTGATTTGGTGAATAGATACGAGATCCTCACTCTTTTCTACAGGTGCTACAGTAGGTACTAATTGAATCTCTTGGGCAAAAACACATGTATTTGCTAGCCCTATACATAAAGATAAACCTAATACTTTAAAATATCTTTTCATCATTATCTACTCCTTTACATGCTTATATACTATATAGGACGTCACATCATGCAGCAATGTTCCAAAAATAAAGTAAATAATACTAAAAGTTTAAATTAAACAAAAAATAGCCTATACTCCAACAATGAAGTATAGGCTTCTTTTTTATAAAAAAGTTGCGTCAAATAAGTGTCAAACGTCTTCGCCACTACTTGACAAGTATGAATCTATCAAGAGTTCAGCGCTGATAAGGTAGTGGTAGCTAATCCACTACCTTTTACCTCTTTGATGAATCATTTTTGGATGGTTGATTGGAAACTTTGTTGTCTTAAGTTTCCTTGGTACAAAAGATTGCTAGGTTATATAAGTTGTGTGTGTAATCGTATGCCTATGCTGCTTTTTGTACTAAAGTTCACCAAACCTTGTCTTCAAAGCCAATTGATTAGTTGTGTGTGTAATAGCATGGCTTTGCTGACGCTAAGTTAACACTTTATTTTACTAATAAAGATTCACCAGTCATTTCTGCTGGTTTTTCCATTCCCATCATTTCAATTAAAGTTGGAGCGATATCTGCAAGTTTACCGCCTTCTTTAAGTGTTACGCCTTCTTTATAATTAACAAGGACGAATGGTACTGGGTTAGTGGTGTGTGCAGTAAATGCACCACCTGTTTCTGGATCAATCATTTGTTCTGCATTCCCATGGTCTGCACAAATGAAAGCATATCCATTTGTTTCTTCAATGGCAGTAATCACTTTACCTACTGCTGTATCCACAGCTTCAATTGCTTTTTTAGCTGCTTCAAGGTTACCTGTATGACCAACCATATCTGGGTTAGCAAAGTTACAGATAATCACATCATATTTACCACTGCGGATAGCAGCTTCAAGTTTCTCTGTTACTTCTGGTACACTCATTTCTGGTTGTAAGTCATAAGTTGCAACTTTTGGAGATGGTACAAGAATTCTATCTTCTCCTTCGTTAGGATCTTCTTCACCGCCATTGAAGAAGAAAGTAACGTGTGCATATTTTTCTGTTTCTGCAATACGAAGTTGTGTTTTACCATTTTTAGCAAGGAACTCACCAAAAGTATTAGTAAGTTCTTCTGGAACGAAACAAACTTCTGTATTTGGCATTGTAATATCGTATTGTGTGAAAGTCGTAAAGCTATTACCAATACGTTCTCTCTCAAAACCGTTGAATGCTGGGTCACAGAATACACGAGTCATTTCACGTGCACGGTCTGGTCTAAAGTTAAAGAATACTACTGCATCTTCTGCTTTAATAGCACCAATAGCTTTGCCATCTTTTGTAATGACTGTGGGAATAACGAATTCGTCATTGACTTCTTTTGCATAAGAATCAGCCATTACTTGTACAGGATCAGTTCCTTCTTCACCTTTTCCTAAAGCAATTGCATTGTATGCCTTTTCTACACGGTCCCATCTATTATCACGGTCCATTGCATAGTAACGACCTGATAAAGATGCGATTTGTCCTACACCAATTTCTTTCATTTTAGCTACTAATGCTTCAACGAAGCTTTTACCTGATGCAGGTGGTGTATCTCTTCCGTCTAAGAAAGCGTGTACATATACTTTTTCTAAACCTTCTTTTTTAGCCATTTCAAGAAGACCATAAAGGTGCTCGATATGGCTGTGTACACCACCATCTGATAATAAACCAAATAAGTGAAGTGCACTACCGTTTGTTTTACAAACGTTCATTGCTTTTAATAAAGCTTCATTTTTAAAGAATTCCCCATCTTGGATGGCTTTTGTAATACTTGTAAGTTGTTGGTAGACAATACGTCCAGCACCCATATTTAGGTGACCAACTTCTGAATTACCCATTTGTCCATCTGGAAGACCTACAGCCATACCACTAGCATAGCCTTTTACAGTAGGATATTTCTTCATAATGGCATCAATATTTGGTTTGTTAGCTTCGGCAATTGCATTAGCTTCCATGTTTTCATTGATACCGAATCCATCCAGAATGAGTAATAAGGTTGTTTGTTTACTCATTTTTTTGTCCTCCTTCTTATTACTTTTTAGTAGTTAACGATTGAAGTAAATTCAGCTTTAAGAGAAGCACCACCAACAAGGCCACCATCAATGTTACCCATGTTGAATAATTCATTTGCATTACCAGCATTTACGCTACCGCCGTATTGAACACGTACTTCATCAGCAACTTCTTGTCCATAAACTTCAGCAACTACTTCTCTAATGGCTTTACATACCTCTTCAGCTTGAGCTGAAGTAGCTGTTTTACCTGTTCCGATTGCCCAGATTGGTTCATAAGCAATTACTACTTTTTTAGCATCTTCTGCTTTTACATCTTTAAGAGCAACTTTTGTTTGAAGACGTACAAGGTCGATTGTAATGCCTTGTTCTCTTTCTTCTAAACTTTCACCAACACAAAGGATTGGTACTAAGTTATGCTCAATAGCTTTTAATACTTTTTTATTAACTGTTACATCTGTTTCAGCGAAATATTGTCTTCTTTCTGAGTGACCAATAATCACATATTTAACACCAAGCTCTACAAGCATGCTTGGAGCGATTTCACCTGTATAAGCACCATTTTCTTCAAAGTGCATGTTTTGTGCACCTACAGCAATGTTTGTTCCTTTAACTGCATCAAGTACAGCTGGAAGGCATACAAATGGTGGACATACTACTACGTCAACATCAGTTGTATTGATTTCATTTTTTAAAGAATTGATAAGTTCTACAGCTTTAGCTGGAGTCATGTTCATTTTCCAGTTACCAGCAACGATTTTTTTACGCATATAAAAACACTCCTTTAGTTTTTATGGTCTACGTTTTTAGGAATTGGCGTTCACTAAAACGTTTTATGTTTAGCTTTTGTAAGAGATGGCTATACTTTAACAAATAGCCTTAGCTTTTCTTAAAGTATAGCCTTTATTGATTAGCCTAAGGCCAAGTCTTATTTGTTATCAGCTGCTGCTACACCTGGAAGTTCTTTACCTTCTAAGAATTCAAGTGATGCACCACCACCTGTAGAGATGTGGCTCATTTTATCAGCAAAACCAAGACGTTTAACAGCATTTACAGAGTCTCCTCCACCAACTACTGTTGTAGCATCTGCAAGATCAGCTACTGCACCACATACTGCAAGCGTACCAGCTGCAAAGTTTTCAAATTCGAATACACCCATAGGTCCATTCCATACAACTGTTTTAGCTCCAGCTAAAGCATCTTTGTATAACTCGATTGTTTTTGGTCCGATATCGAATCCTGACCAACCAGCTTCGATTGTGTCAACTGTAGCTCTTTCTGTATCGTTAGCAAATGTTTTACCAACTACGTGGTCAACTGGAAGTAAAAGTTTAACACCTTTAGCTTCAGCTTTTTTAACCATTTCTAAAGCATAATCCATTTTGTCTTCTTCAAGAAGAGAGTTACCAACTTCTTGACCTTGAGCTTTAAGGAATGTATAAGCCATACCACCACCGATGATAAGTGTATCTACTTTATCAAGAAGGTTGTTGATTACAGCGATTTTATCAGATACTTTAGCACCACCAAGGATAGCTACGAATGGACGAACTGGATTTTCTACAGCTTCGCCTAAGAATTTAATTTCTTTTTGCATTAAGTAGCCTACTACGTTTTCTTTAGTGAATTTAGTTACACCAACGTTTGAGCAGTGTGCACGGTGAGCTGTACCAAATGCATCATTTACGAATACTTCATTATCGCAAAGAGCTGCGAGTTCTTTAGCATACTCTGCTGCATTTTCATCTTTACCGTATTTTGTTTCTTCTACTCTGTAACGAGTGTTTTGAAGTAATAATACTTCACCCTCTTTAAGGTCAGCAGCTACTTTTTGTGTTTCTGGACCTGTTACTTTAGCATCATCTACGAATTTAACTTCTACGCCAAGTCTTTCTGAAAGAGCAACTGCAACTGGAGCTAAAGATAACTCTGGAACAGCTTCTCCTTTTGGTTTACCAAGGTGTGAGCAAAGGATAACTTTTGCACCTTGATCTAATAATTTTTTAATTGTTGGGATAGCACCATCAATACGGTTGTAGTTTTGGATAACGCCTTCTTTTAAAGGTACGTTGAAATCACAACGAACAAGGACTTTTTTGCCTTGAAGATTTGTTAAATCATCTACTGTTTTTTTGTTTAACATGAGAATATCTCCTTTCGAATTTTCCATTATTTAGTATTTAAAGATAGCTAAAAAGGCCCGGTCCTATAAGTCTAACCTACAAGACCGGACCCTGTTAGGATCTTATAATAACTTCATGATTAATTTATTAAAAATTAAGCAAGTTCAGCGAAGTATTTGATTGTTCTAACCATTTGGCTTGTGTATGAATTTTCATTGTCATACCAAGAAACAACTTGTACTTGAGAAGTACCATTGTCAAGGTTAATTACCATTGTTTGTGTAGCATCGAATAATGATCCGAAGTTGATACCAACGATATCAGATGATACTAATTCTTCTTCAGTGTAACCGAAAGATGCATCAGAAGCTGCTTTCATAGCTGCATTGATTTCTTCTTTAGTTACTTTACCTTCAACGATTGCTGTAAGGATAGTTGTTGAACCTGTTGGAACTGGTACACGTTGAGCAGAACCGATTAATTTTCCGTTTAATGATGGAATAACTAAACCGATAGCTTTAGCAGCACCTGTTGAGTTTGGAACGATGTTTACAGCAGCTGCACGAGCTCTTCTGAAATCACCTTTTCTATGTGGACCGTCAAGAACCATTTGGTCACCTGTGTAAGCGTGGATTGTTGACATAATACCAGATTTAATTGGTGCTAAGTTATTAAGTGCATTAGCCATTGGAGCTAAACAGTTAGTTGTACAAGAAGCTGCAGAAATGATTGTATCTTCTTTTGTTAAGATATTTTCGTTAACACCGAATACAACTGTTGGAAGGTCATTACCAGCTGGAGCTGAGATAACAACTTTTTTAGCACCTGCATCAATGTGAGCTTGTGATTTAGCTTTTGTTACATAGAAACCTGTACATTCAAGTACTACGTCTACGTCTAATTCTCCCCATGGAAGTTCTTTAGCATCAGCTTTAGCGTAGATTTTGATTTCTTTACCATTAACAATGATTGAATCTTCTGTAGCTTCAACTGTTCCGTTGTATCTACCTTGAGAAGAATCATATTTTAATAAGTGTGCTAACATTGCTGGGTTAGTTAAATCGTTGATTGCTACGATTTCATAACCTTCTGCTCCGAACATTTGTCTGAAAGCAAGACGTCCAATACGTCCAAATCCATTAATCGCTACTTTTACTGCCATTATTGGTTCCTCCTTGAAATAATCATTTTTTTAATTTTATATTCAAATCGCCGATAATAGTATGTACTAGACCTGACGATATGATACCTGTTTCATTTTACCATCTATTCCTTGGGAATGCTATGGTAAATGTTAATTATTTAACCTTTAACGGCTAAGTGATTTAAAATCGCTGTAGCTGCATCCTCATCTACAATAAGATAACCTTCTTGAAGAAGTGACCTTGTGGCTAAAATGGCTTCTGCTTTACTCTTGCCACCAGCTACTGCAATACGAATAGGAATTTTCTTTGCCATATCTGGCGCCACACCTATCACCTCTGAAGCATAAACAACTTGTCCTTCTGCATTAAAATAATGTCTAAATGCCTCAGCTACTGCCGTCTTTTGCTCTAATAGATTAAGTACCTCTTGTGGTTCTTTACGATGTTTTGCCATTTTTAGGGCATTACCTATTCCAAATATAATCATATCTGTTTTCCCTAGTTTTTGCAATAATTTTTCTATTTGTGGTTCGTTTTTTATTAGGCTAATCGATTGATGACTAAGGTTGTCAGGGATTGTTAAAATCTCATACATACCACCTAATTTATTGGCTAATTCTACTGCAATGGTGTTAGCATGAAGCTCTACTCTTTGACCCACACTTCCTCTAGCAGGCAAGACATGTAAATTCTCATAATGCTGCTGACTCTTAGGCATATAATGTACCATGTTAGCCATGGTGGTTCCACCAGTAATGGCTATGGTCGTATGTGCAGTTAACATTTCTTCTAATAAACTGCTAACAGCAAAGCCAAGACTTGTTTTCGTTTCTTCATCTTGCTCTAGGTTACCTTTTAAAATAATGGCACGTTTTAAACCAAGCTTTTCTTTAAGTTCTTCTTCCTGCCTTGTAAGTGCTTCTAAATAGTGGAGTGGAAGATATAAAGTATTTAAAACCTCTTCTCCAGGCTTCGTAATAATAATGCCTTGCACTGTAACAGCTACTAGTCCGTTTTGTGCTAATTTATCTACTTCTCCTCTAATCGTGCGTTCTGAAAGTGCTAGATGAGTCGTTAAGCTTCTTCTACCAATAGGCCCTTTTTGCATAATGGTTTGCAGTAAAGCATAACGTACTTTAAATAACTCTATGGCTTCTGGAAGTAGTTTTTCTACTGCTACAATCTTATTTTGCATGTCGATGCTCCTCGGGAACATTTTTGTCCCATATTTTAGCTTTCTGTCCCACATCTTTATTGTATATAACTTCCTACAATTAATCAATCTTTTTATGCCATATTTTTATTTTTTTATGATAGATTTTAGTTTTTAACATTACTTACCATTTCTAGTTGTTTCAAGGTTTTGCTTTATGTCGACCTCTCAGGTATAGTTTGAAATAGCTTAATTAAAAATGATATTAAGACAAATAAAAAAAGATGTCTCATTTTGTAGACATCTTTTTTATCAAGAAGTTTATTCTTTATTTATGCAATAGGATGAAGATTCAATTCTTCTGTTGTTAATGACCTATTTTCATCTAAAATGGTTTGTGCAATATTAGAGGCATGGTCTGAAATACGTTCCACATTACTAACTGTATCTAAGAACACAATACCGGCCAAAGAGTCACAAGTATTAGAAGCAAGACGTTTCATATGACGAGAACGTAATTTTGCTTCCATGGCATCTACACTCTCTTCTAATGGTAATGCATTTTTTGCAATGGTCTTATCTCCAAACTCGTAGGCTTGAAGTGATAATTCAAAGCATTTAATAGCTGTATCTGTAATCTCTTTAAGCTCATCTATAGCTGTTTTAGAAAAATTCAAGTCTTTTTCAATTAAGCTTTGCGCCAATTCTGCGATGTTTTCTGCATGGTCACCAACACGTTCAATGTCACTTACAGTATGGAATAATCCTGTAATAACTGTATGTTCATGTTCCGAAAGAGAAACATTACTTAATTTAACGAGGTAATGATTAATGCCGTGTTGCAATTGGTTGATAATTTTTTCGCGGTCGAAAACTTCTTGTATTTTCTTTTCATCCTTATCAAATAATGCTTGTACTGCTACTTTTGCATTTTGTTCTGCAATATTACCCATACGTACGACTTCTTTAACTGCATTTTCTACAGCAAAGGTTGGTGTTTCGAGGATACGCTCATCCAGATGCTGAAGTTCTCCTTCTTCAGCCGTATCATTCCCTGGAATAATATGTTCAGCCAGATAAACAAGTACACTTGCAAATGGGAATAATAAAAAGGTATTAAGCACATTAAATATAGTGTGAACCATACTAATATGTGTCACTTCAATACTCACAGAACCTAATTCTGGTGCTACAAACTTGAAACCAATGAGTGCTAGAATTGCAAACAGAATTGAGCCCAATAAGTTAAATAAGAAGTGAACTGTAGCTGCTCTTTTAGCATTTTTACTAGCACCTATACTAGAAAGGATGGCAGTAATACAAGTTCCTATGTTTTGTCCTAAAATAATGTAAATCGCTGAATCCCAAGGTACAAGGGCAGCTGTCGCTAACGCCTGCAGAATACCAACAGAAGCTGAAGAGCTTTGGATAACCGCTGTTACAAGAGCACCTGTCAAAATACCTAATAGTGGATTTTTACCTAATATGATAAAGGCATTTTTAATTTCTTCTAATCCACTTAGTGGTTTAGCTGCATTACTCATCATATCAAGTCCTAAAAATAAAGCACCAAAGCCAAAAATAATTTGACCAATATGTTTTGCACTTTGTTTCTTAGCAAACATTGTCATAACGACACCAATAATAATACAAATTGGGGCTAGAACAGATGGTTTTAAGAAACTTGTCCATTCTCCTAAAGAAACAATCCATGCCGTAACAGTTGTTCCTATATTCGCTCCCATAATAACACCTACAGCTTGTTTAAGGGACATTAAACCTGCGTTAACAAATCCAACGACCATAACCGTAGTAGCTGACGAACTTTGTATCAGAGCTGTAACACCTGCACCTACTAATACACCTAAAAAGCGATTATTAGTAAGAACTCCTAACAAATTCTTCATTCTGCTACCAGCTGCTTTTTGTAGACCTTCTCCCATATACTCCATACCGAAGAGAAATAATCCAAAGCCTCCTAAGAAGCCTAGGGCCACATTAAGCCAGTTTATATCATTCATCATTATCCTCCCAAGGTTGTTTTACATTCAGACTCATTTTATCATCATCTTTTTTGATAAACAAGTTCTATTTTTAATTTCATAAAAAAATTTTTTTCTAGCTATTTTGACTTTTTTCATGTTTCCTTGTAATATCTAAGGTTAGCCATTTTAAAAGAGGCATTCTTTTTTTGTCTAAGGTAGGATTATTGATATGATTTTATTCTTCACTGGCTAAAATTCTATTTTCATCTAAAATAAGCATGGCGATATTGGAAGCATGATCTGAAATACGCTCTACATTACTAATCATGTCCAAAAAGAGAATACCTGCTAAAGGATCGCAGCGCTCTTCTACTAAACGCTTCATATGTCTAGAACGTAATTTTTCTTCTAACTTATCTACTTGCATTTCTAATGGTAAGACTTGTTGCGCTATACTTCTATCACTAAATTCATAAGCTTTAAGCGCTGTTTCAAAACAATTCAGTGCTATGCTAGAAATATCTTTTAATTCTTTTTGTGCCTGCTCTGAAAATTTCAAGTCTTGTTCTTTTAAACTAACTGCTAACTCTGCAATATTATCCGCATGATCACCTACACGTTCAATATCACTTACCATATGAAAGAGTCCTGTTACTGTTAAATGTTCTTTCTCAGAAAGTGAGGCATTACTTAATTTAACAAGATACATGTTAATACTTTGTTGCATAGCATTAATGCTTCTTTCTCTATCAAATACTTGCTGTATTTTCTTTTCATCTCTTTCAAAAAGAGCATTAATAGCTGTATCTACATTTTGAGATGCAATACGTCCCATACGAATAACTTCTTTAATAGCATTTTCAATAGCAAAGGATGGTGTTTCTATAATTCTTTCATCTAAATGTTGTAAACCTTCTTCAGACTGTTCCTTTCCTTTAATAATGTGTTCAGCCAGATATACCAGCGTACCTGCGAAAGGAAAAAGTATTAATGTATTAAGTAAATTAAAGGTCGTATGAACAATACTAATATCTGTAACATTAATTAATATATTTTGGTATTGTGGTACAAGAAATTGAAAAGCTATAATTGCCAAAATCATAAATATAACAGAGCCAATCAAATTAAATAAAAAGTGGATAAAAGCAGCTCTTTTTGCATTTACACCTGCACCTATGCTTGATAAAAGAGCAGTCACACAGGTACCAATATTTTGTCCTAAAATAATATAAATAGCCGAACTCCAAGGCACAAGCCCCGCCAGTGCTAATGCTTGAAGAATGCCTACTGAAGCCGAAGAACTTTGTATAATAGCCGTTACCACAGCTCCGGTTAGAATACCCAAGAAAGGATTACTACCAAGCACCACAAACAGATTGCGTACACCTTCTAGTCCACTTAGGGGTTTAGCTGCACCACTCATCATATCAAGTCCTAAAAATAAACCACCAAAACCAAATAAGATTTGTCCTATAGACCTTGCTTGTGACTTCTTAGCAAACATCATTAAACCAACACCTGCGACAATAAAAATCGGTGCTAATACAGAAGGCTTTAAAAACTGGGTCCACTCACCTAAGGAGACAATCCACGCTGTTACCGTAGTTCCTATATTAGCTCCCATAATCACACCTACAGCTTGGGTTAAAGACATAAGCCCTGCATTTACAAAACCTACTATCATAACTGTAGTTGCCGATGAACTTTGTATCAAAGCTGTTACACCCGCTCCTACAAGCACACCTAAGAAACGGTTACTAGTAAGGATACCTAGTAAGTTTTTCATCTTGCTACCGGCCGCTTTTTGAAGACCTTTCCCCATAAATTCCATGCCAAATAAGAAGAGGCCAAAGCCTCCTAAAAAATTTAAACCCAATTCAAGCCAATTTATTTCTGCCATACAATCCTCCGGTTAAATACGATTTATAGTTAATATTTCACATCCGGCAATTTTTATAACTTTTTTTGAAATAAATATGAAAATAAAAAACAAGTAATGAACAGGATTAATCTTTTTCCTGCTATTACTTGTTTTAATATCTAAGCTTTTATTTTATTATTTAAACCTTTTTTCTTATAAAATCGTTCCGCCACCAATAAGCTTGTCCCCATCATAAAGTACAAGCGCTTGTCCAGGCGTAATGGCACGTTGCTTCTCATCAAAGATACACTGAATTGTATCTTCATCTATCATTTTTATCGTACAAGGTTGTGGTGCTTGATTGTATCTGATCTTACCTAAACAGTGCATTTCACCCTCTAAGTGTTCAAAAGGCATGAAATTAACTTGATTAGCCGTTACCGTTGTATCAAATAAATCCTCATTATCTCCAATAACCACTTCATTGGTTTTTTGATTAATACGTTGTACAAAGCCTGGTTTGCCTAAAGATAAACCTAAGCCTTTTCTTTGGCCAATGGTATAATGAATAATCCCTTTATGTTTACCTAATACTTTGCCGTCTTTATTAACAAAATTACCTACTACTGGTTTTTTGCCGGTCTCTTCTTCAATATATTTTGCATAGTTATTGTCTGGTACAAAACAAATTTCTTGACTATCTGGTTTAGTAGCCACAGCAAGTCCTATTTCTTTTGCAATAGCTCTTACCTCATCCTTTGTATAGTCTCCTAAAGGCATTAAAGTATGAGCTAATTGATGCTGTGTTAAATTATAAAGGGCATAAGTTTGGTCCTTTGCTAAAGTTTTTGACTGTTTAAGACTATAACGTCCTGTTACTTCATCTCTGATGACTCTAGCGTAGTGACCTGTTGCAATATAATCTGCTCCTATTTGCAATGCTTTTTGTAGCATAGATTCCCACTTCACATAGCGATTACATGCAATACAAGGATTAGGTGTTCGTGCATTTTGGTATTCATCTAAAAAGTAATCTATGACATGCTTTTTAAAATCACTTCTAAAGTTAACTACATAGTGAGGTATATCAAGCTTTTGGCAAACTCTTCTTGCATCATCTACAGCGGAGAGGCCACAGCAACCACCATCACTGTCTTCAGGCGCTCCTTCTTGCCAGATTTGCATAGTCATCCCAATGACTTCATAGCCTTGCTCTTTTAAAAGATACGCCGTAACCGAGCTATCTACGCCCCCTGACATACCTACTACTACTTTCTTCTTAGTCGTTTCACTCATTAGCAACAACCAGAACCTTCTTCATGATCGTGGTCGTGATGATCATGGTCATGTACGTCTGCTACTGGTTCTTTTAATCCTTCAATAGTAATATTGTTCTTTTTCGCATAATCCCAAAGTGCTGCGTGAAGTGATTCTTCTGCAAGTAGTGAACAGTGCATTTTTACTGGTGGAAGGCCATCTAGAGCTTCTGCTACTGATTTATTTGTAATCTTTAAAGCTTCTTCAATGGTTTTGCCAATAACAAGTTCTGTTGCCATTGAACTTGTTGCTACAGCTGCACCACAACCAAATGTCTTAAATTTAGCATCTTTAATAATACCATCTTCTATTTGAAGATATACTTTCATAATATCTCCGCATTTTGCATTTCCTACTGTACCAACACCACTAGCATTTTCAATTTCACCAACATTTCTTGGATTCATAAAATGATCCATAACTTTTTCACTATACATATTTTTCACCTCTTATGATTAATAAGTTTTATGAGCCTTTGTATCTCTCGTTTCTAAATACTCATTCTGTACTTTTACTATTTATTCTTCATTGTATTTCTTAATTTTTTATTCTTACTTCTTTCAACTATATCTTTTTAACTCTTCATTCTTATTTATTAATTCTTCATTGCATTCTTAACTTCTTCCCAAAGTGGAGACATATCTCTCATTCTTTGAACAATAGCTGGCATTTTTTCAAGTACTACATCGATTTCTTCTTCTGTGTTTTGTACACCTAAAGTAAATCTAATAGAACCATGTGCTTTTTCGTGTGGAATACCTAAAGCTAAAAGTACATGGGAAGGATCAAGAGAGCCTGATGTACAAGCTGATCCACTAGATGCTGCAATACCATTCATATCAAGTAGAAGCAAAAGTGACTCACCTTCTACATATTCTACACCAATATTAGCATTATTAGCCAAACGCTTTGTTGGATGTCCATTTAATTTACAATAAGGTATAGATTCTAGTAAACCTTTAATAAGTTTGTCACGAAGTTTTGTCATTTTTTCAATCTTCGCGTCAAAGTCTGTATAAGTTAACTCCATTGCTTTAGCAAGACCTACGATACCCGGTACATTTTCTGTACCTGCGCGGCGTCCTCTTTCTTGCCCACCACCATGGATTAAGTTTTCAAGTTTTAGGCCTCTTTTAATGAATAAGACACCCATTCCTTTTGGGCCATTGATTTTGTGACCTGATAAAGAAAGTAAATCAATGTTTTGGTCTTTCACATCAATTCTCACTTGACCTACAGCTTGCACAGCATCTGTATGGAAAGGGATTTTGTGTGCTTTAGCAACAGCACCAATTTCTTTAATTGGCATAATGGTACCAATTTCATTATTAGCGTACATGATGCTAATTAAAATAGTTGTATCTTTGATAGCTGCTTCTACCGCTTCTGGGCTTACTAAACCATTATCATCTACATCTAGATAAGTCACCTCGTAGCCGTGCTTTTCTAGATATTCACAAGTATGAAGGACTGCATGATGTTCGATTTTAGTAGTAATAATATGATTACCTTTATTTTTATGAGCTTCTGCAATTCCTTTAATTGCCCAGTTATCTGCTTCTGAACCACCACTAGTAAAGAATATCTCATTTGTTTGTGACCCAATATATTTAGCAATTGTTTCTCTTGATTCATCAAGAGCTTTTTTATTCATTTGAGCAATTTGATAAACGCTAGATGGGTTACCAAAGCTTTCTGTAAAATAAGGAAGCATTGCTTCAACGACTTCTTTACGTACAGGGGTTGTTGCTGCATTATCAAGATATATTTTATTCATTTTATGACCTCCCTTAAATCTTCTTAAATGTAGTAACTTTGCGCTGCATTTTCATTGATTTTTTCATAATCAGCCATAAGCTGATCTAAGGTAATATTATCGACTACTCGGTCAATACTATCCCTTATTTTTTCCCAAACTGATTTAGTTACACATTTACCATCTAAAAAGCAATGTGTATCACCATCTTTACAAGTACAATCTGTAGGAGCTAAAGACCCTTCTAGAGCTCTTAAAACCTCGCCGATTGTAATCTCTTCTGGTGGCTTTGCTAAAGCATAACCACCTTGGGCGCCTCTTTGGCTTATCACCAATTTATTTTTCTTAAGGAGTGCCATAAGCTGCTCCAAATAATTTTCTGACATTGAAAGCCTCTCTGCTATGCTTTTAAGAGATATGTGTTTTTCCTTTGAATAAACACCTAAATCCACCATAGCTTGAAGACCATATCTCCCTTTTGTGGATAATTTCATTTCCCCACCTCCATTCCCTACTTTACTACTAGGAATTATATTCCCTAGCTTATCACTAGGAATTATATTTGTCAATACTTTATAGCGCTCGATAAATTGCTTTTAAATTTTAACTTTTTGTTACTTTTTGTGTGTTAAGAACACATCAAAAAAGCACATTCCTTGTAAGCAATAAGGAACGTGCTTTTTACTTATTTATAGTCATAATAACAAGTCAGTCAGCATATATTTTAGAATAGTTAAATAGATTAGATATTTATATCTTTAAATGAGCTTAGAGCTTAATAATAATATATTCGGAAATATACTACCACTAAGTGACTTCTACACACTTTACCGGTTATAAGTGTGTTAGGGCTATCTTTGGCATACTGCAAGAGGGTAAGTCCTAAGCTCACTATTTTAAATAAATTGAGGTTTACTTCTTATTTCCCTTCCAAAAGGGGATACTATACCATTTTAACATCTATGGTATATACTATTCTCTTCTCTACTCATGTGTGATACTTTTTTAAAAATATTTTTTAATATTTTATTCCTTACTTACCTTATTTTATTCAAGTACAAGACTATTTTGTGCCACTTTTTTTGACAAAATTTTTCTAACTGAACGATTAATTCTTTCTTCCGTCAATCTTCCTTCTTTATAGCCTTCCACAAGAGCAGTATAAGCTTTTCCTATGTCAGCCGGCATTAAACAAATGTCATTTTCCGCCTCTATACAAAGCAGCGCTGCTTCTTCTACTGAATATTGATTTTGAATAGCTCCCATATCCATAGCATCTGTCATTAATAAAATGTTATCACAATCATAATGCGCTAAGATATAATTTCCCCATATAGGTGACAAAGAAGCAGGTAGACTATCATCTACTGTTTTCACCATTAGGTGTCCTCTCATTAAAGCTCCTACTCCTGATTCAAGTGCTTTTGTAAAGGGAATGAGCTCCTCTAACTCTAGCTCTTCTAGACTCTTGTTAATATAAGCTAATCCTTCATGAGAATCCTCAAGGGTATTACCATGTCCCGGGAAATGCTTCAGTACAGGTTGAATCCCTTCCTGAATTAAACCTTCTGCGAAACGAATCACCATAGGTGTGACAGTCTCCGCTGTTTCTCCAAAGCTTCTTTTTCCAATCACTGTATTACCAGGTTCATTATAAATATCTGCTACAGGTGCAAAATTCATATTAAATCCTAGGCTTTTTAAGAGTTTCCCCATCCTTGTAGCTTCTTTATAAGCTAACTCAGGATCTCCTGTTTCTCCTATACTAAAAGCTATTTTAAAAGGAACTTCATTTATTTGACTATTACTTCCTACCCTGCTCACGCTCCCTCCTTCTTCATCTACACCTATAAATAGAGGAATGGTGCTCATTGCTTGTAGATCACTAATAAGTTCTTGTGTCTGTTTTGCCGTTACTATGTTTTCTTTAAAAAGAATAATGCCGCCTACCGGATAAGTAGTAAGAAGCTTTTTTACTTCTTCATTCATTTGAGTGATTGGCTCTCCTTGCTGATCTTTACGAATGGCAATCATAAAAAGTTGTCCTATTTTTTCTTCTATAGTCATTTGCTGCATATAAGCTTCTATTTTTTCTTCTAGCGTTATTGTTTCTTTCACTTCTTGTTCTTCTTCCCTTATACTTGCTTTTGGTGTATCTTCTTTTTGCTCCTCATTAAGCTTTTGATTAGATTGCTTTTCTACCTCATCTGTCTTCTCCTTTATTTCATCTGATGCTACGCTTTCCTTTAAGCTACTATCACTATTTGTACAGCCTACTACTAGCAATACCATGATTAACAAAAATATCCGAATATATCTTTTCATATAACCTCCTGTATAGAATCCGTATAGAAACGGACAAACCTGTTTCTTTTATTGAATTTTTAAGCTATACTGTATATAATAAATTATTTAAGGAAGTGAAATCTATGCATCCAAGTGAGGATCCAGAAATACTTAAAAGTGTTCTATATGATAAATCTTGTACCTGCCCCCTTTGTGGCAAAGCTTTTACTACTAAAACCATTAAATTAGGTAAAAACCAAGTAACTTCTATTGATGAGGATCTCTATGCTCATTATTCTACGGTTAATCCCTTACTTTATGATATCATTGTTTGTCCTGAATGTGGTTATAGTGCTGTAACAAAAAACTTTTCTTCTTTGCTATCTAAACAAAAAGAATGGTTAAGTGCTCATTTTTATAGAGGAAGTCAAATTCCGGCCTATGGTGAATATACCACTATTGATGAGGCTATTCATAAACATAAAATTGCTCTTTTAGCATGTATAACACGCAAAAGCAAATTAGGTGAACAAGCTTATCTTGCTCTACATATTGCCTGGCTTTATCGTGACAAAGGAGATGATGCAGAGTCCAAGGACTTCTTAAAGCGAGCTTACGATGGCTTTGCTGAAGCATTGACTAAAGAAAATTTTCCTATTCTAGGTTTAGACGAAGCAACCCTACTTTATATGTTGGCAGCCATGGCTCATGAACTTAGTAAACCAGAAGAAAGTAAACAATATCTCTCTTCTGTTATTACTATGCCAGGCTTATCTCCTCGTTTAAAAGACCATGCTTTAAATCTAAAAGAAAAGTTATATGAGAAAAGGTAACTATCGATCTAGTTAACTACAAAAAATGGGAGGACTACACCAATTAGGATTGTAGCACTCCCATTTTTATCTTTTTATGCTATTTACCAAGCCGGATATTTCTTAAGCCATTCGTCACTTTCTTCATAAAAGGTAACTAAATCCTCTGCTAAGTGTTCAATCTCTCTACTTAATTCTACGCCTTCTATCCATCTAGTAGGAATAGCTTCAATTCCCAAATAAGTGCCTAATAAACTACCCACAATAGCTCCCACACTATCACTATCACCACTATGGTTAACAGCTAATCTTAAAGCTGCTTCAAAATCTTTAGGATGAGCAAGTGCTGCATAAACAGACATGGCTAAGGCTTCATGTGCCATAAAGCCCTTTCCTAAACGTTCCATTTGTTCATGGTTTGGTTCTCCTTCTTTGACTAAAGCAATAGCCATTTCTAGAGCTGCTACCACTTCTTCGCTTCCTGGTTTTTCCTTAATATAGGTTAGTGCCTTTTGAATGGCTACTTCTAACTCATCGTCCCCCACTAAATAATGAATCATAAGTGCTAGTGCACCTGCTGATAAATAAACACTTGGTGAACCATGAGTAATCGCTGCTGAACGTACTCCCAGTAAGAAAGCTCTTTCTTCATCTTCAACAAGACCAATCGGTGCTACTCTTACCATTCCACCACAGCCTTTACTATCATTAAGCGGCTTTTCTAGTGTCCCCATGATCCCTTTTCCTAAAGCAGTTAAACAAGTGACCCCTGGCTCGCGGTAAGCATGCAACCTTCCTACCTTAATAAGCCATCCATCATAGTCCTTCTTATTCCAATGAGGTGTATTTAACCCTTGTGTATGAAGCCACCTTAAATAAGCTCTAAACAAAGTAATGGTTGTACCTTCTAAAGTTCTTTCATGATCTTTTCTCTTAGCTCTTGTCACACTACGTAGTAATCCTTCTGCTGTAAATAATGTTAGCTGTGTATCATCAGTAATTAATGCATAACGTTGCCCGCAAGGAATATCTAATTCTTTTACGCCACTTGCTCCATAAACTTTTACAATATCACTATACTGCATAAACTCTATTGGTGCTCCTAACGCATCACCAATAGCGCTGCCCATTAAACAACCATAAAAATTAGCTATACTACGTTTCATATGAGCCCCTCCAGTTTTATACTTTGGAATTATAATTAAATTTTAACAATCTTTAGAGCATTTTTCAATGTTTTTTATAAATTTTGTCAAAATTAATAGAGGTATTTTTTAGAATCTTCTTTTTTATAATCCATTATTTATAGTCTTTTGTTTATATAGTAATACCCTTTTACCGCTATGGGCACTTGTATTTGAACTAATCGATTTGATATTTTGTAAACAAATAAGAGTTACTGAATGCTTTCCTTTAGATTATCTCCCAGCCTTTTTATGGTAATTAAATTTTCTCTCATTTCGTTAAAATGTTTGTTTTGTATACGTGTCGCATTATTCACTTCTTCTGCCATAGCAGTATGTTCTTCGGAAATACTAGCTAAAACATTAGTTTCATCATTCATCTTTATAAAGACTTCTAAAATAGTATGGATACTATCTACTTCTATGGCAATCTGTCCATTAAGCGTTTCTACTGCTTCTACTAAATGATTAAATACACCCTTAACACTTTTTACTGCCTCTACCCCTGTTGCTGTAGCTTTACTTCCCTTTATAACTTGTTCTTTAGTAACAACTGATTTTTCTTGTAAAGAAAGAATGATTTCTCTAATCGCATCTACTACTTGGCTACATTCTTCAGCCAAATTTTTAATTTCATCTGCAACTACGGCAAATCCTTTTCCAGCTTCTCCTGCCCTAGCTGCTTCAATTGAAGCATTAAGCGCTAATAGATTGGTTTGTCTAGCAATCCCTGTTATGGCATTTAAAAATTCACCAATATGTTCAATCTTATTTTCTAGCTCTAATACATTATTTAAACTTGCTTCAACTGCTTCAGTTATTTCTTGCATTTGTTGATTCATATCTTCAATTGTGATATGACTATTAGCTACCTCTGCATCAATAGTCGTGCTTACTTTGCTCATCTCATCTGTTGTTTCTTTTGCAAAGCTCATTTTATCTTCTGCATCTTTCATCCACTCCGTTAGCTTAACAATTCCTTTAGCTTGTTCCTCTGTTCCTTGAGCCGTCTGTTCTATAGAAATTGTAATTTGATGATTTACTTCATTTAAGCTTTGTATAGCTTCATTAACTTGATAGATATTTTGATTGAGTACTTCTGTATTCGTACTAATGGTCTTCACAGCTTCTTGAAGCTTATCTACCATTTCTTGGCTTTTCTTAGCATTCTCTATACTATAGTCCATGTACTCTCCCCCCCATTTAGCAATAATATAAAGAATAACTAGACCAAGTTCAAAAAAAAGCATCCCCTTAACACGATAAACTAAACTAATATCCTTGCCTAAAAGTGGTAAGCCTAAAATAAAGCTTCCTACTATAAGAAGTACATTAATAACAGCAGCATAAACTACAAGTATCTTTGTACTAAAATATAAAATAGCGATACTTGAAGTTGCTAGTAAAACAAGTAAACTTGTATTCGTTCCATTTTCTGCTATAGCTACTATTAGTCCCACAAGAGCTGGTAATAAAATAAGTATCACTCCCTTGAAAGTCGTTCCAAGAATCTTATTTTTTATAACAATAGTTGCTATAATAGGTGTTGCTAATATGACCCAATCCTCTATATTAATCTCTTTACTTCCTATAAACTGTTCTGCAAAAAGTACTACAGCCATAATCCATATAAGTCTTACTATAAAAATGTGTACCCTATTTACATCGTATTGCTTCATTTCACTTCTCATCATGAGTCCTCCTTCTAAATCCCCTAATAATTCACACCTATTATAATGGATTTTCTTTACATCTTCTACACTCTAGATAAATTTTTGACAATAATATAGTTTTTTTTAATGTTATGTGCAAGAATTTTAAAATTAATACCTTTTATTCAATAAAAAAAGGCCATAGGCCTTTTTTATTTTTCTTATTAATCTAAAATAATGTTGTCAATAGCAGCTCCTGGAGCTACCATTGGTAATACTTTTTCATCTTTATCAATATGGCAGTTAATAACAACTGGCTCCCTATTTGTCCATGCTTCTTCAAATGCATTTACAAATTCATCTTGAGTCGTTACGTCATAAGCTTTTACGCCATAAGCCTTTGCTAATAAAATAAAATCCGGCCCGCGATCTAAGTCTGTTTGAGAATAACGTTTATCATAGAAAGAAGTTTGCCACTGTCTTACCATACCTAAGGTTGTATTATTCATAATAACAATAATAACTGGCACATTATAATGAGCAATGGTACAAAGCTCATTACAGTTCATTCGGAAAGAACCGTCTCCTGCAATATGCACCACACGTTCATCCGGTCTAGCAATTTGGGCACCTATACTTGCACCTGTACCATATCCCATAGTTCCCAAACCACCTGAGCTAATAAAGGTTCTAGGCTTTGTATATTTATAGAACTGAGCCGCCCACATTTGATGCTGACCTACCTCTGTAGTAATAATGGCTTCACCCTGAGTTTGATCATAAATATTATTCATAATAAATTGTGGTCTAAGCGTATCACCACTTTGATACGTATATTTAAACTTATCCCTCCAACTCTGGATCTTTTCTAACCACTCTTTATTTTCTTGTTTTGGAACAAGTGGTATCAGTTTATTTAAAATTTCCCTTGCATCACCAATAATAGATGCCAAAGCAGGGACATTCTTACCCACCTCTGCTGGGTCTACATCAATCTGCAAAATCGTTGCATGAGGCGCGAACTTATTGACATCACTTACAACGCGGTCACTAAACCTTGCACCAATAGCAATAAGTAAGTCACATTCTGTAACACCTTTATTAGATGCAACACTACCATGCATTCCTATCATTCCAGTTGAAAGTGGATGTGTTTCAGGAAAGCCACCTAGACCCATTAAAGCCGTCGCTACTGGAGCTGAAATCTTCTCAGCAAACTGTAATAATTCCTTTTGTGCACCACTAGCAATAATGCCTCCTCCACTATAAATGAAAGGTCTTTCTGCATTTTTAATTAAGTCCACAGCTATTTGAAGATTTTTCTCATGTATCGTTTCAGTAACTGGTAAAATGCTTTTTGGCACTTCATATTGATAGTCATATAAAGCAGCTGTCACATCTTTTGGAATGTCTACAAGGACAGGGCCTGGTCTACCTGACTGAGCAATATAAAAAGCCTCTCTAAGGGTTTTAGCTAAGTCCTTTATTTCTTTAACGATATAATTATGTTTGGTGATGCACATTGTAATGCCTGCAATGTCTACTTCTTGGAAACTGTCTTTTCCAATGAGTGAATTAGGTACTTGCCCTGTAATGGCCACCATTGGTATAGAATCCATATACGCTGTAGCTATGCCTGTTACTAAGTTTGTAGCTCCTGGTCCTGAGGTGGCAATACATACACCTACTTTACCTGTTGCTCTTGCATATCCATCAGCTGCATGTGAAGCGCCTTGTTCATGAGCTGTTAGTATATGATTAATGCGGTCACTGTTTTTATATAAGGCATCATAAATATTAAGTGCCTGCCCTCCTGGATATCCAAAAACAGTATCTACTCCCTGTTCTACCAAGCATTCTATAATAATTTGTGCTCCATTGATTTTCATGATACTCCCCCTTTGCCAACTATAGTTTGAATATCGCTCCTGTATTCGCAGATGTTACTAAAGAAGCATAACGTGCTAAGTAGCCTGTTTTAACTTTTGGTTCTGGTTTTACCCATGCTTCTTTTCTCTTAGCAAGTTCTTCTTCGTCTACTTCTAAGTTAATAGTACATGCGTTCATATCAATGCTAATAAGATCCCCATCTTCTACTAAAGCAATGACTCCACCTTCAGCAGCTTCTGGTGAAACGTGACCAATACTAGCTCCTCTTGTTGCTCCTGAGAAACGTCCATCTGTAATAAGCGCTACATCTTTATCAAGTCCCATACCTGCAAGACAAGCAGTAGGCTCTAACATTTCTCTCATACCTGGGCCGCCTTTTGGTCCCTCATAGCGGATAACAACAACATCCCCTTTTTCAATTTTGCCACCTAAAATCGCTGCTGTTGCTTCTTCTTCACCATTAAATACTTTAGCTTTCCCTGTGTGCACTAGCATTTCTGGAGCTACTGCCGAACGCTTAACAACACAAGCATCTTTTGCTAGGTTTCCTTTAAGTACAGCAATACCGCCTGTTGCTGAATAAGGATTTTCAATTGGACGAATAACCTCTGGATTTTTATTCGTTACTTTTTCAAGATTTTCTGCAATCGTTTTTCCAGTTACAGTCATAAGAGAAGTATCTAAAAGATCTTTTTTAGTAAGCTCTTTCATAACAGCTGCAACTCCCCCTGCAAAGTGGAGATCTTCCATATGATCGCTACCTGCTGGTGCTAAGTGACAAAGGTTAGGTGTTTTAGCAGAAATTTCATTAGCCATATCTAAGTTAATATGTACACCTGCTTCATGTGCTACAGCTGGTAAGTGAAGCATAGTATTTGTACTACAGCCAAGCGCCATATCTACAGTTAATGAATTGCGGAAAGCTTTTTCATTTAAAATATCACGCATTTTAATATCTTTCTCAAGCATTTCCATAACGGCAATACCTGTATATTTAGCTAAACGGATACGCTCTGCAAATACAGCTGGTGTAGCGCCGTTTCCTGGAAGTGCAATGCCTAATACTTCACACATACAGTTCATACTATTAGCTGTATACATTCCTGAGCAAGAACCACAGCCTGGACAAGCATGATTTTCATATTCTTTTAACTCATCTTCTGTTATCTTACCAGCATTAAAAGCACCAACAGCTTCAAAAGTAACAGAAAGATTTGACTTCTTACCATTAACCATACCAGAAAGCATTGGCCCTCCACTTACAACTGCTGTAGGAAGATTCATCCTAGCTGCTCCCATAAGCATTCCTGGTACAATTTTATCGCAGTTTGGTACGAGTACCATAGCATCAAAAGCATGTGCTGTTGCCATACATTCAATGGAATCAGCAATAAGTTCTCTTGTGACAAGAGAATATCTCATTCCTTCATGTCCCATAGCAATACCATCACATACACCAATTGCAGGAATTTCAATAGGTGTTCCTCCCGCTATACGAACGCCTGTTTTAACAGCTTCTGTAATTTTATCGAGATGTGAATGTCCTGGTACGATTTCACTCTTAGCTGTTACTACAGCTACTAATGGTTTTTGAATTTCTTCATCTATATAACCCATTGCTTTAAATAAAGAGCGATGAGGTGTTCTTGCAGCTCCTACTTTTACACGATCACTTTTCATATTTATACGCCTCTTTTCTTTTATTATTTCCTTTATAGTAACGACAACTAACTCTTCTAGTAAGAATCTTTCTATAAGCAATTCCTCTTAGAAGTTCTAGAAGTTGTCTTTTATATTTGCCATGTAGAAAGAATAATGAAGAGTGAAAAATAATTAGCTAAGAATAAAGAATGAAGAAGAGAAGTGAAAATTACATTACTTCTTAATTCCTCATTCCTAAGTTCATCATTTTCTACTCTTAATTTTTTCACTTATATTTCTTAATTTCTATTTAATATTCATGCTTAATCACTTAAAAAATATCTGTTCCTTGTTCATTAGCATAAGCTTTAAATGCTGCTAATAAGGTTTTCGTTACTTCTCCTGCATTACCGGTTCCAATAACTCTGCCATCCACCATACTTACAGGAATAGCTTCTGCTGCTGTACCTGTTAAGAAGCATTCATCAGCATTATATACATTAAATAATGTAAATTCTTTTTCAACTAAGGCGAAACCAAGCTTTGCAGCAAGTTCTATAACCGTTCTTCTTGTAATCCCATCTAAGATACCAATATGGATAGGTGGTGTATAAATCACGCCATCTTTTACAATAAAGATATTATCACCTGTACACTCTGCTACAATCCCATCATGGTTAAGCATTAAAGCTTCTGGAACACCTGCACGGTTAGCTTCCATTTTAGCTAAAATATTATTTAAGTAGTTAAGTGATTTAATCTGCGGATCAACAATCGTTGCTTTATTACGCCTTTGAACAGAAGTAATAATAGGCATACCTTTTGTATACATTTCTTCTGGATACATGGTAATATTGCCTGCGATACAAAATACAGTTGCTTTTGGACATGTCTTAGGACTTAAACCTAAATCCCCTTTTCCTCTTGTTACAACTAAGCGAATATAGCCATCTCTTAAGTCATTTCTTCTGCAAGTTTCTAAAAGCACTTCTGTCATCTCTTCTTTTGTAAGAGGAATCTCTAACATAATAGCTTTAGCTGCTGCATAAAGTCTATCTATATGATCTTCACATCTAAAAATACGACCATTATAGGCTCTGATACCTTCAAAAACACCATCTCCATATAATACACCATGATCGAAAACGGAAATCTTTGCTTCTCCTTCTTCGACATATTGCCCATCTAAATAGATGATTTGACTACTCATGCCCTCACTACCTTTTCTTTTTTATTTTACTTAACTTTATTTATCCTATTATGCTTATTTGATAGCGGCTGTAATAAGGTCGCCCATTTCAACTGTTCCAATTTGCTTCATGTCTGTGCTCATGATATCACCTGTGCGGTAACCTGCATCAAGGACATTCATAACAGCTGCTTCAATTGCATTTGCTTCTTTATCTAAGTTAAGTGAATAACGAAGCATCATAGCTGCTGAAAGGATGGTTGCAATTGGATTCGCTTTGTTTTGGCCTGCAATATCTGGTGCACTACCATGACTTGGCTCATATAAACCAAGAGAACCTTCTCCAAGTGAAGCTGATGCAAGCATACCGATTGATCCTGTAATAATACTTGCTTCATCTGATAAAATATCGCCAAAGATATTAGAGGTTACAATAACATCAAATTGTTTTGGATTAACGACTAATTGCATCGCTGCATTATCTACATACATAAATGAATACTCTACTTCTGGATAATCTTTAGCTACACGATTAACAACGACTCTCCAAAGTCTAGAAGATTCAAGTACATTGGCTTTATCTACAACACATACTTTTTTGTTACGTTTCATAGCTGCATCAAAGCCTACCCTTGTGATACGTTCGATTTCAGCTACTGTATATTTTTCAAGGTCAGATGCAAAAGTTTTGCTATCGTCTTCTTCACATACAACCTTATTTTTTTCTCCAAAATAAATACCACTTGTAAGTTCTCTTACAATAAGAATATCTAAACTATCCCCAATGATTTCTTCTTTTAATGGACTAGCATGTTTAAGTTGTGGATAAAGCACAGCTGGACGAAGATTTGCAAATAATTTAAGTGCACCACGAATACCTAAAAGACCTTTTTCTGGTCGGTCTCCATTAGGAAGATTATCCCATTTAGGGCCACCCACAGCGCCAAGAAGTACAGCGTCTGCTGCTAAACATGCATCGATTGTTTCTTTTGGAAGAGATGAGCCTTTATGATCAATGGCCACTCCTCCCATCATTTGTTCATCATATGTAAATTGATGTCCGTAGACTTCACCAACTTTATTTAATACTTTAACGGCCTCTGTAACAATGTCAGGACCTATTCCATCTCCTGGAAGTGTGACTATTTTAAAATCCATTTTTCCTTACCTCCTATTTTGCTTTTTATATCCATATGTTCGGACCCATTATACAGGCTGCAATTAGTGAAAATATAACCACACATACTATCAATAAACCTATGCATACTAATCCTATTAGTATTATTTTACCTACACTTGATTTACCGGATAAATTGTAACGGTACTTCATTAGTAAGTAGTATATAATCAAAGTCCATATGAAAATCACTATGTCTTTAAAATTATCTATTTTGCTATAGCTACCAAGATAAAATAATGTGCGATCCACTCCTGAAATAAAGCATAAAACGGCTCCTATAATACCAAAAAGTAGATTAATGGCATAATGAAATAAAAATACGGTACTAAATACCTCTTTACCTTCTTCATAGGATAATCTTATTCCTCCTACATAACGAAACATAATAGTCGCTCCTCCAATGTAGAGCCACTTACCGAGAGCTATGAATATAGGTGTAAAAATTAATGCTATGCCAAAATCTAATACAGAACTATACGCTTTATTAAAAAGTGCTATCACTATCGTTACAAGCGTTCCCCCTACATATAAAAATAATTGATAGCTTTCTTGGCTATAAGAAGTTATTTTTCCTTCTTTAATAGTACTTCTTGGCCAAATACCTAGTTTAATCACTAGCTGCGGTATAGATAAATACTGTTTAAACGAATCAACTGGAGGTATTTCATATTCCTCATAAGACTCATTACACTTGTTCAAGAGGTATTTCATTAATAAGATAACAAGAACTAAAAAAACAATACTTATCAATAAAATTGGCCAAAATAAACGAAACACACTTAACCCTATTGCATCAGTTGCCAACATATTACCCCACCTTTATTTTTATTTGTTTTCAGCTGATTAGATACTGTACCTTATTGGCTCTATTTTATAGTTATTTCTATTAATTATTTATGTGTCTTTCTGTTTATCTGAAATAAAATTTATAGCTTTCAATTACATACCAGCTTTAATTTTATTAACAAGTCCACCCTTTTGAATAATCTCTTGCATGAAAGCTGGGAATGGTTGCCCCTGATAACTCTCCCCTTTTGTTACATTAGTAATGACTCCTGTATCAAAGTTAACTTCTACTACATCCCCTTTACTAATGCCATCTGCTGCTGCTTCACATTCTAAAATAGGAAGCCCAATATTAATAGCATTGCGGTAGAAAATACGAGCAAAGGTTCTTGCAATAACACAAGATACACCTGCTTCTTTAATAGCCAGTGGTGCATGTTCACGAGAAGACCCACAGCCAAAGTTTTTATCAGCTACGATAATATCTCCTTCTTTAACTTCTTTCACAAAATTAACATCAATATCTTCCATACAATGAGCTGCTAACTCTTTTCCGTTAGAAGTATTTAAATAACGTGCCGGAATAATAACATCTGTATCTACATTGTCGCCATAACGAAATACGGTTCCTTTTGCATTCATTTTTAGTCCTCCTTTTATACTTGACCGATTATTTTAATTGCTTACATTTCCCATATCTATTTTTCTATTGTTTCCTATTCTCATCAGCTGAATAATCCCCATTATTCAACTTCTATTTTCTTTATAATGTTTCTGGATTTGTAATATAACCTGTAAGTGCTGATGCAGCTGCTACAGCTGGGCTTGCAAGATAAACTTCTGAGTCTACATGTCCCATACGACCTACAAAGTTACGATTAGTGGTAGAAACAGCTCTTTCACCTGCTGCAAGGATTCCCATATGGCCACCTAAACATGGACCACAAGTAGGTGTACTAAATACAGCACCTGCTTCTACGATATCTTTAATAATGCCTTCTTCTAATGCTTGTAAGTAGATTTTTTGAGTACCTGGGAATACAATCACACGTATACTAGGATCTACTTTTTTACCTTTTAAGATATCTCTTGCAATGCGAAGGTCTTCCATACGTCCATTAGTACAAGAACCAATAACAACTTGATCGATTTTAATATCTTTAGGACCGATTTCATCTACTGTTTTTGTATTCTCTGGAAGATGTGGAAAAGCAACTGTTGGACGAATCTTTGCTAAATCAATTTCGTATACAGCATCATATTCAGCATCTGCATCTGCTTCATAAATAGTATAAGGTTTTGTACTGTGTTCTTTAACAAAAGC
Source organism: Cellulosilyticum lentocellum DSM 5427 (assembly GCF_000178835.2). Taxonomy (GTDB): domain Bacteria; phylum Bacillota; class Clostridia; order Lachnospirales; family Cellulosilyticaceae; genus Cellulosilyticum; species Cellulosilyticum lentocellum. The sequence goes on from NC_015275.1 coordinate 3,090,522, forward strand.
TAAAGTTTGGTCATCTACAGGGAATATGCCGTTTTTAGCACCTGCTTCAATAGCCATATTTGCCATGCAAAGACGAGAATCCATAGAAAGATTAGAAATACCATCACCTGCAAATTCCATTGATTTATAAAGAGCACCATCTACACCAATCATACCGATAATATGAAGGATGACATCTTTGCCACTTACATGCTTACTTGGTTTACCTGTTAAAACAAATTTAAGAGCAGAAGGTACTTTAAACCACGCTTTACCTGTAGCCATACAGCTGCCATATCTGTACTACCAATACCTGTAGAAAATGCACCTAGTGCACCATAAGTACAAGTATGTGAGTCAGCCCCAATGACTACATCTCCTGGTACTACTAAACCTTTTTCAGGAATAAGGGCATGCTCAATACCCATTTGGCCTACTTCAAAGTAGTTTTTGATTTCCTTGTCTTTGGCAAATTCTCTAATAAATTTACACTGCTCAGCTGCTTTAATATCTTTATTAGGTGTAAAATGGTCTGGTACAATTGCCACCTTGTTTTTATCAAACACACAGTCACAACCAATTTTATTAAATTCATTAACGGCAACTGGTGAAGTAATATCATTACCTAATACTAAATCTAAGTTAGCTTCGATTAATTGCCCTGCTACAACTTCTTTAAGTCCTGCATGATGGGCTAATATTTTTTGTGTCATTGTCATTCCCATGAAATATCATCTCCTTTTAGCTTTTATGAACTGTACTGCTTTAAATCGTTAAAGTCCCTAGATAAAACAATATGCGATTAATTACTAGCATCTGTCTCTTTACCGCGATTACCATTATTATTATTGCCACTACCATTACCACACATGACAATCACATAAGGCCTAGTTATGCAAAATACGATGACCGTCATACAGATCCAAAACCAAGGTTTTTTATAAAGCTTTTCTTGTTTGACTACCTCTGCTTTCTTATCCTTACAACACATCATTATCGCCCCCCTATAAATAAGCTTTAAATTTCTTTTCAATATCTTTAATCAGCTTATATTCAATGGAATCTACTAAGGCAATCCAACTGGCTTCAATAATGTCAGTTGATACACCTACCGTACTCCAGTAATCTTCTCCATCAGTGGATTCAAGTAAAACACGTACCTTAGCTGCAGTTGCTAATTTGGTGTCTAATACTCTCACCTTATAGTCTGTTAAGTGAACACTTTTTAGCTCTGGATAAAAAACTTCTAAAGCTTTTCTAAGGGCACTATCAAGGGCATTAACTGGACCTTCACCTTCTGCTGCTGTCATTTCCACCTTATCCTCTACTCTTACTTTAATAATAGCAGATGAGCTAATACCTTGTGTTTTTGAAGGTTCCTCTCCTATAATTTTAAATTCCTCTAAGTCAAAGAAAGGTTTATACTTGCCAAGCGCCTTTCTGACAAGGAGTTCAAAGGTACCATCGGCTCCCTCAAACTGATATCCCTTATGTTCTAATTCTTTAATACGATTGATAATCACACTTGTTACAGGATCATCTTTACTGGTATCAGGTGCTATACGTCTAATTTTCTCTAGTATGGTACTTCTTCCTGCTACCTCTGACATTAAAAATCGTCTTTCATTACCTACACTTGCTGGTGAAACATGTTCAAAAGAATGAGAAGCTTTGGTAACACCATCAATATGCATGCCTGCTTTATGAGCAAAAGCACTTTTACCCACATAAGGCATTTGCTCTTTTAAGGTCACATTAGCAATTTCTGATACGCGAATCGCTAATGAGGTAAGCTTCTTAATATTTTTATTGGGGATACATACATAATCTCTCTTTAACTGTAAGTTAGGAATGACGGTGGATAAGTTAGCATTTCCGCAACGTTCTCCAAAGCCAACTAAGGTTCCTTGGACATGAGTGGCTCCTGCAAAAACGGCCATCATACTATTGGCTACACCTAACCCAGTATCATCATGAGTATGAATACCTATTGGTATATTGACCTTTGAAACCACATCTTTCACGATTTCATATACTTCATCAGGGAAAGCGCCTCCATTAGTTTCACACAAAGCCAAACAATCTGCCCCTGCGGCTTCAGCTTTTAATAAAGCTTCTATGGCATACGCCTTATTATGTTTATAACCATCAAAGAAATGTTCTGCATCGAAAATAACTTCTTTTCCTTGTTTTTTTAAGTAACTAATCGTATCATAAATCATTTGCAAATTTTCTTCTAAAGTTGTTTTAATAATTTCGGTCACATGAAAGTCCCAAGTCTTTCCGAAAATTGCTACTACAGGGGTATCTGCTTCAAGAAGCGATTTAATATTCGCGTCCTCTTCTACTTTTATATCCCTTCTTCTGGTACTGCCAAAAGCTGTAAGCTTTGAATTTTTCAAAGTAAGCTTTTTAACTTCTCTAAAAAACTCTAGATCTTTGGGATTGGAGCCAGGGTTGCCGGCTTCAATATAGCCGACCCCTAGTTCATCCAATGTACTTACTATTTTAAGTTTATCTGATACGGAAAAGGAGATACCTTCTGCTTGCCCACCATCTCTTAGGGTTGAATCAAGAACAGCAATTGTCTTCACCTTTATACCTCCCGTTTCTCCTCTTGATCATAGAGCATGTTATTAATCGCAGAAATATAAGCTAAAATACTAGCTTCTACAATGTCCATACTTACGCCATGACCATTATAAACTCTATCATTATTTCTAATTTTAACGTTTACTTCACCTTGTGCATCTGTACCACCTGTTACAGAATTAATCACAAAGTCTTCTAAAATAAACTTCCTACCTACTAATTTATCAATAGCTTTGTAAGAAGCATCAATTGGTCCATCATACGAAGATACAACCTCTTCAAGCACATGGCCTGTTTTGGTTAAAAGACGCATAGACGAAGTAGTGGTAATGGTATTACCTGCATTAATAACAAAGCGTTCAAGCTTATAAGCTTCTGGAATTTGTACAACTTTACGGCAAATAAGTGCTTCAATATCACGATCTGTGACATCTTTCTTCTTATCTGCTAATACTTTAAAGTCTTCAAATGCTGTTATAAGCGCTGCTTCATCTAAATCGTAGCCCATTGACTTAAGCTTATCTTCAAAAGCATGACGGCCAGAATGTTTCCCTAATACTAATTTATTTTCAGTTAGACCAATAGACTCTGGTGTCATAATCTCATAGGTTTCTTTATTAGCCAACATACCATGTTGGTGGATACCTGACTCATGAGCAAAGGCATTTTCACCTACAATAGCTTTATTAGGCTGCACACGTACACCTGTGATACTACTTAAGAGTTTACTGCTTTTATAGATTTCTTTCGTTTGAATACCACAATCGATACCATAGAGGTCACGACGGGTATTTAAATTCATAACAACTTCTTCTAATGCTGCATTTCCTGCTCTTTCTCCTATACCATTAATGGTACATTCCACTTGACGTGCACCTGCTTTGATAGCAGCCAAAGAATTAGCTACTGCAAGGCCAAGGTCATTATGGCAGTGTACTGAAATAATAGCTTTATCAATAGAAGGTACATTTTCTTTAATACCTTTAATAAGCGCTGCAAACTCTTCTGGTGAGGTATAACCTACTGTATCAGGTACATTAATGGTTGTTGCACCAGCCTTAATAACAGCTTCAAATACTTGATAAAGGAAGGCAGGATTACTTCTAGAGGCATCCTCTGCTGAAAACTCAATGTCAGAGCAAAAACGCTTTGCATATTTCACCATTTCACACGCTGTTTCTAAAACTTCTTCTGGTGTTTTCTTTAGCTTATATTGCATATGAATGTCAGAAGTCGCTAAGAAAGTATGTATTCTAGGATATTTAGCATTTTTAAGTGCCTCTGCTGCCGCATCTATATCTTTAGGTAGTGCACGAGCAAGACTTGCTACTGTACTATTTTTAATCGTATTAGCAATAGCTTTAACAGAAGCAAAGTCACCTGGAGAAGCAATGGCAAACCCAGCTTCCATAATATCCACACCGAGTCTTTCTAGCTGCCTTGCAACCTCTATTTTTTCAGCTAGGTTCATGCTACAGCCTGGTGATTGTTCTCCATCACGAAGTGTGGTATCAAAAATTCTAACAACGTTTGTCATGCTAATCCTCCTCTTTTTTATTATTTGTTTTCGTCAGCCCATGACATCATGCTACGAAGTTCTTTACCTACTTTTTCAAGTGGGTGTTCTGCTTCAATACGACGTTTTGCATTGAAATAAGCACGATGAGATTGATTTTCTAAGATCCAGTTTTTAGCAAAAGTACCCTCTTGGATTTCTTTAAGTACTTTTCTCATTTCATTTTTTGTATCTTCTGTAATAATACGAGAACCTACAGTGTAATCACCATATTCAGCTGTATCAGAGATTGAATATCTCATGTATTCGAAACCACCTTTGTTGATAAGGTCAACGATAAGTTTCATTTCATGGATACATTCGAAATAAGCACTTTCTGGTTCATATCCAGCTTCAACTAATACTTCGAAACCAGCTTTCATGAGAGCTGTTACACCACCACAAAGAACTGCTTGTTCTCCGAAAAGGTCAGTTTCTGTTTCCATTTGGAATGTTGTTTCAAGGATTCCTCCTCTAGCACCACCGATACCTGCTGCATAAGCAAGTGCAAGGTCATGTGCATTACCTGTAGCATCTTGGTAAGCTGTTACTAAACATGGTACCCCTCTACCTTCCTGGAATTGACTTCTTACTGTATGACCTGGTCCTTTAGGAGCAATCATAACAATATTAGTATGTTCTGGTGGTACAATTTGTTTAAAGTGAATATTAAAACCATGAGCAAAAGCAAGTGTTTTACCTTCTGTAAGGTATGGAGCGATTTCACTTCTGTACACGTCTGCTTGTTTTTCATCTGGTAATAAAATCATGATAAAGTCAGCCATTTTTGTAGCTTCTGCTACTGTTGCTACTTTAAGACCAGCTTCTTCAGCCTTTTTCCATGATTTACTTCCATTATATAAACCTACAACTACATCAACACCTGAGTCATGTAAGTTAAGGGCATGTGCGTGTCCTTGGCTACCGTAACCAATAATTGCTACAGTTTTACCTTTTAATAAATCTAAGTTACAGTCTTTTTGATAATATAATTTTGCCATTTTGAAAATCCTCCCTATAATTGAAATAAAATATATATTAAATCAGTCACCCAAGTGACTAGTTTAATTCTTTAGTTCTTTTTCTCCTCTTTGGAGTGCTGTAAGCCCTGTTCTAATCACTTCTTTAATACCATAAGGTTCTAGCATATTACTAAGGGCACTAATTTTGCCTTGGTCTCCTGTTGCTTCAATAATCAGTGCATCATTGGAAACATCAACAATATGTGCTCTAAAAATATTAGCTATTTCTATAATTTCAGCACGGTTAGCTTTGCTAGCTTTGATTTTAATCATGGCTAGTTCTCTATAGATAGAGTTTTCTTCTTTAAGCTCAATGATCTTAATAACATCTACTAACTTATTAAGTTGCTTTTTAATTTGCTCTAAGGTGTATTCATCAGCATCAGCCACAATAGTCATACGAGATACTTTAGGGTCTTCAGTTTCCCCCACTGATAAACTATCAATATTATAGCCTCGTCTACTAAAAAGTCCTGAAATTCTACTTAAAACACCGGAGTGGTTTTCAACCAGTACAGATAATACATGTCTTTTCATAGTTTCTCCCCTTTTCTTTATAATGTAGATTCTTTATCACTTACTGTAAACTCTATGAAATAAGGCTTATCACTAGCTAGCGCTTCTTTTAAAGCCGCTTCTACTTCACTTGCCTCACTCACACGCTTCGTCATAATACCATAAGCGCTTACTAAGGTAGTAAAGTCAGGATTCATATTCAGGCATACACCATGCTCTTTTAAATCCACACGCCATTGAAGTTCTCTTACCATACCCAAACCACTATTATTAAATAAAATAATGAGTGGATTCACCTGTTCTTGTACAAGGGTACCTAATTCAAATAAACTCATTTGAAAACTACCGTCCCCTAAAACACTTACAACTTTCTTGTCTTTATTACCAATGGCGGCACCAATAGCAGCTGGTAATGAATAGCCCATGGTTCCAAATCCACCTGAACAAATCAGCTTACGTTCATTACGAAGTTCCATATTTCTAATCGTCCAAAATTGATTTTGCCCTACATCAGCAGTAATAATCGCATCTTCATCTAGAAGGTCGGATAAAGTTCTAACAACTAACTTTGGATTGACACATCCTTCTGGATGTACTTCTTCTTTAATAAGCCTATGAGCCTCTATTGCTTGACACCAATCTTTCGTATCTGCCGGTTTAATAAGCTCTGTCATATGTTTTAAAATATGCCTTGCATCTCCTACAATAGGAATATTAGCCGAAGTAATCTTTCCTATCTCTGCAGGATCTACATCAATATGAATAATATTAGCATTTTCATCTAGTATACCAACATTAGCTACTGCCCTATCTGCTATACGTGCGCCTATAAAAAGAATGGTATCAGCACTCTTTAAAGCCCAATTAGCTTGTTTGAAACCATGGCTTCCTACCATGCCATAGTTTTGAGGATTTTTAGTAGGTAATGCTCCAACTCCCATTAATGTATGTACCAATGGTAACTGAGAAGCTTCAATAAATTCCTTAAGTTCTGCTTTAGCTTCACCTAAGATAACGCCCCCTCCTGCACATATTAATGGACGTTTACTGCTTTGTAATAACTTAATAGCTTTTTTAATTTGACCAATATGTCCTTCTACTGTAGGCTTATACCCTCTAATATCGATTTCTTTAGGATAGGTATAATCTATTTGCATCGCTTGATAGTCCATAGGAATATCAATGAGAACTGGTCCTGGTCTACCTGTTTTAGCTATATAAAAAGCTTCTTTTATAATACGTGGAAATTCTTTCGGGTTTTTGATTAAATAACTATGTTTAATAAAAGGTTCAGTCGCCCCCGTGATGTCAACTTCCTGAAAAACATCTCTTCCTATAAGATTGGATTTTACTTGACCTGTAATAATAACAATAGGTATAGAATCCATATAAGCTGTTGCAATACCAGTGATAAGGTTAGTAGCCCCTGGTCCAGAGGTTGCTATACACACCCCTACTTTGCCTGTTGTTCTGGCATAACCATTGGCACTATGTACTGCCGCTTGTTCTTGACGAACCAGCACGTGGTGAATAGAAGATGCTCTTAAAGATTCATATATGTCAATGACGGCTGCGCCTGGATACCCAAATACAACTTCAACATTTTCTTCCATCAAGGATCTGATTAACGCATCAGATAATTTCATGCCGACTCCTCCTTCAAATTACACTTTATTATTTAATATTTAGAATTTTGTTATTATACAAAAAATCCCCATCCTGCAATAGGACGAGGTATATGCCACGTGTTACCACCCATCTTGACTCTTTAAATTAAAAAACAAATACAAAAAGTCCACTCACTAGGTTCTATCAAACCCTTGCCTATAACGGGGCTTCCGGTCGTTTCTTACTCAAAGTAAAACTCTTTAGGAAACACTGCTCTGGAGTGATTTACTATTTGCTAGCTTATTAGCTCTCACCATCCGCTAATTCTCTGAAAAAGCTTTTCTGCAAAAGTCGTTCTCCTTCATTGCATTTATTAAACTATTAAGTTATTAGTATTTTAACAACATTGATTAATAGTGTCAATAATTATATTCAATTTTATGTCTCTTTTAATTTTCAAAAAAGCTCTTATTTTTTTATATAAAAGCATAATGATTCACATTATGTAAAGTTAATCTAGAGCACCTTAAGGTGGCAATAGTCATCTCATGTCTTGACATCATTTTATTTAGAATTAATATAATTTACATAATTCCGTAAATTTCATAGTATGTTTACTTGTTTTTTTGCTAATTGAATATTTATTCATCAACTTAATTTTTATTCGTTTTACATTTCCTACTACCATTATAAGGCACATCTTTTATTATTTGAAATACATATTCTTCATAGGATGTATAACCTATGGTTATACCAACACCTTTTATCTAGATTCGTTCTCAAAACTTAAGATTCATTTAAGAATAAACATTTATATGAAATAGCAAAAAGAGAAAATAATAAAATTGCTGAACAAAATGATTTAATTGCTTCTTCTTATTCTGCCACCCACATTGATGCGCTAGTCTAATAGAATCAATCAAAATAAGACGTCACAAAAGCCGTTTAGTATATTTAAAATATATACCAAACGGCTTTCTCATTACTATTTTTTGCTTCTTGCTGCTCTTGTTCTTTCACCTTCATCAAGAATCTTCTTACGAAGTCTGATTGCATCTGGTGTTACTTCTACTAATTCATCATCTTCAATAAATTCTAGCGCTTCTTCAAGTGTGAAGAGTCTTGGTGGTGATAAACGAATGGCATCATCTGCACCTGATGAACGTGTATTAGTCATTTTTTTGTTTTTACATGGGTTAACTGTCATGTCTTCACGACGGTTATTTTGTCCGATAATCATACCAGAGTAAACATCTACACCTGGTTTTACGAAAAGTGTTCCTCGATCTTCTAATGAGTTAAGCGCATATCCCATAGTTGTCCCTTGTTCTTGTGCAATAAGAGCCCCATTTGCTCTTCTTGGTAATTCTCCTACGTATTCTGTATAGCCTTCAATACGTCTTACCATGGTTGCTTCACCTCTTGAATCAGTGATAAGCTCACTTCTAAATCCAAGAAGGGCACGAGTTGTACAAAGGTACTCAATACGAATATGGCCATTTTCTGGCTCCATACTTTGCATCATACCTTTACGAAGGTTCAGTTTACTAATAACTGTACCTGAATACTCATCTGGTACTGAAATCACAACACGTTCTACTGGCTCTACTAAGGTACCATTTTCGTCTTTGTGCATAATAACCTCTGGCTTAGATACGCCAAGTTCGTAGCCTTCACGTCTCATGTTTTCAATAAGAACAGATAAGTGAAGTTCTCCACGTCCTGATACACGGTAGCCATCTGTTGTATCCATAGGTTCAACTTTAAGACCTACATTAATTTCTGTTTCTTTTTCAAGACGATCTTTGATATGTCTAGTTGTAACAAATTTACCACTTTGACCAGCAAAAGGAGAATTGTTTACAAGGAAGTTCATAGAAAGTGTAGGTTCTTCTATATGAATTGGTGTCATAGGATCTACTTTACCAATTTCACCAATAGTCTCACCAATTGAAATATCTGTGATACCAGCAATAACAACGATATCTCCACTAGTTGCTTCTGGCACTGCCACTTGTTTAAGACCTTGGTATACCATCACTTTTGATACTTTAGCTGTTCTGATTTTACCATCGTTATCAGCAATCTCCACTGTTTGGCCTTCTTTTACTTTACCTTTATAAATACGTCCAATACCAAGACGTCCTACGAAGTTGTCATAAGAAAGGGCACTGATTTGTAATTGAAGTGGTGCTTCATCATCTTTTGGATATTCTCCAACACGTTCAACGATTGTTTCAAGAAGAGGTTTAATATCTTGTCCTTCTTCTTCAAGTTCATATTGCATAATACCTTGTTTACCAATTCCATAAAGAATAGGGAAATCAAGTTGTTCATCATTAGCTTGAAGATCTACGAACAAGTCAAAAGTCATATCCACAACTTCTTCCGCTCTATGATTTGGTTTATCTATTTTATTAATAACAAGAATAGGTTTAAGTCCTAATTCTAATGATTTTTGAAGAACGAAACGTGTTTGTGGCATTGGCCCTTCAATAGAATCTACTAAAAGAATAACCGTATCTACTGTACGAATAACACGTTCTACCTCTGAAGAGAAGTCACTATGTCCTGGTGTATCTACGATATTAATTTTATAATCTCCGTACATAATGGAACAGTTTTTAGAATAAATAGTAATACCTCTTTCTCTCTCAAGGTCATTACTATCCATAATACAATCTACATGTTCCTCATTGGCTCTAAAAACACCACTTTGATTTAAAAAGGCATCTACTAAGGTAGATTTACCTGCATCAACGTGGGCAATAACTGCTATATTGATAATCTTCATATCACTCATCGTCATTTCTCGCTTTCCGTAATTTCTCACAATGATATATTGTAGCACAGCTTTCGGCATGATACAACATTTAATATTAGTAAGCCACATCTAAAGCTTATTTATACTGTCGAAACTCGCTAAAATTTAGCATAGCACACTTCTCTTTGAAAACCTATTCTCACATTTCACCATATCTACCTAAATTCTCTCTTACAATTAGTAATTTTAAACAAAATCCTCTTTATTATTATTATTGTTTCGTTAAAAAATATTTCTATTTTATCTAAACTATTATATAATATATAGAATGAATAAGAAGGAGGTCTATTATGACTCAAGAAATTCTCTATGTCTGTGAAGAAATTCACCCTACTATTACAAAAAAATTTTTGCAGTCTCCTGTTCATGTTCATGATCATCCAGAACTTTCTATTATCTTAAGTGGTGAAGCTGTTTATTCCATTAAAGATAAAACATATATTATACGTAAAGGTGAACTAGTACTTTTTAATCCTAATGTTTCCCATAGTGTTTATTTATCACCTCAAACGCAATATAAGGATTTACATATTGGCTATAGCAAGCTCACAGAAAGTGTTATGGACTATTTTGAAAAAACAGGAAATGATTTCATTATTTTAAAGCTCAGTAGCGAGAAAAAATATTTTTATTCTCTTTGCGAAGAACTTTTACAAGAATATCGCCTAAGAAAAAAAGACTGTCGTACTATGATTCACGCCTTAGCAACCCAGCTTCTCGTACTTATTTATCGTGAACTTGTAAAAGAAGGCGTGGCCCCTTCTGAGCATTTATGCAATATGGGATATCCTGACAAACGTAAGGTAGTCGAATTCATTACTCATTATATTAATGAAAACTATATGAATGAAATTTCCTTAGACATGTTTGCTAAAGATATGTATTTAAGCCAAGTTTATATTTCTAAAATCTTTAAAGAAGAAACTGGTAGTTCTCCTATTAACTATCTGATTAAAACAAGACTCTCTAAGGCCAAAGAATTATTAGAAGAGCAAGACCTTCCTATTAAAGTAGTATCGGGTCAGGTGGGTTATGAAGATGCTTATCACTTTAGTAAGCTCTTTAAAAAATATTATGGGTATGCCCCATCTGCATTAAAGCGTCATAAAAATTAGCATGAATATAAATAAAAAGCGACTCTTATCATTAACTGATAAGAGTCGCTTTTTATTTATATTCATTTCACTTATTGATGCTCGTTTAGATTATGCTTCTGGATTTGGAGCTCCTACTGGACAAACACCTGCACATGCACCACATTCAATACATTCATCAGCATTGATTACGTAAATGCTATCTCCTTCAGAAATACAGCTTACTGGACATTCAGCAGCACATGCACCACAACTAATACAATCTTCATTAATAATATATGCCATAACTTTTACCTCCCAATATGTTTAAAGTTACTTCAAATTTATGATACTATTATTGTGATAGCCTGTCAAGATTTTACCTGTGATTAAATATACCCTTTATGCAATTTTAACAATATTGTTAAATAAACTCCATTTTCCAGTTAAAGCATGGAGTTTCTTCATTTTTAATACCTCTTCTTACCTATTTAATTAATTTCATATGTTCCTAAAATCACCATTTATTATCAGCTACTTAAGTGTTTGCCCTGTAACAGTTACTTGAGCTGGGCCACTTCCAAGGTTACAACCAAAAGTATAGCTTTCTCCTGCTGCTAAATGAGGCTGCCAATCTGGATTAGCAATGGTGTACGTATTCCCTACTTGGCTTACAAGTGTTGCACTCCAAAGTGATGTAATAGGACGATCTAAGGTAAAGGTACAAGTCCATCCATTTAATGCTTTTCCTGTTAAATTCGTCACTGTAATATTAGCTGTTGCTCCTGAAGTCCAATCTGATACGATTTGCACTTTAATCATATCACCTGCTTGTGGTGTCTCAGGAGTTGTAGGTGTTTCTGTTCCACCTCCAGGTACTGCTGAACCTGCATATTTAATAACAGCGTCTGCCACACTCTTTCTCGTCCAGCTACATGAATTACGATCTAATAAGCCAAAAGATTCTCCATCATTTTTATGATAGTTATTATCCCACCATACACATTTGATACCATATTGAGTTGCAAGACTTACATAGTCTTTTACCCATTTTACTACTTCACTTTCATTATTCTTATGTACTGCACCAAATTCTGTGATGATAACTGTTACCCCTTTACTTATAAGTGAGGTATTTAGATTATTCATGAGATATTCTATATCAGATTTTCCTGAGCCGTCCCAAGTCGTACGGGCCCAACTTGGGTTACCTTCTGGCCTAAATGTAAAGCCATATGGCGTATAAGCATGAATGGCAACCATAATGTTTTTATCACTAGGAATTTTAAAACCAGAAAGACCATTTGGATCTCCATTATTGCCATAAGGACAGATAATAAGACATCTTTTTGCATTATTGCCCCCCGTTTTTCGTACTGCATCAATAAATGCTTGATTTAAAACATTAACGGCAGCTCTACCATCTGCATCCCCACCACTCCATTCATTACTACTTCCAACAATCCTTGGTTCATTCATGCCTTCAAAAAGTAAGTGATCTCCATAGGCTTTGAATCTTTCTGCAATTTGAGTCCAAATAGCTACCAGTTGTTTCTGAGAAGCATCAAGCGTTGCTGATTGAGGTTTTAACCAAGATGTTTCATGATGTGTATCAAGTAGCACATACATGCCATCTGCCATAGCATAGTCCACCACTTCTTGTACACGATTCATCCAAGCTGTATCTATCGTGTAGTTAGGTGCACTTCCTACATGTTCTCCCCATGAAACAGGAATTCTAATCGTATTAAATCCTTCATTTTTTACAGCATCAATCATGGCTTTGGTTGTTTTAGGATTTCCCCAATAAGTTTCATTATTTAATGAATAAGTACCATATGCATCTAATGAGTTTCCTAAGTTCCATCCTGCTGTCATTTCTTTTGCAATTGCAGCAGGCGTAATGTCCCTCATTGTTCCACGTACATCAGCTGCAGAAACAGCCGTTCCTCCACCTACCAGCAAACATAGGCCCATAAATATACTTAACAACTTCTTTTTCATTTTTTTGCCTCCTTCTGCCATTTCATTTTACTTGTAATCTTCTTTATTGCTTCGTCATTCCTTTGTTTCTTATCCTGCTTATTTTAAAGAAGCATTGGTAGCTGTTACAGTTGCTGGACCACTGCCAAGGTTACAGCCAAAAGTATAGCTTTCTCCTGCTGCTAAATTAGGCTGCCAATCTGGATTAGCAATCGTATAGGTATTACCTACTTGGTTTACAAGTGTTGCACTCCAAAGTGATGCAATAGGACGATCTAAGGTAAAGGTACATGTCCATCCATTTAATGCTTTTCCTGTTAAATTCGTCACTGTAATATTAGCTGTTGCTCCTGAAGTCCAATCTGATACAATTTGTACTTTAATCATATCACCTGTTTGTGGCACTTCTGGTTCAGTTGGTGTTTCTGGCGTACTTCCACCCGGGGCTGAGCAAGATTCAAATAGCCATGTTTGATTGGTAGCACCATAGTAAGCATAAGCCTGAACATTAGCACCATCTGTTGTAGCTTTATTAGATACATCTAATCCTCTAATATCAGTTGTACATTTTAAAACAATACCGTAAACGCCACTTTGTGATGTAGGCAATACTTTAAATAATTGCGCACTTGTATTATTGGCTTCATAGGTTTGGATGTTAGTACCATTTTCATCTTTGCCATAGGCAACATCTAACATATAGCCATTACCATTTTTAAGTGTCACATAACCCTCACCCTTGTTGACAAGTTGCCATTTTTGTCCTGCAACGCCTGAGCCTGTACCAATTTCTACGTTTTGGCCATTTGCACCTACATTATCTTTTACCTGAAGGTATTTTTGTGCATTCACATTTTTAATGTAATACCAGCCATCCTTTAATGTGGCATAATTTGAATTTGGAGTTGGTGTTGGAGTTGGTGTTGGTGTTGGGTTAACTTGGCTTCCTGAATCTGTATAAGCTTTAAGCACAGAATAGTAAGATGCTTTTGGTGTTCCACCAACAGTCTTATATAGTAATGGATTGTCTTTTGAAATCCATGAATTACTATCTGCAAGTCCCCAGAAGGTAATACCTGTAATATTAGAACCAGATTTTTTAGCTTTGATTAATTCTGAAAAGAGATTATAGCAATAATCTGCTTGAACCTGATCAGAAGTATTAGCAATATCTAGCTCTGTAATTTGAATTTCAAATCCTGCATTTGTAAACTTCTTTACAGCATCCATGTAATAAGATACACTTGGAAAATTCGTTCCAACATGTGACTGCATACCTACACCATTGCAAATTTTCTTATCACTATTGATGAACTTAACTAATTCAACAATTTTATCAGACACCATATATGTATTGTAATCATTATAGAATAGACTTACAGAATTTGTGAGTCCACGTTCAACAAGTACCTGATTGGCAAATTGAAATGCTTTTTTAACAAAACTTGCTTTTGTATTTACCGGACCATAAATTTGTATCCAACCTGATTTAGAATCTGCATGTAAGTACTCATTAACAACATCCCATGCATAAACAACACTTCCATATTTGCTTGAATAGACATGATTCATATAAGACTTAACATAAAATTCTAAACGTGCATCCATGACTGCTTGACTGACATAGCTACCATTTTTGCTATAACCACTTCTGAAATACCAATCTGGTGTTTGTGCATGCCATACTAAAGTATGTGCACGTAATGCTATACCATTTTCATAACAGGTTTTTAAAACATTATCTACTTGATTAAAATTAAGTTTTGGCACTGTACTTTCTGTATAATTACTTGGGATATAGTATCCTAAGGCCTTAGCTTGTGCTACAGAAATCAAAGTAGGTGACCAATTACTTAAAATATAATCTGGCTTCATTTCATTTCCTATAGTTGTACTATTGTACTCTTTCTTTAAAGCATTAAATGCATTAGCATTATATAACTCATCATAAACAACTGAAGCCCCTATTTTACCAAATAATTGTCCATATGTATTTAAGAGTGTCGTATCAGTTGCTGCTGCATTTACTGCATTACTAGTTCCCATCGTCAATATCATCATCAAGGCTAAAAACAAGGATACTACTTTACTGTGCTTTTTAATAAACATAAAATCCATCTCCTATCGTTTTCATAATATAAATCATCCATTATTTAAATAAATACTGACAAAAATGATAAAGTCCGTTATTCCAAACCCCAAAATTATGATCTCCATTCATGGTGTACCAGAAGTGTTTTACATTATTTTTCACTAGGGTATCATGATAGTAAGTAGGTACTGTACCCACTACACTATCCGTATTACCATTACATATTAAAACTACTTTGGGTACATTAGCACCTTGTGGTATTGTAAATTCACTTTCTCTAAACTGTCCTGGATAATTCAATCCCTTATCTGGAAGTAATCCCGGAGCAGGTGAGAATGCACCTATATACCCAAAGGTATCTAACATAGAAAATCCAATAAACAATGACTCACGTCCACCCATGGATAAACCTGCAATAGCTGTATTTTGAGGACCAGTTTTTATGGAATAATTTTGTGCAATAAAAGGCATTAAATCGCTTCTTAAATCATTAATAAAATTATCAAAGGCCGCAATATTTTCTGCACTTAAAGCATTTGATGGTACTCCATCATTTTTATTTGCACGGATATTAGGAATAACCACAATCATTTCCTGCGCTTTACCACTTTTTATTAAATTACCAATAATATTATTTGCACCACCATATAACCACTCATCTTCAGTCCCTCCTATACCATGTAATAAATAAAGTACAGGATATGTTTTATCCTTTGAATAGTTAACTGGCGTAATAATATTACATTTCCTCATGGTACCTGTGGTTTTAGAATAATAACTTACTTTTTCAAGCTTACCATATAGATTACCTTCTATATATTTGTCAAAATTACTTGGTACATCATAAGGATTAATAGGTACATCATATATATTTCCTTGTGTTGGCTCACTACCTCCTGTCGAAGGTTGTTCCCCTTCCGAAGGATTTTGTTCCTGATAATTAGTGGTACTTATAATATTTCCATCATATAGTATCTCTGCTAAATATGCTGAAAAACCATTTATTTTTGACCAATCTTTATTAGCCATACGTATTGAAATATTCATGCTACCTGTACCTACGCCTAGTGACCCTGTTTCATTCACTTTTAAGGTACACAAATACTTCCCATTCACCTTTTTTATACTCATATCCACTTTTGAAGTTAAGTCACTGTACCAAGGTGCCACATTTAACTGTAAAGCTGCATGATCACACCACATATTCATTTCTTTATCTTGTGACTGATTAAAATAATAACGAATTTCTAATTTAGATAAATCAATGGGTGTTTTAGTTGCATTAACTGTATAAGTTTGATTAATCGTTTCACTTATTGTTGTTGTATTGGCCACATCAATACCTATTTGGGATGAATATATAGCATTCACCGTTTGTACATTATTTGCATTTACTGTTGTTGCTAAAACGTTTCCAACTATATTTGTGGTAGCTAATACAATACTTCCTATAATCCCTATCATTTTCTTCCTGTTCATCTCATACCTCCTATAACTAATAACATCTATATCTATCAGAACTAAGTATCTACCCTCCTTTATCTTTAATAAATTACAGGAATTCCCAACCTGTATCTTTCAAGGTTTTTAGTTCCTATATTTTAAAAATCGCCACCTTTCACTTAAACCTATGGATCAATATCTCCATTTATAGTAAAGTCAGTTGATTGTAATACTATTTTTCAAGCAAAGGCGATTTTTAATATGACCTGTTATTTCTATACTCATAATGTTCTTCAAGATACCTAGGAAAATCTCATTAGATGCTGACAGGTTGTTACCTAACAAATGTCTTATACCAAAACATTTCAAGGTCGAATTAGATTCATCTCCTGCCTAGAGTGTATTTAGATATTCCTTTCTATTACTATAATGTAAAAAAAACATTTAGGATCATAGACTCACAATATGTTTTTTTTTTAGATATAACATGTTGTCATCTATAGTCATTTGACACAAAAAAAGCTACTAATGAAGATCATCATTGTACCGACCCCCAAAAGTTAGACCAAAAATCTAACGATTGGGAGGTCGGTATTTTTATGACAAAACATAGTTTTGAGTTTAAAAAGAAAGTGGTTTTAGAATACCTAAACGGTGAAGGTGGAACACCTTATCTTTCAACAAAGTATGGATTAGGCTCTAATTCACAATTACGCAAATGGATTAATGCATACAAGGAATTCGGAGATGCAGGATTAATGCGTTCAAGAAAAAAAGAATATTACTCTTTTGATTATAAACTTCATGTTGTAGAATTATATTTAACAAGTGAGGTTTCGTATCAAGAATTAGCTATTCAAGAAGGAATTAATAACCCAGCATTGATTTGTAACTGGGTAAATAGATTCCAAGTGGCAGGTCTTGATGCTCTAAGACCTCATAAGAAAGGTCGGAGAAAAACATTGGAAAAGACTAACTCAAAAGATGTCACGCAACTTACAAAAGATTTTACAGTAGATACGAGCATGGAACATGTACGAGAATTAGAAGATGAATTACTTAAACTTCGAATAGAGAATGCCTTTTTAAAAGAACTGAGGAGACTGCGTTTAGAGGACGAAGCAAAAACGAGAGACTTGCTAGGGTCATCAACAGTCTCCGAAGACAATTCAAACTAAAAGACCTTCTCTCGTACAGTCAAATGCCTAAGGCTACATATATGTATTGGCAAAAGCGTTTTAATAAAGAAAATCCAAACAAAGAAATTGAGGATAAGATTTTAGAAATACATAAAAATAATAAGAACTATGGATATAGAAGAATGTGTGGAGAACTTCGGAATCAAGGATATATAGTAAACAAGAAGAAGGTTCAAAGAATTATGCAGAAGTTCAACCTTCAGGTTACATCATTTACTAGAAAAAGTCGAAAATACAGTTCCTACAAAGGCAAAGTTGGAACTGTCGCACCAAATAGAATTAGAAGACGTTTTAACACGAATATACCTCATCAGAAGATAACAACTGACACAACAGAATTTAAATATTATGAGATTGATAATAAGGGTCATATGACTACGCATAAGCTTTATTTAGATCCCTTTATGGATATGTGTAGTGGTGAAATAATGAGCTTTGAAATGGGTAGACAACCATCGGCTCAGAATGTTATGAAGGCTTTAGAAAAAGCAATAGAGATTACTTCTGATTGTCCATATCGTAGAACTTTTCATTCAGATCAAGGGTGGGCTTATCAAATGAAAGCCTATTCAAACAGACTGAAAGAAGAAAAAATATTTCAAAGCATGTCAAGAAAAGGAAACTGTCATGATAATTCAGTAATGGAGAATTTTTTTGGTTTGCTGAAACAAGAAATCTATTATGGTGTTGTGTATTATAGTTATGAGGAATTAAAATCAGCAATAGAACGATATATAAAGTATTACAATGAAAAAAGAATAAAGCAAAAACTAGACTGGCTCAGTCCTGTGCAATACAGAATTAGCCTCTTAGCAGCATAAAAATGCGTAACAGACTTATCAAAAATCTGTTACGCAATAAAAGTCTAACTTTTTGGGGTCACATCACATTTCATTAGTAGCTTTTTTATCATTATATAAATTCTTGTTCCCAGTTAAAGTATCCTGTTTGATCATTTTTAACATATTTAAGATACGCTGCATACGTATTACCATTACGCCCCTTGAGATTACGAAAGCCTACCTTTCCATTTTTAAGTAATAGTTCTACCATTTGACGTGTGACATTCTTCCCTAACATTGTAATATACTTATCATTTTTCCAAATGGTGTACTTACAACCGCTCTTCCAGTTCACGCAACCAAATGCTTTTTCATTTTCTACTACAGCATTCCCACACACAGGACAAACCCCTACTGGCTCCATATTTTTAGGCACTTCAACTTTTGTACCGCTTAATACCCTTGTATCATTTTTAATAGCCTCAACAGCTTCTTCTGTAAAGGCTTTAATCATACTTAAGAATTCATCCTTTTGGAATTTACCCTTTTCAATATCAGATAAGGTTTTCTCCAATCGCCCTGTATATTCAAGGTCAAGTAACTGCTTTGCTGGAAATGTTTCTACAAGAGCTTTTCCTAGGTCTGTACATACTAGACTTTTTCCTTTTGCCCTAATATATTCCGCATCTTTTAGTTTCTTAATGGTTTCTGCACGCGTAGCAGGTGTTCCAATACTAAAACCACTTAGGATACTTGCCATCATCTTGAGGGTATCTTCTTCACTTTCTTCTTTTCCCTCTTCTTTTTCATCTCCCTTAAAGCTTTTTCCACATGTCTCCATCACGCGAAGTAGTGTTTTTTCTGTATGCGCTTTAGGTGGTTTTCTAGTTACTTCAGCCACATTAGCATTTTTCATTTCTACCAGTTCATCCTGTGTCACTTGCGGTAATAAAGTATCCTTGTTTTCCTTGCCTTCTTTGGTGCCTTTAGCTTCAAATTTTTCTACAATACGCCAGCCTTCTACTAGTTGTACTTTTCCTTTTGAAATAAATACACCTTTTAAGCTTTCTTCTGGCACATCAATGATCTTAGTAATCAACTTCGTTTCTTCAAATTCTGCTATAGGCAAGAATTGCATAAGGAAACGATTTTTAACAGCATTATAAACCACCTGTTCATCTGGTGTTAAACTTTTAGGTATGATATAAGTTGGAACAATAGCACTATGGCTTTCTACCTTACTATTATCAAATATACGTTTATGATCTGCAAAACAAATTTGACCTTCATAAGGAAGACCTATTTTAAGTGTATCTAACACCTTTTTGGTTCTTCCCTTTAAACTTTCCTCTAAAGCTAAACTCCCCGTTCTAGGATAAGTAATATATTTCTTTTCATAAAGAGATTGTGCCACCTTTAGCACCTTATCAGAAGTCCAACCTTTATATTTACTTGTAATATACCCTTGCAAATTAGACAAATTAAATAAAAATGGTGCATATTCCTTCTTTTTCTCTACTTGCTTTTCTACAATTTGCGCTGGCTTATTTTTGATAAGTTCTACCATGCTCTCTAAAGTAGCTTTATTGTCGAACTTCTCATTATCTTTGCCTTCCTCATCCTTTTCATAATAAGTTCCTTCAAATACTTCATCTTGGCTCGTTTTAAAATTTGCCAGAAGCTTATAATAAGTAGATGCTTCAAACTGCTCAATTTCTTTATCTCGGTCATAAATAATTTTTAAAGTTGGCAATAATACCCTACCAATATTTAAGATTTTTTTACTGCCCGAGTTATATTTCACTGTTGCAACCGATGTTAGATTAATCCCAATCATCCAGTCTGCCCATTGTCTTCCAATCCCTGCATCTTGAAGTGATTTCATTTCTTCATTAGGCCTTAATTGACTAATGCCCTTTTTCACTTCTTCTGGTGTCCACTCATTTAAAAGTATACGATATATAGGTTTCTTTTCATTAAAATATAAAAATATCTCATCCCCAATAACTTGCCCTTCCCGGTCAAAGTCAGTTGCTGAAATAACACTTTCCACATCTTCTCTATCTATCAGGTCCTTTATAATATTGAGCTGTTTTCTAGCGCCTACATCTTCTATCGCTTTATTCTTGCCATCACTTTTTACTTTATATTTAAATTCCTCAGGAATAAAAGGAAATTTTTCAAGACGCCAGCTTTTCATACTTTCGTCATAGTCTTTTGCGTCATAAAGTTGCAATAAGTGTCCAAAGGCCCATGTAATCAGATAGTCTTCTCCTTCATAATAGCCATCTCTTTTCGTTTTAATATCAAATGCATCTGCTATATTTTTAGCTACTGAAGGTTTTTCTGCAATGATTACCTTTTTCATTATTAACGCTCCTCCTATTAATCTTATGCAACATGTCTACCTAACCTTTCCTATTCGATAAAATAGACACAAGAAGATTCGTTGTGTCTAGGGATAAGTTCATGTAATTGTATTTATTGTAACATATTTCTGTTAAAAATGCATCCCCTGTGAATGAAGGCCTAAAAAGGAGCCATTGCTCACTTGCAACAGCTCCCCCGCCTTACTCTTCTTCTTTTGCTTCTGAAGTTTTTTCTACTGAATCTGTTTTCTCATCCTCAGCATAATTCATAAAATCTTTAATCTTAACATATTCTATGTCATCGTCATCATCTTCATAGATGCTTTCATCAAACTCTTCATAGTTTTCATCTAACTCATCAAAGTCGTCATCAAAGTATTCGTAATGCTCTTCTAAGTCTTTTTCTCTTTTCTTTGCGATCCAAATGACAATAGCTACTAATACAGCGACAACACCAATGGCTACAGCAATCCATGCGCCTTTTTTACGATCGTCTTTTCTCATTAGTTCTCTAACCTCCTCAACTGTTAGTGGGAACTCTTTCCATCTTGTTTTCATAGTCTCAGCTCCTTTTCGTTCCGTATAGAACATTATACCAATTTCTAAGTTTTATAACAATATCAATATCATTTTTCCTATCTCATTATTTTATCTGATTTTATTTAAATTATACAGAATAACTAAGAGATAGCAAGATTTGAATGATATATTAATTCCTACGTTTTTTTATTATATCATAGTTATATAAATTTTTTTAAATTTTTGTTAGGGAATCTCCTCTATACTTACGACGCAACACAAGTAAAATTTACACTGAAATCTCAAGCATAACGAAGCCGCTTTAGATATCCATCTCTTAAAGCGGCTTTTATTATACTCTTTTATATATGCTTTTTCTCTATCTTACATCAATCATTTACATTTCGTTTAAATAGGCTTGTAATTTCTCTGCTAATTTTCCCATATGTACACCGTCAACGAAGGAATGGTGGGCTTGAACAGAGAAAGGTAATCTGTATCTTCCATCTTTTTCATACATCTTCCCCCAATCAAACATAGGTACGGCATTGTATTTTTTTCCAGAATCCGTATGTGAAATATGAGTGAAAGAAATCCAAGGGATTGAAGAAAATTGATAGATATCATTTCCCATAGGACCAGTAAAATATTCTTTTTGATTGTCATTTACCTTTTTTGCTGCTACTTGAAAAGCTTCCATAGAATCTGTCATTTCAACAACTATATTTTTCATTAATTCTGTCTCTTGATTTAAGTAGGTAAAGGAGGTCTTAATATCTTTATATAACACAACATTGCCATCTTCAAACCGGTATCTGAATTCTTCGATCTCATTTGCTGCTTTGGAAATCATATAAACCATAGCAAAGGTAAAAGACCATTTGTTCGCTTTGATTACTTGGTAAAAATGTGTCACATCCAATTCAAAACTAATATCATATTGGGGATTTGCATATTCTTTAAAAATCTGACAGTGCATAGCCCTTTTCCAATTGCTTAAATCAACTATCTCATAACTACTCATATCATTTTCTCCTATCAGTCACTTTACTTCCTATTATCTCCTGTTTTACCCTCAGGCATATTATAAATATATAAATATTTAACTTGATTAATCAGCTCGAGAAATCATTTCAATATATTCTTTCCTAAGAACTTAAACATTAAAATCCTCAGATTTAAATTGACTATAAAACCTACCACTATGTATAGTTATACGGAGCACACAATAATCTGGGTCTGCCACTCCCTTGGAATAGTACATCGTATCTCCTTCTTGCCATATCATTTCTTTACTTTCTTTATCTTCTAGCACCTCCACTGTCCCTTTTAACATCACCCCTCTAAAGAAACGCTTATCACAGAAATAAAGACAGGCTTTAGGATTACTTTTATATTGTTGAACACGCATAGATGAGGTATTGGTAGAAAAGTAAAACACCTTAATACCTTCTCTTTTCCGAGGTGGTAACATAGCTTTTGTATTTGGAAAGCCTTCCTCATCTACTGAACTAATAAAAGCCACTCCTTGCTTATCAATTAAATTACCTATTGTTTGTTCTGGGTTTCTCATCATCGTATTTTCCTCCTCATTACCTTTTAACTCATTTACTCATATTTCGCTCTCATTTAACAAACATTTTTTAATTATAGCTCTATTATGTTGTGTATATATTCTGAATACCTAGAATGACCTAATCACTAATCTTAGCACAGGCTAGTTTCCTTGAATTAATTTATAAGCATGCTCATAATCATTCCTATGGACATAAATATAGTACATATAGCTAAATTCGCTTCTTTCACCGAAACTACCTTTAACTCCTCTTCCCACGCCTGTAAATTCTGAATTATCATAATTAATAGTTTTATATGTATATCTAATATTATTAGCTACAAATATTATCATTTATATAATTCTATAGCTCTAATAATCATTTTCTCTAATTCTAATATAGTAAGCATTTGTTCTATATTTCTTTAAATGTTAATTTAATAAAAACATTATTATCATTTGCATTTAAAGTCCGTTTTAATTCATCCATATTAATAGGAATACCTAAAGTAACATTATCCCGAGTAGAATCAGCTGAATTAGCTTGATAAATATATATTTCTGTTCCTATTTCTAAATTGATATTACTAGAAAAAAATGATTGTGAGTATTGATCAAGTGTTTCTTCTAACTCATAACTTCCACTAGCGTATGCGCCTTCTTCCCCTATAAGAAATCTTATTTTATCTTCTTGGATGTTTATAGCCAATGTTTTAGTTTCTTCTTTTTTACTAGCATGATCATTCATAAGACTAGTAATAATTTCTTTCTTTATTTCTTCTCCATTCCTGTAAAATTCATAGGTTAATAGAATTTCATAGTCCTTATCTATAGGAAGATTATTTATATGGTAGAATGATGCTTTATTACCAGTAAGATTGAGTAAATACTCCTCTTTCTCTGATAGCTTTTCGTATACCAGTTCTGTATGAGGTGAATTAAGTGATTGACAGCCTCCCAAAAGTACTAAAGTCATCATAATTACTGTAATCTTTATTTTTTGCATTATTAATCTACCTTCCATCAAATTATTTGTTAGTAATCATGCTTAATATACTGACAATTTCAATATCACTCAATGTATTTCCTGAACATTCATTAATATTTAAACACTTATAGTACCAAACCATATTCTTTGTGTAGTATAAATTTAGATGCACTCCTGCTCAGTCTATAATTATCATTAGTAATATAAAATGCGCCACTACAATAAGCTAGTGAATTATTATCTCTCATCCGTCAAAAGGTTTCTTGGTTCCTTAATCTCCTTTTCATATGCTAATTACTTTATCATTATCTTGAAATCTCAAAACGTACCTTAAGAGATTCTAAACCCAGCTCATCTTCTTTTGCTAATCGTATCGTTTCAATGGGCACACCATACTGCTCTATAACTTTTTTCGGGTCTGCCCAACCATTATTAAATTCCTTTTCCGTTAGTCGCCCTATTTCTGTTTCTTTAAATTCAAAATAATAAGTTTCTCCAATAGTCAAGCCTTTAGCACGTTCTTCCCCTATAAAAATAGTAAATGGACCATCTTGAAAACAAGTTACAATGGCCACCTGAGGAGTAGTAAAATCAAGACAATAATCAGGCATAACATCACGTACCGTAGCACTAAATCCTCCCACAACTTTAGTTGGAATGGTTGCTTCTTGATACTCATCAAGAGCTTCTTTTAATGTTGCATTCTCAACTAATAACTGATTATACTGCTCTAAAGTAGTATTATACTTATCTAGATACTTATCAAGTTGAGCTTTCAATTCCTCATTCTGCTCTAATAAATTGTTCTGTTCGCTCTGTGAAATTTCTGCACCAGAGCATCCCACACATCCAAATGCTATCAAACAGGATAACATTATATTTGGTATATATTTTATGTGCCTCATTAACTTCCTCCTTTGTACCTCCATCCATTAATGTATTATCGCAATTATTAGCCCTGTTAATAAACATGGCCTACCCTAGCATATATTAATAAAGTTATCTAAATACCTTTTATACATGAAACATTTTTTCTTTTTCACCAAAAAGAATTCTTATTCCTGGTATTCTTTTAATAACCTCACAGGTAAGTAGAGTCATCACTAATGTTCCTACTACCGATACGAAATATAGAATCATAACAGATTTAGTAACCTTACATAAATAATATTGAAATACTACTAACCACCCAAAGTGAAATATATAAATCATAAAAGATCTAGATGTCATATACCTTGTAATTACATTATTCTGATTAAAACTGCACCTAGCAAGTCCTAAAAACCCCAAAATGCCAAACCATGTAGCACACGCATTACAGATTGTATCTACAATCCCTATTTGATTTCCTTTCCATACAAATGTATAAGTCAAAATCACATCAAACACAAGCATAATAGCCAAATACAAATATCTATATTTAGTCATTCTCTCTAGAACATCTTCCTCTGACAGAACATAATAGCCTATTAAAAACAGAGCTAAATTTCCTCCAATGCTTTTACCTCCAAAATCTAAAATTGGTGTCATGATCAACGGAAAAAACATTAAGATTGGTAAATAAGCCGTCTTAATTTTAGCAAAAGAAAGCTTAGGTAATATCTTTCTCTGCACTGCAATCAGTAATAACGAAATCATTGAAATAATAAATAGAAAAAGCAAAAACCACAAATGTCCAGGGGTTAAACTTCCGTCATATCCGGTTAAATCTGTAACATTTGTTAAAAAAACTTGATAATGCGCAAAAAAACTCCCCGAATAATTATTGTGATACTTGTCTGACATATATGTCATTAGCGCCACCACTGTAAATCCACCTGTAATTAATGGAATTAATAGTTTTTTAACTCTTTCTATCGCGAATTGTCCATAGCTTCTATTTTTCATAGCATATCTCGTACTCATTCCAGCTAGTACAAACAATAGCGGCATATACCATGGGGCTATAAAAATAACAAGTGATGATAATACCTTATTCTCATATAGCCAGATATAATTTCCTTCCCAACCATTCCATGCCATCGCTGCATGAAATGGAATCAAAAAAACAATCCATAACCAACGCAAATTATCAATA
This sequence comes from Cellulosilyticum lentocellum DSM 5427, assembly GCF_000178835.2. Lineage (GTDB taxonomy): Bacteria > Bacillota > Clostridia > Lachnospirales > Cellulosilyticaceae > Cellulosilyticum > Cellulosilyticum lentocellum. The sequence continues at coordinate 3,116,698 of NC_015275.1, forward strand.
TAGTACTTTCTATCACTCATTTCTAATTACCCTCCTTAACAGCTATTCTAATTCTTAATGTATCTAATAGTTTCTTAATGTAAAAGAATCCTTTTTATTTTTTCTCTTAAATTCCCTCTAAAACCACTTTATATCCAACAGGCTTTCTAACTACTTCCTCTTTTTTCATAGGTTCACCACACGAGGACATGCTACTGCATTAGGTGAAATATCTCTGTCGCACATGGGACATTTAATTAATGGCATATATCTCCCTTTTATTTTTTATATATTCAGAATTAATTATACTATAATTAGAAAATCGGGTCTACCTTCAAGCAAATAAAAAAGCCTAGAACTATTTAGTCCTAGACTTTAACATTTCTCGTATTACTAAAAGGATTCACTTTTGCTATTTAGCAAATTAACTATTAAACCATTCACTAGGTGATTGATTAAAGTAATGTGGCGCAAACTCTATAACACGGTAATCTTGTATATTAGCAAGCTTAAGTGGCTCAGATGTTAGATAAGCTTCTACCTTTTCAAGAGATTCTGATTTCATAATAAATAGTCCACCACTCATATCATCTTTAAGCCCAGACATTAATATGAGGCCTTCATCCATTGCTTTTTTAGAATATGCCATGTGTTCTTTCATGATATTGTCATTCATTAGTTCTGCATTCTTTATTATACCTTCAACAATAAAGTACTTCATTTTTATCATCCTCCTTTAATCGTATTAGCCTATTTTTCGTAAATAATTAATCTTCTTTATTTTAATCCTCCTTGACTAATATAAACAAGTCATCTTTACATATAAACTAACTTACTCTGTATTTTTACAATTCACTCTTCATAGCTTCTTTCCTACTAACAACTATCTCTAATAATACTAATTATAATCTTACATAAAAATAAGACCAATTCTAAGGTTGCTCAATCTTATGATTCCATATCATTATTGAATTCGTTTAAATCCTAGATAACGTGTTCCTTGAAAAGTAAGTTTTCCTTTGTCTTGTTCAATAAGCATACCATATTCTGTTCCCTGTACCTTTAATTCCATACGGTCACCACTATCAACCTCAAAAGTAATATAATATGTGGTCGACGATGAATTATGCATATTGTCATGATGATGATGGCTAAGATTAGTACGCTTTGCTACAACCACTGCATCCACAGAAAGCACGGGGGAATCGTTATTCTTTTTCCATTGTTTAGCGGAACTTATTAAAGCAAAGATAATAGTTCCAAATACTAATACGAAGACTAAAAATATAAATATAGGAACAATAGTAAACATTGCATTATCAAATGGCGAAAACATCATTAACTTACCTCCGAAACATAGCTCTTTTTATTTAAGTATACACTTTTTTCAATATAAAATCTTTATTTAGTACAATAATTATCTCATGAATAGAATTTTAAACAAAGAACAAGACTACTCCGAAAGTTATCCGTAAAGATATTATCACTCTAATCCTCTCACATTAAATAACCTCTAAATATCCTTTTAGAAAAATGATTCTAAAATTTCTTGTAGTATTATTTTCAGGTAATTCTTCCATTAATAGTAATCGAGCACTATCCATGCTGTTTCTATCACATGCACCAAATATTTTATAATTACATTGTCTTTCTCTAAGCGTCATATGATTTGCACCACTATATTAATATATTATTTATAAACAAAATAACTTTATATTTTTTATTCATAGCATTTCTCCTTTAAACTACCTGACGGTATAAAATAGTATACCATTCCTTTAAATAACCTCTTTGCCTCTTTAGATAAAAAAGAAGGAGGCCTGATTCTATCCAGCCTTACCCCTTAGTTTTGCTTCATATTCAATTCTTGTATCTATTTCATTTTTACTCATATATCCTGTTCTTGTTGGTATGCTCTTTGGTGGACAAGCTATGATATCATCTTCTTTCCATTCTTTTCTGTACTCATTAATAGTATAATAAACTGGAATTTGCATCTCACTACAAAGTTATTTCATATTCAAGATAATCTCCTGAAAATGAAGAATCACCATTATTATCTCTTCTTTGAACGAGCTGAAATCCTACACTTTCATAATTGTGAGGTGCGATTAAATTACTATTTGTTCCCACAATTATTTTTTGGAGATTTTCATATTTCATAATTCTATCAATAGCCTCACTAAGTTGTCTCTTCCCATATCCTCTACCTTTATATTTAGATGCAATGCAGTTATGACCAATTTCCACATACTCTGGCATGTTCCTTGGGTCCCATGAAATATGTCCAATTGGTGTATCCTCTAATACCGTTATAAAACCGTATTTATCAGCAATATTTAAATTATCGAAGAAAAAATTATCAAATTCTATCCAATCTTGTTCAAAGCATTTTCTATACCTATCATCAAATGAATAGCCGTCTAATAACAATTTGTACAGTATTCCTCTATCAAATTCACTTATTTTTTTAAATGCCAGGTTCATATCTAAGACCTCCAAAATTCTAATTTAACTAATTCTATTACATATAAAAATTTTCATTTTAGGCATTTTATGTCTCTTGTTGAGGGCTCGCGGTCTTTAGCATAAGTTTTTATTTTAGTCTAATTAATAAGGGTATTATATTCTCTTGTTTCATTTGCATTAATATCACCGTAGTAAGCATCATCGATAAATATTTTTTATTTTCTTAGGCTATCAGAATATGTATTCTTTCTTGAAATTTTAATCATGCAAATTCACCCATTATATAAATAATCTTTATCAAATAAATTATCTAGTTATTCTACCAAGTGCTATCTTAACAATTAAGTTAAACGCCTATATTACCAATCCATCCTGATACTATCTCTCACCTGCAAGTAATAAATGATGTACTAGCTATTCTTTTTAATATATATCTTCAAGGCCTTAATTCCTAATAGGCACAACCTAATAATAAAAACAACTAACACTAATAGAATAACTGTACTAATTCCTTGTAATAACAAATCCCAAACAAGTGAGTTGTCATACCCTATTACACGCCCTACTTCATCCATATATATTCCTCTTTTCTTTAAGAAACCATTACCCATCTTTTTAGCTCTTATCTCCCTCCTGCAAATTATAAGAGGTTTAAAAGTTATTATTCATTGTTATTAATTATATTAACCTTAAGATTAGGCCTACTACAATTAGTCCGTTCGCAATAAACCACTACCACTCCTTTACACTACTATCTTCAACCTGCAAGTTGCACCCCTGAAAAACACGGGCACATTATCTTCATCAAGCCTCAGCTCTGGATAATCCTTAAACGACTTAAAATGATGTCCTTGAAGGTGTTCAATCGTAAGTATCTTTCACTTGCTCCAACACTTCTCACAATAAGATTGTTCTTTTACTTTTCTATTCCATAGTTTCTGCCAAGCATATGATAAGTAAAATTTGCGTTTCTCAAGTGAAATATTTCTGTTATATAAAGTTTTAGCTGTACAAGTATAGGTTGTGTAATATTATATTACTCTTGTTTCTATATTCTTTGCTTTTAATGCACTAATGCTTTTATACATATAACCGCTTTTTAACTTTATTATATTCTGATTATTTTATATGTTCAACAAAAGCTATTTCCCTTCTTAGTTAAGAAGCTCTAATTGGAAGTGTTAATGACTTAAATTTACCTCGTATTAGCTTTTACTACCTCATTTAACAACTTTACTTTCCTTTGTGTCTTAGTTTCACTTTGTGATACCTACTCATTTCTGCTTTTAAATTAGTAAATTTGGTACGTGGAATGAGGTCTTTTTAAGGCCTTTATGCGGCAAATCTGAAGTTATGAGGCCTTTATAACAAATTGGTGAATAGGGTATTAAGGAAGAAAAATGGCAAAAAAAATAGACCTAAGACATTTCATCTTAGATCTTAATTTACTGAGGTAAATAGCTTCTGTTTATACACCATTTTTTCTTTATTTTAAATGCATTTTTCATAACATCTTAATTGGCTTAATGCCTTGAGCTTCAACCATTCAATTACATTTCATCCAAATTAAATGGTGTTACTTGATATACATAGTAATTTAGCCAATTAGAGAATAAGGTATAAGCATGTGAGCGCCAACGCACCACTACACCTTTTTCCATTTGATCTTCCTTATAATAATGTTTTGGCATTTCAATAGGGAGATTTTTACTTAAATCTCTCTTATATTCCTGTTCTAAAGTAAGTGGGTCATACTCTGCATGACCAGTAATAAAAATATGTTTACCATCTTTAGAAGTAACAACGCCTACCCCTGCTTCTTCGGAATAAAGTAATAACTTAAGTTCCTCGCATTTAGTAATGTCCTCTAGCTTTACTTCACTATGTCTTGAATGGGGAATATATACGTAATCATCTAACCCCTGGAGTAATTTTTCATCCTCTACTTGAGTATGTTCAAATATACCAAATAGCTTTTCATCTAGGGCATATTTAGGAATGCCATAATGATAATACAGGCCTGCTTGAGCTCCCCAACAAATATGGAAAGTAGATGTGACATGCTTTTTACTCCATTCCATCATCTCTGAAAGTTCGCTCCAATAATTGACTTCTTCAAAATCCATCTGTTCTACTGGTGCACCTGTTATAATCATACCATCATAATTAGAGTTTTTAATTTCATCAAAGGTTTTATAAAAGGTCTCTAAATACTCACTAGGTGTATTCTTACTTTCGTGAGAAATTGGCCTTACCAAAGTAATATCTATTTGTAAGGGTGAATTACTTAGTAATCTTAAAAGCTGTACCTCTGTCTCTTGCTTAGTGGGCATAAGATTTAAAATAGCAATTTTAAGCTCCCTAATATCTTGAGAGATTGCTCTTGTTTCATCCATCACAAATATGTCTTCTTTTTGTAGTATTTCTATTGCAGGTAATGTGTTCGGTACCTTAATTGGCAATTTAACTACTCCTCCCCATTTGGCCTTTTAGTTAGTATGAGCTAGACTTTCATTAAACTCCTTGAGTTTACACATATCTCCCTCTTCCCATAAGGTCCAAAATATCTCATAAATTTCATTCATATCTTTTTTATTTTTCTTGGCACCCATTGCCTGAATGGTACTAAAAATATCTCCAATCAAGTTAGATTCTTCTTGGAAGGATTCTTGACATTTAAGTACCTCTTCACGTATCTCTGCCATTTCTTGATCTAGTAAAAAAGCGGCTTCTGCTGCTTTATTAAGTCTTTCTTGAATATTCTTTGGCATATTTTGTTTATATTTATAACGTAAGGAATGTTCAATAGTTGCCCAGAAATTCATAGCTAAAGTACGAATTTGGATTTCTGCAAAAATCCATTTTTCTCCATGCCCCGTCTGGACAGGGTATTTAATAATCATATGATAACTTCTATACCCACTGGATTTAGTATTGGTAATATAATCTCTTTCTTCTACTACCACTAAATCCTTACGATCTCTTGCTTTGATAATATCAATAACCTTATAAATATCCTCTACGAACTGACACATAATACGAATGCCCGCAATATCTTCTATCTTTTCTTCTATTTCCTCAAGAGGAATATTTTTCTTTTGTGCCTTCTCTAATATACTTGAAATCTTTTTAACACGACCTGTTACAAACTCTATAGGAGAGTATTCATCTAGTGCTATAAACTCTTTACGAATACTTTTAAATTTTACTTTTAATTCATCTACAGCTTGATTGTAAGGTAGTAGGACGCGCTTCCAATTCTGCATTTCCATAAGTAATCACTCACCTCCACGTTAAGTCCCCTAATCATCTTATTATATCTAATTCTGCCTACTTCCTCAACTTAAATTGTTCGCCTGTTTTTTCAGATTCTCTACATATTTTAGGGTCTTGTCTCATAAATTGTACTAGTTATCATTTTACTGCCACTCTCCTTAAGTACACACACTGAGGGAGAACTTAGAAAGGAGAGCTTATGAGCAAAAAATCTTTAGTTACTGGTACTTTAATTTTAACCCTAGCTAGTTTAATCACCCGTTTACTTGGCTTCGGCTTTCGTATTTATCAATCTCAAGTTATGGGAGCCGAAGGGATGGGGCTTTATCAACTTTTATTTCCTATTTACATGCTTTTATGGGCAGCTTCTTCTGCTGGTATTGCCATGGCTATTGCCAAAATGGTAGCTGCCGAAGTTTCTAAAGGCGCTGAAGGTAATGCTATTCGCGTTTTAAAGATCTCACTGGTTATTTCATTACCTCTAAGCTTCGTTTTATCTACCTCACTCTTTTGCTTTGCGCCTTTTATCGCACGCTATTATATTCAAGAGCCAGTTACAGAGCTTTCTCTTCGTATATTAGCTGCTTGTGTGCCCTTTATGTCCACAGCTTGTTGTCTTCGCGGTTATTTTCAAGGACATCAAGAAATGTCCATTACAGCCCTTGCCCAAATTGTAGAACAAGTAGGACGTATGCTCATTATTTATCTCCTAGCTGGGCTTATGGTGCCTATGGGTATTACCTACATATGTGCTTTAGGCGTTATTGGTATGTGTACAGGCGAAGTTTTCTCATTTATGATGTCTTATATTGCTTTTCGTATAAAAAAACGTCATCTCACACTTACACCTGCTACTTTACCTAAAAAAGAAGCCTTTAATAAGCTTATGGCACTTTCAATTCCTGTTACTGCTAATCGCTTTTTAACTTCAGGGCTTCAATCCTTTGAAAATATATTAATTCCTATTACACTAGGACAATATGGCTTAAGTTCAAGTGCTGCCTTAGGCTTATATGGTCAATTTAGTGGCATGGCCTTGCCTCTACTTTTCTTTCCTTCTATGGTCACTTCCTCACTGGCCACAGCTTTGGTACCTGCTATCTCAGAAGCAGTTGCAATGAAAAATAAAGCACTACTTCAGCGAACTATGTCTAAGGCCATTCAGTTTTCTGCTTTAATTGGTATTGGTGCTACTGCTTTGTTTTTAACCTTGCCCTATGAAATTGCTATCACCTGCTATGGTATGAAAGAAGTAGGTCAGCTCTTAAAGTGGCTAGCTATTATTTGTCCTTTCCTTTATCTTCAAAATATCCTGACAGGCGCTATGAACGGTTTAGGCATGCAGAAACAAACCTTTAAAACCAATGTGATGGGCTCTCTCATTTGTATTGCGCTTATTTTACTAATGGTACCCAGACGCGGCATTATTGGTTTTGTCATTGCTATGCTTATTCAATCTGGTTTTGTTTGCTCCATGCTTTTATCTTATGTTTTAAAAAATATTGATTTACCTGTAGATATACGAAACTGGATTATTCGTCCTAGCTTAGCAGGTATTCTTTGTAGCCTTATTACCCTTACTATTAACAAGCTCTATCTCATTAAACTTTTTTCTTCATCTGTTAGTACCATTTTAGCAGTGCTCATATTAGGTGGTTCTTATACACTTATTCTCTTTTTTATAGGTTGTTTATCCATTAAAGATGTAAAAAGCTTCTTGGGCTCTAGATAGAGCCCTTTCTTTCTGCCATTAGCTTCTTTATTTCCTTTTCATAACCTTCTTGGGTTGGATGATAATAAGAGATTCCTAAAAGGGCATCGGGTAAATACTGCTGCTCTACATAGTGATGTGGATAATCATGAGCATATAAATAATCCTGACCATGATTAAGTTCTTTAGCACCACTGTAATGACTATCTCTTAAATGGCTAGGTACAGTGCCAATTTCTCTATGTTCGACATCACTTAAAGCAGCATTGATAGCCATATAGCTTGCATTACTTTTGGGGGCTGCAGCTACATATAAAGCTGCTTGACTTAAAATAATTCTTCCTTCTGGCATACCAATTCTTTCTATAGCTAACATAGCCTGTGTAGCTACGGTAAGAGCCTGTGGATCAGCATTGCCTACATCTTCACTGGCACAAATCACAATGCGTCTTGCTATAAACTTAGGATCCTCACCTGCTGCAATCATTCTTGCTAAATAGTGAGCTGTAGCCTGAGGGTCACTTCCTCTCATGCTTTTAATGAAAGCTGAAATCACATCATAATGATTATCCCCTTTTTTATCATAATGAAGGGCTTTTTTCTGTACACATTCTTCCAGCACTGATATAGTAATATGGATTATCCCATCTTCACTTCTTGAAGTAGTCATAACTGCTAGCTCAATAGCATTTAAAGCGTTCCTTGCATCTCCTGCCGTGCGCATTGCTAAATAATCTAACGCGTCTTCTGTCACATCAGCTTTATAAGCACCTAAACCTCTTTCTTTATTATAAACAGCTTCTTTAATAATCTTTTTTACATCGTCTGTTTCTAAGGGTTTAAGTTCAAATACTAAAGAACGAGAAATGAGTGCTCTATTCACCTCGAAATAAGGATTTTCTGTAGTAGCACCAATTAATACTAAAGTACCGTCTTCTGTGTAAGGTAAAAGCGCATCTTGCTGTGCCTTATTAAAACGATGGATCTCATCAATAAAAATAATCGTTTTCTTACCTGTCATGGAACGTTGTAACTTGGCATCTTCCACTGCTTTTATAATCTCTGCTTTTCCACTTGTCGTCGCATTAAGCACAATAAAATGTGCCTTAGTCGTATTGGCAATAACTTTAGCAATGGTTGTTTTACCTGTTCCAGGTGGGCCATAAAAAATAAGTGATTGCAATTTATCAGCTTTAATGGCACGATAAAGGAGTTTGTCCTCTTCTAATAAATGATGCTGCCCTACAATTTCACTTAGCTTAGTAGGTCTCATACGAGATGCTAAAGGTGAATCTTCATTGCCTTTTTTTTCATTAATATATTCAAATAAGTCCATTGTAACTCCTCTCCATCCCAGCATTATAAAATAAATATATGTAGCTGATTTGTATCCTTTACTTTATTATAGGGTATATTTTTAGTTTGTACAATTGATAGGTTCCAAGAGACTTTTATCCCTTCTTTAAAAAAGAACGCATATAATGGTAGAAAATGTTGCTTTATACACATTTTAATTTAATTCACTAGAATAGATTGACTTTTCTTTGGTTACCATTTATAGTGGTACTAAACAAAACCACTATAAAGGATGATACAATGCTTTTTAATAATACCTTACACAAATTAGGCTTTTCACCTATTGAAGCTAACGTTTTTATTGTGCTCTGCAAGCATGGCTCATTAACTGGTTATGAAGTAGCAAAACTTACTGGCATTTCTCGTTCCAACGTTTATGCTGCACTTTATAGTTTACAAGATAAAGGGAAATGTTATGCTTCTGAGGGTGAGACAACTAAATATGTGGCTATTTCTAAAGAGGAACTATTACTTTCTACCGAAAGAGAGTTTCATACAACCTTAGAAGAAATCAAAGAATATTATCCGGTTCCACTAGAAGCTAACGAGCCTTACATCACCATTAAAGGCTATGACAATGTGCTTACTAAACTCAAAAATGCTATTTTACTTTGTCATTCTCATCTTTACCTTTTATGTGCCTCTGATGTAGTGGCACTTCTACAAGATGAGCTTAAAACTATAAGCACAGAAAAAAAGGTCACGATTCTCTGTGATAAAGCTATTAAATTGCCTAGCTCGATTACACTTTATCACCGATTAAAAAGTCCAGAAGGTTTTCATATGATCATTGATACTGAAGCTGTTCTAACGGGAGATTTAAATGCTAGTTCACCTCAGTGCCTTTTTTCTAAAGACCTTTCTTTAGTGAGACTTATGAGAGAATCTTTTATAACAGAATTAGATATGATTCAGCTTAATAAACGCTAAATTTATTTATTTAAGGAGGATATTATGCACAGCTTGCATGGTAGTTATACCACAGAAACAAACTTTTATGGGGGAAACGACGTTTTTGATTTAATTGAGCAATATGGTAGTCCCCTTTATATTTACAATGAAAATATTTTAAGAACACGTTGCAGAGAAATGAAGCACTTAGTAAGTTACGAAAACTTTGTGCCACATTATTCTATTAAAGCCAATACCAATATTCATCTTTTAAAAATCGTTCATGAAGAAGGCTTACATGCTGATGTTATGAGCCCTGGAGAGATTTATTTAGCCCTTGAAAGTGGTTTCTCTCCTGAAGAGCTTTTCTTCATTCCTAATAATGTAGTGGCTGAAGATATGCTATATGCTATTGACCGTAATATCATGACAAGTGTTGACTCTCTTGATCAATTAGAGCTTTATGGACAGCTTAATCCAGGTGGCAAAGTTGCCATCCGTTTCAATCCTGGTGTAGGTGCTGGTCACCATGAAAAGGTTGTTACTGGTGGCAAGAAAACAAAATTCGGTGTTAACCCTGAATATATTCCTGAAGTAAAACGCCTTTTAGAAACCTATAATTTGACTTTAGCAGGTATTAATCAACACATTGGTTCTTTATTCATGGATGGCGCACCTTATATCGAAAGCTTAGGTTCTATCTTAAGCATCGCTAAGCAATTTGATGACTTAGAATTCATCGACCTTGGTGGTGGCTTTGGTATCCCTTATCATAAACAAGATGGTGAAGCTAGACTTAATATTAAAGCTTTAGGTGAGGCCCTAGATCCTGTACTTTCATCTTTTGCTAAAGAATATGGCAAAAATGTACAGTTTCAGATTGAACCAGGCCGTTATATTCCTTGTGAAAGCTGTGCTTTAGTAGGAACGGTAACTGCCACTAAAACGAATGCGGACCATGACTATGTTGGTTGTGACATCGGCTTTAATGTTCTTCAGCGACCTATTATGTATGATTCTCACCATGATATTGAAATTTATTCAAGAGAACTAAAAGAAGCACCACTTGGTCCTCTTACTGTTGTAGGTAACATTTGTGAAAGTGGTGATATTTTAGCTAAAGATCGTATGCTTCCACTCACTACTGTTAGAGGTGATTTAATTGCTCTGATGGATGCTGGTGCTTATGGCTATAGCATGGCTTCTTGCTATAATCAACGCTTTAGACCAGCTGAGATTTTAATAGGATTAGACGGGAAAGTAAGACAAATTAGAAAACGTGACACTTTAGAAGATTTAATCCGTAATATGCTTTAATTAACATTATTTATATAGATTACTTTTATGAGTCCTACTTTGGCAAGTGGTTAACTGAATTAGCCTTTTATACCCTGCTGTTATGCCTTAAGTATTCTGTAGGACGATGCCATGGACATCGTAGTTAGATAGAAAGGAGATTCTTAATCACAAGCCTTATACAAATAGGCGTAAGCTAGTAAGCTTACGCCTATTTGTAATGCTATTTATAGAAACCTCCATTAACGATTATTGCACTGTTTCAGCTTTCAATTTAATATCTACTCCTATAACCCCTCTAATAGTACCATCCTTCTGTTTGATAGGTGCTGAAAAGGTCACACAAGGTGTCTTCGTGATAGAAGATATATAAGGCTTAGAACTATATACATGCCCAGCTATAGCTTCTTTAAACCACTCTCTTACATTACCATTAGCAATACCTGCTGGTGGAATAGATACTACAAAACGACCTTTATGTCCATTAGTCCACGCTGCTTCTATAAAATCATTTTCTTTAAGCATTTTTTCTAATGCCAGACGATGAGTCCCTTGGTCTAACTCAATAAAAGTTTTATCCTTAGTGAAATTTTTAACCATCTCTTCAAAGTGACTCATATATCCCACTAAAGTATCCGTATTAAATTCTGATAAATCATCAAGCTTATATTCTTCTATAAGCTCTGTTAAGTCCTTTGAAGAATTATTAAGTAATTCACCCATACGTACTAAATTGCCTAAACTATCTTTCTGTTTTTCAATAGAGCTATACACGCTTTGTACGCTATCTGCTGTTTGAAGTGCGTTATTTTCCATAGTTCCCATACAAAGTTGTACACTACTGGCTAGTGTGACTTCTTTATCTGAAAGCTGAGACATATCTCCTACCAAGTCAGTAACCTCTTCAAAAGAAGTTTGGATTTTTTCTAAGCCTTTTTCTACTCGCATAGACTTCTTAACCCCTTCTTCTATTTGCTTATTACTAGACTCTAAATGAGTATTCACATTCTTTAAGGCCCCTTGAATATTATCAATAAGAGTATTTACTTCTGTTACAGCATTAGCTGTATTAGTCGCAAGTTTTCTAATTTCATCAGCTACAACTGCAAAACCTCTACCAGCTTCACCCGCCCTAGCTGACTCAATAGATGCATTAAGCGCAAGCAAGTGCGTCTGAGATGAAATATCCCGTACGGTATTTAAAATATCTACAATTTGATTAGAAGTTCCATTCAGCTCTGACATATACGCTATTGTTGTTTGTGAAGTCATTTCTATTTCCTTAATATTATTTAAAATATCCATTACTTCTGCTAAGCTCTTATTAATCGTTTTTTGAGAATGCTGGCTAATTTCTGTTAGCCTACTCGTTGTTGTACCTACATGCTCTTGCACTTCGTGTACTTCGTTAACAGCTTCTACTGTATCCTCTAGAGTTGCATTTACTTGACTATTTAATACTGCCATTTCTTGTGCTTCTGCATAAAGTTGTTCGGTAAAAACTGTATTTTCTTCTAATGTAACATATAGATCTTCTGATACAGCCGCTACTTGACTAGAAGCTACACTCATTTCATAACCGAGTTTTTTGTAGTCTTTCTGCTTTTCCATTAGCTCATTTACTAATCTTGCTTTTTCTTTGACTATTTTATGCCCTCTGTACATTTCCAGTCCTATTACTGAAACCATCCCTATCAGCCAAACGATTATATTTTTCTGAATAGGAAAAAAGCTACTTCCTACCCCTATCACGATAATCATTAAAACAGATGTTATACTGCTCATTTTACTATTCATTTTCAAATCACCCCAATAAAAATAGGCGTTTAAACAATTTTACTTTGTTTAAACGCCTTCGTTTAATATATTAGCTTATTATATTATAATAAGAGTATACTTTCAATATATTTTATTTATAAATAATATTTTTTACATTATTTTATGACTATTATATAAAAACTTTAAAAAACTTATAAAAGTAAGGAGTAGAAGACATAGGTAATTGCTTAAAAATAAAAATCTATGCTTTTTATAACATTATTCCTATACTTACTCAATAGGTTCTCTTCCTATCCATGTATTGTCACTAGTTTTATCTCTTAATGAACTAATAGGATGTTCATCTATTTCATATCTATAATCTTGTGCATCTTTATTAATCTTTTCTACAATAACCTTATGGCTTGGTACTACATGGACATCATGATTAAGACTTTCTTGAAATAGAAAGAAATCTGCACCTTGAGGCACTTTTCCAATATCTACATAATCTTCCTTTATCGAAGTTAATTGAACAGTTGCTTTGATAATATCTCTTACATATTCCTTATTTGGCCCTAATGTTAATAATCTTGGGAAGCATCCGTTCGAAATAACTTGTTGCCATTCTTTCTTTTCATATTGTTTTAAAAGATCTGCTGCCTGATGAAGATGTGCAATTTCTTCGTGGAAATGTTGTTCCCAAATTTGTTTAATATGAGCATCTGTTTCATCTTCATAGCAAGAGTAGTATAAATAGCACTCTGTATATTCATGAAGCAATAAATTCTCAAGCCATGTTAACCGTGTGTCTAATAAGCTACCATATTGAGTAACATGCTGTTCCTCAATAAGCCCAATCTCTTGGTATAAACTTCTTCCTAAATCAGATTGATAAAAACCTGCTATATTCATATAATAATTCATTGTTTGTTGCTCTGCAGCAGTAATAATGGCAACATTAAGCTTAGTAATAGGGTCTGCAGTTGTAAAATCTACATACTTCTTTATATTATCAGCTGGAAAACGGTGTTCAGAAATAGTTGGCCTTCCTGGCATAATCTCTGTATAATGTCCAACTAAACGCTCTGCATGTATACCCTGCTCCATTTCAAGTAAATCAGAATATCTATATAAATGGTCAAAATCCTCTAATAATGCAAAGTCAAGTGCCATCTTTACCTCTTTATTTGGCTCTCTTTTAGCTAGTTCAGAGGTTAGGTCTACTGCTAATTGTTCATAACTAATAGTCGTTTCAAGTATTGTTTCATCTACTGGTTTTAAAACTGAAATAACCTTTTGTTGTTGTTGTTCGATTCTCCTGGTAATAGCTACTGCTCTACGTAAATCATTATCTGGACAATGACGTGAAAATTGATGCGAAAACCATACTGCTTCATATTCTGTACCATTCATTAAGATAATACGTGTTTTAGTATAGGGATCCACTTCATTTTTATTATATGGCTTAGGATAAATACTTTTCCAATCTTTAAATGAATCTTCTAGCTTCATTGGTCTTTCTAAAAACGGATTCATACTCATAACGATCATCACCTTTCCTATACCTGAGTAGCATAATAAAAAGAATACTTAGAGTTTTCTCTCTCATTACTTCCTTTTACTTATTATTATGTCACACATTTAGAAACTTTTTATTTTGCTCCTTCAATTAAAATTCAACACTACTATTATGTCTTAGAAATAAAATAAAATACATTTGTTCGTAAACTGTTCGCTCACACTTGAAACTAATACTCTATATAGCATATAGCCTATGCAAGTCGTTATTTTATTAAAAAATATTTTATTAAAATTAGTTTTTGATATTGATTTTCATTTTCCTTTATGTTATATTTATTGTATCACAGAACATACATGTTTTTTTCATCAAATCTCTGATGTAGGCACTAGTTCCTTAACTAGTGCTTTTTTTTATAGTAATTTAAATCTATTATTTTATATAAGTATCTCTTTCATATCAAAACCCTTTATAAATCCGACAAAAATTTCTTACTTTTTATATTTTATTTGATAATTTTTAATATTGAATTTAATAGTTTTTGTTATATAATATTAATTATCAAATAAACTAGAAAGGAAGTATGTTATGTATTTTTGGAGAAAACACGAGTTCTTATTTATGTACTTCATCTTTATAATTCTTATATTGTTCACAACTTATCTAGTAACTTATTTATTATCTAGCTAATATCATATATACTCCCCCACAAAAAACCACTTCTCTTTTATTTCAATGTATTTCAAATGGCCAACGACCAAAAAAGCCTAATTCACTTGCATTTAGGGCTGATGAAGTAGTATATATCTCTATAAATCTCCATTTTCTTTATTTGAGATACTCTCTTGCTTTTAGTGATTCTATTAATATATCATCAGTGCATATATTCACCTTACTCTTTTCTCTCCAACAGTTTGATACACTAACTAACCCTAATATCCATTTCACTTATGATACAAAAATAAGACCAAAATTATATTTGGTCTTATCTAAAACTATTCTTTTAAATTATAGAGACTAAACAAGATAAATTAGCTATCTATAGTAACTATTTGTTCTCCCCGAAAACTTCTCAAATAGACTACATTTCTATCTGGATCATAAAAACTCATATTTTTTGCTCCCCATGGACGAATGATGGGTTTTTCAATAATTTCAATTCCCATATTTACAATTCTTTCATATTCTACATCAATATCCTTTACAGTAAATGCAATACACATATTCTGATTTGCATTGTTTTTTACAGAACCGTCATTATACACTGTCAACATAGTTTCTTCTGCTAAAATTGTTTGATGCACATCATTATCACTACCATTATCTATCCCAAGCAATAATTTATAAAAATTCGCTAATCTTATAACATCATTTGTTAATAATCCAACTTCCCCTATTCTCATAATCCCTCCACAAAATTTGAGTTTTTCAATCAATAAAACATCTATTTTCTCATTATATAAAATAAGGCTAGGCATTACCACGTATTCCTATCTAAATCTATTTTTTTATTTTATATATGAAAGCTTCATTACTATATTGTATCCTATTTCTTTCACGCTCTGTCTATAAACCCCCTATAACATAGCTCTCCCTATGCAATAAACTCTAGTACTTTTACAATCCATATTTAATCAATCATCTAAATACCTTTAATTTACATTTTTTTTGGCTTAATTTTTAATTAAAGCACATACTAACACCAAAGGTGGTGATAATTATGTTCGCTTGGCTTATCTTGCTAATAGAAAAATTTCGCTAGTCTTTTTCAGGGGATTATTCAATCCCCTATATAACTTGACCACTTATTTCATCTAATTCATCTTCAAATCTCCATCATCTTGTAAATCTTGCTTTCTGCTCTCCTTTGAATAACTATTTATTATAGTAAGTTTAAATTTATTAGTCAATTTTATTAAAAACGACAGTCTGCTCTTTCATAGATATTTTTCCTACTTGATAACCGTATTCCGTTAATTCTTTCTTATAATTTAAGAAGGAATGGTCTATTGGTATTCCAGCAATACCCTTAATTTCATCAAAAGTTAATTTAAATGATTTATTTCCATTTTTTTGAACATATTCCCATAAAGAATTGTATTTACTCATTCTGTTTCACCCCTTGTCAAATTCAAATTTATCATTCTGTAAAATATCTATTCTTATTGTCTAAACTGCTTATATAGTATATCACTTTAGTTATATTATATTTTGTCATTCTATGAAATAAAAATAGGACCAAGATTTCACCCAATCCTATCTAAAACTACTTTTTATTGCATAAATGGTTAAATTGACATTTACTTCTAATTTATTAATTCTCTCGATAATTCCTATTTTATTCACCCCTTTGACTATCAATAAAAATAAAGCGAGGAAGCCATTGGGGATTGGCTTCCTCTAGAGCAGTTTGTAATATTGCAATATTTGTAGTAGCTGTTCTATATAAGGTTTTTATATCTGCCCTCTCGTTGCTACTTATATTATTACCTACTTTATAAACCTCTAATTCTGCTTCTAGTTACTTAACTTTTTCTTTATCTGCATTATTAGAGCAACCAACTAGGCACATACAAGCCAATGCTAGAACTAATATCTTTTTCATAAAAATTCCCCCATACATTATTTTTCTATTGATTCTATCTCATTATTTCTAAGCATTCAACTTTTTCTTAATTAAACACTATTTTACTAATGTATCTATCTGCCATTGCTTTAAATTTCTACGCATAAAAGGGTGTAGCCTTATGATCTACATTTTAAACAAACTATCTTTTTATTTGCACATCTTTGTTTACTTTTCTATCTAAGTAAATTTATAAGACAATTATTCCTTGGGTAGTATGACAGCATCTATTACATGAATAATACCGTTACTAGCTATAATGTCTGTTTGGATAATTTGTGCATTATCTATATAGATTTTACCATCTTTTACTTCTATCTTAGCTGGTTTACCATTTAGCATTTGAATATCTTGTCCATTTAATTTTTCTATCTCCCTGCTATCTAACTTACCTGATTTTACATGATAAGTTAAAATATCTACTAGCATTTGCTTATTTTCGGGCTTTAATAAATTTTCTACAGTTCCTGCAGGTAACTTATTAAAAGCATCATTAGTTGGTGCAAATACAGTAAATGGACCTGATCCTTCAAGCGTTTCTATTAATCCTGCTGTTTGTAATGCCGTAACTAGCGTGCTAAATTGTTTATCTGAAGAAGCTATTTCTACAATATTGTTACCTCTTTTCGCCCATGCACTACCTTGAATAGCTATAACTAACATAATAATAGTAAATAAAACACCCATTTTTCTTTTCATCGGTATACTCCTTTTCTAATTGTAATTTACTGCAGGCCCTTTAATCATCTTATTTTATAAGTATTTACGAAGTTCTTTGCCTAATTGTTCTTCAATAGAAGCTAGTCTTATACAAATCTCCTTGGATGAATTATTAGCCATTTTGTACTGGTTAAGATATTTATTTAGCGATTTAATCCCCATATTACAACCATCTGTAATAATATCTGCTACCGTTTCATCACTGTAATCCATAGTCATTTTCATATTAGTTTTCATCCATGACATACTTTTTGCAATAGGATTTGGCTCTTTTTCCTCACTCTTATAGCTATTCAATAAAGAATGTATTTCATTTCCTAGTTTTTCATGGTGACTTTTACTTTCCTGTAGCAATTGTTTCATATCGATATTGCAAACTTTTTCTAACACCTCATCAATGGAAGAGACTGCCATCTTAGTACCAGCATCACATTCTTGAAGTAGCTTTATAGTATCTGTATTATCCATAATAATCATCCTTTCTACCCCTCATTATTTCCAAAACATGAAATAGTATGTATTTATGTCACTACTTAATCTATTTTTAACAAGTCTTTACTCAAAAAATAAAGGTCAAGCTATAGCTCAATCTTATCTAAAACTATTCTTTTATTTAAGTACACCTGAATTATTTTAAATAGAAACTTATCAAATATTAATTACCCTTAATTGTAAAATGAAATTGAACTAAATAAAAAATCCGTAGGCTTTATCCTGTGTTAAGATTGAATCACCACAACACAATCAAACATGAAAAGATAATCACTATGGACTACCCTATTAATACTACAAATCCACGTAGACATAAACATCTAAACTTCGAAGAACGTATGACAATCCAGATTCGACTAAAAGATGACTTTTCGCCATACAAAATTGCCAAAGAGTTAGGCCGCGCCTCTAATACAATTCGCAATGAAATCGCAAGATGCACTGTTACACAAATTAAACAAGGTCGTAAAGTACAACTTTATCTCGCAGATGCAGGTGAGCGCATTTACCTTCAACATCGTACACATTGCTGTCCCAAATTCAAACGCCTATCTTGTAATGATTTCGTATCCTACGTGTGCACAACAATGAAATTGAATAAATGGTCTATAGATGCCTGCGTTGGATATGCTATCCTTAATCAACTTTTCACTCGTTGTGAAATGGTTTGTACAAAGGCGCTCTATAATTACATTGATCTAGGTTTGCTGGAAATCTGTAACGTGAATTTACCTATGAAACTCAGGAGAAATACCAAACCTAAGCGAGTTCGTACGAATAGACGTATTCTGGGTATAAGCATCAAAGAAAGACCAGCTAGTATTGACACTAGAGAAGAATTTGGCCACTGGGAAATAGATACTGTCATCGGTACTAAGGATAAAAATGATAGTGTTCTCCTTACTTTGGCTGAACGAAAAACAAGGCATTATATCGTTCGTAAAATTGAGTCTAAGACATCTCATACCGTTTTAAAAGAACTATCTAACCTCAAAGAGTACTATGGTAAACAGTTTAATCAAGTCTTTAAAAGTATTACCAGTGATAACGGTCAGGAGTTTGCTCAACTATTTAAAATAGAACAAGAAGCTTCTGTAAAGGTATACTTTACCCATCCCTATGCATCATGTGAACGAGGTACTAATGAAAGGCATAACGGGATGTTAAGGCGTTTTCTTCCAAAAGGGGTAGCTATAAATGGATATAGTGCGGATGATATTGCTTTCATTGAGAGCTGGTGTAACACCCTCCCAAGAAAACTCCTCAATTATCATACTCCCAAGGAACTATTCGAAGATGAACTGATATTATTTATGCCGTATAATTTTAGTGGTGAAATAAAAGAGCACAGTTAGTTCAATTTGTTATTGCAATTTAGATTAATTTAACAATCTTTATTACAAGTCGAATCATGTAATAGATTAATGCATATAATATATAAGACACTCCTTTTCTATCTTACCCCCTATATTTAGGGGCTTTTTTTATTTAGAAACATCTTACCTTTTAATGCATAAACTTGATCTTAGGATATGTATTAGTAATGTAATGTTTATATTAGTTACTAATTTATGCCAACATTTATTAAATCCTCAATCTATTTAATAAATCTCTTATTGGGATCATTAATATTTAAGCATATAGCATGGATAATTCATCAACTTTCAACATAAAATTTATTGTCCTACTGTATAAACAGCAAAAACTCGTAAGTCATTGGTAATCAAAAACTTACGAGTTTTCTTTTACTTTGCCTGATAAAATGACCTTCTACGACGTGCGTTATCCAAAACTGTACATCAGCCTTATCCAATCTCTATACTCTACCTACAATTATCTGATAAGCCTACTGACCAAACCTCCCATTCCGTGTAAGGGAAATAATACAATAGTTTTCCAGAGATGTGGAAATACAGGGTGGGCATTGTCCACCTTCTCATCTGCTATCAGGTTAGAAAACGGTAAATCTAACGGTTTACCTAGGAGTAAATTCAAGAGAAAATCTTTCATTTCCTGTATATCTCTTCTTATATTTATATCATTGCCTACAGAATATTAAATTTTATTAGAGTATACTTTGATCTTGTCCTTGTCCTTGCCCTTGCCCCTGACCTTGACCTTGTTGAGCTGTACCACCTGTTCCACCACTAGCATCTGATACTTGAACCGGTACCCCTACTTGAACAGGAACTATATCATTATCAGGGTCTGCAGTGGAAGTTGAACCACCAACATTAATACGAATTACAAACCTATTATCTATAGTGCTAGTATTAGGTGTATCTATACTATTTGTCTCTGAATCATTTTGTGAAGCTGCTTGCCCCTGAACTTGCGCTTGTGCTTGAGCATTAAGTTGAGCTTGAAGCTGGGCTTGAACTTGAGCTTGAGCATTGAGTTGGGCTTGAAGCTGGGCTTGAACTTGAGCTTGAGCATTGAGTTGGGCTTGAAGCTGGGCTTGAACTTGAGCTTGAGCATTGAGTTGGGCTTGAAGCTGGGCTTGGACTTGTGCTTGGGCATTGAGTTGGGCTTGAAGTTGGGCTTGATTCTGTTCAACTGCCTGTAATTGGGCTTGAAGCTGAGCTTGGAGTTGAGCTTGGGTTTGAAGTTGAGCTTGGAATTGTTCTTGCTTTTGTTCCATTTTTTGTAACTGAGCTTGAACTTGAGCTTGGAATTGCTTTTGTTGCTGTTCTAATCTAGTAAGTCGAATATCAACATCTTTTACTTTATAACAGCAATTTCTCCCCTCGTAAGCATAATCGTCATAACAGTCGTCTTTTTTCATTGATAAAACCCCTTTCTTATTATATATTTGTACTATATAGTATTCTTTCCTTGTCCTTAAGTTTACAACTTTCTAATTTTTTCATCAAAAAACGTTAGTATTTTTCGATGAAGTACACATGCGACTGTTTACTATTATGATTGATGAGTATATGGATTACTATAATAACTATAGATATCAATGGGGATGTTCAAACCCACATTCTATTATAATAGGAGGTTTTATATACTAAAGTATTTTTATTTACCCCTAGTAGAACTAGGGGTTTTGTTACGCTAAAGCACCCAATAAAATTCAGTAGTTGTCTTTTATGGACAACTTTTTTATATTCTTACAAAAAATATGTAGTCTTCTAACTCATTGATTATCATGGTTAATATTTAAAATTCCTTGTTGGGAATTTGTTAAGAATAAATAGTATTTGTATGTAATTTATCAATTATTTTGATTATTCTTATTTCCCCCAAATCATTGACTATCAATAAAAAGTAAAGAGAGGAAGCCATTGGGGATTGGCTTCCTCTCTCGTTCCGTTCATATTTTATAAACAGGAAAATAGATATATTATGGGGAGATTTTGTAAGCAAAAGATTAATTCCCTTGCTTGATACTTATATTACACTACCTTTATTAATAAAATATGAATTGAAAATGAATATTTTTATTTATTTTATCCAATTTTTTACTGTATAAGTCTCATTTTTTTGTTTGTTTTTATCTATATATTGTATCTTAATATGATTAATCTTACTCTTGAAATTTATAAACACAAATCCACCATATCCTTATTTACTTTATGGATTATTCTATTCTTCTTTTACCCTGTTTAAGCTACTATCATTTTTTATAGGCTTACTCTGACTTTTATATCGTAAATGACACATATTTTACATTTTTCAAAATTTTAATATCACTGCATTTAAACCATTCATTTCATTCCTAATGATTGACATAGTAGAAAAAGTAAGCCTATAATTTATTTATCTATTACATATGTAAGATTAAGGAGGTTATTATTTTTGAATTCAATACCCCAAATTTCTGAAGCCGAATATGAAGTTATGAAAGTCATTTGGAACTATGCACCTATTAGTACCAATGATGTTATTGATAAACTTTCATCCACTACATCATGGAGTCCTAAGACCATTCAAACCATGCTTCTTCGTTTAGTTAAGAAAAAAGTATTAACTTACGAAAAAAATAGTCGTGTATTTGTTTATACTCCCTTAGTTAGACAAGAAGATTATTTAAATAAGGAAAGCACTTCTTTCCTCAATCGTTTTTATAACGGTGCTTTAAATGCGATGGTTCTTAACTTTTTAGAAAATGATAAACTTTCTCAAGAAGAAATTCACACATTAAAACAGATTTTAAATACAAGAAAAGAGAAAGGAGATTAGAAAATGTACTTACCTTTTTCTATTCACTTTTTAGTTTGCTGCTTTTTACTTTCTTTTTTTATAGGAGGTATTTTATTAGTTAAATACCTCTTTAAAAATCAGCTTTCTACAACATTTCAATATTATCTAGATTTTATCCTTTGTTTTACTTTACTAGTGCCCTTTATTCCGAACACCTTCTTTTACTGGAATATACGAACCTTATTACCTTTTAGTTTTAGCGATTCTACAACATACTCTGAGTATGGAAATTATTCTAAGCAAACCTTATCTATAATTAATCAACGCTTATTACAAGATTTTTCTATTTCTACAGACAAGCAGCTACCCGACCTTTTGATCACTAGCTTTGAAGTTATATGGCTCTCAGGTATTTTACTTCTTGTTTTAATTGCTATATGCTATCATAAGCGTTTTTATCAAAAACAAAAGTATTTAAAACCCGTCACAGATTCCGCTCTTATTTCTTTATTGGCTACTTGTAAACAGGAATTAGGAATCACGTCATTCATTGATCTTAGATTAAGTAGTTCTATTAAAAGTCCAATTTTAATAGGATTACTAAAACCTAAAATCATTTTACCCCATAGTCTTACTCAATCTTACTCAATACAAGAAGTACGTTACATTTTTCTTCATGAATTACAACACTATAAACATAAGGATATCTTAATAAATTACATCATATCAGCTTTAACCATAATTTATTGGTTTCATCCCTTGATTCTTTACGCCTTAAAAGAAATGAAGCTAGACCGTGAATTAGTCTGTGACTCTTCTGTACTCAATGGCTTAGAAGAAGATCAATATGCTGACTACGGCTATACCCTGATTCACTTTGCCGATCAAGCTCATTCCTATCCATTGGCACCTAGAACTAATCTGAGCCAAGGCAAAGACTTACTTAAAAAGCGAATTATTCATATTACCCATTATCAATCACCCTCAAAAAAACTTAAGGTAAAAAGTTATTTTATTTTTGGCTTAGTTGTTTTGATTACCCTACAAACACTTCCACTTATTGCCAGACCTATTTCTAATAAGGTAGCTTTTAACTTTGGTTCAAGCAATGTTAAGGAAGAAGATTTACATGCTTTTTTTGGTGATTATATAGGTACTTTTGTTCTATATGACCTTGAAGAGGATACTTATTCTATTTACAACAAAACCCATGCTTTAGAAAGAACTTCTCCCAATTCTACGTATAAGCTCTATAGCGCTCTCTTTGCTTTAGATGCCAATACTATAACTCCTGAACATTCAAAACGTATTTGGGATGGCACTATTTATCCTTTTGAAACTTGGAACCAAGACCAGACACTAATTTCTGCTATGAATTATTCAGTTAATTGGTATTTTCAAGACTTAGATACAGCCCTAGGTGCATCAAAACTTGCTACTTATCTTAAAAAGCTACACTATGGTAATGAAGATTTATCGGGTGGAATGGATACCTTTTGGTTAAATTCTTCCCTCAAAATTTCTCCTTTGGAACAAGTTCAGCTTCTAACTGCTTTTTATAAGCAGGATTTAGCTTTTAATCCCAAAGACATTCTTACTTTAAAACAAGCCATTAAAATTTCTGAGTCTTCCACTTATATTCTTTCAGGTAAAACGGGAACTGGACGTGTTAATGATAAGGATATAAGTGGTTGGTTTATGGGGTACATAGAAAAAAGTGGCAAAGCTTATATCTTTGCCACCCATATAGCAAGTAAAGAGTATGCTGATGGAGCCCGTGCTGCCGACATTGCCATTTCTATTTTAAAGGAAAAAGGCTTATATGAAGCCTCTTAACCTCCATTTATTCGTTTTTGTAGATAATGGTACTATCTTCCTTTGTTCTAGGTATGTAAGCTGGATAAATATCTTCTTCTGAAGCTTTTAAACTATTAGATACATAAACGAATCTACCTTGCTCCTTCAATCTAATGGTTACTTCATGAGTAAAGGCACTATCTGTACTATGTTGTGGCCAAATGGCATCTACTACTAATGTTAAAGTCCCATCCTGATGCTTGATGCAATCTATAACCTCTGGTAGTGGTGGTGTTTGAAAAGTATATTCACCAGCAGAGCGACTATACCAAATATACTTTTTAAGCACCTCATCATAGAGGGCATTTCTTCTGATCTCTGCCTTTGAAATATCAAAATAAGTCATGATAAGTTCCTCAAAAACTTCGGTTTCTATCCCTTTAGTATAATCTTCTAGCTTAATCCAATGACCCGTTTTTAAGTAATAAAGCTTCTCAAATAAATCATTGAATTGGAGTCCTCCTAAATCATTTTCATTCCAGTTCGTTAAAAACAAATTATTATTTTCATATCCTATAGACTCAATATACTTTTTACATAACTGGCGATATTCATCCCTTAATGGTATGACTCTAATAGCTTCATAACCATCATTATAATCCATGCCAAAAGGTGCAAGAGACTCATATGAGCGTTTATAAAGCAAATATCCTTTCCTTGTATATTGCCATTGATAGATTATAAATTTTTCCATATAAGTGATTTCTGGTTCCTTAGACTCATTCCAACTTACAACCGTTTGCATCACACTCATACTGTCTTCTTCCTTATTAAAATCTAATCTCACGATACCACCATCAATTGTTACCCTATACAAAGTAGCCTTAGTATCTTCTCCTGCCTCTACCTCTTTACAAAAAGATTCTATAATCTGAGGATTTTTCATATTTACCTTATTATCACTATCTGTAACAGGGATTCCTGCCTCTCCAACTATTTCCACAATCTCTTTAATTTGCTCTTCACTAATAAAAGGATTAGACCGGTAAAACACCCGATAAAGGTTAGCTATTTCAAGTACCTCTTCACTGCAAATCCTTTTCTCCTCTTCACTCATAGGAAGCTTTACATATTCTGGCTGTATTTCTTCAGTATATTGTTCCTCTAAGATTGCTTCATTTTCCTGTAGGCTTAACCCACTGCAACCCGTTAAGCATACTAATAGTATAATCATTCGTTTTAATCTTTTCAAAATCTCACCTTCTTTAATTTAATCTATTTTTATCCTATTTCTATAAACTGGAATGATTTGATTTCCTTTTGGTTGTATGCTATTTCCTATATAACAAAAGTTACCATCAGATTGAGGCACAATAGTCACTTCATGTGTAAATGCACAATCTGTACCATATTCTTCCCATAAAGCATCTACCGTTAATGTTATACTTCCATCCTTGTTTCTTATACAGTCAATTACCTCTGGAACAGGGTAACCTTTTGGCGTAGCCGTATAATTTGCACAACCTAATACTTGCCACTTATAATATTTTGTCTGCTGATCATAATAAGCGAATTTTTTTACCTCTTCTCCCGTAATAGGAAGATAAGTACATAAAATAGTTTCAAATTCTAGCTCAGGGATACCCTTCTTGTAACGCTCTACATATATAGATTCTCCCTTTCTTAAATAGTAAAAATACTCAAATACATCATTAAAAGCAATGGGTGTCATATCCTCTTTGTTCCAATTCGCTAAAAACAAATTATTACCTTGATATCCAATAGGCCTTATATACGCATTAGTAAGCTCTAGGTATTCTTCTTTTAGTGGTCTAACTCGAAGAATATTATAGCCACTACATTCTATAAACGGTGAAAAATATCTTTCATAAATCAAATATCCTTTGTCTGTATACTTCCAGTTCTTCAACTGATATTTTTCCATATAAGTTACCTGAGGTTCTATAGATTCGTTCCACTCAACACTTACTACCATTAAATCCATTTGTTTATTTTTTACATGAAAATCTAATCTTGAATATCCACCATTTCTATGAAGTTCATAAATGGTTACCTCAGCCTCCTCTCCTGAAAGTGCTGCTTCACAAAATACTTGAGCAAGCTTACTATTTGCCATATTAAAATGCCCAGCATCATCTATAACAACCTTATTCTTTCTAGCTAGACATTCTTTAATTTCTTCAACGATTTCTTCTGAAATCACTACATTATATGACTCTCCCTTATCAGCTGCCTTATAAATAGTTTTATAAAGTAAAGCCACCTGCACTGCTTCTTTTTCTATTTTTTGCTTTTCTTCCGGTTCTATTATGAGGTTATAATTTTCTTGTTCTACTGTATCATCATATTCCACCACTTCTACCTCTCGCCCAGTTAATGTTTCACTTACTATTTCACCTGAGGGAGGTCTTCTTTCAGCACAACCTCCTAGCAGTAGGATTCCTAAAATACCCAATAAGCTAACCCATTTGTTTTTCATCTTTTCTTCACCTGACCACGTATATATATTTTTTATCCCTTATTACAGTGCGCATTTAAGTCTTACATTTGTAAGACTTAAATGCAAAAAAAGATTAACTATCGAATATTAATTTTATTCAAATTAATCTTTTATCAAATATTACATCTGTAAGATTTAAAAGTCAAGTGCGTTTACTATAAAAGGCGTATAAACATGGTTTATACGCCTCTAGCTTACTTTATTATTTTTTTACTTCACCAATTTCGTTGCCGTTTTCATCTACTTCTACTTCTACTTCTACATATTCATATTCTGTACCGTCATCGTCAACTAAATCAGCTTTTTTACCTACTGTTAAGTTTGGCTCTGCAACACGTGCAACAGTTGATCTTACCACTGGAATACGTACACTTTTGTTAAGACCAAATTCAACAATAAAAGTATCATTGATAATGTCTACAACTTTACCATATAGTCCAGAGTTAAGAAGAATAGTATCGCCAATCTTTACACTATTTTGCATTTCTTCAACTTGTTTTTGTTGTTTCTTTTGTGGTCTAATTAAGATAAACCACATTACACCAATAATAACGGCGTAAATTAATAGCATACTCATTAATCCACCACCAGCACCTGCAGTTGTTGTTAATAATACTGTGTTCATTTGTCTTCCTCCATTTATTTATTATTTTTATAGCCTTCTAAACGCATTTTCTTGTAAGCTGCAAATTCGCCTTTGTCTAATGCGTCACGAATCTCAGTCATAAGGTTGTTAAAATAATGCAGATTATGCATCACACATAAGCGCATGCCTAACATTTCTTTCGCTTTTAATAAATGTCTAATGTAAGCTCTACTATATTTCTGACAAGTTGGACACTTACAATCTGCTGCAATAGGCCCCATATCTTTTTCATGTTTTTGATTAAATAAATTTAATTTACCTTCATTGGTATAAACATGTCCATGACGACCATTTCTAGCTGGCAATACACAGTCGAAGAAGTCAATTCCTCTATCAACAGCTTCTAGGATATTCTCTGGTGTTCCTACCCCCATTAAATAAGTTGGCTTATTTTGTGGTAAGTATGGTACAACAGCTTCTAACACATGATACATATCCTCATGAGATTCTCCTACAGCTAGTCCACCTACAGCATAACCTGGAAGGTCAAACTCACTAATAATCTTTGCATGTTCAATACGTACATCTGGCAAAATACCACCTTGGTTAATACCAAATAACATTTGCTGTTTATTCACAGTATCTTCTAGGCTATTTAAACGATTCATCTCATCCATACAGCGTTTAAGCCATCTGGTAGTACGTTCTACAGAAGGCATAATATAAGCACGATCTGCAAGGGCTGGTGGACATTCATCAAATGCCATGGCTATAGTTGAGCCAAGATTAGATTGAATTTGCATACTTTCTTCTGGTCCCATAAAAATTTTACGACCATCTATATGTGAAGAAAAGTATACGCCTTCTTCTTTGATTTTACGCATGGCAGCAAGTGAAAATACTTGAAATCCACCTGAATCCGTTAAAATGGGTTTATTACATACCATAAACTTATGAAGACCGCCTAATTCTTTAATCAGCTTATCTCCTGGTCTAAGATGTAAATGATACGTATTGGATAATACAACCTGGGTATCTATTGTCTCTAAATCTTCTGTAGATAAGGCTCCTTTAATAGCGGCTACTGTGGCAACATTCATAAACACTGGGGTCTCAATAACACCATGTGGTGTATGAAATCTACCTCTTTTTGC